>NZ_JBKGXS010000002.1:0-660785 GCF_046546475.1 Pseudonocardia phyllosphaerae
CCCCCCCCCCCCCCCCCCCCCCCCCCCCCCCGCGCCCCCCCCCCCGCTGCCGAGGAGAGTGGGTCTCAGGCGGAGACGAGAGTCCCCACCGGCTCCCCCGCGAGCGCCTTCGGCAGGTTCCCGCGCACGGTCCCGTCGATCACCCGGAACGACCGGACGTGCTTGGCGCGCTGCAGGATCCGCAGCGCCTCGCGGTCCACCGGCGGCACGGCGGACTCGTCGTCGAGCAGCTCGGACGCGGTCACCGACCCGTCCGGGGTGTCGGCACCGTGCACGAAGGTCAGTGACGCGGCACCCCAGGCGTCGGCGAGCAGCAGCGACCCGGCGTCGGTGCGGTGCGGCGGCAGCTTGCCGACCTCGGCGGGGAACTCGTGCACGCCGAAGGGCGGGAAACCGTTGGTCACCGCGGCGTTCGACGCGGCCAGGTGCACCGGCAGCTGGTGCGCGGCGGTGTCGTGGCCGAGGTACGCGACACCTTCCTGGGCGAGCAGCGCGGCGACGAGGTGCCCGTTCTGCTCGGCCTCGCGGCCGGCGAGCTCGGCCAGCGCTCCGGTCGGAAGCCCCAGGTCGAGCGCGACGCCGATCGCGTGCCGGGCCCGGATTCCGGCCCCGGTGCAGATCAGCAGCGGGTCCCCGGCGAGTTCGGCGCGCAGCTCGTCGACCAGCGGCAGCAGCACGTCGCGACCCTTGTCGATCACCGAGCGGCCGCCGAGTACGACCACCCGCAGCGTCGGCAGCATCCGGATCACCGGTTGCTGCTGGTCGACCGGGCGGACCTGCTCGCGGTCGAGCAGGGTCTGACGGGCCAGGGCGGACTCGACGTCCTTGCTGTACGTGGTGCTCACTGCTGCTCACCTGCGGAGATGATCGTGCCGACGTGCTCGCCGGCGAGGGCGCGGGTCAGGTTGCCGGGCTTGAGCCCGTTGACGATCTGGACGCTGCGGACGTGCTGGGCCCGCTTCATCAGCTCCAGCACCGGGCGCTCGATGACGAGGTCGGGCAGGTCGCGCTCGATCAGCTCGTCGACGGTGATCTCCGGGATCAGTGTGGCCGACGGGTCGTTCTTGGGGTTCGCGGTGTAGAGGCCGTCCTCGTCCTTGACGAAGATCATGTTCTGGCAGCCGTAGGTCTCGGCGACCAGGTAGCAGCCCGCGTCGGTCCGGTAGGGCGGGATGACGCCCTCGGCCGGGGAGGGCTGCCACATCGCGTACGGCGGCATGCCGGCGAACACCGCGGCACGGACCTCGGAGAGCTGCAGCGGCAGCGCCTCGAACCCGCCGCCTGCGACGACCGGAATGCCGTGCCGGGCCAGCAGGTAGCCGAGCATGGTGGCGTTCTGCCCGGCGACGGCGCTGCCGAACGAGCTGAGCACACCGGTGGGCATGCCGAGCTCCGCGGCCAGGGAGTACGCGTGCCGGGCGCGGGTGCCACCGCCGGTGCCGATCAGCAGCCGGTGCGACCGCCGGGCCTCGAGCAGCTCGTCGACCAGCGGGAACACGGCCTCGCGGCCACGGTCGAGGAAGCTCTGGCCCCCGACCTTCACGACCGACACGTCCGGCAGGATCCGGGTGTCGGGGGTGTGCTCGGTGGCCGCGGCGAGCTCCGGGTCGCCGAGCGACCGGGACATCAGCAGCGACTCGAGCTCGGCCGCACTCGCGGCGTCGGGCATCTCGGTCTCCTGGGATCGGGTGGGTGCGCGAGGCGTCCGCGCTCGCCGTCGAACCTAGTGACTGCGGTACCGGCCCCGTCGCCGCTCGCGGACGGTGCCGGACACGGGGATGCGGGACGACGACCGCGCCTGGCACCGTGGCCGCGTCGCCACCCGCGCACCGGCACCGCAACCGCCGACCGCTGGTCCGATCAGGTGAACCTCAGAGGGCACGCAGCCGGAACGTGCCGACGGCCGGGTCGAACTCCAGCTCCGGGGTGTCGAAGGCGGCCCCGATCGCGCCGCGCGCGGCCAGCTCGTCCGGGGTCCCGGTGACGAACCCGCCGGAGCCGTCGAGCAGCCAGGCCGCGTCGGCGAGGCGCAGCGCGAGCTCCAGGTCGTGGGTGGACAGCAGCACGCACAACCCCTGCTCCCGGGCGAGGCGGCGCAGCAGCCCGAGCAGCGCGACCCGGGCGGCGACGTCGAGGAACGCGCTCGGCTCGTCGAGCAGCAGCAGCGACGGTCGCTGCGCCAGCGCACGGGCGACCATCAGGCGCTGCCGTTCGCCGTCGGACAGCTCCCCGACCCGGCGCTCGGCCAGCGGGGTCGCGCGGACGGCATCGATCGCGGCGTCGACGGCGTCGAGGTCGTCCGGGCCGAGCGCGCCGGAGGCGCCGGTGTGCGGCAGCCGCCCCAGCTCGACGACGTCGCGCCCGGTCAGCAGCCCCGGGTCGGCCCGGTCGGTGAGCACGACCCCGACCCGCCGCGCCCGCTCGGTCGCGGGCAGCGCGAGCAGGTCGTCCCCGTCGAGGGACGCGGTTCCGGACAACGCCGGGGCCAGCCCGGCCAGCGTCCGCAGCAGCGTCGACTTCCCGGCACCGTTCGGGCCGAGCAGCACCGTCAGCTCCCCGCGGCCGGCGACGGCGTCCACACCGGACAACACGGTCGTCGTGACCCGGCGGTGCCGGTGCCCGACCGCGAGGTCCCGCAGCGCGAGCCCGGTCACCAGGCCGACCCCAGCTTGCGGGACCGCAGCAGCACCGCGATCACCACCGGCGCTCCGACCAGCGAGGTCACGACGTTGAGCGGCAGCACCGTCTCCACCCCCGGCGGATGCCCGACTACCGCACACCCGAGCCCGACGACCGCGCCGGTCAGCGCGGTCGCGGACACCAGCACCCGGTGCCGCGACGTCCCGACCGAGATCCGGGCCAGGTGCGGTACGGCGATCCCGAGGAACCCGATCGGCCCGCAGAACGCGGTCACCACCCCGGCCAGCACCGCCGCGACCAGCAGCACCACCAACCGCACCCGGGCGACGTCGACACCGGCGGTGCGGGCGTAGTCGTCGCCCAGCAGCAGCCCGTCGAGCGGTTTGGCCAGCAGCGCCACCGCCACCAGGCCGACCGCGACGACCCCGCCGAACACCGGCAGCTCTCCGAGCGCGACGCCGTCGACGCTGCCCAGCCCCCAGGCCAGGAACTGCTGCGCCTGCCGCGGGTCGGTCCACACCAGCAACAGGCTGACCACGGCGGTCACCACCGACCCGAGCATGACGCCGACGACCAGCAGTGCCGTCGTCGAGCGGGCCGCGCGGGACAGCAGCAGCACCAGCGCGAGCACCGCGGCAGCGCCGGTGGCCGCGGCGAGCACCGTCCCGAGCCGGCTGCCCGCGCTCGGCAGCACGCCGAGCCCGCCTGCGGTGAACGCCGCTCCGGTGGCCCCCGCGGTCACGACCAGGGCGACACCCAGCGACGCCCCGGCGCTGACGCCGAGGACGTAGGGCTCGGCGAGCGGGTTGCGGAACAGCGTCTGGGTGAGCAGCCCTGCCGCACCGAGCGCGGCCCCGGCCAGCGCCGCGGTAGCGGCGCGCGGGACCCGGATGCCGGTCACCAGCACGTCCAGGCGCGGGTCGCCGGAGCCGAGCCCCAGCAGTGCGGTGACCGTGCGCAGCGGCGGGATCGGCACCGAGCCGGTGGCGACGGCGAGCGCGAACAACACGCACCCGGCGAGACCGAGCGCCACCAGGGCGAGCGGGGCGCGCCGTCCGGACCGTTGCGCCGCCCGCTCGGCGCCGCCGGTGCGCCGGTCCGGGCGGACGGCGGTCATCCGGTGGGGACCCGCTGGTAGTAGACCTGCTGGTGGCCGGGCATGAGCGCAGGATGCAGGATCGAGACGACGTCGGCGAGGATCTCGTCGGGGTGGGCGACGCCGCGTTCGTAGATCTGGTTACCGCCGGTGGGTCCGGTGAGCTTGTCGCGGGTCCACAGCTGCCCGCCCGGCTTCACCGCGGCGAACGCGCTGAGCCGCGGGTCGGACTTCGCGACGTCGGCGGTCGTGCGGAACGGGCCGTCGGTGAGCCAGAACTTCGCGCCCCCGTCGGCGGCGAGCACGTTCTCCAAGGTCGAGGGCACCGACCCGGACTGCTTCTTCGCCTTCCCCGACCAGGTCGCGCCGGCGTCGGCGAACAGCGCCCCCGCGGTCGAGCCGCCGGCCGGAACGTTCCACGATCCCTGGTAGGGCTGGCCCAGCGTCACCGGGACCGGCTTCTGCCCGCGGGCCTTCGCCGCGACGGCGGCGTAGCGCTGCTCGATGCCGCGGTAGGCCGCATCGGCCTCGGCGTCGCGGCCGGTCAGCGCCCCCATCACCTTGATCCACTCGGCCTGGCCGAGCGGGCTGGAGTCCAGGTAGTCGGCCCAGCCGAGCACCGGGATCCGGGCCTGGCGCAGCGCCGGGAACGCCGGGTCCTCGGTACCGCCGCTCAGCACCACCGACGGCCCGGCGGCGATCACCTTCTCGGCGTCGATCGCGCCGGACGGGGCGAACTGGGTGGCCGCGCCGGACTCGACGCGGGCCCGGGCGGCGCCGTCGCTGATGTAGTCCAGCGACGCGACGCCGGTGAGGTCGTCGAGGGCGTGCAGCTCGCCGAGGAACGGCAGCTGCGTCGTCGAGCCGGAGTAGATCGAGGTCACCGGGGTCCGGACGACCGGCGCCCCCGCCAGCTGCGGCGGCAGCGCCGGATCGGGCGTCCCGCAGCCGACGAGCACGACCGACTGCGGCGCCCCGCCCGGATACGGCTGCTTGAACGTCAGGACGCGGTAACCGTCGGCGCCGGTGATCGACACGTTGCGGGCGTGGTCGAAGGTGACCGTCCCGGTCGGCGACGGCGGCGCGTCGGGCGCGCACCCGGCGCGCGTCGCGTCCTGCTCCGGGGCGACGGCCGGGGCCGAACACCCCGCCACCAGCAGCAATAGCAGGAGACCGAGCACCCGTAACCGCGTCACCTGAACAGTTTCACATACGTCGTGCCGGTGGCCTCACACAGCGACGAACGCGCTCAGCGCTGTGACACGAACGCGCTCAGCGCTGTGACACGAACGCGCTCAGCGCTGTGACACGAACGCGCTCAGCGCGGGCGACACGAACGCGCTCAGCGCTCCGACACGAACGCGCTCAGCGCGGTGAGCAGCCGGTCGACGTCGGCGTCGTCGGTGTAGCAGGACAACCCGATCCGCAGCGAGCCCGTGTCCCCGAGCCCCAGGTGCCGCGACGCCTCGACCGCGTAGAACGACGCCGCGGGCGCCGCGATCCGCCGCTCGGCCAGGAACCGGTACGCCTGCGCCGGGTCCCGGTCGTCGAAGGTGACCAGCAGGGTCGGGGTGCGCTGCGCGGCCCGCGACCGCACGGTCACCCCGGGCAGGTCGCGCACGTGCGCCTCGATCCGCTCGCGCAGCGGCAGCTCGTGCGCGGCGACGGCGGTCATCGACGCGACCAGCCGGGCCCGCCGGTCACCGGTCGCGTCGCCGTCCAGCGCGGCCAGGAACTCCACGGCCGCGGTGGTCCCGGCCAGCAGCTCGTAGGGCAGGGTGCCCAGCTCGAAGCGCTCCGGCACGGCGTCGGAGGAGGGCAGCAGCTTCGCCGGGCGCAGCGTCTCCAGCAGCGCCGGGTCCGCGGCGAGCACCCCGCAGTGCGGTCCGAGGAACTTGTACGGCGAGCAGAGGTAGAAGTCCGCGCCGAGCGCGGTGACGTCGACCGGTTCGTGCGCGGTCAGGTGCACCCCGTCGACGACGAGCAGCGCCCCGGCCGCGTGCACGGCCTCGGCGATCGCGGGGACGTCCGGCCGGGTCCCGACCAGGTTCGACGCGCCGGTGACCGCGACCAGCCGGGTCCGCCCGGACAGCAGCGGGGTCACGTCGTCGAGCTCGGTGGTCTCCGGGTCGAAGCCGAGCCACCGCACGGTGACGCCGGCGGCCTCCGCGGCGAGCACCCACGGGCGGATGTTCGCGTCGTGGTCGAGCCGGGTCACGACGACCTCGTCCCCGGGCTCCCAGGTCGCGGCCAGCGTGCGGGCGAGGTCGAAGGTGAGCGCGGTCGCGCTGCGCCCGAACACGATCCCGCGCGGGTCGGCGCCGAGCAGGTCGGCCATCGCCGCCCGCGCCCCGGTGACGACCGCGTCCGCCGCCCGCTCCCCCGGGGTGACCGTGCCCCGGTTGGCCAGCGGCGAGGTCAGTGCGCCCGCGACCGCCCCGGCCACGGAGTCGGGTACCTGCGAGCCGCCCGGCCCGTCGAAGTGCGCGATCCCGGCCCGCAGTGCCGGGAACCGGCTCCGGATGGCCGCGACGTCGTATGCCATGGGTGCTCCTCAGGTTCCGCTCCGCCCGGTGTTGCGCCGAGCGTCGCACTTCGACTGGTCCATAAGCAGCAGGAGTGACACCGCCGAACAGGGCCGTGTCGCGTACGCCGAGTGGGTGATCTCGGTGCGATCATGTGTCACATGAGCCGGTTCCGGAACAGCACCCGTGTGCCCGGCCGGCGCCGTTCCGTGCACCGCCGCAGCGCCGGCGTACTGGTCACGGCCGTGGCCGCCGTCGCCGCGCTGGCCGGCGGGACGACCGCCGCGGTCGCCTCCGGTGGCCTGAACGGCGTCGCGGGCGGCATCGGCACGCTCGGCTCCGGGGTCGCCGGGGCCACCGGGGGCCTCACCGAGCAGCTGACCGGCGCGCTCGCGCGAGCGACGGCACCGGCCGCCCCCGCCGAGGCCGCCGCACCGACGGTCTCCCCCGCCGACGGCACGACCGATGTCGCGCCGCGCACCCCGGTCCGGGTCTCGGTCGGGTCCGGCCGGCTGCACGCGGTCGCCCTGACCCCGGACGCCCCCACCGGAAATGCCCCCGCTGGAAAGGCCCTCGCTGGAAAGGCCCCCGCTGGAAAGGCCGTGGCCGGGACGCTCGCGAAGGACGGCCGGTCCTGGACCGCGACCGGCCCGTTGGCCTTCGGCACCGGCTACCACCTGAGCGGCACCTGGACCCGCGACGACGGCACGGTCGTCCCGGTCGGCGGCCGGTTCGGCACGCTCGCCCCGGAGAACAAGGTCACCGCGGGCGTCAACATCGCCGACGGCGCCACCGTCGGCGTCGGCGCGCCGGTGATCCTGCAGTTCGACCGGAACCTCTCCGACGATGCGAAGGCCCGCGTCGAACGCGCGCTCACGGTGAAGACCTCGAAGAAGGCCGAGGGCGCCTGGGCGTGGCTGCCCGACGCGCAGGAGGGCTCGCGGGTGCACTACCGCACGAAGAGCTACTGGCCCGCGCACTCCACGGTGTCGGTGACCGCGCCGCTGCGCGGCCTCGACCTCGGCGACGGCAGCTGGGCCACCGACGACGTGTCGACCTCGTTCACGGTGGGGCGCAGCCAGATCGTGAAGGCCGACACGAACAGCCACGGGATGGTCGTCGTCCGGGACGGGAAGCGGTCGGCGAGCTACAACGCCTCCTACGGCAAGGAGTCCGACCCGAACCGGGTCACCCGCAGCGGCACCCACGTGGTCATGAGCAAGCAGCAGAAGGTGCTCATGAGCAACCCCGCCTACGGCTACGTCAACCAGCCCGAGTTCTGGGCGGTGCGGATGTCGAACAACGGCGAGTTCATCCACGCCAACCCGGCATCGGCCGCCGCACAGGGCAGCTCCAACGTCACGCACGGCTGCATCAACCTCTCCGTCGACGACGCCCGGGCGTACTTCTCGACCGCGCTGTTCGGCGACCCCGTCGAGGTCACCGGCAGCTCGGTCGCGCTGTCGGCCGCCGACGGCGACATCTACGACTGGGCAATCCCCTGGAACGAGTGGCGGTCGATGTCGGCACTGGCGAAGCGCTGAGCCGACCCGTCCGGCACTCAGCGGCCGGCTCCGCGGCGTCGGACGCGGCTCAGTTCCCGGTCCACCGCGGCTCCCGCTTCTCCAGGAACGCGGCGACGCCCTCGGCCGCGTCGGCGGAACGCGCCACCGCCGACGACGCGACGTCGGTGGCGTGCCAGCCGCGGTCGTCGGCCTCGGCGACGGTGCGCTCCAGCGCCCGCAGCGACAGCGACACCGCCAGCGGCGAGTTCCGGGCGACCTGCTCCGCCAGCGCGACCGCGGCGGCCTCGGCGCCGCCGGGCTCGGTGAGCTCGTTGACCAGCCCCAGCACGTACGCGCGCTCGGCACCGAGCGGGCGCCCGGTGACCAGCAGCTCCTTGGCCACGTTCAGCGGCAGCGGGCGCGGCGTGCGGAACAGCGCGCCGCAGTTGGCGACGAGCCCGCGGGCCACCTCGGGCAGCGCGAAGCGCGCGTCCCGCCCCGCGACGACGAGGTCGCAGGCCAGCACGATCTCGAACCCGCCGCCGTAGGCGACGCCCTCGACGGCGGCGATCAGCGGGGTGCGCCGGTCGCGGCGGCAGACGCCGTAGTTCCCGCCGCGCGGGGTGGGATCGCCGGCGCCGTCGGCCAGGTCGGTCCCGGCGCTGAACGCCGTCGCGTCGCCGGCCAGCACGCCGCACCACAGGTCCGGGTCGTCGTCGAGCAGGTTCAGGGCCTCGTCGAGGGCCGCGGTCATGGCCGCGTCGACGGCGTTGCGCTTGTCCGGGCGCCGCATCCGTACGACCAGCACGTGGCCCCGGCGCTCGGTCTCGACCCGTCCCGCTATCGCATCCGTCACGATCGACCAGCGTAGGTGGGGCGGGCGGGCCCGTGTTCGTACCGTGGAGATCGTGACCCGTCGCCTGCGTCCGTCCCGCCTCGCCGCCGCGGCCGCGCTCGTCCTGTCCGCCGGTGCCGCCGGGCTGGGTCTGTACGTGCGCCGGGAGATGGGCGCCTCGCGCGCCGAACTCGCCCGGATCGCGGCGGGGTCGCCGCACGCCCGCGACGGGGCGTTCGCGAACCTCGAGCCCGCCTCCCGCGACGCCGGGGTCGTGCTGCGGATGGTCGCGAACATGCTGCGCGGCACGCCCGCGGTGAGCGCGCCGCCGGAGTGGATCCCGCTGTCTCCGCTGGTCGTGCCGCCGTGTCCGTCCGCGCTGGCCGCGACGTGGCTGGGGCACGCCTGCGTGCTGCTGGAGGTCGACGGACGGCGGGTGCTCACCGACCCGGTGTGGTCGCGCTGCGCCTCGCCGGTGCCGTTCGCCGGGCCGAAACGGCTCCACCCGGTGGTCGCGCCGCTCGACGCGCTGCCCCCGTGCGAGGTCGTGCTGCTCTCCCACGACCACTACGACCATCTCGACCGGCGCACGGTGCTCGCGCTGGCCCGCACCACCGACGCCGTGTTCGTCGCGCCGCTCGGTGTCGGCGCGCACCTGCGGTCCTGGGGTGTGCCCGCCGAGCGGGTGGTCGAGCGCGACCACGACGGCGTCGCCGAGGTCGCCGGGCTCACGCTGACCTGCCTGCCCGCGCGGCACTTCTCCGGGCGCGGGCTACGCCCGGACACCACCCAGTGGGCGGCGTGGAAGGTCGCCGGGGGCGAGCACACGGTCTACGTCGGCGGCGACTCCGGGCCGTCGCGGGTGCACGCGGCGACCGGGGCCGCGCACGGCCCGTTCGACCTGACCGTGCTCCCGATCGGCGCCTACGACGAGGGCTGGGCCGGCCTGCACCTCGACCCGGAGCAGGCGGTGGCCGCGCACCGGGCGCTGCGCGGCCGGCTGATGCTGCCGATGCACTGGGCGACGTTCAACCTCGGTTTCCACCCGTGGGACGAGCCGGCCGAGCGCGCCCGCAAGGCCGCGGCCGCCGACGACGTGACGCTGCTGCTCCCCCGCCCCGGCGAGCGGGTCGACGCGACCGGCCCCGGCCCGTTCCCGGCCGAGCCGTGGTGGCCCGCACCGCGCTGAGCCCGCCCCGTCCTGCACCCCGCCGTCCCACCCCGGCCGCCGCTCGCTCCCGAGCGGCGACACGCTGTCGCATCCCGGATTGTCCTGCGCCTTTTCAGCGGATTCCGTCGTCGGCCGGACGCCGTATCCCGCCGGTGACTCCGCGTACCGGCCCGGACCGGGACCGTCGCCGTCACGGAGTCGGCACCGAGTCGGCACCGAGTCGGCACCGAGTCGTCGTCACAGAACTGTGTCCGGGAATGTCACCGCTGGGGTTCGACAGGACACATCGGGGTGCCCTATTCTTCCGGTCAATCGATTCGCTGCACGGTTCGCCCACGTCTTCCCCGCCGGTCCACGCCTGGTCCCGGCGCGTGCGCATACGGCTCCGCGGAGCGGTCGCTCGCCCTTTTCCATCCGTTCGGATGGTGCGATTCTTCGCGGAAGGAATGACGACGTGGCGCAGCAGACGACGATCACGCTGGTCGACGACCTGGACGGCGGCGAGGCCGACGAGCAGATCGAGTTCACCGTCGACGGCCGCGCCTACGAGATCGACCTGTCCACCGAGAATGCCGAGCGGCTGCGGGAATCGCTGGCGCCCTACATCTCCGCGGCCCGGCGGGCGGCGAGCACCTACCGCGCCGCCGGATCCGGCGCCGCCTCGTCGTCGAACGGATCGAGTGCCTCGGATCGCGCCGCGAACCGCGCGGTACGGGAATGGGCGATCGCCCAGGGCATGAAGATCTCCGAGCGCGGCCGGATCCCCACCTCGGTTCTCGAGGCGTACCAGAACGCTCACTGACGTCCCTCCGCGGACGTTCCCGGCCACGATTCCGGGCGGGACGCGCAGCGGGAACGGCAGGGTCGGCGGCGGCGCCGGAGTGCGCGAGCTGGTCGAGCGGGAGCTGCGGGACCGCTACGCCTGAGCCAGGCGCCTCGACCCGGTATCGACAACTGTTATCATCAAGCAATGGTCGACCGTCGTGTTCCCGTCACGATCCTGTCCGGGTTGGCGGGGTCGGCGACCACCGCACTGCTCGCCCGCCTGCTCGCGAACACCGACGGCCGGCGGATCGCCGCCGTGGTGCCGGGTGCCGGCCCGCCCGGCGCGGCTGCAGCACCCGGCTGCCTGTGCTGCGCCCACCGCGCGGACGTCCTCGCCGCCGTCGGCGAGCTGGCGGCGACCGGGCGCTACGACCACGTCGTCGTCGAGGCCGGGGCGACGACGGAGCCGGTGGCCGTCGCGGCGATGTTCGACTGGGCCGGCCCGCAGCACGACGTCGGGCCCGGCGCCAGGGCCCGCCTGGACGCGATGGTCACCGTCGTGGACGCGACGACCTTCGAGACCGACCTGACCAGCGCCGACACCCTGGCCGAGCGCGGCCTCGCCGGTGGCTCCGGCGCGCGCGGCCCCGTCGGCGGAGCCACCGAGGACGACCGGACCGTCGCGGACCTGCTCGCCGAGCAGGTCGAGTTCGCCGACGTCGTGGTCCTCGCCCGGACCGCCGACGTGCCCCCGACCCGGCCCGCGCGGCTCGAGGCGCTGCTGCGACGGCTGAACCCGCGCGCCCGGCTGCACCGCGACGACGCCCCGCTCACCGCGCTGCTCGACACCCCGGCACCGCAGCCGGTCCCGGCGGTTCCGGAGACCACGGAGCACGGCATCAGCAGCGTGACCTGGCGGGCACGGCGCCCGTTCCACCCGGCGCGCCTGCTCGCCGCCCTCGACGACTGGCCGGGCCTGCTCCGCAGCCGCGGCTACTGCTGGATCGCCTCGCGGCCGGAGCTCGCCGGACTCTGGTCGCAGACCGGGCCGCACATGGCACTCGATCCGATGACGGCGTGGTCGGCCTGGGACGGCCCCCGCGGCCACGAGATCGTCTTCATCGGGCTCGGGCTCACCCGCGACGGCGTCACCCGGAGGCTCGACCCGGCCCTGCTCACCGACGACGAGCTGCTCGCCGGACCGGACGCGTGGCGGTGCCTGCCCGACCCCCTGCCGTCGTGGGACCCGGGGCCGGACTCCCTGCCGCGCAGGGCCGCCCGGGACGTGGCCTGAGACCGGTATCGCTCACCTGATCGTGGATCCTCGGCACATGTGAGGCTAGCCTCGCCTCTGCCGGGCGCCGCACCGTGCGGGCCGGCGGAGAGGACGTACCGACATGCCCCGATCCCTGCTACGCACGCTGACCGCGTGCGTGGTCCTGCTCCTCGCGACGGCGGGCTGCTCCTCCGGTGGTGAGCAGTCCGGCGGGGCGGCGGCCCCGCCCGACGGCGCCTTCCCGGTGACCCTGAACCACGCGTTCGGGCAGACCACGATCCCCAAGCGCCCCGAGCGCGTCGTCGCGCTGGGCTACAACGAGGCCGACTTCGTCGAGGCCCTCGGCGTGCAGCCGATCGCCGAGCGCCAGGTCCTCGGCAAGTACCCGTTCCAGCAGCGGCCGTGGCAGCCGAACCCGCCGCTCGGCCCGGCGCCGCAGGTCCTCGGCGGCTCGACCGTGCCCGTCGAGCAGATCGCCGCGCTCAAGCCCGACCTGATCCTCGGCGTCTACTCCTACCTGGACAAGGGCACCTACGACCAGCTCGCGAAGATCGCCCCGACGGTCGCCCAGGGCACCCCGGACGGCAGCAACGCCGCCCGGTGGGACGAGCAGACCCGGATCACCGGCAAGGCGCTCGGCCTGGAGCAGAAGGCCGACGAGGTGATCGCGCAGACACAGAAGAAGTTCGACGAGGCCAAGGCCGCGCACCCCGGCTTCGCCGGCAAGGGCCTGTCGATGGACTTCGTGATCAGCGGCAAGCCGTACAACTTCGGCACCGACGACCTGCGCGCACAGATCTTCGCCGGGCTCGGGTTCAAGGTCCGCCCGAAGACCCAGAACCTGTCGCTGGAGCAGCAGGGCCAGCTCGACAACGACGTGCTCGTCGTCCTCGGCCGCAGCAAGGCCGAGGCGATGAAGGACCCGGTGTTCGCCGCGATCCCCGCGGTCAAGGCCGGCCGGGTCGCCTACCTGGGCCCGTTCGACACCGAGTTCGCCGCGGCGCTGGGCTACTCCAGCCCGCTGTCGCTGCCGTACCTGATCGACAAGGTCTCCCCGGTGCTCGACGCCGCGCAGAAGGGGCAGGCGCCCGAGCTGAAGTGACCCGAGCTGAAGTGACCCGGGCTGACATGACCCCGGGCTGACCGGTGCCGCGTCCTGTCCGGTGAAACGCTGGGCGGGACGCGGCACGCCCCGTAGCGTCTCCCCCGTGCGGGCGACCATTGTCGGGGCGGGCATCGGTGGACTCGCCGCTGCGGCGGGGCTGCACGCGGCGGGCTGGACGGTGACCGTCCGCGAACGCGCACCCGGACCGGCGACCGACGGGACGGCGCTGGGCATGTGGCCGGCCGCGGTGCGGGCCCTCGACGGGCTGGGGCTCGGCGACGGCCTGCGGGCGGTGTCCTGCCCACAGACCACCGGCACCCTGCGCCGCCCGGACGGCCGCGTTCTCGCCACGATCGACACCCGCCGGGCCGGCGAGGTCCACCTGGTCGCCCGGCCCGACCTGCGGGCCCTGCTCGGCTCGCGGCTGCCCGAGGGCACGATCCGCTACGCCGAGCCCGTCGCCACCGAGGAGCTGCCCACCCTGCGCGCGGGGTCCGACCTGCTCGTCGGTGCCGACGGTCTGCACGGCGCGTGCCGCACCCTGCTGCCCGGCGGGGACCGCGTCCGGATCCGGGAGACCGGCACCGTCGCCTACCGCGGAGTCGCCTCCGTCCGGGTCGACGCCGGCAGCGAGACCTGGGGCCGCGGCGCCCGGTTCGGCGTGCTCCCGCACGGCCCCGGCGCGGACCGGGCCAACTGGTACGCCGTGCTCCCGGTGGCAGACGTCCCCGCCCGGCGCGACCCCGCCGCGGATCTCGCCCTGCTGCGCAGACGCTTCGGTGACTGGCACGACCCGGTTCCCCGGGTCCTCGACCGGATCGACGACGACGGCTACCTGCGCCACCGGCTCGCCGACCTCACTCCACCCCTGCCGGCCTGGACCGACGGCCGGGCGGTGGCGGTGCTCGGCGACGCCGCGCACGCGATGACACCGGATCTCGGGCAGGGCGCGTGCCAGGCCCTGCTCGACGGCGTCGCACTGGCCGAGGCCCTCGGCGGTGCCGCGCCTGCCGAGTCCCTCGGCGAAGGCCGGGCGGAGCTGGAGCAGGCGCTGCGCCGCTGGGACCGGGAACGCCGTCCGTACGCACACCGGCTGGTCCGGGTGGCCCGCACCGTGCACCGGGTGGCGCAGGCCCGCCGCGGCACCCGGCTCCGTGACGCCCTGATGTCGGCGCTCCCGCTCTGAGCCGTCCCGGCGGCACCGCGCGACCCCTCCGGCCTGCGACGACACACCGCACCCGGACCGGTACGCCCGTCCCACCTGTGAACGCTCTGTTGCCGCCCGCCCGGCACCCTTGCCCGCGGCCCCGTCACGGACGAAAGTCTGCCTCCTCCGGGTGAAGAGGGGGCCGGCATGCGGGGCTGGACGGTGGTGCACGGGGGGAAGACGCCCCCGCCCGGTGAGGTCGTCGCACCGGACGAGCGGCTGTCCTGGCCGCGGACGATCGGGCTCGGCGGCCAGCACGTCATCGCCATGTTCGGGGCGACGTTCGTCTTCCCGGTGATCATGGGGCTGAACCCGAACATCGCGATCCTCGCCTCCGGCGTCGCGACGGCGATCTTCCTGCTGATGACCCGCGGCCGGGTGCCCAGCTACCTGGGGACCTCGGCGTCGTTCGTCGGCGGGGTCGCGGCGATCCGTGCGCAGGGCGGCGACTCCGCGGCGGTGACCGGCGCGATCTGCGTCGCCGGGCTGGTGCTGCTGGTCGTCGGGCTGGTCGTGCACAAGGTCGGCGCGCACGTGGTCAACACGCTGCTGCCCCCGGTGGTGACCGGTGCGGTCGTCATGCTGATCGGGTTCAACCTCGCCACGGTCGCGGCCACGGTGTACTGGCCGCAGGACCAGTGGTCCGGGCTGGTCACGATGGTCGCGGTGATCGCGGCCGCGGTGCTGCTGCCCGGCTTCTGGGGCCGGATCGGCATCCTGATCGGGCTGCTCACGGGCTTCGTCGTGTCCTGGCTGTTCGACGTCGTCGGCGGCCCCATCACCGCCCCCGACGCCAACGGCGCCGTCTCCACCCACCCGCGCGTCGACCTGTCCGGGCTGGAGTCCGCGAGCTGGGTCGGGTTGCCACCGGCGACCCAGACCGGCCCGGACGGCATGGAGATCACCGGCTGGCACCTGCCGACGTTCTCGTTCGCGTTCGTGTTGCTCGTGCTGCCCTCGGTGATCGCGCTGGTCGCGGAGAACACCGGGCACGTCAAGGCGGTGCAGGGCATGACCCGCACCGACCTCGACCCCTACCTCGGCCGCGCGCTCGCCGGTGACGGCGTCGGCACCGCGCTGGCCGGGTTCGTCGGCGGCTCTCCCACCACGACCTACGCCGAGAACATCGGCGTCATGGCCGCCACCCGCGTCTACTCGACGGCGGCGTACTGGGTGGCCGCGCTCGTCGCCGTCCTGCTGGGGTTCTGCCCGAAGTTCGGCGCGCTGATCGTCGCCGTGCCCGGCGGGGTGCTCGGCGGCCTGACCGTCGTGCTCTACGGGATGGTCGGCCTCCTCGGCGCCAAGATCTGGGTGGAGAACCAGGTCGACCTCGGCCACCCCGGCAACCTCGTGCCGCTGGCCTCCGGGCTGATCATCGGCATCGGCGGGGTCAGCCTCACGATCGGCAGCTTCGAGCTGTCGGGCATCGCGTTCGGGACGATCGTCGTCGTCCTCGGCTACCACCTGCTGCGGGCCGCGCTGCCCGCGCACCGCAGACCCCCGGTCGACGTGGCGGCGACGGAGCCGCCCGCCCCGGGCTCCCCGGCCGTGACGGACACCCCGCCGGTCGGGACCGCGAAGGAGGGATCGGCATGAGCAGCACGGTGCGCGCGGCGATCGTGCAGGCCAAGTGGACCGGCGACACCGCGTCCATGATCGAGGTGCACGAGGCGTGGGCCCGGACCGCCGCCGAGCAGGGCGCGCAGGTCATGGGCTTCCAGGAGGTGTTCAACGCCCCGTACTTCTGCCAGGTGCAGGAGCCCGAGCACTACGCCTGGGCCGAGCCGCTCGACGGCCCGACCGTCACCCGGATGCAGGCGCTGGCCCGCGAGACCGGGATGGTGCTCGTCGTCCCGGTCTTCGAGCGGGAGAGCGCAGGCAACTTCTACAACACCGCCGTGGTCATCGAGCGCGACGGCGAGGTGCTCGGCAGCTACCGCAAGCACCACATCCCGCAGGTCAAGGGGTTCTGGGAGAAGTTCTACTTCCGGCCCGGCAACCTCGGCTGGCCGGTGTTCGAGACCTCGGCCGGACGGATCGGCGTCTACATCTGCTACGACCGGCACTTCCCCGAGGGCTGGCGCGCGCTCGGCCTCGCGGGTGCGCAGATCGTGTTCAACCCGAGCGCCACCAGCCGCGGCCTGTCGGCGTACCTGTGGAAGCTCGAGCAGCCGGCCGCCGCCGTCGCCAACGAGTACTTCGTCGCCGCGATCAACCGGATCGGCGTCGAGGAATACGGCGACAACGACTTCTACGGCACGTCCTACTTCGTCGACCCGCGCGGGCAGTTCGTCGGCGACGTCGGCTCCGACACCGACGAGGAGCTGCTGGTCCGCGACCTGGACCTCGGCCTGATCGACGAGGTCCGCGAGCAGTGGGCCTTCTACCGGGACCGCCGCCCCGACGCCTACGGATCGCTGGTGACGCCATGACCCGCACCCTGATCACCGGCGGGACCGTCGTCACCGCCGCGGACGAGATCGACGCCGACGTGCTGATCGACGGTGAGCAGGTCGTCGCCGTCGCCGCACCGGGCTCGGTGCCGTTCACCGCCGACACCACGATCGACGCGACCGGCTGCCTGGTGATCCCGGGCGGCGTCGACGGGCACACCCACATGGAGATGCCCTTCGGCGGCACGTTCGCCTCGGACACCTTCGAGACCGGTACCCGCGCCGCGGCCTGGGGCGGGACGACGACGATCGTCGACTTCGCCATCCAGTCCCAAGGCGGGTCGCTGCGCGAGGGCCTCGACACCTGGCACGGCAAGGCCGACGGCAACTGCGCGGTCGACTACGCGTTCCACATGATCCTCTCCGACGTGAACGACCAGTCGCTCAAGGAGATGGAGTCCCTCGTCGGTGAGGGCGTGAGCAGCTTCAAGCTGTTCATGGCCTATCCGGGCGTCTTCTACTCCGACGACGGCCAGATCCTGCGCGCCATGCAGCGCGCCGGGGACACCGGCGGCCTGATCATGGTGCACGCGGAGAACGGGATCGCGATCGACGTGCTCGTCGAGCAGGCGCTCGCGCAGGGCCGCACCGACCCGCGCTGGCACGGCGAGGTCCGCCGGGAGCTGCTGGAGGCCGAGGCCACGCACCGCGCGATCCAGCTGGCCCGCGTCGCCGGGGCGCCGCTCTACATCGTGCACCTGTCGGCGTCCGAGGCGCTGGCGGAGGTGGCGAAGGCCCGTGAGATGGGCGTCAACGCCTTCGCCGAGACCTGCCCGCAGTACCTGTTCCTCGACGTCGGCGAGCTGGCCCGGCCGGGGTTCGAGGGAGCCAAGTACGTGTGCTCGACGCCGCTGCGCCCGGCCGAGCACCAGCAGGCGCTGTGGCGCGGCATCCGCAACGACGACGTGTCGGTGGTGTCCACCGACCACTGCCCGTTCTGCTTCGACGGGCAGAAGTCGCTCGGGCTCGGGGACTTCTCGAAGATCCCGAACGGGATGCCCGGGGTCGAGACGCGGATGGACCTGCTGCACCAGGCCGTCGTCGACGGGCACATCTCGCGCCGCCGCTGGATCGAGATCGCCTGCGCGACACCGGCCCGGATGTTCGGGCTCTACCCGCGCAAGGGCACGATCGCGCCCGGATCGGACGCCGACGTCGTCGTCTACGACCCGGCGGCCACCCAGGTCCACTCGGCGGCGACGCACCACATGAACGTCGACTACTCCCCCTACGAGGGCCGCACGACGACCGGGAAGGTCCGCACCGTGCTCTCCCGCGGCCGGGTCGTGCTCGACGACGGCGAGTACCTCGGCGAGGCCGGGCACGGGAAGTTCCTGGTCCGCGACACCTGCCAGTACCTGCGGTGACCGGCATGGACCTGGGGCTGGTGCTGCAGACCGACCCGCCCTCGCAGCTGCTGGTCGACCGGCTGGTCCGGGCCGAGGGACAGGGGTTCACCCACGGCTGGACGTTCGACTCGCACCTGCTGTGGCAGGAGCCGTTCGTGCTCTACGGCTCGGTGCTCGAACGCACCGAGCACCTCACGGTCGGGCCGCTGGTCACCAACCCGGCGACCCGCGACCCGTCGGTGCTGGCGTCGATGTTCGCCACGCTCGACGAGCGGTTCGGGCCGCGCACGGTGTGCGCGATCGGGCGCGGTGACTCGGCGCTGCGCACCCAGGGCCGCCCGCCGACGACGCTGGCCCGGCTGGAGGACGCCACCACGCTGATCCGCACGCTGACCGGCGGCGGCACGCTGGACACCGGCGACGGCTCCGGCCCCGGATCCGACGACAGCGACAGCACCGTGCTGCGGCTGCCATGGGTCGCGCCCGGGACTCCGCCGGTGCCGGTGTGGGTGGCCGGCTACGGCCCGAAGGCGCTGGCGATGGCCAGCCGGATCGCCGACGGGTTCGTGCTGCAGCTGGCCGACCCGTACCTGGTCCGCTGGACCCTCGACGCCGTCCGGCAGGCCGCACGCGACGCCGGCCGGGACCCGGCGGAGATCACCATGTGCGTCGCGGCCCCCGGCTACGTGACCGACGGCTCCGCGACCGGGCTGGCCCACGCCCGCGAGCAGTGCCGGTGGTTCGGCGGGATGGTCGGCAACCACGTCGCCGACCTCGTCGAGCGCTACGGCCCGGGCGGCGCGGTGCCTGCCGAGCTGAGCGACTACATCGCGGCGCGGCAGGGCTACGACTACCGCCACCACGGCCGCGCCGGGAACGCGAGCACCGCGTTCGTGCCCGACGCGATCGTCGACCGGTTCTGCCTGCTCGGACCGGAAGCGGCACACCGGGAACGGCTGGCCGAGCTGGCCGAGCTCGGCGTCGACCAGTTCGCGCTCTACGCCATGCACGACGCCATCGACGCCACCACGGAGAGCTACGGCCGGGCCGTCGCCGGCGGCTGACACACCCGCGGGCACCTGCACAGATCTCCGGCAGCGGTGGCGGGGACGGCGCGGGCTGCCTACGGTCTGTGCGTTTGTTTTTCGCACCGTTCGACCGAACACCACTTCGCTCCCCCCACTCCAGGAGGTCCATACACGATGGGTGACAGTCCTGCTGCCGGGCCGGCCACCGCGCCCGACGGCGATCCGGCGGGCGCACGGCGCCCGGGCACCGGGCGCACCGACGGCTACCGGACCGGCAACGCCGGTCCCGACACCGGCGGTTACCGCGTCCCGGCCGTCGGCGCCACCGGCGACGGCCTCGCCACCAACAACGGACGGGGCCCGGCCGGCCCGAACTCCGACGGCCCGTCCGTCCGCCTCGAGAAGCCGGTGTTCTACGGCTCCGCGATCGGCGTCGTCGCGATCGCGCTGTGGGCGCTGCTGCTGCCGGACAACGCGGCGGCGGTGATCGGCTCGGTCGTGGAGTGGATCTCCACGAGCTTCGGCTGGTTCTACATCCTCGTCGCCACCGCAGTACTGGTGTTCGTGCTGTTCCTGGCCTTGTCGAAGTACGGGTCGGTGAAGCTGGGCCCGGACCACTCGCAGCCGGACTTCCCGGCGCTGTCCTGGGCGGCGATGCTGTTCGCCGCGGGCATCGGCACCGACCTGATGTTCTTCTCGGTCGCCGAGCCGCTCTCCCAGTACGCCACGCCGCCGACCGGACAGGGCATGACCGCCGGCGCCGCCGAGCAGGGCACGATCTGGACGCTGTTCCACTACGGGCTCACCGGCTGGGGCATGTACGCCCTGATGGGCATCGCACTGGCCTACTTCGCCTACCGCCGTGAGCTCCCGCTGTCCATCCGCTCCGCGCTGTACCCGCTGATCGGGCGCCGGGTGTTCGGCCGGGTCGGGCACGGCATCGACCTCGCCGCCGTCCTCGGGACGATCTTCGGCATCGCGACGTCGCTGGGCATCGCGGTCGTGCTGCTCAACGTCGGCCTGAACCTGATGTTCGGCATCCCGGTGGGGCTGGCCGCACAGACCGGCCTGGTCGTCGTCTCGGTGGTCATCGCGACCGTGTCCGCGGTGTCCGGCGTCGACAAGGGCATCAAGCGGCTCTCCGAGCTCAACGTCGCCGCCGCGCTGGTCCTGGCCCTGTTCGTGCTGGTCACCGGGGACACGCCGTTCCTGCTGAACGCGCTGGTCTCCGACATCGGCCGGTACCTGGCGAGCTTCCCGTCGCTGACGATGGAGACCTTCGCGTTCGACCGCGGCCCGGCGGTCGACGCGTGGCTGAACAAGTGGACGCTGTTCTTCTGGGCCTGGTGGATCGCCTGGGCCTCGTTCGTCGGCATGTTCCTGGCCCGGATCTCCCGAGGGCGCACCATCCGCCAGTTCGTGCTCGGGACGCTGATCATCCCGTTCCTCTACGTCGCGTTCTGGATCTCGATCTTCGGCAACGCGGCGCTGCAGGCCGTGCTCAACGGTGACGCCGCGCTGCTGTCCCAGGCCGACGCGCGGCCCGAGTCCGCGTTCTTCACCCTGCTCGACCACTACCCGTGGGCCGGGTTCCTGGTCGGGCTCGCCACCGTCACCGGCCTGCTGTTCTACGTGACCTCCGCCGACTCCGGCGCGCTGGTCATGGCGAACCTGACGTCGTGGCGGCGCACCGCCCGTGACGACGCCGCCCCGTTCAACCGGATCTTCTGGGCGGCGGCGACCGGGCTGCTCACCCTGGCCATGCTGTTCGTCGGCGGGGTCACGACCCTGCAGAACGCCACGGTGATCATGGGGTTGCCGTTCGGCTTCGTGATCGTGCTGGTGATGATCGGGTTGTACAAGGCACTGCGGGTGGAGCGGCACCGCGCGCTGAGCAAGCGTTCCACGCTGCCCGGGCTGCTGTCCGGGCGCAGCGCAGGCGGCAACGACGCACCCGGCCAGAACTGGCGGGAGCGGCTGCGCCGCACCATGAGCCACGCCGACTCCCAGGGCGCCGCACGGTTCCTGTCCGGTACCGCGACCGCGGTGCTGGAGGACGTCGCCGCCGAGCTGCGCTCCGAGGGCGTGCCCACCCGGGTGCAGCGCTGCAACGAGCACGAGGCCCCCGAGATCGAGCCCGGCGAGGACCGCCCGGACGGGATCGAGCCGCTGGAGCTGGTCGCGGACATCAGCGAGACGCTGCCGTTCGTGTACCGGCTGGTCCCGCGGATCGTGGGGCTGCCGCGGTTCGGCGACAACGGCTCCGACGACAACGGTTCCGACGACGGCTCGGGTGGCGACGGCTCGGCCGGCAGCGCATCGGGTGGCTCGGTGGCCGTCGACGCCACGACCCCGGACGACGACGGGACCCGCCCGGCGCCGGGGGCCGACAGCACCGCCGAGACCGTCACCGGCTCCGCGGGCAGCTACCTGCCGGCCGCGGCCGGCATCGAGACCGTCGAGATGCCGGCGTGGACCGACCACCACCGCGTCGAGGTCCACCTGCAGGGCGGCGGGCAGGGCTACAACGTCATGGGCTACAGCTACGGCGCGCTCGTCGACGACCTGCTCGACCAGTACGAGCAGCACCTGGAGCTGCTGCGCCTGGAGCGCGAGGCCTCCGGCTGAGCGCCCCGCCCGGTCGGCGGTGAACGCACCTCGGGTGACCGCACCGTGACCCGCGGCGAGCGGTCCCGCCGCTTCGATCATCGCCGACCGGTAAGGCTACCCTGACCTGCATGACGGCTTCCCCCGCTCGACCACCGACCGGGCGCTCGGTGCTCCGCGGTTCGCTCGCCGCCTTCCGCGGCAGGCTGACCGCGGCCTCCGCGCTGTTCTGCGGCCACCAGGCCGGGGAGGCGCTGGTCCCGGTCCTGGTCGGTGTGGTGATCGACCGGGCCGTCGGCACCGGCGACCCGATGGCGCTGCTGTTCTGGCTGGTCGTGCTGGGGCTGGACTTCCTGTTCCTGTCCACCTGCTACCGCTTCGGCGCCCGCAACGCCTGGTTCGCCGACGTCAGCGCGGACGCCCGGCTGCGGCTGCAGGTCGCGTCCCGGCTGCTCGACCCGCGCGGCGGCGCCGAGACCGGCCGGCTGCCCGGGGAGCTGTCCAACATCGCCGTCGGCGACGCCAAGCGCGTCGCGATCGTCAGCTTCATGCTGCCGCTGGGGCTCGCCGCCGTCGTCGCCGTACTGGTGTCGGCGGTCGCACTGCTCACCATCTCGCTGCCGCTGGGCCTGCTGATCCTGCTGGGCACCCCTCCCCTGCTGTGGCTGGTGCAGCGCATCGGCAAGCCGCTGGAGCGGCGCAGCGGCGCCGAGCAGGAGCGCGCCGCGCAGGCGTCCGGGCTGGCCGCCGACCTCGTCGGCGGGATCCGGGTCCTCAAGGGGCTCGGTGCGGAGCGGGCCGCGGTGCGCCGCTACACCGGTGTCAGCGGGACCGCGCTCGGCGCGACGCTGCGCGCCACCCGCGCCGAGGCCGGCGTGCTCGGCTCGGTCCGGCTCGCGAACGGGCTGTTCCTGGCGCTGATCGCGCTGGTCGGAGGCCGTCTCGCCGCCGGGGGCGACCTGTCGGTGGGTGGCCTGGTCGCCGCCGTCGGGCTGGCGCAGTTCCTGCTCGGGCCGCTGGAGATGTTCGGTGCGGTCAGCGCACAGCTCGCGCAGGGCCGGGCGTCCGCGGCGCGGATCGCGGAGGTGCTCGGGACGCCGTACGCGGTCGGAGCGGGCCGCACCGGCCCCGAGAACACCAGCCTCGAGAACTCCGGCCCCGAGAACTCCGGATCCGGGGACGGCGCGCTGCCCGAGCGGCCCGGCCCGCTGGTGCTGCGCGACGTGCACGCCGACGGCCTCCACGGCGTCGACCTGGAGGTCCCGGCCGGTCAGCTGGTCGGCGTCGTCGCCGACGACCCGCTGGCCGCCCGCGGCCTGCTCCGGGTGCTCGCCCGCGACACCGACCCGTCGTCCGGGGACGTGTCGCTGGCCGGCATCGGGCTCACCGACGTCTCCCCCGACGACGCCCGCGCCGCGATGCTCGTCGCCGCGCACGACGCGCACCTGTTCGCCGGGTCGCTGCGCGACAACGTCCTCGCCGGTGCCCCGGCGGGGCGCGACCCCGAGCCGGCGATGGCCGCGTCGCAGGCGGTCGAGGTGAGCGAGGCGCTGCCCGACGGCGACGACACCGCCGTCGCCGCCCGGGGCAGCTCGCTGTCCGGCGGGCAGCGGCAGCGGGTCGCGCTGGCCCGCGCGCTGGCCGCCGAACCGCCGGTACTCGTGCTGCACGACCCGACGACGGCCGTCGACGCCGTCACCGAGAGCCGCATCGCCGAGGGCCTGCGCGACCGCCGCACCGGGCGGACGACCGTCGTCGTCACGACCAGCCCGGCGCTGCTCGCGGTGACCGACCGCGCCGTCGTCCTGCGCGACGGGCGGATCACCGCCGACGCCACGCACGCCGAGCTCCTCGGCGACCCCGACTACCGGACCCTGGTGACCGGATGAGCGCCCCCGCACAGACCCACCTGCTCACGACGGCCCACCTGCTCCCGACGGCGACGACCGCGCGGGTCCGCGCCGTCCTCGGCGAGACGCTGCGCCCGCAGCGCGGCACCGCCGTGCTCGGCCTGCTCGCGCTGGTCGCCGCGTCCGCGGTCAGCCTGCTCACCGCGCCGCTGCTGGGCCGCATCGTCGACGTCGTCGCCGAGCAGCGCGGCGCCGACGCCGTCACCGGGCCCGTCATCGGGCTGGTCGCCGTCGCCATCGGGCAGGGCGTGCTCGCCGTGCTCGGCATCGCGCTCGTCGCGAAGGTCGGCGAGACGCTGCTGGCGCGGTTGCGCGAGCGGTTCGTCGAGCGTGCCCTGGACCTGCGCCTGGAGCGCCTGGAACGAGCCGGGGCGGGCGACCTGACCGCGCGGATCACCGACGACGTCTCGGTCGTCGCCGAGGCCGTCCGCGAGGCGCTGCCGGAGTTCGCGCGCGCCGCGCTGCTCGTCGCGCTGACCCTGGTCGGGCTGGCCGCGCTGGACTGGCGATTCCTGGTCGGTGCACTGCTCGCCGTCCCGATCCAGGCGTGGACGGCGCGCTGGTACCTCACGCGCTCCGGCCCGATCTACGGCGACCTGCGCGTCGCCTACGGCACCCAGCAGCAGCAACTGCTCGACACCGCATCCGGCGTCGCGACCGTGCGTGCGTTCCGGCTACAGGACGAGCACGCCACCACCGTGCGGGAGCGGGCGCAGGACGTCGTCCGGCTCTCGCTGCGGGTGATCCGGCTGCAGACCCGCTTCTTCGGCCGGCTCAACGGCGCCGAGTTCGTCGGTGTCGCAGGCGTCCTGCTGGCGGGGTTCTGGCTGGTCGGCTCCGGTGGAGCGACGATCGGTACGGCCAGTGCCGCGGCGCTGTACTTCATCAACCTGTTCACCCCGATCAACGTGCTGCTCTTCCAGCTCGACGCCGCCCAGTCCGCGACCGCGGGCCTGCGCCGGATCGTCGGGGTGGCGGATCTGCCCCCCGAACCGGTACCCGAGGACCCGGCGCACCCGGCGGACTCCCGGGTCGTCACGTCCGGGCTGGGGCACTCCTACGTCGCCGACCACCCGGCGCTGAGCGACGTCGACCTCGACGTCGCCCCGGGTACCCGGGTCGCGCTCGTCGGCGCCAGCGGGGCCGGGAAGACGACGCTCGCCAAGCTCGTCGCGGGGCTGCACGAGCCGTCGGCCGGCCGGGTCGAGATCGGCGGCGCCGGGCTCGCAGAGCAGGGACCGGAGGTGGTCCGGGAGAACGTCGCCCTGGTCACCCAGGAGGTCCACGTGTTCTCCGGGACCCTCGCCGACGACCTGCGCCTCGCCGCCCCGGACGCCGACGACGACGCGCTGCGCGCCGCCCTGGAGACCGTCGGTGCCCGCGAGTGGGCCGACGCGCTGCCCGACGGGCTCGGCACCGTCGTCGGCGAGGGTGCGCACGAGCTGTCGGTGGTGCAGTCCCAGCAGCTCGCGCTGGCCCGCCTCGTGCTGGCCGACCGGCCCGTGGTGATCCTCGACGAGGCGACCGCCGAGGCCGGCAGCGCCGGCGCCCGGGTCCTGGAGGACGCGGCGGAGGCGGCGCTGCGCGGCCGGACCTCGCTGGTCGTCGCGCACCGGCTCACCCAGGCCTCGACCGCGGACCGGATCGTCGTGCTCGACGGCGGCCGCATCGTCGAGCAGGGCACCCACGACGAGCTGGTCGCCGCCGGCGGCACCTACGCCCGCCTCTGGGCCGCCTGGTCCGGCCTGCGGACACCGACCACCTGACCCCGCTCCGCCACCCGTGATCGGCGTTCTGCCGGTGTCCCGTGCCGGATACGGCACCGGACACCGGCGAACCGCCGATCACGGTCGCGCGGCAGGCAGACGAGTGCCCCGCCCGGACGATCCGGACGGGGCACTCGGGAACGGAGACGGACCTCAGCCGAGGTAGTCCCCCATGCGCCGGAAGTAGTCACCGGCGACGTGCTCGACGCCCTGGTCGTCGAGCACCCGCTGCAGCACCAGGCCGTGCTGCCCGCCACGCCAGGCGTCCGGCCCGGCGACGACGATCACGCCGGTGCCCTCGCGGGCGAACACCCGGCCGTTCGTGCCGCCGGCCCGCTCCCGGGACACGCTCGCCTCCAGCACGCGCAGGCGTCGTCCCTCGTGCTCGCACCAGGCGTTCGGGTACGGCCCGGTCTGCGCACGCACCAGGTTGACCAGGTCCCGCGCCTCCCGGTCCCAGTGGATCCGGTTGTCCGGGTCGGCCCGCTTGTGGAAGAACGACGCGTGCGCCGGGTCCTGCTCCAGCCAGTCGTGCGGCCCGTACTCGACGCGGTCGAACGCCTCGACCGCGAGCGAGCCGAACAGCACGACGGTGCGCTGGAACAGGTCCTCGGTGGTGTCGGTCGGGGTGACCGGCACCGTGCGCTGGCAGATGATCGGCCCGCGGTCGAGGTCGGCGTCCATCCAGTGCGCGGTGATCCCGACCTGCGACTCGCCGTTGATCAGCGCCCAGTTCAGCGGGGAGAACCCGGCGTACTTCGGCAGCAGCGAGTCGTGGGTGTTCACCGTGCCGCGGGTGGGCGCGGAGAACACGTCCGGGGAGATCCAGGTGCGCCAGTTGCAGGCGATCCCGATCTCGGCGCCGGCCTCCTTGATCGCCCGGACCAGGTCGTCGTCGACGGCCTTCTCCCGGTAGAGCACCGGGATGCCGTGCTCGCGGGCGAGGTCACCCATCGACTCCTGGAAGATGACGGGTGACCACTCGCCCTCCTCCGGGTGGCTGACCACGAGCACCACCTCGTGGCGCGACTCGAGGAGGTCGGCCAGCAGCCGCGCTCCCCATTTCTGGTAGCCGAACAGGACGACACGCACTCTCGACGAACTCCTAGACCTGGGCACGCGGGGTCACCGCGCACCGGTGAATCGGTGGATGGGGTAGGGGACCTACTTGGCGATGCCGGGCCTGGCCTTGCGGACGGCCGCAGCGAGGTTGCGGACCTCCTCGACCGAGCCCTGGTAGCTGAACCGGGGCTCGCCGTTCCAGCCGCCGAGCTGGCCGGCCTTCACCGCGGGCAGCGCCGCGAACGTGGGGAACTGCTTGATCATCTGCTGCTGGGGCAGCGAGAACGTGCGGATGTCGGTGAGGATCAGGTCCGACGGGTACTTGCCGACCTGCTCCCAGGACAGCTGCTCCAGGAAGTCCGCGGACAGCGGGGCCCCGGCGCGGGCCGAGGTCAGGCCGAGCGTGGTGTACCAGTTGATGTTCGGGTAGAAGGTCGGGCTGGCGACGTAGAAGCCGTCGGTGTCGCCGTAGACGAACTCGGCGCGCAGGCCCTTCTTCTCCGCGACCGCGGCCTTGAGCTCGTCGCCTGCCTTGGTGAACGCGTCGCGCGCCGTGGCGATGCCCGGCTCGTTGACGTCGGCGCCGAGCCGCTCGGCGAGGGTCTGATAGCCGCCGATGATCTCCGGGATCGGCTTGCCGAACTCACGGATCGAGTAGACCGGGCAGATCTTCTCGATCTGGGCGAGGTCGTCCTTGATGACCCAGCGGCTGTCGGGGGTCTCCCCCGCCAGGCTCGCGATCATCAGGTCCGGGTTCAGCGCGGCGAGCTTCTCCAGGTTGACGCCGTTGTAGTCCTCGCCGCCGATCGACTGGACCTGGCCGAGGTCCATGTTCCCGGCCTGCAGGTTCGGCTTGCCGTCGCTGTCGCGCGACGGGCCGTAGAGCCCGGCCGGGCGGACGCCGAAGTCCCACAGCGCGGCGGCGCCGTTGACGTAGGCGACAATCTTCTGCGGCCGCTGCGGCAGCGAGATCTTCTTGCCGAGGTCGTCGGTGTACTCCCACGGCCCACCGGCCGCGCCCGCACCGCCGCCGGCTCCCCCCTGCTCGTTCCCGCCCCCGCCGCCGCACGCGGTGAGCGCGGCCAGGGCGGCGGCCCCGCCGGCCAGGGAGAAGAACGAGCGCCTGCTGACGTTCTGCATGTCTACCTTTCTGGAGATGTGGAGAGCCTGACCTTGCATGCCGGACGAACCGGTCACAAGATCTGCTCTCCCCGGTGGTCAGGTACGGCCGCTGAGCTGCGCCGGCTGCCCCGGAGCGGGCACGGCGGGGTCGGCGCCGATCTCGACGGTGCGGTTGTGCTCGTCGACGTGGACGACGGTCGGCGTGTGCCCGGCGATCTCGGCGGGCTCCAGCGCGGCGTAGGACATGATGATCACCAGGTCGCCCGGGTGGACCAGGTGCGCCGCCGCACCGTTGATCCCGATGACGCCCGAGCCCCGCTCGCCGGTGATCGCGTAGGTCTCGAGGCGGGCGCCGTTGTCGATGTCGACGACGTGCACCTGCTCGCCCTCGACGATCCCGGACGCGTCGAGCAGGTCCGCGTCGATCGTCAGCGAGCCGACGTAGTGCAGGTCGGCCTGGGTGACGGTCGCCCGGTGGATCTTGGCGTTGAGCAGCGTGCGGTACATCAGGACTCCTCCAGGAACCCGGCCAGGTCCGCCGGGGTCGGGTAGGTGAACAGGTCGGCGATGGCGACCTCGACGCCGAGCCCGGCGCGGATGGTCTCCCGCAGCCGGACCAGCAGCATCGAGTGACCGCCCAGGTCGAACAGGTCGTCGTCGGCGCCCACGGTCTCGCGCTCCAGCACCTCGGCGAACGCCGCGCACAGTGCCGTCTCGGTCGGCCCCTGCGGGGCGCGGCCCGCGGGTGCGGGATCCGGGGCGGGCAGCGCGGCGGTGTCGAGCTTGCCGTTGGCCGTCACCGGGAAACCGGTGACCTCGACGTACGCCGAGGGGACCATGTACTCGGGCAGCGTCCGGGCCGCGTGGGACCGCAGCGTCGCCCGGTCCGGGAGCGCACGACCGTCGGCGGCCACCAGGTACGCGACGAGGCGACGGTCACCGGGCCGGTCCTCGCGGACCGTCACGACCGCGCGGGCGACGGCATCGTGCCCGGCGAGCACCGCCGAGATCTCCCCCGGCTCGACCCGGAACCCGCGGATCTTGACCTGGTCGTCGGCGCGGCCGAGGTACTCCAGCCGCCCGCGGGCGTCGCGGCGCGCGAGGTCGCCGGTGCGGTACATCCGGGTGCCGGGCGGACCCCACGGGTCGGCGACGAACCGGTCCGCGGTCAGCCCGAGCCGGCCCAGGTAGCCGTGCGCGAGCCCCGCGCCCGCCAGGTACAGCTCCCCGGCGACGCCCGGCGGCACCGGGCGCAGCGCGGCGTCGAGGACGTGGGCACGGGCCCCGGCGACCGGGCGCCCGACCACCGGCGACGGCGAGTCGGCGACCCGGGCGACCAGCGCGTCGACCGTCGCCTCGGTGGGGCCGTAGAGGTTGTACACCTCGGTGCCGGGCAGCGCCCGCAGCCGCTGCCACTGGTCCGGCGCGACGCCCTCGCCGCCGATGCCCACCACCGGCAGCACGCAGCTCTCCGTCCCGTCGGGGCCGGTGCGGAACACCCCGGACTCGCCGACCTGCGCGAGGTAGGACGGAGTGAGCTCCAGGAAGTCCAGCTCCCGCTCGATCACCCGGGCGGCGAGCCGGTCCGGGTCGCGGCGGGTGTCGTCGTCGATGACGTGGACCTCGTGCCCGTCGAGCATCCACAGCTGCGGCTGCCAGGACGCGTCGAAGGAGAACGGCCAGGCGTGCCCGGCGCGCAGCGCCCTGCCCCCCGCCCGCTCGACGGCCGGGCGGTGCAGCGTCTCCCGGTGCCCGGCGAACAGGTTCACCAGCGCCCGGTGCGGCACGACGACGCCCTTGGGCCGCCCGGTCGATCCGGACGTGTAGATCACGTGCGCCGCGTGCTCGGGCCGTGGCGGCACCACCGTGGCGGTCTCGCCGTGCGGGTCGTCGAGCAGCACCCGCGCCACCCCGTGGGTGTCGTGATGCGTATCGGTGAGCACGGCAATCGGTGCGGCGTCGGCGAGCAGCTCCGCGATCCGGGCCGGGGGCTGCTCCGGGTCCAGCGGCAGGTACGCCGCGCCGGAGGCCAGCACCGACCAGATCGCCTCCAGGTACCCGGCCCCGCGCGGGAGCAGGATCGCCACGATCCGGCCCGGTGCGGCGCCTGCCGCGGACAGCCGCGCGGCGCGGTGCCGGACCCGCTCGTCCAGCTCGCCGAACGTCCAGGAGCCGTCCGCATCGGACAGTGCGACGGCGTCCGGGGTGCGCGACGCCTGCGCGGCGAGCAGTTCCGGCATCGTCGCCGCGCCGGGGTCCGGGGCGACGGGGCCGGTGGCCCACTCCCCCAGCAGCCGGTCCCGCTCGGCGGTCTCCAGGATCTCCAGGTCGCCGATCGGGGCGTCCGGGTCCGCGGCGACCGCGTCGAGCAGCCGGGCGAACCGGGCCGCGACGGTCGACACGGTCGGCTCGTCGAACAGGTCGCGGCTGTACTCCAGCTCCCCGGCGATCCCCGACGGCGACTCGACCAGGTCGAAGGACAGGTCGAACTTCGCCGTGGCCAGGCCGGCGTCGAGGAACTCGGCGGGGTTGCCGAGCACGGTCTCCCGCTCGCCGGAGGACCGGTAGACCGCGAGCATCACCTGGAACAGCGGGTGCCGCGACAGCGACCGCGGCGGGTTCAGCACCTCCACCAGACGCTCGAACGGCAGCTCCTGGTGGGCGTAGGCGGCCAGGTCGGTCTCCCGCGCCCGCCCGAGCAGCTCGGTGAACGTCGGGTCCCCGGAGGTGTCGGTGCGCAGCACCAGGGTGTTGACGAAGAATCCGGCGAGGTCGTCGAGCGCGTGGTCGGTGCGCCCGGCGATCGGGGTGCCCAGTGGCACGTCGGTGCCGCCGCCGAGCCGGGTCAGCAGCGCCGCCAGCGCCGCGTGCAGCACCATGAACGTGCTGGCCCCGGACCGGTCGGCCAGCGCCCGCAGCGCCGCGTGCGTCTCGGCACCGACGGCGAAGCGGACCTTCCCACCGCGGCCGGAGGACCGCGCGGGACGCGGCCGGTCGACCGGCAGGGTCAGCTCGTCGGGCATCCCCGCCAGCTGCTCGCGCCAGTAGCCGGCCTGCTCGTCGAGCAGCGGCCCGTCGAGCAGGGCGCGCTGCCAGAGCGCGTAGTCGCCGTACTGCACCGGCAGCGGCGCGAACGCGGGCGCCGCACCGTGGGTGCGGGCGGCGTAAGCGGCGTCGAGGTCACGGCGCAGCGGCGGCAGCGACCAGCCGTCGCCGGCGATGTGGTGCACCAGCAGCAGGAACAGGTACTCCGCGTCCGAGACCCGCACCAGGGTGGCACGCACCGGCAGCTCACCGGCCAGGTCGAACACGTGCGCGGCGGCACGGGTCAGCTCGGCCGGCCCGCCGTCGACGACCTCGAACACCGGGCGGGCGTCCGCGGCCGAGAGCACCTCCTGGTACGGCACGCCGTCGTGATCGCGGTAGACGGTGCGCAGCACCTCGTGCCGGGCGACGACGTCGCCCAGCGCGGCCTGCAGCGCCGCCGCGTCGACCGGTCCGGAGATCCGCCACGCCCACGGGATGTTGTACGACGTGGCGCCCGCGTCCGAACCGGTCGGGTCGGTGTGCGCGAGCCGGTCGAGGAACCACAGGCGGGCCTGGGCGAACGACAGCGGCAACGGCTCCGGGCGCGGCGTCACCGGCACCAGCGCGGGGCGGGCACCGGCGGCGCCGTCGAGCGCGGCCGCGAGCCGGCGCGGGGTGGGTGCGTCGAACACCGCCCGCAGCGGCACCTCCACGCCAAGCTCGGCGCGGATCCGGCTGACCAGCCTCGTCGCGAGCAGCGAGTGCCCGCCGAGGGCGAAGAACCCGTCCTCGGGGCCGACCTCGCCGAGCTCCAGCAGCTCCGCGTAGAGCCCGCACAGCGCCTTCTCCCGCGGGGTACGCGGGGTCGGGTCACCGGCCGGGGTCCGCTCCGCGCGCGGGTCCGGCAACGCCGCGGTGTCGATCTTGCCGCTGGTGTTGAGCGGCAGCTCGTCGAGCGCGACGACCGCCCACGGCACCTGGTGCGCGGGCAGCCGCGACGCGGCCAGCTCCCGCACCGCCGTGGTGTCGAGCCCGGCGGTGCCGGTGGGGGTGCCGCCGGAACCGAGCGCGCCGGTGACATAGCCGACCAGCCCGTCCCCGCGGGCGACGACGACGGCGCGACGCACGTCCGGGTGCTCACCGAGCACCGCGGCGACCTCGGCGGGCTCCACCCGGAACCCGCGGATCTTGACCTGGTCGTCGGCGCGGCCGCGGTACTCCAGCTCGCCGCCTGCGGTGCGGCGCACCAGGTCCCCGGTGCGGTACATCCGCTCCCCCGGCCCGGCGAACGGGTCGGGCACGAAGCGTTCCGCGGTCAGCGCGGCGCGGCCGTGATAGCCGCGGGCCAGCCCCGTGCCGGACAGGTACAGCTCCCCGGTGACACCGGTCGGGACCGGGCGCAGGTCGGCGTCGAGGACGTAGGCGCCGGTGCCCGGCAGCGGCGACCCGATCCGGATCGGCCCACCGTCGACCTCGGCGCACAGGCTGTCGCCCGCGGCCTCGGAGCAGCCGTAGAGGTTGCGCAGCCGGGCGCCGGGCAGCCGGGACCGGAACGCCGCGGCGAGCGCCGCGGGCAGCGCCTCACCGGAGGTGACCCAGTCCCGCACACCGCGGACGTCCTCGGGTGCGGTCTCCAGCAGCGTCGCGAGCAGGCTCGGGACGACGGTCAGGGTGTCCGCGCCGCTGTCGCGCACCAGCGCGGCGAGCGCCACCGGATCGGCGGCGACGGCGTCGCCGGCGAGGACGACGGTGTCGCCGTTCACCAGGCCGCCGAGCAGCTCGGTGGTGCCGTCGATGAACGACAGCGCGCTCTTCGCCACCCGGACGCCCGGGGTGCCGGTGCGGGCCCACGCCAGCCGGTTGGCCAGCGCGCGACGGGTCCCGGCGACGCCCTTGGGACGCCCGGTCGAGCCGGAGGTGAAGATCAGGTAGGCGAGCTGCTCCGGGTCGCGCACACCGGGTTCCGGTGCGGGCCCGGTCCCGGTGAGGGTCGCCGGGTCGAGCCACCGCTCGTCGGTACCGGCGGTGCCCAGCACGACCGCGGGGCGGCCGTCGTCGAGCATCAGCGCGACCCGCTCGGCGGGCAGCGCCGGGTCGACCGGCAGGTACCCGGCGCCGAGCCGCAGCACGGCCAGCAGCGACGCGACCAGGTCCACCGACCGCGGCAGCGCGACCGCGACGACGTCGTCGGCACCGACGCCGCGCGCGGCCAGTGCGGCGGCGATCGCGCCGGCGCGGGCGTCCAGCTCGGCCGCGGTGGTCCGTTGCCCGCCGGAGACGACCGCGGCGGTGTCCGGGAGCCGGTCCAGCAGTGTCTCCAGCGACTCCGGCTCCGGGTCGGGGCGCGCGGTGAGCGCCGCCCGCTCGGCGTCGTCGAGCAGGTCGATGCCGGTCAGCGGGCGGTCCGGGTCGGCCAGGGCCGCGGTGAGCAGCCGCCGCCAGCGGTCCACGATGCCGTGCACGGTGGCCGCGTCGAACACCTCGGTGTTGAACTCGACGTGCCCGCCGAGACCGTGGCCGGTGTTGTCCGGGCCGGTGTCGTCCGGTCCGGTGTCGCCGACGAACAGCACCAGGTCCGCCCGGGACGTGCCGGTGCGGATCGGCTCCTCGGCGACGGTGAGCCCGGGCAGCCGCACCTGGGCGACCTCGTTGTTCTGCCAGGCCAGCATGACCTGGAACAGCGGGTGGTGGGCCAGCGACCGGGACGGGTTGAGCGCCTCGACCAGGCGCTCGAACGGGACGTCGGCGTGGTCGTAGGCGTCCAGGTCGACGCGGCGCACCCGCTCCACCAGCTCGCGCAGCGACGGCGAGCCGGAGGTGTCGGTGCGCAGCACCAGGGTGTTGACGAAGAACCCGACGAGGTCGTCCAGCGCGGAGTCGGTGCGCCCGGCGATGGAGCTGCCGATCGGCACGTCGGTCCCGGCGCCGAGCCGGGTGAGCAGGGCGGCGAGCGCGGCGTGCGCGACCATGAACACCGAGGCGTTCTCGGCGCGGGCGAACGCGCTGAGCTGCTCGGACACCGAGGCGTCCCACCGGAACCGGAACGAGTCGCCCCGGTAGGCCGACACCGCCGGGTGCGGCCGGTCGAGCGGCAGCTCGGTGCGCTCGGGCAGCCCGTCGAGGACCTCCCGCCAGTGCGCGAGCTGGGACTCCACGACCGGCCCGAGGTGCTCGCGCTGCCAGAGCGCGTAGTCGACGTACTGCACCGGCAGCGGTGTCCACCGTGGCGCATGCCCGGCACGGCGGGCGGTGTAGGCGGTGGCGAGGTCACGCCACAGCGGCGCCATCGACCAGCCGTCGGAGGCGATGTGGTGCATGACCAGCACCAGCACGTGCTCGGTCGCGTCCAGGCGCAGCAGCCGGGCCCGGACCGGGATCTCCCGGTCCAGCTCGAACGCGTACCCGGCGGCCTCGGTGACGTCCCCGGCCAGCGCCTCCGGCGTCGTCGGGACGACCGGGAGCGTGACCTCCGGGTCGTCGAGGACGAGCTGGTGCGGGGCACCGTCGGCGTCCGGGAACACGGTGCGCAGCGACTCGTGCCGGTCGACGACGTCGGCCAGCGCGGCCTGCAGCGCCGGCACGTCGAGGTCGCCGGTCAGCCGCATCGCGATCGGCATGTCGTAGGTCGCCGACGGCCCCTCGAGGCGGTACAGGAACCACAGCCGGGCCTGGGCGAACGACAGCGGCACCGGCTCGGGCCGCGGTTCCACCCGCTCCAGGGCGGGCCGGGCCGGGGCGGTCCCGGCGCCGTCGAGCTTCCCGGCCAGCTCACCAGGGGTGGGTGCGGCGAAGACCGTGCGGATGTCGAGCTCGGCACCGGCGACGGCGCGGACCCGGGCGACCAGCTTCGTCGCCAGCAGCGAGTGGCCGCCGAGGTCGAAGAAGCCGTCGTCGGGGCCGACGGTGCCGGCGGGCACGCCGAGAACCTCGGCGAACAGCCCGCACAGCAGCTCCTCCCCGGGAGTCTCCGGGCCGCGCCCGGTGCCGCGGCGCGGCGCCGGGTCCGGCAGCGCCCCGCGGTTGACCTTGCCGCTGGGCAGCAGCGGCAGCGCGTCGAGCACGACGACGTCGGAGGGCACCATGTACTCCGGCAGCCGCTCCGCCGCCCGGGCCCGCAGCGCCTCGGCCAGCGCGGCGCGCTCGCGGTGCGCGGCCGGCCGGTTGGCGTAGGCCTGTGGCGGGTTGCCCACCCGGGTACGGGCGTAGGCGGCGGGCACCGCGTCCGGGTCCGCCTCGGCCCCGTGTATACCTGCGGCGCCGTGTGTGCCTGCAGCGCCGTGTGTGTCTGCGGCGCCGACGACCAGGTCCAGCTCACCGGTGGGTGAGCCGGCGGTCCAGGTCAGCGCGTACGGCCGCCCGGTCGCCTCGGCGACCGCGGCGAGGTCCTCGGGGTCGGGCACGGACGTGGTCTCGTCGAGTACCGCGCGTGCGCCCTCCGGGTCGGTCGGCAGCAGCGCGACGGCGTCGTTCTCCCCGGCCAGGCGGGCGTTCGGGATGCCGGTGACGCGCACCCGCCCGGGCCGCTCGGCCAGCGCCGCGGCGAGGTCACCGGCGGCGTCGGCCCCGGCTGCGTTGTCGTCCCCGGCAGTGTCGTCCCCGGCTGCGTCGGCGTCCCCGGCTGCGTCGGCCCCGGTGAGGTCGTCCCAGTTCAGCGTCGTCTCCGCGGGCGCCGGTGCCGGTTCCCCGGTCTCCAGGACGACGTCGTAGCGGTGCCGGGTCAGCTCGTTGTGGAAGCGGCCGCGCTTGACCCGGATCTGCGCCGACGTGATCCCCGGCAGCGCGAGGAAGAAGTCCGGGTCGAGCACCAGCTCGCCCTCCCGGTCGACGGCGAGGTCGACCGACGCAGGGGTGACGGTCTCCCCGTCGCGCTCGCGGATCAGCTCGACGGCGGTGCGCAGCCGGCGCAGCGTGCGCAGGTTGCGGATGTCGCCGAGGAACAGCCGCCCGCCCGGAGCGAGATGGCGGCGCGCGGTGTCGAGGACCTCGACCAGGTAGTCCGCGCTCGGGAAGTACTGGGCCACCGAGTTGACGATCACCAGGTCGACGTCGGAGGCACCGAGGCCGTCGAGGTCGTGCGCCGGGCGCGCAGCCAGATGCACCCGTCCGGCGAGCTCGGGGTCGCCGGCGGCGAGACCGCGCTGCAGGTTCGCGACGGCCTCGGCGGACAGGTCGATGCCCCAGTACTGCTCGGTGTCCGGCGCGATCCGGGACACGATCAGCCCGGAGCCGACACCGATCTCCAGCACGCGGCGCGGGCGCAGCGCGGCGATCCGCTCGATCGTCGCGGCGTGCCACTCGCGCATCTGCTCGTCGGGGATCTGCGTGCCGTCGTAGCTGGACTGCCAGCCGACGAAGTTCTCCTCGTACCCGGCCTCGACGGCGTCGCCGTCGGAGAAGACGGCCTGGTGCAGCTCCTCCCAGGCGTCGACGTGCTCGTGCTCGGAGGCGGTGTCGCGCTCCCCGCGCGGCACCACGTAGGCGGCGATCCGGTCGCCGCGCACGGCGGCGACGGCGGCGGACACGCCCTCGTCGGAGGCGAGGACGTTCTCGATCTCGCCCAGCTCGATCCGGTAGCCGCGGACCTTGACCTGGTCGTCGGCGCGGCCGTGGAAGACCATGCGGCCGTCGTCGGTCCAGCGCACCAGGTCGCCGGTGCGGTAGAGCCGCTCACCGGGGGTGAACGGGTCGGCGACGAAGCGCTCCGCGGTCAGCGCTGCGCGCCCGAGGTAGCCGCGGGCCAGGCCGGAGCCGCCCAGGTACAGCTCCCCGACGACGCCGGGCGGCACCGGGGCAAGCCCGGAGTCCAGCACGTAGGCGCGGGTGCCCGGGTCGGCGACGCCGATCGGGACCTGCGCGGCACCGGCTAGCTCGGCCGGGTCGGACAGGCCGAGCGTGGAGTTCACGGTGGCCTCGGTGGGGCCGTAGGCGTTGAACAGCCGCCGCCCCGGCGCCCACCGCTCCACGAGCTGCGGCGAGACCCGCTCGGTGCCGGCGAGCAGCACCGAGTCCGTGGGCAGCGTGCACTCCGGCGGCAGCGCCTCCAGCAGCGCAGGCGGCAGGATCAGCATCGTGACCCGGTGCTCGTGGATGTAGTCGGTCAGCGCCGGGCCCGCGACGCGGCGGTCGTCGGGCACGACGACCAGGCGGCCGCCGGTGAGCAGCGCCAGGCACAGCTCGAAGAACGCGACGTCGAAGCTGGGCGAGGCGAACTGCAGCACCCGCTCGACGACGCGGTCGCCGAACCGCTCGTGCTGGGTGGCGATCAGCCCGGTCACCCCGGAGTGGGTGACGACGACGCCCTTGGGCCGCCCGGTGGAGCCGGAGGTGTAGATGACGTAGGCGGCGCCGTCGGGGTCGATCTCCGGCAGCACCGGTGTGTCGGTGGGTTCGCCGATCTCCGACATCAGCACCCGCGGGACGTTCGGGAGCTCCGGGCCGTCGGCGGTGGTGAGCACGCAGACCGGAGCCGCGTCGTCGACCATGTAGCCGAGCCGGTCGGCGGGCAGGTTCGGGTCCAGCGGCAGGTACGCGGCGCCGGTCTTCATCGTCGCGACCTGGGCGACGATCGTGTCCACCGACCGCGGCACGGCCAGCCCGACGACGGTCTCCGGGCCTGCGCCGTGGCGCTGCAGCGCGGCGGCGACGGCGTCGGAGCGCGCGTCGAGCTCGGCGTAGGTGAGTTCGGTGCCCTCCAGCACGACGGCGACCGCCGCCGGGTTCTCGGCGACGCGCTCGGCGAAGATCGCCGGGAACGTGCTGCGGGACAGCCGGTACCCGGCGCCGCTCCAGTCGTCGAGCAGGGTGTCGCGCTCCCCCGCGGCGAGCAGGTCGGCGCCCCCGATCCGGCGCTGCGGGTCCGCGACGACGGCGCGCAGGAAGCGCTGCAGCCGCGCCACGACGCCCTCGACCGTCGGGCGGTCGAAGACCTCGGTGTTGTACTCGACGACGGTGTCGATCCCCCCGGTGCCGATCCCCCCGGTGCCGGTCCCCTGGGTATCCACATCGGACCCGGTACCGCGCTCGGTCAGCGACAGCGACAGGTCGAAGCGGCTCCTCCCGGTGGTCACCGGCAGCGGCTCGGCCGTCAGGCCGGGCAGGTCGACCTCGGCGACCCGGTTGTTCTGCCCGGCGATCATCACCTGGAACAGCGGGTGGTGCGACAGCGACCGGGACGGGTTCAGCTCCTCGACCAGGCGCTCGAACGGCAGGTCCTGGTGGGCGTAGGCGTCCAGGTCCAGCTCGCGGACCCGGTCGAGAAGCTCGGCGAACGTCGGGTCGCCGGAGGTGTCGGTGCGCAGCACCAGGGTGTTGACGAAGAACCCGACGAGGTCGTCCAGCGCCGGGTCGGTGCGCCCGGCGATCGGGCTGCCCAGCGGCACGTCGGTGCCCGCGCCCATCCGGGTCAGCAGCGCGGCGAACGCGGCGTGCACGACCATGAACACGGTCGCGTGGTGCCTGCGGGCCAGCTCGGCCAGGCCGTGGTGCAGCTCCGCGTCCCAGGTGACGGTGAACAGCTCACCGGTGAACCCGGCGACCGGCGGGTGCGGGCGGTCGGTGGGCAGCTCGATCCGGGCGGGCAGCCCGGCGAGGCGCTCCCGCCAGTGCTCCAGCTGCCGGTGCCCCTCGGCGGCGGGGTCGGCGAGGTCGCCGAGCAGGTCCTGCTGCCAGAGGGCGTAGTCGGCGTACTGCACCGGCAGCGGCGCCCACTGCGGTGCGTGCCCGGCGCGGCGGGCGGCGTAGGCGGTGGCGACGTCGCGCCACAGCGGTTCCATCGACCAGCCGTCGGAGACGATGTGGTGGAACACCAGGGCGAGCACGTGCTCGCGCTCGCCCGTGGTGAACAGCCGGACCCGCATCGGGATGCGCCCGGCCAGGTCGAACCCGGTGCGCACGGCGTCGGTGAGTGCCTCGTCCAGCGCGCCCGCCGCCGCACCGGTGAGGTCGACGCGCTCCAGGGTCACGCCGGCGTCGGCGGGGTCGAGGACGTGCTGGTAGGGCTCGCCGTCGTGCTCGGCGAACACGGTGCGCAGCACCTCGTGCCGGGCGACGACGTCGGCGAGCGCGGCTTCCAGGGCGTCGGCGTCCAGGTCGCCGCGCAGCCGCAGCACCAGCGGCACGTTGTAGGTCGCGACTGCGCCCTCGAGGCGGTCGAGGAACCAGAGGCGGCGCTGCGCGAACGCCGGCGGCACCCGGTCCGGGCGCGGGCCGGCGACCAGTGCGGGCCGCTCCGGTCCCGCCGCCCCGGTGTCGTCGGTGTCCTGCTCGACGACCGCGGCCAGCCCGGCCACGGTCGGTGCCTCGAACACGGTGCGGACCTGCAGCGGCACGCCGAGGTCCGCCCGCACCCGGGAGACGAGGCGGGTGGCGAGCAGCGAGTGCCCGCCGAGGGCGAAGAAGTCGTCATCGGCCCCGGCGGGCTCGGCACCGGTGAGGCCCAGGATCTCGGCGAACAGGGTGGCGATCCGCTGCTCGGCTGCGGTGCGCGGGGCACGGCCGCCACCGGTGGCGACGGGCTCGGGTGCGGGCAGCGCACGGCGGTCGAGCTTGCCGTTGACCGACAGCGGCAGCGCGTCGAGCACGACGTACGCGGTCGGCACCATGTAGTCGGGCAGCTCGCGCCGGGCGGCGTCGCGGGCCCGCGCGATCAGCGCGGTGTGCGCCCGGTGCCGGGTCGGGTCGCTGGTCGACGGCCCGGTCGTCGCGGCCGGGCGGTACGCGCCCGGTGCCGCCGCGTCCGCGTCCCCGGGCTGCACGAAGAGCACGTCGAGTGCGCCGGGGACCCGGCCGGACCAGGTCACGACGGCGTGCAGCCCGTGCCGGGCCGCCAGCTGCTCCAGCTCGGCGGGGGTGGCACCGGTGCGGTCGGCGAGGTGGTCGAGCACGGCGCCGGTGGACGCGTCACCGGCGTCGAGGGCGTCGAGCGCGGTGGCGACACCGGCGCCGCGGGCGTGCGGGACGACGTCGACCCGGGCCGGGCCGTCGAGGCGCGCGTCGAGGTCGTCGAGCGAGGTCCACGCGAGCTCCTGCAGTGCTGTCTGCGCTGTCTGCGCCGTCTGCGCTGTCTGCGCTGCCGGAGCGGCGGCGCCGGGGCGCAGGACGACGTCGTAGCGGTAGGTGGACAGCTCGTTGTCGTAGTCGGCGTCCTTCACCCGGATCTCGACACCAGCACCGGTGTCCCCGGCGAGCGCGGTGAACAGCTCCGGCGCGACGAGCAGCTCCTTGTCCCCGTCGGCGGCGCGGTCGACCGCGGCCGCCAGCTCGGCGGGCGTCTCGGTGCCGGTGGCCCGGCCGAGCACCACCGACGCGTGGAACGCGCGCAGCTGGCGCAGGTCACGGACGTCACCGACGAACAGCGCCCCGCCCGGGGCGAGCAGCTCCAGCGCGCCGCGCAGCACCCGGTCCAGGTACCCGGCGTCCGGGAAGTACTGCACCACCGAGTTGATCACGACGGCGTCGAAGTGCCCGCGCGGCAGACCGTCCAGCTCGTCGGCGGCGCGGACCTCCAGGTGTGCCGAGGCGGGGGCGTCGGCCCGCAGCGCCTCGATCACGGCCGCGGAGAAGTCGGTGCCGACGTACTCGGTGACCTCGCCGGCCAGCTCGCGCAGCAGCAGCCCGGTGCCGACACCGAGCTCCAGCACCCGCTGCGGGGCCAGGGCGCGGATCCGGTCGACGGTCTCGTCGCGCCAGGCCCGCATCTCCTCCCGCGGGATCGGAGATCCGTCCACACTGGAGTTCCAGCCGACGAACACGTCGGAGGTCTCCCCCGCCGCGGCGTCGGTGGCGTAGAGGGTGTCGTAGAGCTCGCGCCACTCGTCGACGCGCTCCGCGTCGAGGCCGGCACCGGAGGCGGAGCCGGTGTCGGCGTCGGTCTCCGCCGCACCACCGGGCACGAGGTAGCCGACGAGCCGGTCCCCGTCGCCGACCACGGCCGCCTGCGCGACCCCGGGCGTCGCCGAGAGCACCGCGGCGACCTCGCCGGGCTCGATGCGCAGGCCGCGGATCTTGACCTGCTCGTCGGTGCGGCCGAGGAACTCCAGCGCGCCGTCGCGGCGGCGCCGGGCCAGGTCCCCGGTGCGGTACATGCGGGCGCCGGGCCCGCCGAACGGGTCGGCGACGAAACGGTCCGCGGTCAGGCCCGGACGGGCGTGGTAGCCACGGGCCAGCTGCACCCCGGCCAGGTACAGCTCGCCGGGGACACCGGCCGGCACCGGGCGCAGCCGGTCGTCGAGCACGTACAGATCGGTGTTCCAGACCGCGTGCCCGATCGGGACGGTGCCGGCGGTCTCGATCGCGGCCGGGTCGGCGCCCAGCGCCCATGCGGTGACGTCGACGGCGGCCTCGGTCGGCCCGTAGAGGTTGTGCACGACGGGACCGAGCAGCCGGGTGGCGCGGGCGCCGACCTCGGCGGACAGCGCCTCGCCGGAGCAGATCACCCGGCACAGCACCCCGGCGGTGCCCGCGGCGGCGGGCTCGGCGAGGAACACCTCCAGCATCGACGGGACGAAGTGGACGGTGGTGACGCCCTCGTCGCGGATCAGCCCGGCGAGGTAGGCCGGGTCACGGTGCCCGTCCGGGGCGGCGACGACCTCGGTGGCACCGGTGATCAGCGGCCAGAGGAACTCCCACACCGACACGTCGAAGCTCGACGGCGTCTTCTGCAGGACGCGGTCGGTGCCGTCGAGGCCGTAGGTGTCCTGCATCCAGAGCAGCCGGTTGACGATGGCGCGGTGCGGTACGGCGACGCCCTTCGGGCGGCCGGTGGAGCCGGAGGTGTAGATGACGTACGCGGGGTGCGCGGGGTCGAGCGGCGCGGTGCGGTCGTCGTCGGACAGCGGGGCGTCGTCGAACCCGGCGGCCGGGTCGGCGCTGCCGGGGGCGTCGGGCCGGCCGAGCAGCACGGTGTCGGGGTGCTCGACCAGCGCGGACGTCGCGGTGGTGGCGAGCAGGACGGCCGGGCGGGCGTCGTCGACCATGTGGGCGAGCCGGTCGGCGGGGTGGTCGGGGTCCAGCGGCAGGTAGGCGGCACCGGCGCGCAGCGTCGCCAGGATCGCGACGACCAGCTCCGCCGAGCGCGGCAGCGCCAGCGCGACGACCTGCTCCGGTCCGGCGCCGCGGGCGACGAGGAACCGGGCGAGCCGGTTGGTCCACGCGGTCAGCTCGGCGTAGCTCAGCCGGGTCCCGCCGACGACGAGCGCGGTGGCGTCCGGGGTGCGCGCGGCCTGCGCGTCGAGCAGCGCGGGCAGGGTGGTGTCCGGCAGCGCGCGGGTCTCGCCGGTCTCGATCGACGCGCCGGCGCGCTCACCGGGCAGCAGCAGCGGCAGGTCCCCGAGGTGGGCGGCCGGTTCGTCGAGGGCGGCGGAGAGCAACAGCTCGAAGCGGTGCAGCAGCTCGACGACGGTGCGCTCGTCGAACAGGTCGCTGTTGTACTCGACGATCCCGTCGATCGCACCGGAGTCCGGGCGCTCCTTCAGCGACACCCACAGGTCGAACTTGGCGGTGCCGGTGCCCGGCATCCGCTCCGACGCGGCCAGCCCGGGCAGCTCGACGCCCGCGGTGGGCGTGTTCTGCCAGGCCAGCATCACCTGGAACAGCGGGTGGTGGGCCAGCGACCGGGTGGGGTTCAGCTCCTCGACGAGGCGCTCGAACGGGACGTCCTGGTGGGCGTAGGCGTCGAGGCTGCGCTCGCGGACCCGGGCCAGGAGCTCGTCGAACGTGGGGTCGCCGGAGGTGTCGACGCGCAGCACCAGGGTGTTGACGAAGAACCCGACGAGCTCGTCGAGCGCCGGGTCGAGGCGACCGGCGACCGGCGTACCGAGCGGGATGTCGGTACCCGACCCGGTACGGGTGAGCAGTGCCGCCAGGGCAGCGTTGACGACCATGAACACGCTGACGCCCGCGGCGCGGGCGCGCTCGTCGAGGCGGGCGTGCAGGTCGGCGTCCCAGGTGAAGGTGAAGTGGCCGCCGGCGTAGCTCGCGACGGCGGGGGCGGGCCGGTCGGTGGGCAGCGCGATCCGCTCGGGCAGCCCGGCGAGGGTCTCGCGCCAGTGCGCGAGCTGGTCGTCGACGACGGCGTCGAGGGTGTCGCGCTGCCAGAGGGTGTAGTCGGCGTACTGCACCGGCAGCGGCGCCCAGCCGGGGGCGTGCCCGGCGCGGCGGGCTGCGTAGGCGGTGGCGACGTCGCGCCACAGCGGGGCCAGCGACCAGCCGTCGGCGGCGATGTGGTGCAGCACCAGCACGAGGACGTGGTGGTCGGGGGCGGTGCGCAGCAGCGTCGCCCGGACCGGGGCCCCGGCGGCGAGGTCGAAGCCGCGGCGGACCTCGGCGTCGACGCGGGTGTCGAGGTCGGCGGCCCGGACCTGCTCGGCCCCGCCGGTGAGCGGGCCGGGGCCACCGGCGTCGAGAACGTGCTGGTAGGGGGTGCCGTCGTGCTCGGCGAACACGGTGCGCAGCACCTCGTGCCGGTCGACGACGTCGGCCAGCGCGGCGCGCAGTGCGGCACCGTCGAGCTCCCCGGTCAGCTCGACGACGAGCGGCACGTTGTAGGTCGCCGCATCGGTGGCGTTCCCGGGGGTGCTCGTCCCGGAGCTCGTCCCGGAGCCGCCCTCGAGGCGGTGCAGGAACCACAGTCGCGCCTGGGCGTGGGACAGCGGGACGAGCTCGGGGCGCGGGCGGGCGGTCAGCTCGGGCCGGGCGGGTCCGGCCGGGTCGACGCCGGCGCCGCCGACGAGCGCGGCGAGCGCCTCCACGGTGGGCGCCTCGAACACGCTGCGGACGCTGAGGTCGGCACCGGTGGCGCGGCGGATCCGCAGGATCAGGCGGGTGGCGAGCAGCGAGTGCCCGCCGAGGGCGAAGAAGTCGTCGTCGAGGCCGACGCGGGGCAGGCCGAGCACCTCGGCGACCAGCTCGGCGACGACCTGCTCGGTGGCGGTGCGCGGCTCGCGGTCGCCGACGGCGGCCGAGGGGTCCGGCGCGGGCAGCGCGCGACGGTCGAGCTTGCCGCTGGCCAGCAGCGGCAACCGGTCCATCCGGACGAATCCGGACGGCACCATGTAGTCGGGCAGCCGGTCGGCGGCGTACTCGCGCAGCTCGCCGGCCAGCGTGCGGTCCTCGCGGCGCCCGGCCGGCTCGTTGCCGTAGCCGGTGAGGTCGGCGCGCAGCGGGCGGACGGCGCGGTACGCCCCGGCCCCGTGCTCGCCGCCCTGCTCGCCGGTCCGTTCACCGGCCTGCTCGGAAGCGGTGAAGACCGCGTCGAGGGCTCCGTCGTCGGATCCGCCGTCCCAGGTCAGGCGCAGGACCCGCCCGTGCCGCTCGGCGAGGGCGCGCAGCTCCGGCTCGCCGGGGACTCCGGTGGTGTCCGGGGCGGGCTCGCCCTCGATCCGGGCGACGGCGGCGTGCTCGTCGTCGAGGCGGCCGTTGGGGATGCCGGTGACCCGGACCCGGCCGTCCCCGAGTGCGGCCTCCACATCGGACAGCGTGCTGACGTCGTCGCCCCAGGTCAGTACGGTCTCGACCGGCTCCGGGGCGGGGGTGCCGCCGACGGTGAGCACGACGTCGTAGCGGTGCCGGGTCAGCTCGTTACCGGTGTCGCCGTCCTTGACCAGTAGCTCCACCCCGGTGATCGCGGGGACGCGGGCGGCCAGCGCCGGGAACAGGTCGGGGTCGAGCAGCAGCTCGGGCTCGCGGGCGATGGCGTCGTCGACGGCGCGGCGGCGCTCGTCGCGCTCGGCGTCGGTGCTGCCGGGGCGGCCGTGGCGGACCTCCTCGATCGCGGCGCGGAACGCGCGCAGCGTGCGCAGGTTCCGGACGTCGCCGACGACGATCCGCCCGCCCGGAACCATCCGGCCGGTGAGGCGTTCGAGCAGGTCGGCGAGGTAGCCGACGCCCGGGAAGTACTGCGCCACCGAGTTGATGACGACGACGTCGAAGTACTCGTCGGGCAGCCCCGACAGGTCGTGCGCGGGGCGGGCGTCGAGGGTGACCTTCCCGGCCAGCGCGGGATCGGCGGCCACGGCGGCGCGGGCGTGCTCGACGGCCTGCGGGGACAGGTCGATCCCGACGTAGTGCTCGGCGCCGGGGGCGATGCGGGACAGGATCAGCCCGCTGCCGATACCCAGCTCCAGGACCTTGCGCGGGTGCAGCGCGGCGATCCGCTCGATCGTCGCGGCGTGCCACTCGCGCATCTGCGCACGCGGGATGGGCTCGCCGTCGTAGCTGGAGTTCCAGCCGACGAAGTTCTCCTCGATCCCGTCGGTACCCGGGTCGGCGAAGATCGACTCGTGCAGCTCGCGCCACTCGCCGACGTGCTCGTCCTCACCGGCGGCGTCGCGGTCGCGGTGCGGGACGACGTAGGCGGCGAGGCGCCGGTCCCCCGGCCCGTCCTCGCGGGCGACGACGGCGACCTGCCCGACCGACGGGTGGCGGGACAGCACGGACTCGATCTCGCCGAGCTCGATGCGGTACCCGCGGATCTTGACCTGGTCGTCGACCCGGTCGAGGAAGTCCAGCCGGCCGTCGGGGAGACGTCGCACCAGGTCACCGGTGCGGTAGAGCCGCTCCCCCGGCGCACCGAACGGGTCGGCGACGAACCGCTCCGCGGTCAGCTCCGGCCGGCCCAGGTAGCCGCGGGCCAGGCCGTCGCCGCCCAGGTACAGCTCGCCCTCGGCGCCATCGGGGACCTCGCGCAGGCCTGCGTCGAGGACGTGCGCGCGGGTGCCGGGGTCGGCGATGCCGATCGGGACCGACTCGTCGTCGGCGATGCCCGGGTCGCACAGCCCGAGCGTGGAGTTCACGGTCGCCTCGGTGGGGCCGTAGGCGTTGAACATCTCCCGGCCCGGAGCCCAGCGGTGCACCAGCGACGAGGAGATCCGCTCGGTGCCCGCCAGCAGCGTCGCGCCCTGCGGCAGCGTCACCCCGGGCGGCATCGCGGCCAGCAGCGCCGGCGGCAGGATCATGAACGTGACGGCGTGGGCGTGCGCGTAGTCGGCGAGGCCGCGGTCGGCGACGCGCAGCTCCGCCGGGACGACGACGAGCGTGCCGCCGGTGCCGTAGGCCAGCACCAGGTCCCAGAACGCGACGTCGAAGCTGGGCGAGGCGAACTGCAGGATCCGGCTGTGCGCGCCGACGCCGAGCCGCTCGGTCTGGGTCGCGATCAGCTTGGCGACGCCGCGGTGGGCCAGCACCACGCCCTTGGGGTGGCCGGTCGATCCGGAGGTGTAGATGACGTACGCCGCCGAGTCCGGCCCGATCGCGACGTCGGGCGCGGTGTCCGGCTGCGCGGCCAGCTCGGCGCCGACGGCGGCGTCGTCGAGCCGTACCACCGCGGGCCGGTACGCCCCGTCGCCCTGGTCGAGGGCCTGCTCGACGCCCGCCCGCGCCGTGGTCACCAGCACCGCGGGCCGGGCGTCGGCGACCATGTAGCGGATCCGGTCGGCGGGCAGGTTCTCGTCGATCGGCAGGTACGCGGCCCCGGCGACCATGACCGCCAGCTCGGTCACGATCGTCTCCACCGACCGCGGCACCGCCACCGCGACGACGTCCTCCGGCCCGACCCCGCGCGCCGCCAGCACCCGGGCGAGCCGGTGCATCCGGGCGCCCAGCTCGGCGTAGTCCAGCCGGACGTCCCCGCACACCAGCGCCTCGGCTCCCGGGCGGTCGGCGACGTGCCGGGCGAACACCTCGGGGACCGTCGTCAGGGGTCCGGGGGCGTCCGCCCGGGTCGGGGTCGCGACGTCACGGGGGCCGTTGTTCGGCACGGGGGTGCGGTCCTCTCGCAGGATCTGGCGGTGGTTCGGCCGGCGGTACCGGCGGAGTCAGGAGCCGGCGAGCTCAGGGCCGGCGGGGTCAGGAGCCGGCGGGCTCGGGCCGGGCGGCTCAGGGCCGGGCGGCTCAGGGGCGGGCGTCGCTCAGCGGGCCTCGGACATGCGGCGCTGCAGGCTGCGCGGGCGCAGGTCGGTCCAGTGCTCCTCGACGTGGGCCAAGCACGCCTCGCGGGTGTCCGGGCCGAAGGTGCGGTCCCAGCCGGCGGGGAAGTCGATGCGCTCGGGCCACAGGCTGTGCTGGCCCTCGTCGTTGACCAGCACCAGGAAGGTGCCGTCGGCGTCGTCGAACGGGTTGGTCACGGTGCTCTCCTGGGTTTCGGGATACCGCAGCTCAGGGCTGCGACGGGGCTCAGGGCTGCGAGGTGGCGACGCGGCCGGCCTCGGAGCCGGCCGGGCGGCCCGCGTCGGAGGCGGCGCCTGCGATGATCGACGACACGACCTCGCCGGAGCGGACGGCGATGTTGGACAGCAGCGTCGAGGTGATGCCGTGCGTGTGCTCGGTCGGCCCCTGGACGTAGAGCCCGGCGGTCACCGGGGTGCCGTCGGCCATCGCGGTGGTGCCGATCCGGTAGTCGCGGCGGATGTCGAGACGGCCCTCGGAGTCGCGGCCGCACGCCTCGGGCAGCCCGCCGCCGAGCAGCGACAGCGGGTCCTTGGGGTGGTAGCCGGTCGCGTAGACGACGGCGTCGGCGGTGATCACCTCACGGGACCCGTCGATCAGCGACTCCACGGCCAGCTCCACCCGGTCCCCGACGTCGACGACGTCGGCCACCCGGGACACGTTGCGGAACTTCAGCCGCTCGGTCCCGGCGACCCGCTCGTGGTAGTGCTGCCGGTAGAGGCCCTCGATCAGCTCCGGGTCGACCACCGAGTAGTTCGTGTTCGCGTGGTAGCCGAGGATCATCTCCTTGGTCCCGTCCGGGGCGTCGTAGAAGTCGTCGACGGCCGACGGGTCGAAGATCCGGTTCGCGAACGAGCTGTCATCGGCGGGGCTGTAGCCGTAGCGCGCGAACACCGCGTGCACCTCGGCCTCGGGGAACGTGCGGTGCAGGTGCTCGACGGTCTCGGCCGCACTCTGCCCCGCGCCGACCACCGCGAACCGCGCCGGGGACGTCCCGGCCAGCTCGCCGGTGCGGAACAGCAGATCGCGGTTGTGCCAGATCCGCCCGCCCATCGTGATGCCGCGCGGCATCGCCGGGGTCATCCCGCAGGACAGGACGACGTTGCGGGCCCGCAGCCGCTCCGTCTCCTCGCCGCGGCGGACCAGCACGTCGACCGCGCCGACCTCTCCCCCGTCCTCGTCGTACACCGGGACGATGTCGACCACCTCGGTGCCGTAGCCGACACCGATCTGGCCGCCAGCGGCGGCGCCGACCGTCTCGACCTTCTGCGCGGTCCACTCGAGGTAGTCGTGGAACTCGCGCCGGGTCGGGAAGCTGCTGCCGTAGTTGATGAAGTCCGCGAGCCGGTCCCGGTCGTGCAGGTAGGACAGGAACGAGAAGCCGCTACTGGGGTTACGCAGCGTGACGAGGTCCTTGAGGTACGACACCTGCATGGTGGCGTCCTCGAGGAGCATCCCGCGGTGCCAGCCGAACTCCTCCTGGCGCTCGACGAAGCGCGCGGAGAGCCGTCGCGACGCCGGAACCGACGCGTTGTGCTCCAGCAGGGCGATCGCGATGCCCACGTTGGACGGACCGAACCCGACGCCCACGACGTCGAGCACCTCCTGCTCGTGCGGTGGGCCTGCGTTCGCCGGTGTCGCCATCACTGTCCTCTCGTGTACATCGCCATGCCTGAAGTAAGGCCAGGCTAACGACAGCACGAGAGCGGCCCCGCCGCCTAGGGGGTGATCTTCACAGTGGGCCGTAACACGACTGTCATCGCTGCTCAGCGCGATCACGCGAGCCGTCTCTCACCCGTTCGGCGGCGCGCATGCAGGTCGCGCGATACGACGGACGAGCGTGGCGTGAATCGCGTTCGCGGATGACGTCACACCGCGACCGGATCTCGACAGGGAATCGCCTACGGCCCGGGCGCCCGGAAAGGGCATCTCCTACGGGACCGTCGGCACCACGGGGCCGGTGGCCACGAACGGCGGGGGGCCGCCGGCTTCCCTCGGCAATGACCCCGGCCGCGGCCACGTCGACGGGGCGCGCGCCGGGCACTGCCTGGTCACGAGTGGCGGCCGACGCCGGCGCGGTCAGCCGACCGGCCTCGCGCATCAGCGCGATCTCGCGAGAGGTCTTCAGTTCGGTCCTTGCAGCACCACCGACACCGGGATGGCCGTACCGGCATTGCCATCACGGTCATGGCGCGACTGCCGCCGCGTATGCGGCGTCACAGGGATGGTTCACCACTGCCAGTTGCGCACGATGCCCTCCGTTCACCTGCGTCACGTGCACTGTCTGCACTCTTCTGAGCTCCGTCACCACTGCCAGTTGCACATCAGGACACCCCACTCCCTGTCGAGCTCCGCTACACCACGTCCGTGTCGTCACGTCGGCACCGCCACCAGAAGTTACCGACCGTGTGTGATCGGGCACCGCCGGTGATGTCACCCGAGAGAGTAGAAGTCCGATGGTCGGACGTCACCGCCTGTCGGACACGAAGATCGATTGCGGTTCTCACATTGCGTTCGCCCGATCGCTGTGAGTGACCCTCACGCCGACGACAACGTCCTCGTGAGCACCAGGTGCGTCACCCTGTCCTTAAGGTGTAGCTGAGACGTTCGTCCGCACGCAGCGGCCGTTCGGCGCATCTCCGCGGGTGGCAGCGAGATCACATCCCGAGCACCGGACTACCGCCGGTAATCTCCTGGGGCTGTCGCCGACGCCCCCGGGAGACTCGTGACGTCCGATCAGCCCGTCGCGACGACCACCTCGTCATCGCGCACCTGGCCGATCCTGGCGCTCCCGCGACCCGCGCTGACTCTGTTGACAGTAGTGGAGCTGCTCGCCGGCACCCTGCTCGTCGGTGGCGTGCTCGGCCTGGTGCGGACCCCGCCGCCCCAGGGCGTACTGCTGCTGACGGTGCTGCTGACCTCCGTGGCCGTCGCGCACATCGAGCTCTCGGTCCGTGCCGAACGCATGCGCAGGCGGATCGCCGAGACCCGCTACGTCGACATGACCTCGGTCTGGACCCTGACCGGCGCGGTGCTGCTCCCTGCCACGCTCGCCTGCGCCGTGGTCGTCACCAGCTTCGGCTACTCGTGGTGGCGGGTGTCGCGGCCCGCGGGGACACCGGCGCACCGTCAGCTCTACAGCGTCACCACGGTGGTGCTGGCGATCCACGCCGTGGCCGCCCTGCATGCGCTCACCGGCACCGGGACGCAGTGGACGTTCCGCGAGCCGGTCGACGTCGCCATGCTGGTGGCGGCGATCCTGGTCTACGCGGCGACGAACATCCTGCTGGTCGCGGGCATCGTCCGCCTCGCCCGTCCGGGGACGCGCTTCCTCGCCGTCCTGCTGGGCGGCGACATCTGGCTGGAGCTCTCGACGCTGTCCCTCGGCGCCCTGGTGTCGGTCGTGCTCGACATGACGACGCCCTGGATGCTGCTGCTCGCGATGGCTCCGCTGCTGGCGCTCGAACAGACCACACTGGTCCGCCAGCTGGAGGAGCGCGCCGACACCGACGCCAAGACCGGGCTGCTCAACCCGGCCGCCTGGCGGCTGCGCGCCGAGCAGCTGCTCGAGCGGAGCCGGGCGACCGGGCGGGCCGCGGCGGTGCTCATCCTCGACCTCGACCACTTCAAGGCGCTCAACGACCGGTACGGCCACCTCGCCGGGGACGACGCCCTGGCCGCCGTCGCCGAGGTCGTCCGGCGGGAGGTCCGCGAGCAGGACCACGCGGGCCGGTTCGGCGGGGAGGAGTTCGTCGTCGCCCTCGGCGGGCTGCGCCACGGCGCCGACGACGCCCGCGACGTCGCGGAACGGATCCGCGCCGGCGTCGCCGCGCTGGCCGTGGACTCCGGGCACACGGCGACCCCGCTGACCGGGCTGTCGGTGTCGGCGGGAATCGCGTCCGCGCACCGCGGTTCGACGCTGGACACGCTGCTGGGCGCCGCCGACGCCGCGCTCTACGTGGCCAAGGGCGCCGGCCGCAACCAGGTGCGGGCCAGCGGTGAGTTCGTCGCGCCGCCGTGCCGGTTCAGGACGCCGGCGAATCCTCGGCCAGTAGTACGCGGGTGAGGTCCTTCCACTGCGCGACCATCGCGTCCTCGGCCGGGTCCCGCGGGTCGAACGTGTAGGTCAGCGCCGTACCGCGCATCGAGGTGAGCAGCAGGTCACGCAGCTGCTTGAACCGCGGCCGCGACGCCAGCTCGTCGCCGAACATCCGGGCCATCGACGCCCGGATCGCGGCGCCGAGCCGCTTCTCCTCCGGGCGCAACGCGTCGGCGATCTCGGCGTTGGCCCGGGCCGCGGTCCACAGCTCGATCGAGGCCCAGAAGTGCGGCTCGGAGAAGCTCTCCCACAGCAGCTCGATCACCAGGTCCGCGCGGCCGAACGTACCGACCGGCCGGGCCTCGAGGACCAGGTTGATCCGGGCCTCGGTGTCGGCGACCCGCTTGACGGCCAGGTGCTGCGCGGCCGCGACGAGCAGCCGGTCCCGGGACGGGAAGTGGTGCAGCAGCCGGCCGCGCGACACCCCGGCCTCGGACTGGATGGTCAGGGTGGTCGCGCCGGAGTAGCCACCGTCGATCAGGCTCACGACGGCGGCGTCGAGGATCCGGGCACGGCTGTCCTCGGACCGCTGTGCCCGGGTCCTCGACTCGGGAGTGCGTTCGGTGGTCATGCGCCGACGACCGCGGGTCCCCTGGCTCGTCCTAGAGCCCGAGTCCGCGGCCGATGACCTCCTTCATGATCTCGGTGGTCCCACCGTAGATCCTGGTGATCCGGGCGTCGGCGTACGCCTTCGCGATCGGGTACTCGTTCATGTACCCGTAGCCGCCGTGCAGCTGCAGGCACTTGTCGACGACCCGGCCCTGCAGCTCGGTGCACCAGTACTTCGCCTTCGACGCGTCGACCGCGGTCAGCTCGCCCGCGTTGAGCGCGCGGACGCAGTCGTCGACGTAGTGCTCGGCGAAGTCGATCTCGGTGTCGAGCTCGGCGAGCACGAACTTCGAATTCTGGAACGAGCCGATCGGCGAGCCGAACGCCTTGCGCTCCTTGACGTACTCCAGGGTCTGGGTCAGCGCGGTGCGCGCGGCGGCGACCGCGGCGACCGCGATCGACAGCCGCTCCTGGGGCAGGTTCGCGACCAGCTGCAGGAAGCCCTGGCCCTCGTCGTCGCCGAGCAGGTTCTCCACCGGCACGCGCACGTCGGTGAACGACAGCTCCGCGGTGTCCTGGGCGTGCTGGCCCAGCTTGTCCAGGTTGCGGCCGCGCTCGAAGCCCTCCATCCCGCGCTCGAGCACGAGCAGGCTCATGCCCTTGTGCTTCTGCGACGGGTCGGTCTTCACCGCGACGACGACGAGGTCGGCGTTGATCCCGTTGGTGATGAAGGTCTTGGCGCCGTTGACGACGTAGTGCTCGCCCTGCTCGTCGGTGCCCCGGATCGCGGTGGTCGACATCGACGCGAGGTCCGAGCCGATGCCCGGCTCGGTCATGGCGATCGCGAGGATCTTCTCCCCGCTGACCACGCCGGGCAGCCACCGCTGCTTCTGCTCCTCGGTGCAGTACGCGAGCAGGTAGGGCAGCACGATGTCGTTGTGCAGGGTCAGGCCGAGCCCGGCCGCCGCCGCCCCGGAGCGCATGAGCTCCTCGGAGATCACCGCGTTGAACCGGAAGTCCGGCACCCCGCCGCCGCCGTACTGCTCGGGCACGTCGATGCCGAGGAACCCGTTCGCGCCCGCGGTGGTGAACAGGTCGCGGGCGACGACGCCGTCGTGCTCCCAGCCGGTCTCGTTCGGGACGATTTCCTTCTCGACGAACGACCGGAACGCCTGGCGGAAGTCCTCGTGGTCGGACTCGTAGAGCGTGCGCTTCACTGCGCCCACCCTCCTTCGCTGCTGTCTCGTGTGGTGGGGCCCGCGACTAGCGGGGCTGCATCCGGATGGCGCCGTCGAGCCGGATGGTCTCGCCGTTGAGCATCGGGTTCTCGACGATGTGGGCGACCAGGCGGCCGTACTCCGACGGCTGCCCCAGGCGCGCGGGGTGCGGTGCCTGCTTGCCGAGGGAGTCCTTGACGTCCTCGGGCAGCCCGGCGAGCAGCGGGGTCTCGAACAGGCCGGGCGCGATCGTGTTGACCCGGATGTTCAGCGTGGACAGGTCCCGGGCGATCGGCAGCGTCATGCCGACGATGCCGCCCTTGGACGCGGAGTACGCGGCCTGGCCGACCTGACCCTCGAACGCCGCCACCGAGGCGGTGTTGACGATGACGCCGCGGTCACCGTCGAGCGGCTCGGCCTTCGCGATGCGCTCCGCGGCGAGCCGGATCACGTTGAACGTGCCGACCAGGTTCACGTTGATGATCTTCGTGAAGTCGGCCAGCGGGAACGGGCCGGACTTGCCGTAGGTCTTGATGCCGTTGCCGATGCCGGCGCAGTTCACCGCGACGCGGACGGTGCCGAGCTCCTCGGCGACGTCGAGGGCGGCGGAGACCTCGGACTCGCTGGTGACGTCGGCGGCGGCGAAGCGCACGTTCTCGCCGAGCTTGTCCGCCACCGCCTCACCCTGCGACGACGGCAGGTCGATGATCACGACCTTCGCGCCCGCCTCGACGAGGCGCTCGGTCGTGGCGAGGCCGAGGCCCGAGGCGCCACCGGTGACGACGGCGACGGAGCCGTTGATGTCCATGTCCGGGTCAGTCCTTTCACACGCGGAACGAGGAGAGCCGGCGCGCTCGGGACGGCGCCGGTCGACGTCGGCGACGGTATCAGGGAAACAGTCAGAACTGACTGCCTACGGTCGTCGGACATCCGAGTGATTCACCGCACGCCGTCGAGCCCGGCTCGACGGCGGACCCGGCCGCCGAAGGCTGGAACACTCGGCCACGGCTCTGCTCACCACACCGGAGGCACAGTGTGACAACGGATCCGGCGCAGGAACTCGGAACGGGACCGGCTATCGACGGCGGTGCCACGGCCAGCGGTGACACGGCCGGGGAATGGGGCGTCACGGCGAGCGTCGGACTCACCGCCCTCCTCGTCGCGGCGGCCCGGGCGGTCGAGGCCGACCGGCCCGACGCGCTCGTCCGCGACGAGTTCGCCGCGGGCTTCGTGGCCCGGGCAGACGCCCCCGTCCCGATGCCGACGACCGTGCGCGAGCTCGGCACGTTCACCGCGGGCCAGGGCTGGCAGACGATGACGGCGATGATGGCGGTCCGCACCCGGGTCTTCGACGACCTGCTGCGCGACGCCGACGCGGCCGGGCTGCGGCAGGTGGTCGTCCTCGCGTCCGGGCTCGACACCCGCACCCACCGGCTCGACTGGGCGCCGGGGACGACCGTCTTCGAGATCGACCAGCCGGGCGTGCTGCGGTTCAAGCAGGAGGCCCTGGACGCGACGGGCGCGCCGGCACGCGCCGCGCTGCGCCTCGTGCCGGCCGACCTGCGCCAGGACTGGCCCGCAGCGCTGCAGGAGGCGAGTCTCGACACCGCGGCGCCGACGTCGTGGCTGGTCGAGGGCCTGCTCCCGTACCTGCCGCCGGACGCCGAGGCCGACCTGTTCGACCGGATCACCGCCCTGTCCGCGCCGGGCAGCCGGATCGCGGTCGAGGCGATCGACCACTCGGACGCCGACGCCCTCGCGACCCGGCCCGAGATCGAGGACCTGGGCCGGTCGGTCGGGTTCGACTGGGCCACCCTGTTCGACGCCCGGTCCCGCCCGCCGGTGACCGAGACCCTGCAGCGCCTCGGCTGGACGACGCGGGCGCGCCGGCTGGGCGAGCTGGCCGCCGGGTACGGGCGCCCGTTCGCCGGGCCCGCGACGGCGATGCCTGCCGCGAACCTGATCGTCGACGCCCACCTCTGACGCCCGCGGTCTCTGACGCCCGCGGTCGCCGTGGCCCGCGGGCTCTGTCGCCCGCGATCCCGCCGGGTGCTCAGGCCGGGACGGCGCCCGACCCGGCGGCGGCGTGCGGGCGCTCGGGACCGGAGCGGTCCAGCAGCCCCTCCTGGGCGGCGACGACGGTGGGCACGGTGATCTGGCCTGCGACGTTGGTCGCGGTCCGCATCATGTCCATGACCGGGTCGATGCCGTAGACCACGGCGATGCCCAGCGCGATCACCTCCGGCGGCATGCCGATCGCGCCCAGGGTCAGCGTCAGCATGGTGAACCAGCCGGTCGTCCCGGCGGTGGCCAGCGCGCCGAACACCGCGACGGCGACGATCACGACGTACTGCCAGACCGCGAGCTGGATCCCGGAGACGTTCGCGATGAAGATCGTCGCGAGGGCCGGGTAGACCGCGGCACAGCCGTCCATCTTCGTCGTCGAGGCCAGCGGGACGGCGAACCCCGCGTAGCCCTTGTCCACGCCGAGGTCGATCGCGGCCTGGCGGGACTGCGGCAGCGACGCCCCGGACGAGCGGGAGACGAACGCGAACTGCAGCACCGGCCAGGTGGTGCCGAAGAACCGGCGCGGGCTCACCCCCGCGACGAAGCGCAGCAGCAGCGGGTAGACGCCGAACAGCACGAGCAGACAGCCACCGTAGACCGCGGCGACCAGCCCGAACAGCGACCCGACGACACCGCTGCCGTAGGTGGCGAACGCGTGGCCGATCAGGCCGAAGACGCCGATCGGGGCGAGCGCCACGATCCAGCCGATGATCTTCAGGATGATCTCGAAGACCGAGTTGACCAGCCCGACGACGGGCTGGGCCTTCTCCCCCAGCGCGTAGGCGGCCGCACCGACGAGCAGCGCCAGCAGCACCACCTGCAGGATCTCGCCCTCGGCGAAGGCGGCGAAGAAGTTCTCGGGCACGAGCCCGGTGAGCAACGCCTGCCAGGAGCCGGGGCTCTTCTTCTGCACGGCGGCCAGCGACGCCGGGTCCGCGGCGAGCTGCGCGCCCGCCCCGGGCCGGAAGACCAGCCCGATCACGATGCCGATCAGCACCGCGACCAACGACGTGCCTGCGAACCACGCCACCGTGCGGCCACCGAGGCGGGCAGCGGTCCGGCCGCCGCCGAGGTGCCGCAGGCTCGTGATGCCGACGACGATCGCACTGAACACGAGCGGTACGACCGTCAGCTCCAGCAATCGGGTGAACAGCGACCCGATCGTGTCGAGCAGATCTGTCAACCAGTCCGTCCCGGTGACTCTCGCCACCAGACCCGTTGCAATTCCGACCGCAAGACCAACTATCGTCAGCAATGCGAAGGTACGGGGACGACGCCAGGAGCGCGCAACGCGAACGAGAAGTGACACCTAGGGTTCAACCCGCCACACGGCGGATCTGTTCCCGACCGTCACATGGCTTTTCTTCCCAGATGTCCAGTTTGTCCGAGAGCTTCGGTCACGCTCAGCACCCCGTCCGTTTACCTGCGCGCCACATCGCCGTGGCTCCACCGACCTACTGTTTTCGGCCGTCGGCCCCACCACCGGCATCTGCCCTCATGCCGCTCTCGGGAGAGACATGGACCTGTCCGTCATCGTCGTAGTGGTCATCGTGACCGCTCTGTTGTTCGACTTCACCAACGGTTTCCACGACACCGCGAATGCGATGGCCACCTCCATCGCGACCGGTGCGTTGCCGCCCAAGGTCGCCGTCGCCATTGCCGGTGCGCTCAATCTCGTGGGCGCCTTCCTGTCGGTGGAGGTCGCCAAGACGATTTCCAGCGGGCTGGTCGACGAAACCCGCATCGGCCCGACCGTGATCTTCGCCGGGCTGATCGGCGCGATCATGTGGAACCTGCTCACCTGGCTGATCGGCCTGCCGTCGAGCTCCTCGCACGCCCTGTTCGGTGGCCTGATCGGCGCCTCGATCGTCGCCGCGGGCACCGACGCCGTCCAGTTCGGCGCCCTGCTCACCAAGGTCGTGCTCCCCGCGGTGATCTCGCCGATCCTGGCGGGCATCATCACGATGATCTGCACGATCATCGCCTACCGCAGCACCGCCCGTGCCGACGACGGCACCATCAAGAAGGGGTTCAAGGCCGGGCAGATCGTGTCCGCCTCGATGGTCGCCCTGGCCCACGGCACGAGCGACGCGCAGAAGACCATGGGTGTCATCACCCTGACCCTGATCACCGCCGGTGCGCTGCCCGCCAACGCCTCCCCGCCGTTCTGGGTCATCCTGTCGGCCGGTCTGGCCATCGCGCTGGGCACCTACACCGGCGGCTGGCGCATCATCCGGACCCTCGGCAAGCGGGTCAGCGAGATCGAGACCCCGCAGGGCTTCGCCGCCGAGACCAGCACCGCCGCGGTCATCCTGGCCTCCTCGCACCTGGGCTTCGCGCTGTCGACCACCCAGGTCGCCACCGGCGCGATCTTCGGTGCCGGCGCGGGCCGCAAGGCCGCGAACGTGCAGTGGAGCGTCGCAGGCCAGATGGTCGTCGCCTGGGTGCTGACCCTGCCGGCCGCAGGCGCGGTCGGTGCGGTCGCCGCGTACGTCGCGGGCACCGGCACGCTGGGCACCGTGATCGTCGCCCTGGTCGGGGTCGCGATCGGTGGCGGTATCTACGCCGCCTCGCGCCGTCGCCCGGTCGACGCCAAGAACGTCAACGACGTCCCGAGCGCCAGCGACACGCCCGTCGCCGCCGCGGTCTGAGCCGGAGGTTCCGCACATGGGTATCAAGTGGGAGTCCCTGGGCCTGGTCAGCGTCGTGTCGCTGGGCGTGTCCGTCGCCGTCGTCGCGCTGGTGTCCTTCGCGCTGGTCGGGCTGAGCGCCCGGGCGTCCGCGAAGGCCGCCGCCGCGAACCCGGGCGGCCCGCACGACGGCGCCGCTCCGCCGCTCAACGCCAACGTGGGCACCGCCATCGCGGGTGTCTGCCTCCTCGCCGTGCTCGCGATCGTCGGGTACGGGCTGTACACGATCGTCGCCTGAGCCTGCACCGAGCAGCTCCACGACACGAGGCCCCCGTCGCGCTCCTTGCGCGGCGGGGGCCTCGTGCTGTCGCTGTCCTGTCGCGGTCCTTACTTACTTACTTACTTACTTACGCCCGGGTGACCGGCGTCATCGTGGTGCTCACCGTGTTCCGGCAGTGGCCAGGTCGGCGCCCCGGGTCTCCGGCAGCAGCAGCACCGTGACCCCGGAGACCAGAAGCAGCACCGTGGTGTACCCGAGGAACCAGCCCGGGTGCCCGAGGCCGGCGAACAGCTCCTGCAGGTAGGGCGCCGTCCCGCCGAACAGCGCCACCGACAGCGAGTAGGGCACGCCGAGCCCGGCGGCGCGGATGCCGGTCGGGAACAGCTCGGCGTAGAGCGCGGGCCCGACGGCCGACCCGGCCGAGATCAGCGCCAGCGCGATCGCCATCGCGGCGAACTGGGACCAGCCGTCGTGGATCATCGCGTCGAGCGGGTAGACCAGCACGACCAGGATCGCGCCGGGGATCAGCAGGGTGCGGCGCCGCCCGATCCGGTCCGACAGCGCCCCCCACAGCGGCAGCATCACCATGAACACGACCAGCGCCGCGGCCCCGGCCCACAGCGACGCGCTCGGGTCGACGCCGCGGGTGTTGATCGCGTAAGCGGGTGCGGCGACCGACCAGACGTAGTAGACGACGGTCATGCCGCTGGTCAGGAACACCACCCTGGCCAGTGCCTTCGGGTGGGCGAGGATCTGGCGGACCAGGTGCGGCTGCGGGTCCGCGGAGCTGCGCGGCTCGGCCGCCGACGCGGTGTAGGTCTCGGTCTCGCGCATCCGCAGCCGCATGACCAGCGCGTACAGCCCGAACAGGCCACCGACCACGAACGGGATCCGCCAGCCGTAGGCGGCCATGTCGGCCGTGCTGAGCAGCCCGGTGAGCACGGCGCCGAGTACCGTCCCGGCCAGGACGCCCGCGGTGCCGGAGAAGTAGATCAGGCTCGACCACAGGCCGCGGCGCTCGCGGGGTGCCATCTCGGCGAGGTAGGTCTGTGCGGCCGGCAGCTCCCCGCCGTGCGCGAGGCCCTGGGCGAGGCGGGCGAGCACCAGGACCACCGGGGCGCCGACCCCGATCGTGGCCTGGGTCGGGGTGAGTCCGATGACCAGGCTGCCGACCGCCGCCGTTGCGACGCAGACCGCCATCGACACCTTGCGGCCGCGGCGGTCGGCGAGCGCGCCGAACAGGAACCCGCCGAACGGGCGGGCGACGAACCCGACCGCGAAGACCGCCAGGGTCTTGAGCAGCGAGGTCGCCTGGTCACCGCCGGTGAAGAACTGGACGGCGAAGAACGTGGAGAACGTCGCGTAGACGTTCCAGTCGAACCACTCCATCGCGTTGCCCGCGCCGATCCCGACGATCGTGCGGCGCTTCTCCGCGCGCGCCTGCGGCGCGGGCGCGACCTGCTGTGCGGTCCCGGTCATGTCAGACCACCTCCGGGGCGAGACGGGTGCCGGCCAGTGCGGCGTAGAGGGCTGCGGCGTCGGGCAGGACGGCGTCGTCGAACCGGGCCAGGGGTGAGTGGTTCATCGGGGCGCCGTCGGGATCGGTGCCCGGCGGGCAGGCGCCGACGCCGAGGAACGCGCCCGGCACCGCGGCGAGCACCCGGGAGAAGTCCTCGGACCCGCTCGACGGGTGCGGGGCCGGCACGAACCGCTCCTCCCCCAGCAGCTCGCGGGTGACGCCGGCGGCGAAGGCGGCCTCGTCATCGTCGTTGACGGTGCAGGGGTACTGGTCGGCCCAGGTGACCTCGGCGCGGACGCCGTGCGCTGCGGCGACGCCGTCGCAGACCTCCCGGATCAGCTGCGGGAGCAGGGCCGCGTGCCCGGCCGAGTAGCTGCGCACGGTGGCCTCGAAGCGGGCGGTGTCCGGGATGACGTTGCGGGCGCTGCCGGCCGCCACCACGCCGACGGTGAGCACGACCGGGTCGAACGCGTCGAACCGGCGGGTGACCATCGTCTGCAGCGCGGTGATCATCTCCGCGGCGGCGGCGATCGGGTCCCGCGCGGTGTGCGGGTTGGAGCCGTGCCCACCGGCGCCGCGCACGACGACGTCGAGGCTGTGCGACGCCGAGAGCATCACCCCGGGGCGGGTGGTGACGATCCCGCCGGGCAGCTTGTTGGCGAACACGTGCAGGGCGTAGGCGTGGTCGGCACGGTGACCGGCCGCGGTGAGCACGCCCTCGTCGATCATGTGGGCGGCGCCGTCGTAGCCCTCCTCGCCGGGCTGGAACATGAACACGACGTCGCCGGCGAGCCGGTCGCGGTGCGCGCAGAGCAGCTGCGCGGCCCCGGCGAGGGCGGTGGTGTGCAGGTCGTGGCCGCAGGCGTGCATCGTGCCGGTCTCGGCGGCGAAGCTCTCCCCGCTGGCCTCGCCGACCGGGAGGCCGTCCATGTCGCCGCGCAGCAGCACCGTGGGCGCGGTGTCCCCGCGCGGTGCGGTGCCGCGCAGGACCGCGGTGACCGATGTCGTCGACGTCCCCTCGGTGATCTCCAGCGGCAGGCCCTGCAGCGCGGCCAGCACGCGGTCGCGGGTGCGGGGCAGGGTGAGACCGACCTCCGGCATGCGGTGCAGCTCGCGGCGCAGTGCCACCAGATCCGGCCCGAGGCCGCGGGCGTCGTCCCGTAGGTCCATGCGATCTCCTCACTCGATGCCGGTGGGCGACGCTGCCCGCCGGAGTTCCGAGCAGTGTCCGAGCGCGTTCGTTACGGCACGTAAAGTCGACGGATCCGATCCGGAAACAGGTGCGCATGGACGAAAACGACCGGAAACCGCTGTCCGAGGAGGACCTCGCGCTCGTCCACGCCCTCCAGCTGCATCCGCGGGCGAGCTGGACCGGGCTCGCCCCGGTGCTGGGTGCGGCCCCGGTGACGCTGGCCCGGCGCTGGGAGCGGCTGCGCGCCGCCGGGTACGCGTGGGTGACGAGCTACCCGGTGGTGCGCGACGGGCGGATGCAGGTGGCGCTGGTCGAGGTCGACTGCGCACCGGGCCGGCTCGACGCGGTGTCCCGGGCGCTGGACCGCGAGCCGTCGGCGATGACGATCGAGCACGTCGCACGGGGCCGGGACCTGCTGCTGACGGTGAACGCGCGGTCGTTCCAGGAGCTGTCGGCGCTGGTCCTGGACCGGCTCGGCCGGGTCCCGGGGGTCGCCTCGACCCGGACGCACCTGGCCGCCGGGGTCCACGTGGAGGGCAGCCGCTGGGAGCTCGACGCGCTCGAGCCGGCCCAGGCCGAGGCCGTACGGGCGCTGCGCCGCACCGACGAGCAGACCGGCGACACCGCGCGGACGGTGGACCTGCACGGACCGGTGTACGGGCCGATCGTGCGGCTGCTCGGTGCCGACGGGCGTGCCGGGGCGGCAGCCATCGCGGCGGCGCTGGACCGGCCGGCGTCGACGGTGCGCCGCCGGCTCGCGGACCTGCTGCGGTCCGGGCAGCTGGTGTTCCGCTGCGAGGTCGCACAGCTGCTCACCCGCTGGCCGGTGTGCGTGACGTGGTGGATCCGGATGCCGACGGCGGCGGTGCCGGGCGCGGTGCGGCGGATCCGCCGGGACCCGCGGGTGCGGCTGTGCCTGTCGCTGACCGGGCCGGCGAACGTGCTGGTGACGGCGTGGACGCAGTCGTTGCCCGAGCTCGTCGCGATGCAGGCGGTGCTGGAGCGGGAGCTGCCCGAGGCCGAGATCGTCGACACCTCGGTGGTGCTGCGGACCCGCAAGCGCATGGGGTGGCTGCTGCACCCCGACGGCCGGTGCACCGGGACGTCGGTGCCGCTCGCCCCGGCGGCGTACCCGATTTCGATGACCGGCGACGACCTGGGATAACAGGTCCGTCCGGGGCGTCGACAGGCCGGGTGCCCGACCGGACAGCGGCGGGCCGAGCCGCCCGTCCCTCCCCCGGAGCCCGTGATGACCCGACCGATGCCGCCGCAACCGCGGTACGCCGCCGCCCCACCCTCCCCGCCTGCCCGTCGCCGGATCCCGGCGTGGGCGTTCCTGCTCGTCGCCGCGGCGGTGGGGCTGACCGTGGCGGGCACGCTGCTGCTGGCGTTCGCGTCCCCGGCGCGCGCCGAGGTCGTCCGGGAGCCGGTGAACACCGCGGGCGCGAACCCGTTCATGCCGGCCGTCGGCGCCGACGCGACCGGGATCGTCGCCCCCGCCGGTGCGGCCGGGACGTTCGCCGGGGACACCGCCGGGCTCTACGGCGGCACCCGCAGCAACGCCACCTGCGACGCCGCCAAACTCACCGGCTACCTCGGGCAGCACCCGGACAAGGCCGCGGCCTGGGCGGGTGCGCTCGGGATCGGCACCGGCGACATCACCGGCTACGTCCGCGGGCTCACCCCGGTCGTGCTGCGCGCGGACACCGTGGTCACCAACCACGGCTGGGCGGACGGCCGGGCGACAGCGTTCACCTCGGTGCTGCAGGCCGGGTCGGCGGTGTTCGTGGACCGCTGGGGCGCACCGGTCGTGCGCTGCTCGTGCGGCAACCCGCTGGCCGCGGCGCCGGCGCTGGTGTGGAACAGCGTGTACTGGAGCGGCCCGACCTGGGTGTCGTTCTCCGAGACGAACGTGTCGGTCGTGGTGAACAGCTCGGTGGAGGTCCACGACTACACGCTGGTCGACACCACCCGCAGCGAGACCTTCGCCCGGCCGGTGGCCTCCAGCGGGGCGCAGGACGGGGCGGCGCGGCCGGTCGTGCCGGGTGCGGGTTCCGCGGCGCCGGGTTCGTCGGTGCCGGGCTCGTCGGTGCCGGGTTCCGCTGTGCCGGGCTCGTCGGTGCCGGGCTCGTCGGTGCCGGGCTCGTCGGTGCCCGGGTCCGCTGCGCCGGGCTCCTCCGGGACGGATGGCTCCGTGCCCGGTGACGCCGTGCCGGGGGCGTCCGGGTCGGGTGGCTCGGTTCCGGGTGAGCCGGGGACGGGTTCCGGTGGGACGGACCCGTCCGGCGGTGACGCCGGCGCGCCCTTCGACGCCGCCACGGGCACCTACTCGCTGCCCTGCGGCCAGGTGACGCTGAACGGCGGCAGCGGCAGCGCGGGCGGCACGCCGGTCCAGCTGCTCGACCAGGCCTCCGGGACGCTCGGCGGCGCGCCGGTCACCGTCGTCCTGCTGCAGTGCGGCGACGACGCCCCCACCGCCGCGGTGGTCGACGGGTCCGGGAGGACGATCGACACGCTCAGCCCGCAGACGCCGCCCGGCAGCACGAAGCCCGCCCGGTTCGGCTCCGGGATGACGCTGTCCGGCTCGACGCTAACCACCCCGATGGAGGTCTTCGAGGCCGGCGACACCACGACGCCGACCGGGACGCAGACCTGGACCTGGCGGTACTCCGGTGGCGGGTTCACCGTCGACGAGTCCTCGGTTCAGCCGGTCGCCGAGCCGTCGGAGACGACCGAGATGCCCGAGGCGCCCGGCGCGACCGAGCCGACCGAGTCGCCGGAGGCCCCGTCGTCCCAGCCGGCCGAGCCGGAGTCCGCGGTCCCGGCGGAGACCGGGACCGGGGCCGGGACATCGCCGCAGGTGAGCGAGCCGACGACCACCACCACGGAGAGCGCCACACCGTCGTCGGAGAGCACGTCCGCGGGCTCGGGCGGCTGACACACCGGACACGGGGCGGCCCGGCCGGCGGGCGGCGGAGATACTGGGGCGGATGGCCGCTCCCCTCCCCGACCTGCCGGTCCGGGCCGTTCTCGACGATCTGCGCCGTGCCCTCGACGACCGCGGCGCCGCCGTGCTCGTCGCCCCGCCCGGCACCGGCAAGACCACCCTGGTCCCGCTCGCGCTCGCCGAGCTGGGTGGCCTCGGCGATGGTGCCGCGGCGTCCCCGGCGGGGAAGGTGCTGGTCGCCGAGCCGCGGCGGGTCGCGGCGCGGGCGGCGGCGTCGCGGATGTCGTCGCTGCTCGGGACGCCGGTGGGCGGCCCGGTCGGCTACCGGGTGCGCGGCGAGGCGAAGACGGGGCCGGACACCCGCGTCGAGGTGGTCACGTCCGGGCTGCTGCTGCGCAGGCTGTCCTCCGACCCGGAGCTGGCCGGGGTGTCGACGGTCGTCCTCGACGAGGTGCACGAACGTCACCTCGACGCCGACCTGCTGCTCACCCTCCTGCTCGACGCCCGCGACGGCCTGCGCCCGGACCTGCGGCTGCTCGCCACCTCCGCGACCCTCGACGCCGCCCGCCCGGCCGCACTGCTCGGCGACGACGCCGGCCCCGCGCCGGTCCTGGAGGTGGCGGCCCGCACCTACGACGTCGCCGTCGACCACGTGGCGCCGGCCCGCGGCGAGCGCGTCGAGGCGACCGTGGCCCGCGCCGTGCGCCGCGGGCTGGAGCACGGCTCGGTGCTCGCGTTCCTGCCCGGCGTCGCCGAGATCAACCGGGCCGCGGCCGCGCTCGGCGGGATCGACGCCGACGTCCTGCCCCTGCACGGCAGGCTCTCCGCCGCCGAGCAGGACGCGGCGCTGCGCGACACCGGACGGCCCCGCGTCGTGCTGGCCACCGCCGTCGCCGAGTCGAGCCTGACCGTGCCCGGGGTGCGCGCGGTCGTCGACTCCGGGCTGGTGCGGGTGCCGCACACCGACCACCGGCGCGGCCTGTCCGGGCTGGTCACCCGCCGGGTGTCCCGGGCGACGGCCACCCAGCGCGCCGGCCGCGCGGGCCGTGAGGCACCGGGGTCCGCCTACCGCTGCTGGCCCGAGGGCGAGGGCCTCGCCGACGCGCCGGATCCGGAGATCCGCACCGCCGACCTCACCGGGCTCGCCCTCGACCTGGCCGTCTGGGGCACCCCGGACGGGGCCGGTCTGCGCTGGTGGGACACCCCGCCGCCGGGTCCGCTGGCCGCAGGCCGCGACGTGCTCCGCGCCCTCGGTGCGCTCGACTCCGGCGGTGCGGTCACCGACCGGGGCCGACGCATCTCCGCGCTCGGCCTGCATCCGCGGCTGGCCCGCGCACTGCTCGACGGCGTCGCCGCCGGGGTCGACCCGGCCGAGGCCGCCGGGATCGTCGCGGTGCTCGACGACGACACCCTCGCCGGCTCCGGCACCGATCTCGCCGCCGCCCTGTCCCGGCTGCGCGACGGGTCCGCCCCCGGGGCGCGGCGCTGGCGCGGGGAACGCGACCGGCTGGCGCGCCGGCTGCGGGGTACCGGCTCGTCGCGGCGCGGTGGCCCCACCGGCGCCGACGCCGTCGCGCTGGTCACCGGGCTCGCCCACCCCGAACGCCTCGCGCGGCGCCGGGACTCCGCGTCCGGGGTGTACCTGCTGGCGGGCGGCACCGGGGTCGAGGTGCCGCCCGGCCCGCTGCGCGACGCCGAGTGGCTGGCCGTCGCCGTCGCCGACCGGCGTCCCGGCGAGGTGCACGGCCGGGTGCGCCTCGGCGTGGCCACCGACCTGGCGACGGCGGAGACCGCGGCCGCGGCTCTGCTCACCACCGGTTCCGAGGTCGTCTGGGACGGCGGCGACGTCCGCGCCCGCACCGTGCGGCGGCTCGGCGCGATCGTGCTGTCCGAGCGTCCGGACCGGAACCCCGATCCGGCCGCGGTGCGCGACGCGCTGCTGACCGGGCTGCGCACCGAGGGCACCGCGGTACTGCGCTGGTCGGCGTCCGCCCGGTCGCTGCGCGAGCGCCTCGGGTTCCTGCACCGGGTGCTCGGCGACCCGTGGCCGGACGTGTCCGAGGCGGCGCTGCTCGCCGGCGCCGGTGACGACGCCGGCTGGCTCGCCGTGCCACTGGCTACCGCCCGCACCCGCGCCGACCTGGCGCGGATCGACGCAGGTCAGGCGCTGCGCGCGCTGCTCGGGCACCTCGCCGGCCGGGTCGACGAGCTCGCCCCGGAACGGCTGACGGTGCCGTCCGGGTCACGGATCGCGCTCGACTACTCCGGGGACGCGCCCGCGCTGCCGGTGAAGGTGCAGGAGGTGTTCGGCTGGACGGGCTCACCGGCCGTCGCCGGCGGGCGGGTACCGGTGGTGCTGCAGCTGCTCTCCCCCGCCGGGCGCCCGGCCGCGGTCACCGCGGACCTCACCTCGTTCTGGGCGAACGCGTACCCGCAGGTCCGCGCGGAGCTGCGCGGCCGCTACCCCAAGCACGCCTGGCCGGAGGACCCGCTGACCGCGACGCCGGGGCGCGGCACCGGCCGCCGCCGCAGCTGAGTTGTCCGGAGCTGAGTTGTCCGGAGCCGGGCAGTCCGGAACCGGCCCGCCGCAGCCGGGGCGTCGCCACCAGACCGCGTGGCGACGCCTCACTCGGCACGTCATGCGACGAGGTCCGCGAACACCACCACGTTGTCGACGTAGCTGTCCGCCGCCCGGTCGAACGCGCCACCGCAGGTGATCAGCCGCAGGCCCGCGTGGTCGAGGTCGCCGTAGACCTCTGCGGTCGGGAACGCGTCCTTCGGGTACTGCCCGACCCGCCGCACCGCGAACGTGACGGTGCTGCCGTCGGCGCGGTCGACGCGGATCCGGTCGCCGGGCGCCATCGTGCGCAGGTCGGCGAACGCTCCGGCACGGCCCTTCCAGTCGACGTGCGCGGCGAGGACCGCCGGTCCCCGTTCACCCGGGGTCGGGGCACCGGCGTACCAGCCGACGGTGCCTGCGTCCGCGGGGACCTGAAGTGACCCGTCGCCGAGCAGGCCGAGCGGCGCCGGTGCGGTGTCCAGGCCGAGCCGGGCGACGCGGACCCGGACCGGCTCCGAGCGGGCGCGCACCAGCGGACCCGCAGGGAGCAACCCCGGCTCGGGGGACGGCGCACCGGTGAACGCGGCGACGGCCGGGGCCGCCGGCTCGGTACGACGGGGTTCCGGTGCCCCGGCCGGTGCTGTGGCCAGCACCGATCCGGCCAGGACGACCCCGAGCGGCAGCACCCAGCGCAGCCGCCTGCGCCCGCGGTCCCGGCGGAGTTCCTGCCGGGGCACCGGCTCCGGAGCCCCGTCGCGGCCCACGGGGCGCGACCGGCGCTCCCCGGGGGTCGCGACGGGCACGCGCTCAGCCCCGCCGGCTCACGATGCGGCGGGTGGCCACCGAGGCGACCCCGCCGGCGGCGATCGCACCGAGCGCGATCGGCCACATGTCGGCCGGGCCGCCACCGGCCTCGACTCCGCCCGTCGGCGTCGCGCCGACCTGGGCGCGGGAGGTGGTCCCCTCGGAAGGCGCACCCGGCTCCGCGGTCGGCTCGGACGTCGGCTCGGACGTCGTCGCGCTACCGGTGGAGCCGTACTCGGTGTTCTCGCAGGCGATGCCGTCGTCGTCGGCGTCGAGACGCTCGGGGTCGCCGGGCCGCAGGGCCGCCTGGGCCTCGGCCTGGCTGGAGAAGTCGCGACAGTCCCGGTCGGCGGCATGGGCCACCCCGGTCAGCGGGACGACGGCGACGGCCGCGAGCAGGGCGGCGGCCGGAAGGGTGCGCAAACGCATCGAAGATCCTCTCGGGGGAAGGACGCAGGGTGGGGAGTCCCTACGCACCCCATAGCGATCCGGACATGAGCCGCGTTACACCCGATCGTGGACGAATCCGAACGTCCTTGCCGCACACCGTCGTCCGAGTGAGGCTGAGCGGGTGAGCACCCGACCGGTCGCGCCGCCCGACCTCCCCACCGCCGACGACGTCCGGGCGGCCGCGGAGATCCTGCGCGGCACCGCGCACCGCACCCCCGTCCTGACCTCCCGGCTCACCGACGCCGAGCTGGGCGCGTCCGTGCTGGTGAAGGCGGAGAACCTGCAGCGAACCGGGAGCTTCAAGTTCCGCGGCGCGTTCCACACGCTGTCCCGGCTCGATCCGGCGCAGCAGCGGGCCGGGGTGGTGGCGTTCTCCTCCGGCAACCACGCGCAGGCCGTCGCACTGGCCGCGCAGCTGCTCGACGTGCCGGCCACGATCGTCATGCCGACCGACGCGCCCGCGTCGAAGCTGGCCGCGACCCGCGGCTACGGCGCCGAGGTGGTGCCCTACGACCGGTTCACCGAGGACCGGGCCGCGATCGCCGCCGACCTGGCCGGACGACGCGGGCTGACCCTCGTCCCGCCCTACGATCATCCGCACGTCATCGCCGGGCAGGGCACCGCGGTGCTGGAGCTGCTGGAGGATCACGGTCCGCTCGACGCGCTGTTCGTCTGCCTCGGCGGGGGCGGGCTGCTGTCCGGGTCGCTGCTCGCGGTGCAGGCGCTCTCGCCGGGCACCGCGGTGTACGGCGTCGAGCCAGAGGCCGGTGACGACGGGCGGCAGTCGCTGCGTGCGGGGCGGATCGTCACGATCGACCAGCCCGTGACGATCGCCGACGGCGCCGCCACCCGCTTCCTCGGCGACCGCACGTTCCCGATCATCGCCGAGCACGTCGCCGACGTCGTGACCGTGCCGGACACGGCGCTGGTCGAGGCGATGGCGCTGTTCGCATCCCGCTACAAGGTGCTCGTGGAGCCGACCGGGGCGCTGGCATTCGCCGGGATGCGCGCCGCGGTCGCGGCGGACCCGGGGCGGTTCGCCGGGGCCCGGATCGGGGTCACGATCTCCGGCGGGAACGTCGACCTGGACCGGTTCGCGGCGCTGGTCGGCGCCTAGCAACGACACGGAAGCGGTGCCGGACACTCTCGTCCGGCGCCGCTTCCGTGCAGGTCGGGAACCGCTCAGCGGCGGTCGTGCTCCAGCGCGTCCTCGGCGAGGATGGCCTCACCGGGGCTGCCGGGGACCTCGCGGACGGCGGCCTCGGCGTCGGTGCGCTCGTGCGACGGGCCGGGCTGTGCGGCCTCGGCGTCGGCGTCCTCCAGGTTGCGGTGGATCGTCGAGAGCAGCAGCGCGGCGGCGACGACGACCACGGCGGCGATCACGAACGGCACCGAGGCGCCCAGCGCACCGGCCATCAGGCCGGCGGCGAACGGGGCGAGCCCACCGCCGATGAAGCGCACGAAGCCGTAGGTGGCCGACGCGGTCGGGCGCGGCACCGGCGAGATCGACATGACCGCCGTCGTCACCAGGGTGTTGTTCAGGCCGACGACGATCCCGGAGAGGATCACGGCGACGATCACCACGGCGGGGGTGGTGTCCCAGATGCCGATCGCGGCGAGCAGGACGGCCATCGCGAGCAGCGCGCCGTAGAGGGTGCGGGCGGTGCCGAAGCGTTCCTTGAGCCAGGGGGCGCCGAACACGGCGAAGATCGCGACGAGCACGCCCCAGCCGAAGAACACCCCGCCGAGCGCGATCGGGTTCAGGTCCCCCATCAGGAACGGCGCGTAGCCGAGCATGGTGAAGAAGCCCCAGTTGTAGAGCAGGCCGACGCCGCCGGTGGTGGCCAGGGCGCGGTGCTTCAGCGCGGTGATCGGCTCGGAGATGCGGGCCTTCTCCGCCGGGACGGGGGTCTTCTCCAGCAGCACCAGCGTCGCGACCAGCGCGATCAGCATCAGCACCGAGACACCGAAGAACGGGCCGCGCCAGGAGACGCTGCCGAGCAGGCCGCCGACCAGCGGGCCGGTCGCGATGCCCAGGCCGAGTGCGGTCTCGTAGAGCACGATCGCGCCCGCGAAGCCGCCGGTGGAGGAGCCGACGATCACCGCGAGGGAGGTGGCGATGAACAGGGCGTTGCCCAGGCCCCAGCCGGCGCGGAACCAGACGATCCCCCAGATGCCCGACGACGCCCCGGCCAGCGCGGCGAAGACCACGATCAGGGTGAGCCCGGCGAGCAGGGTGCGCTTGGCGCCGATCCGGCTCGACACCCAGCCGGTGACCAGCATCGCGATCGCGGTGACCACCAGGTAGCTGGTGAACAGCAGCTCGACCTCGGCGTGCGTGGCGCCGAGCTGGCCGGACAGCGACGGCAGGATCGGGTCGACCAGCCCGATGCCCATGAACGAGATCACGCAGGCAAACGCGACCGCCCAGACCGCCTTCGGCTGGCGGAACGGACTCGGTGCGTGCGCGTGTGCGGCACCGGCGGAACCGGACATGACGACTACCTCACTTGCTTCGGCGGGAACGAACCCCGCCGGGACGACGGATATTTCGGGCAGGTGCAGCCATTTCACCACGCAAGCAATGTCATGAGCAATGCGAACGACCGTGATGGAGCCCATGTCACACAGGGGCATGTCACACAGGGGACGCCACCCCGGAGCGCCACCCCGAGACCACATGCATCGAACGCCCGTTCTACGATCACGCTGGAGGGCCGCCGATTCCGGCGTGACGACGACGAGCGATTGAGGGAGCACGTGGACGACGACCGGACCGCCACCCCCACCGGTTCCGAGACGGCCGAGGCGAGCACCGCGCCGACGGACGCCCCCGCGGCCGCACCGGAGCCCTCCCCCGCGGCCCAGCCCTCCCCCGCGGCCCAGCCCTCCCCTGCGGCACAGCCCTCCCAGGTGACCGAGCACTCCCAGGTGACCGAGCCGCCCGCCGGGACCGAGGCCGAGCCGCCGAAGCGCAAGCGCGGCCGGCCGAAGGGCTCCACGTCGTCGGCGAAGACCACGCGCGTGGTGACGATGACGCTGACCGTCAGCGGGTCCGCCGAGGGTGAGTGGCAGGCCGAGCTGAAGGAGGGCACCACCTGGGTCGCCCGCGGGCTGCCGGTGTCCGCGTCCGCGGTGGCAGCCGCGGCCGCCGCCCTGCACCCCGACCTCGCCGGCCCGGTCGACCAGGCCATCGAGACCGCCCGGTCGGCGAAGGCGGCCCGTGTCGCCGAGCTCGAGGCCGAGCTGGAGCAGGCCCGCAAGGCGCTCGCCGACCTGGAGCAGTGACCGGGACGAGTAACCCCGCGCAGTGACGATCAGCGCCCCGGCGCCGTGACCTTGCGCATTCGCCGGCACACGCTGCGGTGCCTGCGCCGCTAGGGTCACCCGCGACCGAAACGCTCCCTCTGGAGGACCTGTGGCTCTCAGCTCCGGTGACACCGTCCCCGACGTCACCCTCACCACCTTGACCGCCGACGGCCCGACGCCCGTGCAGAGCTCGAGCGTGCTGGGCAGCGGCACCGTCGTGCTGTTCGGCGTGCCGGGCGCGTTCACCCCGGCCTGCTCGGACACCCACCTGCCCGGCTTCGTCCTGCGACAGGACGAGCTCAAGGCCAAGGGCGTGGACACCGTGGCCTGCACCGCGGTCAACGACGCGTTCGTGCTCGGCGCCTGGGCGGACTCCCGCGAGGTCGGCGACGCCGTCCTCATGCTCGCCGACGGCAACGCCGACTTCGCCAAGGCCGCCGGCCTGGACATGGACGGCTCGAAGTTCGGCCTGGGCACCCGCTCGAAGCGCTACGCCGCGGTCATCAAGGACGGCGTCGTGCAGTGGATCGGCGTCGAGGACGTCCCCTCCACCGTCGACGCGTCGAGCGTGGAGTCGGTGCTCGACCACCTCTGACCCCGACGATCCCGGGTCCGGCCCCGATCGGAACCGGGCGTGACCGGCACGCGGGCCTACACTGGCCCGCGTGCCGAAGGTCCTGGGGTCGCTCGCGACCCACCGTGAGCAGGTGCGTGAGCGCGTCTTCGCCGCGCTGCGCGCCCAGCTCTACGACCGCGGCTTCGACGCGCTGACGCTCTCGGGCGTCGCCGCGGCCGCCGGCGTCGGCCGGACCGCGATGTACAACCACTTCCCCGACCGCCAGTCGCTGCTCGTCGCGTTCGTCGAGGACGAGGCCGCCCGCTACGTCGCCGAGCTCGACGCCGCACTGGCCGCCGCGACGACCCCGGCCGGACGGCTGGCCGCGTTCGCCCGGTTGCAACTGCGCCGGCTGGCCGAGTTCCACCTCCCGCCCGGGCAGGCACTGGCCGGAGCGCTGGACCCACAGGCGTACCGCCGGATCGCCGCGCACGCCGACCCGATCGGCGACCGGCTCACCACGATCCTGCGCGACGGCGCCGCCGACGGCTCCTTCGTCGACGACGACCCCGCGGTGCTGGCCGCGCTGGTCGCCGCGGCGCTGTCCACCCGCAAGGTCGTCGACGTCGCCCCGGACGGTCTGGAGGCCGCCGTCGGCACCGCGGTCCGGGCCGTGCTGCGCGCGGTCGGCGCAGACGTGCACAACTGAGGCTGGCCTTACCCGCGGCGAGGGCCTACAGTCGGATCTGACACGGCGTCATCTCCGGCGCCGGCACGCTCCGACGGGAGGACCGATGGGCGCCACGACCCCGATCTCGGGCACGTTGTCCGCCGATCTCCGCACCGCCACCCGCGAGGTCCACGAGCGGGCCCACCACTCCGTCTACATGTCCGCGCTGGTCGACGGCTCGCTGCCACTCGACGCCTACACGCTGCTCGCCGAGCAGTACTCCGCGATCTACACCGCGCTGGAGGCCGCGTCGGACGCGATGGCCGGCGACCCGCTGGGCGGCCGGTTCGTGATCGACGAGCTGCGCCGCGTCCCCGCCCTGCACGACGACCTGGACGCCCTGGGCAGCGGCGTCCCGCGGATCCTGCCCGCGACCGACCGCTACGTCGCGCGGCTGCGCACCGCCGCGGCCGACCCGGAGCGCTACCTGGCCCACCACTACGTCCGCTACCTCGGTGACCTCGCCGGGGGCCAGGTCCTCTGCCGGCAGCTGAACAGCACCTACGACCTGTCCGACGGCGGCGCCCGGTTCTACGACTTCACCGCGCTCGGCCCGGTCCCGCCGTTCCGCGCCCGCTACCGCGAGCTGATCGACACCGCGCCGTGGGCCCCTGGGGCCCGCGAGCGGATCATCGACGAGGCCGTGCACGCCTTCGAGCTCAACATCGCGGTGCTCGACGAGATGGCCACCGAGGTGGGCCTGGAGCAACCGCTGGCGTCGTGATCGTCGGCGGTTCCTAGACTGGGGCCGTGACCAGCGGTATCGATCCCGACGAGCTCGCGACGGCGTTGAAGGTCCTCGGCCAGGTCGACGAGCTCGACCCCGAGCACCCCGACGCCGTGGCCGTGCGCCGGGCGACCGCACGGATCTGGAAGTCGGTGCGGCTGCGCCGCCGCGCCGCGAAGCGGCAGCAGGAGCGCGACGCCGACGCCGCCGTCACCGCCGCGACAGCCACCGGCGCGACCGGGCGGATCGACGACGAGACCGCCGGGATCCCGCTGGTCTCCACCGCGCAGGGTGCCACCGCGGGCACCCTGAACCGGGCCCGCGGCTGCTACGTCTGCAAGGCCCGTTTCACCGTCGTCGATGCCTTCTACCACCAGCTCTGCCCGGACTGCGCGGCGTCGCACCACGCGCACCGCGACGCCCGCACCGACCTCACCGGGCGCCGCGCGCTGCTCACCGGCGGCCGCGCGAAGATCGGCATGTACATCGCGCTGCGGCTGCTGCGCGACGGCGCGCACCTCACGATCACCACCCGGTTCCCGCGGGACGCGGCCCGCCGGTTCGCCGCACTGCCCGACTCCGCGGACTGGCTGCACCGGCTGCGCGTGATGGGCGTCGACCTGCGCGACCCGGCCCAGGTCGTCGCGCTGGCCGACGAGGTCGCCGCGGCAGGCCCGCTCGACATCCTGGTCAACAACGCCGCGCAGACCGTGCGCCGCTCCCCCGGTTCGTACTCCGCACTGGAGGCCGCCGAGGCCGAGCCGCTGCCCGCCGGGGAGCTGCCCGAGGTCGTCTCCTTCGCCGGGGTCACCGCACGCGAGCACCCGGCGCTGTTGCAGGGCAGCGGGATCCCCGGTGCCGGGGACCTCGCGGCGCTCGCGGTGACCGCGCGCTCGGCGTCGCCGGAGCGGATCGCGGCGGGGACCGCCGTCGACGCCGGCGGGCTGCTGCCCGACACCGCCGCCACCAACAGCTGGGTCGACAACGTCGAGCACGTCGACCCGCTGGAGCTGCTCGAGGTGCAGCTGTGCAACCAGACCGCGCCGTTCGTGCTGGTCTCGCGGCTGCGCCCGGCCATGGCCGCGTCGGCGTTCCGCAACAAGTACGTGGTCAACGTGTCCGCGATGGAGGGTGTGTTCGGCCGCGGCTACAAGGGGCCCGGGCACCCGCACACCAACATGGCCAAGGCCGCGCTGAACATGCTGACCCGCACCAGCGCCGGGGAGATGTTCACGGCCGACCGGATCCTGATGACCTCGGTCGACACCGGCTGGATCACCGACGAGCGCCCGCACCCGACGAAGCTGCGCCTGGCCGAGGACGGCTTCCACGCCCCGCTCGACCTGTCCGACGGCGCCGCGCGGGTCTATCACCCGATCGTCGCCGGTGAGGCCGGCGAGGACCTGCACGGGGTGTTCCTGAAGGACTACTGCGTGTCGTCCTGGTAAGTCGTCCCGGTGACCGCCTGCCGTCGGAACTGTCAGGGGTCGCCGATACCGTTCGACGCGTGCTGGAACTGCATCGCGCCGAACGCGCCGACACCCTCGTCGACGCGCTGGCCGGGGTGCTCGCGACCCCGCCGCAAGACCCGTTCGCGGCCGAGGTCGTCGCCGTCCCCGAGCGCGGGGTGGAGCGCTGGCTGGCCCAGCGGCTCTCGCACCGGCTCGGTGTGGGGTCCGGAGCCGGGTCCGGCGGGGTGTGTGCCAACGTGCTGTTCCCCTCCCCCGCGCAGCTGCTCGGCGAGATCGTCGACGCGGTCACCGGCACCGACCCCGAGACCGACCCGTGGGCGCCCGGGCGCGCGGTGTGGCCGCTGCTGGAGCTCGTCGATGAGGCCGTGACCTCCGGCGACGCCCGGTTCGCCGGTCCGGCCGCGCACCTGGAGCGCGGCGGCCACGGCCGCCGCTACGCACTCGCCCGCACCCTGGCGGGACTGTTCTCCGCCTACGCCGCGCAGCGCCCGGAGCTGTTGCGCGCGTGGGCATCCGGCGCCGGCTCCTCCCGGGACGCCGTCCCCGCGGACCTGGCCTGGCAGCCCGAGCTGTGGCGGCGGCTGCGGGCCCGGCTCGGCGTCCCCGGCCCGGTGGAGCGGCTCGACGACGCCGTCGCCGCCCTGCGCGCCGGCCCGCTCGTCCTGTCCGTGCCATCGGCCGGTGACGGACCGCTGCCGCAGCGGCTGTCACTGTTCGGCCCGACCCGGCTCGCCGCCGCGCACCTCGACGTCCTCGAGGCGCTCGGGGTGCACCGCGACGTGCACCTGTGGCTGCCCCACCCGTCGCCGGTGGTGTGGGACCGGGTGCGCCGCGACCTCCCGGCGAGCCCGCCGGAGCGGGCCGCGGACGGCAGCGCCCGGCTCGTCGCGAACCCGCTGCTGCGTTCGCTCGGCCGTGACGTCCGCGAGCTGGCGCTGCGGCTGCCACCGGCCGGGGACGGCGTCGTCGACACGCACCATTCGGCGCCGCCGGACCCGCCCGGTGAGCCGACCCTGCTCCGGCGTCTGCAGACCGCGCTGTGCGACGACACCGCCCCGCCCGAGCCCGATGCGCGGCCGCTGCTCGGCCCGGCGGACCGCTCGGTCGTGCTGCACTCCTGTCACGGCCCGGACCGGCAGGTCGAGGTACTGCGCGAGGCACTGCTCGGGCTGCTCGCCGCGGACCCGTCGCTGGAGCCGCGCGACATCGTCGTCATGTGCCCGGACATCGAGGTGTTCGCACCGCTGATCACCGCTTCGTTCGGCCTGGCCCCGGAGCCGGGCGCGGGGCCCGAGGCAGGCCCGTCGCGCGAGGAGCTGCACCCCGGGCACCTGCTGCGGGTCCGGCTCGCCGACCGGGCGCTGCGCCAGGCGAACCCGCTGCTCGGCACGGTGTCGACGCTGCTGGAGCTGGCCGGGTCGCGCTGCTCGGCGTCGCAGGTGCTGGACCTGGCCGCGTCCGCGCCGGTGCGCCGCCGCTTCCGCTTCGACGACGACGCCCTGGAGCGGCTGTCCGAGCTGGTCACCGCCGCCGGGATCCGCTGGGGCCTCGACGCCGACCACCGCGCGCCGTACAAGCTGGGGTCGGTCGGGCAGAACACCTGGCGGGCGGGGCTGGACCGGATGCTGCTCGGCGTGGCGATGGCCGAGACGCCGGGCGACCCGGCCTGGCTGGGTGACGCGCTGCCGCTCGACGAGGTCGACTCCTCCGACGTCGACCTGGTGGGGCGGCTCGCCGAGCTCGTCGACCGGCTCGACACCGTGCTCGGCGCGCTGCGCGGCCCGCAGCCGCTGTCCGCGTGGGTCGCCGCCCTGGCCGAGGGGCTGTCCGCGCTCACCGACACCACGCCGTCGGAGGCGTGGCAGGCGAGCCAGGCGCGTGCCGAGCTGGCCGACGTCGAGCACGACGCCGGGCCGCAGGCCGCCTCGGTGGACCTGGACCTGACCGACGTGCGCGGGCTGCTCGCCGAGCGGCTGCGCGGGCGTCCGAGCCGGGCGAACTTCCGCACCGGCACCCTCACCGTGGCCACCCTGGTCCCGATGCGCGCGGTGCCGCACAAGGTCGTGTGCCTGCTGGGCTGCGACGACGGCGTCTTCCCCCGCGCCGGCGCCCCGGACGGCGACGACGTGCTGGCCCGTGACCCGGTCGTCGGCGAGCGCGACCCGCGCGGGGAGGACCGCCAGCTGCTGCTCGACGCGGTGTGTTCGGCGACCGGGCACCTCGTCGTCGTCAGCTCCGGGGCCGACGAGCGCACCGGAGCCGCGCGACCGCCGTCGGTGCCGATCGGGGAGCTGTGCGACGCGATCGACGCCACCGTGCGGACGACCTCCGGCGAGCCGGCGTCGCAGGTCCTGCGGGCGCGGCATCCGCTACAGCCCTTCGACCGGCGCAACTTCCTGCCCGGCGCCCTGCTGGCCGACGGCCCGTTCAGCTTCGACCGGGCCGCGCTGCGCGGCGCCGAGGCCGCCGCCGGGGAGCGGGTCGCGGTGCCGTTGTTCGGGCCGGAGCCGCTGCCCGCGGCCGAGCCGGAGCAGCTGGTCGACCTCGACGAGCTGGTCGCGTTCGCCGAGCACCCGGTTCGGGCGTTCCTGCGCCAGCGGGTGCGGGTGCTGCCACCGGACGAGGCCGACGAGCCCGACGACGCGCTGCCCGTCGAGCTGAACGGGCTCGACCGGTGGAAGATCGGCGACCGGCTGCTCACCGACCGGATCGCCGGGGCCGCCCCGCAGACCGTCGCGCAGGCCGCGACGCTGCGCGGGGACCTGCCGCCCGGCGGGCTCGGGCACCGGGTGCTGTCCGAGGTCGGGCAGAACGTGGAACCCCTGGTCGCCGCGGCCGCCGCCGTGCGGAGCGGGGAGGCCGGGTCGCAGGACCTGCTCGCCCCGCTCGACGGCACCCCGATGGAGGGGGTGACCGTCGCGGGCACCGTCCCCGGGATCCACGGCGACACCGTCGTGCGCGTCGAGTACTCGCGGCTCAAGGCCAAGCACCGGCTGCGGGCGTGGGTGCAGCTGCTCGCGCTGACCGTCGCGCACCCGGACCGGCCGTGGACGGCGGTGACCGTCGGGCGCGGCTCCGGCGGCGTCGCCCGCTCCACGATCGGCCCGGTCGACCCGGCCGAGGCGCGCCGCGCGCTGGCCGACCTGGTCGCGCTGCGCGCCGAGGGGCTGCGCGAGGCGCTGCCGCTGCCCACCGACGCCGCCGCGACCTACGCCCGGCTGCGGGCGCGGGGTGTGCACCCGTCGAACGCGCTGGCCTCGGCCGACGCCGACTGGTCCCGCTTCGAACGCGACGAGCCCCCGCACGTGTACGTGCGCGGCCCGAAGGCCCCGCTGCTGGTCCGCGACGAGCCCGGCGACGGCCCCGAACCGACCCGGTTCGGGGCACTCGCCGTACGGCTGTGGCGGGCGCTGCTCGACAACGAGAGGCAGGACGCGCCGTGACCGCCACCCTGCAGGTCCCGCGGTTCACCGTCGACGGGCCGCTGCCGACCGGGACGACGGTGCTGGAGGCCAGCGCCGGCACCGGGAAGACGTACACGATCGCCGCGCTCGCGACCCGCTACGTCGCCGAGGGGATCGTCGGCCTGGACGGGCTGATGCTGGTCACGTTCGGCCGCGACGCCACCCAGGAGCTGCGCGAACGCGTCAGGGAGCGGCTCGTCGGCACCGAACGGGCACTCGGCGCGGTGCTGCGCACCGGCGTGGCACCCGACCCCGGTGACCGGGTCGTCGCGTACCTCGCCGACGCCGACCCGGCCGAGATCGAGGACCGTCGGGCCCGGCTCGCGGCGGCGGCCGCGTCGTTCGACTCGGCGACGATCGCGACCACCCACCAGTTCTGCAGCCAGATGCTCGCCGGCCTCGGGGTGGCCGCGGACAACGACCCGGACGCCGAGTTCGTCGAGCACGTCGACGACGTGGTCACCGAGGTCGTCGACGACTTCTACGTGCGCAAGTACGCCTCCCCCGCCGCCGGGCGGCCCGCGTTCACCCGCACCGAGGCCCTGGACCTGGCCCGGCGCGCCGTCGCCGACCCGCAGGCCGAGCTGGAGCCCCGCGACGCCGACCCGGGCTCCCCCGCCGCGACCCGCTACGGGTTCGCCACCGCCGTGCGCGCCGAGGTCGACGCCCGCAAGCGCCGGCTGCGGATCTACAGCTACGACGACATGCTCTCCCGGCTCGCCGCCGCACTGCGCGACCCGCAGCGCGGCCCGGCGGCGCGGGCGCGGCTGCGTGCCCGGTTCTCCGTCGTGCTCGTCGACGAGTTCCAGGACACCGACCCGCTGCAGTGGGAGATCCTGCGCCGTGCGTTCCACACCGAGGACCCCGGCCCGGGCGACCACCGTGCGCTGGTGCTGATCGGCGACCCGAAGCAGGCGATCTACGCGTTCCGCGGCGCCGACGTGCACTCCTACCTCGCCGCCGCGCACGTCGCCGCGGAGAAGAAGACGCTGGAGACCAACCGGCGCTCCGACGCCGCGCTGCTCACCGCGCTGCAGGGCGTGTTCGACGGCGCCGCGCTCGGCGACCCCGGGATCGTCGTGCACCCGGTGGAGGCCCACCACGACACCCGCCGCCTGAGCTGCGCCGACGACGCACCGCTGCGGCTGCGGCTGGTCGACCGGGACCGGCTCGACCTCACCGGCCGCGGTCTCGGCCGGGCGCCGGGCGCCCGCGCCGTCGTCGCCGCCGACGTGGCCGCGGACCTGTCCCGGCTGCTCGACGGCACCGCGCAGTGGGACGGGGAACCGCTGCGGCCCGGGCAGGTCGCGGTGCTGGTGCGCACCAACGCCCAGGGTGTCCTGGTCCGTGACGCGTGCGCCGCCGCCGGGATCCCGGCCGTGCTCACCGGTTCCACCAGCGTGTTCACCACCCCGGCCGCACGGGACTGGCTGACCCTGCTCGAGGCCGTCGAGCAGCCGCAGCGGTCGCTGCGGCTGCGCTCGGCGGCGCTCACCCGATTCGTCGGGCGCACCGTCGCCGAGCTGTGCGGCGAGGGCGCGGAGGCCGTCGTCGACGAGCTGGGCGCGGACCTGCGGGCCTGGCACACCGTGCTCGCCGAGCGCGGTGTGGCCGCGATGCAGGAGGCCGTGTTCGCCCGGCACGACCCGGCCGGGCGGCTGTTGTCGCGACCCGACGGCGAGCGGGACCTCACCGACCTGCGCCACGTCGGGCAGGTGCTGCACGCGGCCGCGCTGGAGCGCCACCTCGGCCCGACCGCGCTCACCGAGTGGCTGCGGCACCGGATCGGCGAGGCCGGGCGGGACACCGCCGCCGAGCGCAGCCGGCGGCTGGAGTCCGACGCCGACGCCGTCCAGATCGTCACCGTGCACCGGTCCAAGGGACTGGAGTTCCCGGTGGTGTACCTGCCGTTCGCGTGGGACCGGTGGGTGCCCGACCAGCCCGACCCGCTGCTCTACCACCGCGCCGTGCCGGGGACGACCGAGTCGCGGCGGCTGCTCGACGTCGGCGGCCCGACCGGCCCGGAGCGGGCCGACCGGATCGCCGCACACCAGGCCGAGGAGGCCGGTGAGGACCTGCGGCTGCTCTACGTGGCGCTGACCCGGGCCTGCTCGCAGGTCGTCGCGTGGTGGGTGCCGGGCACGACGACGGCGACGTCGTCGCTGCACCGCATCCTGTTCGGCCGCCCCGGCCCCGGCCTGGAGCCGGACGCCCGGGTGAAGGTCCCCGGCGACGCGAACGCCGCGGAGTACCTGCGCTCCACGCTCGGGTCGTCCGGGGTGGTCGTCGAGCCGCTGACCGACCGCGCCCCGGTGCGGACCGCCCCGGAGCCACCCGCGGGTGCGCCACGGGTCGCCGTGTTCGACCGGACGCTGGACACCGCGTGGCGCCGCACGTCCTACACCGCGCTGACCGCGTCCGCGCACGACGCACACCGGACACACACTGCCGAGTCGACCGGCGAGGAGCCCGGGGACGACGCACCCACGCCGGGCGTGCTGTCCGAGCCGGAGAGCGAGGGCGTCGTCGACGAGCCGGACGCTCCCGCGGCCGGGACCGTCGACGCGACGCCCGCGCAGGCGCTGCCGTCGCCGATGGCGGACCTGCCGCCGGGTACCGGGTTCGGCACGCTGGTGCACGCGATCCTGGAGCACGTCGACACCACCGCCGCCCGCACCGGTGACGACGCGCTGCGCGCCGAGCTGGTCGCGCACACCGAGGCGGAGCTGCGCCGCCAGCCCGCCGACGTCGGCGCCGAGGAGCTGGCCGACGCGCTGATCCCGGTCCTGCGCACCCCGCTCGGTCCGCTCGCCGACGGGCTCGCGCTGGCCGACGTCGCCCCGGCCGACCGGCTCTCCGAGCTGGACTTCGAGCTGCCCCTCGGTGGTGGCGACGACCCGGCCGCGCGGGTGCTCACGCTCTCCGCCGTCGCCGAAGCGCTGCGCCGCCACCTCGGTCCCGGCGACGTCCTGCACGACTACGCCGAGCACCTCGCCTCCCCCGAGCTGGCCGGGCAGCCGCTGCGCGGCTACCTCACCGGCTCGATCGACTCGGTGCTGCGCATCGGCGGCCGCTACCTGGTCGTCGACTACAAGACGAACTGGCTGGGCCCGTACGGACCGGCCGGGCGCGAGCCACTCACCTCGGCGCACTACACGTCGTCGGCGCTGGTCACAGCCATGGTCGACGCGCACTACCCGCTACAGGCGCTGCTCTACGCCGTCGCGCTGCACCGCTACCTGCGCTGGCGGGTCCCCGGCTACGACCCGGACACCCACCTGGGCGGAGTCGGCTACCTGTTCCTGCGCGGCATGTGCGGGCCGGCCACCCCGGTCACCGGGGACGGCCCGCTCGCCGCGCCCTGCGGGGTGTTCGCATGGCGGCCGCCCACGGCGCTGGTGAGCGAGCTGTCGGACCTGCTGGACGGAGACGACGCGTGAGCACACCGGTTTCCCGTGCACAGGATCTTTCCCAGGCACCGGAACGCGACCCGTACGGTCCCCGCGCCGCCCGGACCGCGACCGGGCTCGCGGCCGCGTTCAACGAGGCCGACGTGCTCGCACCCGGCGACGTGCACGTCGCCCGCCGGCTCGCCCGCCTCGGCGGTCGCGGCGACCCGACCGGGACAGCCGATCCGGGAGCAACCGGCCCGGCGGCGGCCGAGCCGGAGCCGGTCGTGCTGGCCGCGGCGCTCGCGGTGCGCGCGATCCGCAACGGCTCGGTGTGCGTGGACCTGACCGCGATCCGCGACACCGCGGCGGCCGAGGGCGAGGTCGCCGTCGACGTCTCCGCGCTGCCCTGGCCCGAGCCCGCTGCCTGGCGGGCGGAGTGCGCGGCCAGTCCGCTGGTCGCCGACGGCGAGGCCGCGCCGTCCGGCCGCCCGCTGCGCCTGGTCGGGGACCTGCTGTACCTGGAGCGGTACTGGCAGGAGGAGGAGCTGGTCCGGACCGAGTTCGAGGCCCGCTCCGGGCCGGTCGTCGCCGTCGACGCCGACCGGCTGCGCGCCGCCCTGGACCGGCTGCTCGGCGAGCCCGGCGCCGAGCGGCAGCGCCTCGCCGCCGCCGTCGCCGCGCTGCGGCCGCTGTCGGTGATCGCCGGCGGGCCGGGTACCGGCAAGACCACCACGGTGGCGCGGCTGCTCGCGGTGCTGCACGACCTGCACGGCGCCGGATCGTCGTCCGCCGCGCCGGGGCGCCCCCCGCTGCGGGTCGCGCTGGCCGCGCCGACCGGCAAGGCCGCGGCCCGGCTGACCCAGTCGGTCACCGACGCCGCGCGCGTGCTGACCGGCGCCGACCGCGACGCCGTCGCCGCCGTCCCGGCCGCGACCACGCTGCACCGGCTGCTCGGCTCCCGCGGCTCGTCCGGCCGGTTCCGGCACCACCGCGGCAACCGGCTCCCGCACGACGTCGTCGTGGTCGACGAGACCTCGATGGTGTCGCTGACGATGATGGCGCGGCTGCTGGAGGCCGTCCGCCCGGACGCCCGGCTCGTCCTGGTCGGGGACCCGGAGCAGCTCGCGTCGGTGGAGGCCGGAGCGGTGCTCGGCGATCTCGCCGCCGCCCGCGGAGACGAGGAGCCCGGCCTGCAGTCCGCGCTGGTGGCGTGCGGGGCGTTCCGTGCCGACCGTGACCCGACCGCACCCGATCCGGGCCCGGCGGAACCGGGCGAGCCGCGGGTGGTGGAGCACGGTGTCGTACGACTGACCCGTAACTGGCGCTTCGGCGGGGCGATCGGCGAGTTCGCCGCCGCGGTCCAGGCCGGCGACGCCGACCGTGCCGTCGCGCTGCTGCGTGCCACTCCCCCGCAGCTGTCCTTCGTCGACGCCGACCCCGCGACCGTCGACGCCGCCGGGCTGGAGTCGCTGCGGGGCGACGTGGTCACCGCCGCCGGGGACCTGCTCGGTGCCGCGACCGGCGGCGACGCCGAGCAGGCCCTGCGGGTGCTCGACCACCACCGGCTGCTGTGCGCGCACCGCCGCGGCCCGCACGGCGTCGCGCGCTGGACCGTCGAGGTGGAGCGCTGGCTCGCCGTCACCTTCCCCGGCTACGACGACGAGGCCCCCTGGTATCCCGGCCGGCCGCTGCTGGTCACCGCGAACGACTACGACCTGGGCCTGTTCAACGGCGACACCGGCGTCGTCGTCCGGACCCCGGGTGGGCGGCGCGCGGTGTTCTCCCGCGAGGGCGTCGCGACCGGGTTCGAACCGGCCCGGCTCGGCGCCGTCGGGACGGTGTGGGCGATGACGGTGCACCGCAGTCAGGGCAGTCAGTTCGGCGGGGTCACCGTGGTGCTGCCGCCGGCGGAGTCGCCGCTGATGACCCGCGAGCTGCTCTACACCGCCGTCACCCGGGCCCGCGAGCACGTCCGCGTGATCGGGACCGAGGACGCGGTCCGGGCCGCGATCGGCCGCCCGGCCGGACGCGCGAGCGGGCTGCGCGGCCGGCTCGGCCGCGGAACCGAGGGGTTCCGGACCGGGGAGCGCGGAGCCGACAATCGCGGGCCCGAGGAGCGCGGCACCGGGGAACGCGGCACCGCGGCCGGGACCTAGGAGCGCGCCTGCCTGCTCGCCCGGCGCCCGCTGAGCACCGAGACCACGACGACCAGCCCGACGCTGATCCACAGCGAGTAGCTGTTCACCAGCATCACCAGATCGACGGCGGGCTGCCCGATCGCGTAGCCGAGCCAGGCGACGAGCCCGACCACGACGGCGGCACCGCACGCGTCGGCGACCAGGAACGTCGCCAGTCGCATCCGGTTCAGCCCGGCGAGCGCGAACACCGGCGCCGCCGGGACCCCGGGCAGCGCGGTCGCGGCGACGGCGACCGCCAGCAGCGCCGGGCGCAGCGACCGGACCCGCGCGACGAACCGCTGCCCGCGCCCGGGCGGCGCGAACATCGTGATCACCTTCTCGCCCCAGCGGCGCCCGGCCAACCAGAACAGCCAGTCGATCTTGATCATGCCGACGACGCCGGCGACGACGACCAGCCACAGCGGCAGCTGCCCCACGCGGGCGAACGCCGCCCCGGCGCCGACCGCGGACAGGCTCCCGGTGACGAACTCCAGCAGCACCGGGTGATTCGCGATCAGCATGGGGCGCAACGGGATCGTCCCCAGCATCAGCAGCGGGACACCGATCACCAGTGCAAGCAGGATCTTGTCGGCGCGCTGCGGCGGGCCGTCCCAGGGGACGACGTCGCGCCAGGCCTGCGCGGCCTCGGCGCGGCGGCGCTCCTTCTCCGACAGCTCCTTCTCCGGCAGCTCCTTCTCCGGCCGCTCCGGCTCCGGCGGCGCCCCGGTCATCGCTCTCCCCCGTCCCGCCGGTCCGGCCGGACGGCGTCGGGTCCAGCATGCCCGGATCCTGCGCGCCGTCGTCGACGGCACCTGGGCCCGCTACCCGGACGCGCCTGCGATCATCGTGCCGGTCGTCGCGACCAACCGGGCGTGCTGCGGATCGACCGTCCCACCTGAACCCGAGCCCCCGGAGGTCCCCGTGCCCACCGTCACCAGCGCCGGACTTCTGCTGTACCGCGGCCACGGCGAGGCACTCGAGGTGCTGCTCGGCCACATGGGCGGACCGTTCTGGGCCCGCAAGGACGCCGCCGCCTGGTCGGTCCCGAAGGGCGAGCACGGCCCCGACGAGACCCCGCTCGACGCCGCCCGCCGCGAGTTCGCCGAGGAGATCGGCCTGCCCGCCCCCGACGGCGAGGCGGTCGAGCTCGGCGCGGTCCGCCAGTCCCGCAAGACCGTCACCGCGTTCGCACTCGACGGCAGCGGCTTCACCGGTGCCGACGCCGTCGAGCACCGCCCCGACGACGGCAGCTGGGTCGAGATGGAGTGGCCGCCCCGCTCCGGGCGCACCGTCCGCTTCCCCGAGATCGACAAGGCGCAGTGGTTCGACCTGCCCACAGCGCGGGAGAAGATCGTGAAGGGCCAGCTGCCGCTGCTCGACAGGTTGGAGTCCCTGGTCGCCGGGTAGCCCCCGCGCATGGCCGACAGCATCAAGGACGACGAGATGTACGAGCGCCTCCGCGAGGAGGGCAACTCCAAGGAGAAGGCCGCACGCATCGCCAACGCGGCCGCCGCCGAGGGGCGTAGCACCGTCGGGAAGCGTGGCGGTGAGCACGGCGACTACGAGGACATGACCGTCGACGAGCTGTACCGGCAGGCGCAGAAGGTCGGCATCGACGGCCGCTCCGACATGAGCAAGGACGAGCTGATCCAGGCGCTTCGGGAGCACTGACCCCGCAGGAACGCCGGCTCCCGGAGGCGCTGGGATGATCGCGGGATGAGCCGCCGTCACGACCACGACGCCGGGGGCGACCCCGAGGTCCTGTCCCGCAAGGCCGCCCTGCGCGACGAGGTGTGGAGCGCGCTGACCGAGCAGAAGGCGGCACGGTTTCCCGGGGCCCGCAACCGGATCTCCAACTTCGTCGGCGCGGAGGCCGCCGCCCGGCGGCTGCGCGAGCTGCCCGAGTGGCAGGCCGCGCGGACGATCAAGTCGAACCCGGACTCCGCGCAGCTGCCGGTCCGCCGCTACGCGCTCGAGGACGGCAAGACCGTCTACATGGCGGTGCCGAAGCTGGCCGAGGACGACCCGTTCTTCCTGCTCGACCCGGACCACCTCGCCGACCCGCCCCGGCTCGCCGTGTCGATCAAGAACGCGACGCGGTCGGCCCGCCGGGTCGCCGTCGACGAGCTGGAGCCGGTGGACCTGGTCGTCACCGGCTGCGTCGCGGTCGGCGCCGACGGCGCGCGGCTCGGGAAGGGCGGCGGGTTCGCCGACCTGGAGTTCGCGCTGGCCCGGGAGGCCGGGCTGATCTCCGACGACACGCTCGTCGTCACCACCGTGCACGACCTGCAGCTGCGCGACGCCGGGGACATCCCGTGGGCCGCGCACGACGCGCCCGTCGACCTGGTCGTCACCCCCGACCGCGTGATCGACTGCCGGGAGCACCGCCGCGCCCGCCCGGACGGCGGCATCGTGTGGGACGCCCTGACCGAGGACAAGATCGCCGCCATCCCGCTGCTGGGACGGCTGCGGGAGGAGGCACGCCGATGAGCCCCGAGATCGTCGCCGAGCGCGGAGACATCACCGAGTCCACCGTGGACGCCGTGGTCAACGCGGCCAACTCGTCGCTGATGGGCGGCGGCGGGGTCGACGGCGCCATCCACCGCCGCGGCGGCCCGGAGATCCTCGCCGCCTGCAAGAAGGTCCGCGCCGAACGCTGCCCGGACGGGCTGCCGACCGGGCAGGCCGTCGCCACCACCGCGGGCGACCTCCCGGCGACCTGGGTGATCCACACCGTCGGCCCGGTATACGCGACGTCCGAGGACCGCTCCGCGCTGCTCGCGAGCGCCTACCGGGAGTCGCTGCGCGTCGCCGACGAGATCGGTGCCCGCACCGTCGCGTTCCCCGCGGTCTCCGCCGGGATCTACGGCTGGCCGCTCGACGACGCCGCCCGGATCGCCGTCGAGACCGTCCGCGACGCCGACACCGCCGTCGAGCAGGTGCGGTTCGTGCTGTTCTCCGACGACGTCCTCGCCGCCTTCCGCGCCGCGCTGGGCTGAGGCTCCACGGTGCCGGCGTGGCACCCGTGGCACGAACGCGCCGGCGACGGGTCAGCGGCCGGTGAGCCGGGTCGCGAGAACCGGCACGCCGTCCCCGGCCAGCCGCCCCAGCACCGCCGGGCGCCCGCACGCAGCGAGCAACACGTCGATCCCCCGGCCGCGTACCTGCGGCCCTTCGCCTGCGGCGAACCCGGTGTCGTCGTCGACGAAGCGCAGCCCGTGAACACGTCTCCTGGTGGTGAACCCGGGCGGCCGCCGGCCGATGACGAACTCCAGTGCGATCCGGACGCCGTCGGCCGCGGGGTCGAAGTGCAGCCCGAGCGGGACGGTGACGTCGGCGGTGTGCACCAGGACGTCGGTCATCGGACCGCGCGCACCGATCCCGGGCGGCGCGAACCGGCTGTCGGCCCGGTTCCGCAGCGTCGCCACCAGCTCCGCGACGGGTCGTGCGGCCGCCTGGTGCGCGGCCCGCTCCACCGCCCGGTCCGGGTTGCCGCGGGCCTGAAGGAGCAGGACCACGAACGACCGCATCGTCGTCGTCAGTGCCGATGCGAGGTGCCCGGCGACGGTCCGGACGTCCCACTCGGTACACAGGCTCGGGCTCGCGAGCTGCACGTCGTCGAGGGACTCCAGCAGGTCGGCGAACACCCGGCGCTGCCGCGCGGACACCGCGAACACGGCCTCGTCGGACACGGTGGACACAGTGGATACCCCGGCCTTCCGGCGTCGTCGCCCGCGCGCGGATCACGCCCGGAGCCCGCAGCATGACAGCTACCGTGGTCGGAACGCCCGCCCTCCGCCCACCACAGCACTGCTCGGAGGCTCCATGACCCGCGTCGGCCTGATGGTCACGTGCATCAACGACGTCCTGTTCCCCGACACCGGCCGCGCGGTCGTCACGCTGCTGCGCCGGCTCGGGGTCGACGTCGAGTTCCCGCCCGGCCAGACCTGCTGCGGCCAGCCGATGGTCAACACCGGCTACCCCGCCGAGGCGGTCCCGTTGGTGCGCAACCATCTCGACGCGTTCGCCGGGTGCGACGCGATCGTCGTGCCGTCCGGGTCGTGTGCGGGCTCGGTGCGTCACCAGCACTCGCTGGTCGCGCGGCGCTCCGGTGACCCGGGGCTGGTCCGTGGCGTCGAGGAGGCCCCGCCGACCTACGAGCTGTCGGAGTACCTGGTCGACGTGCTCGGCGTGACCGACGTCGGTGCGTACTTCCCGCATCGGGTCACCTACCACCCGACCTGCCACTCGCTGCGGATGCTGGGCGTCGGCGACCGCCCGACACGGCTGCTGCGGGCCGTCCGCGGGCTCACCCTGCTCGACCTCCCGGGCGCGAGCGAGTGCTGCGGGTTCGGCGGGACGTTCGCGGTGAAGAACGCCGAGACCTCGATCGCGATGGGCAACGACAAGGCCCGCCACGTCCGCGGGACCGGCGCGGAGGTGCTCGTCGCCGGGGACAACTCGTGCCTGATGCACGTCGGCGGGCTGCTGTCGCGGCAGCGCTCCGGTATCCGGGTGATGCACCTGGCGGAGGTCCTCGCGCAGACCGAGCCGGTGATCGAGGGCCGCGACGAACGGGCCGCCGACCGGCGCAGCCCCGGCAGCGGAGCGGACACCGGAAGCCCCGGCAGCCCGATCACCGGCAGTACAGGGAGCGCGATCACCGGCGACGCGGCCGGCACCGTGGAGGCGGCCCGATGAGCGGCACGTTCCTCGGCACCCCGTCCTTCCCGGCGGCGGCCCGCACCGCGCTCGGTGACTCCCAGCTGCGCCGCAACCTCGCGCACGCGACCGGCACCATCCGGACCAAGCGGGCCGGCGTCGTCGGCGAGGTCGACGACTGGGAGCAGCTCCGCCTCGCCGGTGAGGCGATCAAGAACCGGGTGCTGCGCCACCTGCCGGACTACCTGGAGCAGCTGGAGGCGTCCCTGACCGCAGCCGGGGCGACGGTGCACTGGGCGCGCGACGCCGAGGAGGCCAACCGGATCGTCGTCAGCATCGCCCGCGGGCACGGCACCGACGAGGTCGTCAAGGTCAAGTCGATGGCCACCCAGGAGATCGAGCTCAACGACGCGCTGGAGGCCGCGGGCATCCACGCCTGGGAGACCGACCTGGCGGAGCTGATCGTGCAGCTCGGCGACGACCTGCCCAGCCACATCCTGGTGCCGGCGATCCACCGCAACCGCGCGGAGATCCGGGAGATCTTCCTGCGCGAGATGGGCCGCGCGGGCCGCGGCGCCCCGGACGACCTCACCGACGAGCCGGCAATGCTGGCCGCCGCGGCGCGGGCGCACCTGCGGGAGAAGTTCCTGCGGGCGAAGGTCGCGGTGTCCGGGGCCAACTTCGCCGTCGCCGAGTCCGGGACGCTCACCGTCGTCGAGTCCGAGGGCAACGGGCGGATGTGCCTGACGCTGCCGGAGGTGCTGGTCTCGGTCGTCGGGATCGAGAAGGTGCTGCCGACGTTCGCCGACCTGGACGTGATGCTGCAGCTGCTGCCGCGTTCGTCGACCGGCGAGCGGATGAACCCCTACACCTCCACCTGGACCGGGGTCACGCCCGGCGACGGGCCGCAGGAGGTGCACGTGGTGCTGCTGGACAACGGCCGCACCGACGTGCTCGCCGACCCGACCGGGCGGCAGGCGTTGCGCTGCATCCGCTGCTCGGCCTGCCTGAACGTGTGCCCCGTCTACGAGCGCACCGGCGGCCACGCGTACGGCTCGGTGTACCCGGGCCCGATCGGCGCGATCCTGACCCCGCAGCTGCGCGGGGTGGGCACCGACCCGCAGACCGACTCGCTGCCGTACGCGTCGAGCCTGTGCGGGGCGTGCTTCGAGGTGTGCCCGGTGCGGATCGACATCCCCGAGGTGCTGGTACATCTGCGCGCGGAGGTGGTGGAGGCGCACAAGGCGGCGTCGCGGGTGCCGTCGGTGCAGGACATGGCGATGACGGCGTCGTCGTGGGCGTTGTCCTCGGCGTCGCGGACCGGGGCGGCCGAACGCGTGGCCGGGCTCGCCGGGCGAGTCGCGTCGCGCTTCGCGCGGCACGCCCCCGGCGGCCGGGACGTGCTGGGCGCGCTGCCCGGCCCGGCCGCGGCCTGGGCGGACTCGCGCGACGTACCGGTCCCGGCGGAGCAGTCGTTCCGGGAGTGGTGGGCGGAGACCGACGGCGGTCGGAGCCGGAGCATCGATACCGAGGAGCGCTCGTGAGCGCGCGCGAGGAGATCCTGGGCCGCGCCCGGCGGGCGTTGGCCGACGTCCCGGCAGGCGAGCCGGTGTCGGACATCCCGGTCGTACGGCCCGTTCCGCCGCAGCGGCCGCACGCCGAGGTCGTGGCACTGTTCGCCGAGCGGGTCGCGGACTACCGCGCGGTCGTCGAGCAGGTGGCCGGTGCCGACGCGGCGGCGCACGTGGAGGGCGCACTGGCGGGCCGGACCCCGCTCGCCGGGTCGGGCCCGCTGCGGATCCTGGTGCCGCCGGGTTTCCCGGACGCGCTGGTGCCCGCCGGTGTCGAGGTCGTCCGCGACGGCCCGGACGTCGGGGTCACAGAGCTGGACCGCTGCGACGGCGTGCTGTCGACGGCGGCGCTGGGCATCGCCGAGACCGGCACGATCGTGCTCGACCACGGCCCCGGCCAGGGACGACGCGCGGCCACCCTGGTCCCGGACCTGCACGTGTGCGTGGTGCGCACCGACCAGGTCGTGCCGGGCGTCCCGGACGCGGTCACCGCACTCGACCCTGCCCGCCCGGGCACGTGGATCAGCGGGCCGAGCGCGACCAGCGACATCGAGCTGGACCGGGTCGAGGGCGTGCACGGGCCGCGGACGCTGCACGTGCTGGTGGTCGACGGGAGCTGGTGAGCCGGGCCGGGCCGCGTGCTGCGGGAGCTCCGGAACCGGAGGCCGGCGGCAGGAACCCGACGGGCCCTGCGGGCGGGGTCGGCGAATACCTCACCGGCTGAGACGTTCCGGTCGATGTATCAGTCGGTGTCGATGTCTCAGTCGGTGAGGTATCGCGCGGGTGTGGCCCTGTCTCCGCCGACGCCGGGGCGCCGGGACGCCGGGACGCCGGGGCGTCGGGGCGTCGGCGCCGCCCGCTCCGAACCAGCTCGCCCCCGCGAACACCTGGAAACGAGACCCGGCTATCACCTGTCCGCGGAACCGCAGGTGATCTACGGTCGGCAGCGACGCCGTCGTCGACCCGAGGAGCCTCCGTGAGCCTGGTGCAGCACGCCCGCGAGCGCTGGTCGTCGGTGCTCACCCTGCCCGCACCGGACCGCGTCGACGACGCACTGCTCACCCTGGGGCCGCGACGTCCGCACACGTTCGGCGCGGCACCCGACGGGCTCCGCCCGATCCCCGGCGACGACGGTCTCCCGCTGCTCGGGCACGCCCTGTCCTACGTCCGGTTCGGGCACCGCTTCACCCGCGCCCGCACCCGCGATCTCGGGCCGGTCTGGTGGATGCGCTCCCCCGCCGGCCGCGCGGTCGTCGTCACCGGGCCGGCCGCGACCCGGGAGGTGCTCACCAACCGGGACAAGGCGTTCTCCCAGGAGGGCTGGCGGGCCACGGTCGACGCGTTCTTCCACCGCGGCCTGATGCTGCTCGACTTCGACGAGCACCGCGCGCACCGGCGGATCATGCAGGAGGCGTTCACCGCGCCGCGGATCGAGAGCTACGTCGCCGCGACCGTCCCCGTCGTCCGCGAGGTCCTGCCGGGCTGGCCGCGGGAGCTGCGGCTCTACCCGGCGCTGAAGCGGCTCACCCTGGACGTCGCCCAGCAGGTGTTCATGTGGGCGCGCAGCGGCCCGGAGGCGGACACCGTGAACCGGGCGTTCGTCGACTGCGTGCGCGCCGCGAACTCCTTCGTCCGCCACGACCTGCCCGGCACCCGCTGGCGGCGCGGGCTGCGCGGGCGCGCCGTGCTGGAGCGATGGTTCCGCTCCAACCTGGACGCCAGGCGCACCGGGGACGGCACCGACCTGTTCTCCGCGCTGTGCCAGGCCCGCACCGACGACGGCGAGGCGTTCTCCGACGACGACGTCGTCAACCACATGATCTTCCTGATGATGGCCGCGCACGACACGTCGACGACGACCGCGGCCGCGTCGGCGTACCACCTGGCCCGCCACCCGCAGTGGCAGGAGCGCTGCCGCGCCGAGTCCGACGCGCTGGCCGCGCGGATCGGTGACCGTGCCCCGACCGTGGCCGATCTGCGCGGGCTGACCTCGCTGGACCTGGTGGTCCGGGAGGCGCTGCGGATGGACGCGCCGGTGCCGGTCGTGATGCGGACCGCGGTGCGCGACACCACCGTCGCCGGGCACCACGTCCCGGGCGGCACGCGGGTCGTCGTCGCGCAGGCGGTGAACCACTACGACCCCGGCTGCTGGAGCGACCCGGAACGGTTCGACCCCGACCGGTTCGGCCCGGCCCGGCGCGAGGACCGCACCGACAAGGACGCGTGGGTGCCGTTCGGCGGTGGCGTGCACAAGTGCATCGGGCTGCACTTCGGCACGCTGGAGGTGACCGCGATCCTGCACGAGATGCTGCGCCGGTACCGCTGGAGTGTCGCACCGGGATACCGGCTGCGCTGGGACAACACGTCGCTTCCCGTCCCGGTCGGTGGCATCCCGGTCCGGCTGTCGCCACGCTGAGCCGGTCGCGACCCGGGCCCGCGAACGGACCGGGATGGCAGGGTGTCCCCATGGCACTGGTGCTCGGCGTCGACTCCTCCACGCAGTCCTGCAAGATCGTCGTGCGGGACGCCGACAGCGGCGAGCTCGTCCGCTCCGGGCGGGCGTCGCATCCCGACGGCACCGAGGTCGACCCGGCCCGCTGGTGGGACGCCCTGCGGTCGGCCCTCGACGACGCCGGCGGTCTCGACGGCGTCGAGGCGCTCTCGGTCGGCGGCCAGCAGCACGGCATGGTCTGCCTCGACGAGTCCGGCGCCGTCGTCCGCGACGCGCTGCTGTGGAACGACACCCGCTCCGCCGGCGCCGCCCGCGAGCTCGTCGACGAGCTGGGTGCGCAGGGCTGGGCGGAGGCGACCGGCGTCGTCCCGGTCGCCTCGGTGACGCTGGCGAAGCTGCGCTGGCTCGCCACGCACGAGCCCGGCAACGCCGACCGCACGGCCGCGGTCTGCCTGCCGCACGACTGGCTGACCTGGCGGCTGCGCGGCACCGGTGACCTCGCCGACCTGGTCACCGACCGCTCCGACGCGTCGGGCACCGGCTACTTCGACGGCGTCGGCTACCGCCGTGACCTGCTCGAACGCGGCTTCGGCCGGTCCCCCGCGCTGCCCACGGTGCTCGACCCGGCCGGGTCGGTCGAGGGCCCGGACGGCGTGCTGCTGGGCGCCGGGGCCGGGGACAACGCCGCGGCCGGGCTGGGCGTCGGCGCCGGGGACGACGTCGTCGTCTCCCTGGGCACCTCGGGCACCGTGTTCGCCCGCGCCGGGACGCGCGCGCAGGACCCGTCCGGGATCGTCGCCGGGTTCTCCGACGCGACCGGCGCCTACCTGCCGCTGGTGTGCACGCTCAACGCGTCCCGGGTGCTGGACGCGACCCGCACCCTGCTCGGCGTCGACCACGAGGAGCTGGGCCGGCTCGCGCTGGCCGCCGAACCGGGCGCGGGCGGGCTCGTCGTCGTCCCGTACCTGGAGGGTGAGCGGACACCGAACCTGCCCGACGCGACCGGGTCGATGCACGGCTGGACGCTCGCGTCCGGGACCCGGGAGAACCTGGCCCGGGCCGCCGTCGAGGGCATGCTCTACGCGCAGCGGGTCGGGCTGGAGGCGCTGCGCGAGCAGGGCGTCGCGGTGTCCGGGGTGACGCTCGTCGGCGGGGCCGCCCGCTCGGAGGCGGTGTGCCGCATCGCCGCGCAGGTGTTCGGGGTGCCGGTCACGGTGCCCGTCCCCGGCGAGTACGTGGCCGACGGCGCCGCCCGCCAGGCCGCGTGGGCGCTGCGCGGCGGCGACACCCCGCCGTGCTGGGCCACCGGGACCGCACCGGCCCGCTACGAGGCCGACCCGGACCCGGCAGGCTGGGAGCGCTACCGCGCCGCGGCCGAGCACCACCTCGACCGGGTCAGCTGAGCTCCCCCGCCGCGGCCGCGACCTCGTCACCGGTGTAGCCGAGCAGCCCGCCGAGGACATCGGCGGTGTCGGCGCCCAGGTCCGGGCCGACGTGGCGGACCGGCACCGAGGCGCCGTCGAGCACCGGGACGACGCCGGGGAACCCGACGCGGGCGGGCGCCGGCCCGCCGGTGTCGACGTCGAAGAACTGCACCATGTCCCGGGCGGCGAATTGCTCGTCGGCGACGATGTCGGCGGCGGTGTGGATCGGCCCGGCCGGCACCCCCGCCTCCTCCAGCCGGTCGAGCACGGTCGCCCGCGGCAGCGACGCCGTCCACGCCCCGATCGCGTCGTCGAGCTCGTCGCGGCGCGCCCACCGGCCCGCGTTCGACGCCAGCGACGGGTCCTCGCCGAGGTCCGGACGCCCGATGACGGCCATGAGCCGGCCGTAGATCGAGTCTCCGTTCCCGGCGATCACGACGCTGCCGCCGTCGGCGCACGGGTAGGCGTTCGACGGGGCGATGCCCTCCATCCGGCCGCCGACGCGGTGCCGCTCCACGCCGTAGGCGGTGTGGTCGGGCACCAGCGACTCCATCATCGAGAACACCGCCTCGTTGAGCGCGATGTCCATCGAGCGCCGGTTCAGCGGCGGCCGCCCGGGCGACGCCTCCCGCTGGTAGAGGCCCATGACCGCGGAGAACGCGCCGTAGAGCCCGGCGATCGAGTCCCCGATCGACACCCCCGTGCGCGACGGCGGCCGGTCGGCCTCCCCGACGAGCGCGCGGAGCCCGCCCATCGCCTCGGCGACGGCGGCGAACCCCGGCCGGGCGGCCAGCGGGCCGGTCTGGCCGAACGCCGAGATCCGCACCAGCACGACGTCGGGGTTGGCGGCGTCGAGCTCGGCCGGGCCGAGTCCCCACTTCTCCAGCGTGCCGGGCCGGAAGTTCTCCAGCACGACGTCGCTGCGGCGCACCAGATCCAGCACGGCACGGCGGCCCGCGGCGGAGCGCAGGTCCAGGGTGATCGAACGCTTGTTGCGGTTCAGGACGCGGTAGAGCATCGAGGTGTCACCGGCGTAGAGCCGCCAGTTGCGGACCTCGTCGCCGGTGCGCGGCCGCTCCACCTTGATCACGTCGGCGCCGAAGTCGGCGAGCAGCCGGCCCGCGGTGGGCGCCGCGATGTAGTTGCCGAGCTCGAGCACACGCACCCCGGCCAGGGGCAGGTCGCCGGTCACGCCGCCCACCCCTCAGCTCGCGGCCAGCGCGCCGCCGAAGCCCAGCAGCGCGACCCCGGCGACGGCGTCGGTGGCCCGCCGGACGCGGCGCCGGGACAACCAGGTGCGGGCCCGGTGCACGACGAACACCATCCCGGTCTGCCAGATCCCGCCGAGGACCGCGACGGTGAGCGCGAGCAGCAGCGCGTCCGCGGTCGTCGTGACGCCGGGGACGAGGAACTGCGGCAGCACCGACAGGTACATGACCAGGATCTTCGGGTTGGTGACGTTCGACAGGAGCCCGGTGAGCAGTGCCCGCGACGGGCGCAGCCGCGGCCCTGCCTCACCGACCGTGCCGTAGTCGCCGCGGCGGGCGGCGCGCAGCGCCTGCACCCCGAGCACGCACAGGTAGCAGACACCGGCCCAGCGGATCGCGGTGAAGGCGGTGTGCGACTGGGCGATCAGCACCCCCAGCCCGAACGCGGCGGCCGAGCCCTGCAGCACGTTGCCCCCGAACACCCCGGTCGCGGTGAGCAGCCCGGACCGGCGGCCACCGGCGAGCGAGGACCGCATCAGCACGAAGGTGTCGGGCCCGGGCATCAGCACCAGGCCCACGACGATCAGGAGGTATGCACCGTAGGACGCCCAGCTCACGGGGGTCATCGTAGGCTGGCCCGCGATGAGGTCCCGCTCCGGCCGCCGGCGCCGCGCATCGCGCCGCGAGGTGTCCCCGCTCGCCCCGCGCGACGGCCTGGACCCGGCCCGGCTGCGCACCCCCGCCGACGGTGCCTGGCCGACGATGCGGGCGCATCTGCTCGACCGGATCCCCGGTGTCGACCCGGACCGGCTCGACGCGATGCTCGCCGCCGGGGAGATCGTCACCCTCGACGGGCCGTTGAGCGCGGCCTCTCCGTTCACGCCGTCGACGACGCTGTGGCTGCACCGCGACGTCCCCGACGAGGCCGAGGTCCCCGGCACCCTGGACGTCCTGCACCGCGACGACGACGTGGTCGTGGTCGACAAGCCGCACTTCCTCGCGACGATCCCGCGCGGCAGCCACGTCCGGCAGACGGTGCTGGTCCGGCTGCGCCACGAGCTGGGCCTGCCGGAGCTGTCCCCCGCGCACCGCCTGGACCGCCCGACCGCCGGGGTGCTGCTGCTCGTCGTGCGCCCGGAGCTGCGCGGGGCGTACCAGACGCTGTTCGCGACCGGCCGCGTCGACAAGACCTACGAGGCGGTCGCGCCGTACGACCCGGCGCTGGAGCTGCCGCGCACGGTGACGTCGCGGATCGTGAAGCGGCCCGGGACCCTGCAGGCACTCACCGAGCCTGGCGAGCCGAACGCCGAGACCCGGGTCGAGCTCACCGACTACCGCAGCGGCACCGGCTACCGCAGCGGCACCGAGCACCGCAGCGGTACCGGGCACTCCGCCGGCACCGGCTACTACCGGCTGCACCCGCGGACCGGGCGCACCCACCAGCTGCGGGTGCACCTGGCCTCGCTCGGCGTCCCGATCCTCGGCGACGACGTCTACCCGCAGGTCCGGGACCGGGCCGACGGCGACGTCACCCGCCCGCTGCAGCTGCTGTCACGCCGTCTGGAGTTCGACGACCCGGTCACCGGTGAACGCCGGAGCTTCACCAGCAGGCGTGCCCTGCAGGCATGGGACGACCCCGGCGGCTGGGCCGCCGGGGTCTGAGTCCGCGCCGCTGAGTCCCGCAGGTCGGCGCGTGCAGTCGGGACAGGGCGGTCCGGACAGGACGGCCCGGCTCAGCCGGCGTCGCGGTCCGGCTGGTCGTCGGCGCCGTGCCGGGCCCCGGTGCCCGGGGTGCCGTTCATGGTCATCGGGTCGGTCTGCCCGCCGTCGTCGTCGGCGGCGCGGTGCCGTCCCTCGCGCAGGCCCCGCTGGTAGCTGGACAGCCGGGTCCGGACGCGGTCGGGCTGGCGCTCGCGGGAGCCCTGCGGGACCGAGCCGTTCGGGGTGTCGCGCCACGACGGCGGCACCATCTGCCGGCCGGGCTGGCGCTGCGGCAGGCCCTGCGCGGTCGTCGGGAGGTCGACGACGCGGTCGGCGCGGATCCGGGCCGCATCGAACTCGGCGTCGCCGGCGGTGCGCCAGTTCTCCGGCTCCGGCGTGCCGTCCGCGCCGACCGGCAGCGCGGTCGTCGGGACGGACGAGGGCTCGCGGAACCACGCCGAGGCGACCGACGCGAAGATCGGTGTGCTCTCCAGGTCGTCGTCGCCGACGGGCACGGGGACCTCCGAGTCGAACGGGCCGAACAGGGCGTCCGGGCTGTGCTGTTCCGGGTTCTGCCGGCCCGGGATCTGCTGGTCGTGGGCCGGCGGGGCGTCCCGGCTCCCGGTGTCGCGGTCGGTGTCGCGGTCGGGGCCGCTGCTCACCGGTAGCGCCTCGGTCAGCGGGTCACCCGGCGCCTCCGTCCCGCGGGTGCCGGGCTCACGCTCCGCCTCCGTCTCCGGGGCACCCGGAGACGACTCCGCAGACGGCGCCGGCTGGGGCGGACGCGACGGCGGACGCTGCGCCGGCGACGGGAACGGCCGGTTCGCCTGGCCGGGGGGCGGCCCGTCGAACGGCGCGGCGGCCGAGGCCGACCACCCGGGCCGCGGCGGGTTCTCCTGGGCGGGACCGTCGAACTGGGCGGGGCTGTCGAACGGGGCCGACCCGCTCCCGGACGCCCCGCTGTCGAACGGCGACGTCCCGCTGTCGAACCGCCGTCCGCTGTCGAGCGGTTGTCCACTCTCGAACGTCCCGCTGTCGCCCGGCGGGCCGGCGTCGTACGCCGCAGGCCCCGTGTCGAACGGCGACGGCGAGGAGTCCCCCGGCGCACCGAACGGGGCCGCGGTGAACGACGCCGCGTCGGCAGGCGCTCCGAACGGCTGCTGCCGCCGGTTCGGCCCCGGCGTACGGCGCGGCAGATCACCACCGGGTCGCGGCCCCGGCTGCGCGGCAGGGCTCTCGAACGACCGCGCCGACGGGCGCGGCGGCGGCCACGGGCTGTCACCGGTGTCGCCGTCCTCGACGACGGGCCGGGCCCCGGCCGGGGTCTCCGGGCGCGGCTCGGCCCGCTGCTGCCCGCCGCCGACGACCGCGGGCGGCAGGTGCAGCACGGCCACCGCGGCGCCCTCGGTGCTCCCGGCCGGGCCGCGGACGCCGAGCGTCGCGCCGATCGACCGCGCCAGCCGGGCCGCGACGTGCAGCCCGATCTCCTGCGGCGCCACGGGCCCGTTGGGCTGCGCGGTGGACAGCGCACGGTCGAGGTCGTCGAGCGGGGTCTGGTGGCGCGGGGGCTGGGCGCACTGCAGCTCGACGACGACGCCGCCGTCCGGGCTCCAGCGGGTGTGCAGCTCGATCCGCTCGCCGGGCGGGGTCACGCCCCCGGCGTGCGCCAGCAGCTCGGCGAGGATCTGCTCGACGACCGGCTCGGCGCGGGTCTCCAGGGTCACGCTCGGTGTCGGCAGCACGACGGTGCGCGAGGCGGCCTCGCTGGCCGCGACGACCGTCGTCAGCACCTGGCCGAGCGAGGTCGCGTGCGGCGGCCCGGGCCTGCGGTCCGGACCGGCACCGGAGAGCACGAGCAGGTGGTCGCCGTCGCGGGCGCCGCGGCGTGCGGCCGCGGCCAGCTCGGCGAGGTCGGCCAGTGCACCGGGGCGCAGCTCACCGCTGCGCAGACGCTCGGTCAGCAGCTGCTGGCGCTCCGACCGGGCCCGCAGACGGCGCGCGAGGGCGGCCAGCACGGCGTCACCGGGCGGGGCGTCCCCGGGCCCGGGCCGTCGGTCCGCACCGGGACCCTGCTCCGGGCTGTACGGCGGGTCGTCTCGCGCCACGCGATCGTCCTCCGAACGGCAGGTACCCCGATCCCCCGTCGGGACCGGGCATGGACGGGGCGAACACTACCTGCCGCAACGCCGCCCGCCTGCCCGGATGCGGTGGGCGGTGGGCTCCCGGCGTCGCTCGGAGCAGGTTCGTGAACTCCCCGGGCGGGGCGCTACTCCTCGAACCGGGACGGATCACCCGCACCGACCCGGACGATCTCCGGCTCGTCGGTGGACAGGTCCACCACCGTCGTCGGCTCGGTGCCGCAGTCCCCGGAGTCGATGACGGCCTCGACCTGGTTGTCGAGCTCCTCCTTGATGTCCCAGCCCTGGGTCATCGGCTCGTCGTGCCCGGGCAGCAACAGCGTCGAGGACAGCAGCGGCTCCCCCAGCTGCGCCAGCAGCGCCTGGGTGGTCGCGTGGTCGGGGATGCGCACGCCGACGGTCTTCTTCTTCGGGTGCAGCAGCCGGCGCGGCACCTCCTTGGTCGCCGGGAGGATGAACGTGTAGCTGCCCGGCGTGGAGGCCTTCACCGCGCGGAACACCGCGTTGGAGATCTGCACGAACTGCCCGAGCTGGGCGAAGTCGGCACAGACCAGGGTGAAGTGGTGCTTGTCGTCGAGCTTGCGGATCTGCCGGATCCGCTCGAGACCGTCCTTGTTGCCCAGCGAGCAGCCGAGCGCGAAGCAGGAGTCCGTCGGGTAGGCGATCAGGCCGCCGTCGCGGACCACGTCCACGACCTGACCGATGCTGCGCGGCTGGGGGTTCTCCGGATGCACGTCGTAGTACCTGGCCATCGACGCAGCGTGCCACGACGACCACGGCTTGTCGCCCGCTCGTCCGTGTGGCCGCCCGCTCGTCCGTGCGGCACAGCCGTATCGCCGCGACACCGATGCACGACGACACGGTGACGCCTTCCCGAACTCCGGGCGACCAGGGCGAACCCGCTCCCGGCGGCGCCGAGCCGCTGCCCGCTCGTCACCCGTACGTCATGTGTGCGACGGGCTGCGGTCACCCGCACGGCGCAGGTTGGTCCGCCGTGGACGACACCTCCTCCGACACGACCGCCGACTCCGCCTCCGCCGACGGCCCGACCCCTGCCGGCACCGCCTCCGATGCCGCTCCGGCCACCGGCTCGGCCACCACCGGGGCCTCGGCCGCCGCGGCCACGACCGCCGCCACCGGCAAGCCGGGCGCCGGGAAGGCCGACACCGCGAAGCCGGGCTCTGCGAAGCCGGACGCCGCGAAGCCGGGATCCGGGACGAAGGCCGCCGGGAAGCCGGGCGCCGGGGCGCCCCCCGCCGCGGGCAACCCGGTCTCCGCCGACGGCCCGGACCTGCCGCACCCCGAGGAGGTCGACACCACCGAGTACCACGTCGACGACGAGGGCGACGACGACCCGCAGCTCGTCGGGCCGCACGGCAACCCGGTCGACACCTGGCGCGAGGGCTACCCGTACGACACCCGGCTCAGCCGCTCGGAGTACGAGACCGAGAAGCGGCTCCTGCAGATCGAGCTGCTGAAGCTGCAGAACTGGGTGAAGGAGACCGGGAAGCGGATCGTCGTGCTGTTCGAGGGCCGCGACGCCGCAGGCAAGGGCGGCACGATCAAGCGCTTCACCGAGCACCTGAACCCGCGCGGCTGCCGCGTCGTCGCGCTGGAGAAGCCGACCGAGCGCGAGGCAGGCCAGTGGTACTACCAGCGCTACATCGGGCACCTGCCCTCCGCCGGGGAGATCGTGCTGTTCGACCGGTCCTGGTACAACCGCGCCGGCGTCGAGCGGGTCATGGGCTTCACCGACCCGCGCAGCTACATGGAGTTCCTGCGCTCCACCCCGGAGCTGGAGCGGATGCTCGTCCGGTCCGGGACGACCCTGGTCAAGCTGTGGTTCTCCGTCTCGCGCGACGAGCAGCGCACCCGCTTCCTGATCCGCCAGGTCGACCCAGTGCGGCAGTGGAAGCTCTCCCCGATGGACATCGCCTCACTGGACAAGTGGGAGGCCTACACCGAGGCCAAGGAGGCGATGTTCTTCTACACCGACACCAAGGACGCGCCCTGGACGGTGATCAAGTCCAACGACAAGAAGCGCGCCCGGCTCAACGCGATGCGCTACGTGTTGTCGCTGTTCGAGTACCCCGGCAAGGACCCGGCGATCGCGACGCCGCCGGACCCGCTGATCGTCGGCCCGGCCGCGGAGATGTTCGAGCAGGGCGAGCAGCAGGGTGCGGAGTTCCCGCCGCTGACCGAGAGCTGACCGGGAGCCGAACCCGGCTCAGGCGGGGTCCACGACCAGCGTCGTGGTGAACGAGTGCCCGACGCCCAGGCCCGGCCCGCCCGCGCGCTCCAGACCGAGCAGCGCGTGGGCGAGCCGGGCCGCGGCGTCGCGGTCGAGCGGGCCGGCTCCGGTGTAGGGCTGCAGCGCGGCGTTCCAGCGGGCGGCGAACCCGGCCAGCCAGTCCAGGACGTCACGCGGGGCCCCGCCGGTGGCGGGGGTGAACCGCAGGTCGGCGGGGTCGACCGAGGCGGGGTCGCGGAGCAGGTCGTTCACCAGGGTCCGGAACCGCGGGACGCCCGGGTTGAAGGTGCCGGTCGCGGTGTGCCGCCCGACCAGCACCGACCGGTCGACCGCGGTGCGGGAGACGACCGTCGCGCCGGTCCCGGCCATGGCCTCGTCGAGCACGGAGGTCAGGGCCGGGGCGTCATAGAAGGTCATCGGCTCGGAGATCCCGGATCCGCCGCCGGCGAAGAAGCTCATCGCGTAGTCCCAGCGGTCGAGGTGCCAGTTCGGCTGCCACTCCACCGAGTAGCGGCCGAGGACGTCGACGACCACGGCGGCCCGCCTGCCGCGCCCGGCGACCGCGGTGAGCACGCTGCGCAGGGCGCCGACGAGCTCGTCGCGGGTCAGGTGCGAGTACGGGACGCCGCAGGACAGGTACAGGTCGAACGCGCCGCCGGGGATTCCGGAGCGGACGTCGCCGTGCACGAACGAAGCCGACGGCGACCGCACCTGCTCCCCGGCGGTCTCGACCATCTCCGGGTCGACGTCGAGGCCGACGTAGTGCAGCCGCGCCTCCTCGACGACCGCGGGGTCACCGTCGGCGGCGCGGGTGAGCAGCGAGAACCCGTCGGCGGTGCCCGAGCCGATGTCGAGCACGTCCACCGGCCGGTCGTCCGGGAGGGCCAGCGCCGCGAGAGCCTCGGTGAGCACGCGACGGGTCACCGGTTCCTCGGAGAGCACCTTGACCGGATCGCGCCGGGACGGGGACAGGTAGTGCTCGCTCGCCCCGCGGTACGACGGGGCCTGCTCGGCCGGGTTCACATACCCCTTCCTACTACGGACGATCTTGGCCGGGCTCGCGGTGCGGGCACCACGAGCGCAGGATCACCGGGCTCGCCGCAGCACTGGGCTCACCGCGGGCGGCCGGGGCGCTCCGACCGCCCGCGGGAGGACTGGGGGCCGGCGCTCAGGCCAGGTCGTCGAGCTCGCCGTTGCGGACGGCGGTGAGCAGCGCGGCGACATCGGCGGCGGGGAACGCCAGGACGGTGCCGTGCGGGTCGCGCGAGTTGCGCAGCGCCACGGCCGGGCCGGTGACGGCCAGCTCGACGCAGTTGCCCTCGTAGCCGCTGCGCACGCTCTTGCGCCACTCCAGCGCGTCGATCTCGGCGGGGCCGGTCGGGATGGAAGTCATTCCCACTCACCTCACATGCACATGCATCGTCCGTTGCGGATGACGGTAGCGATCTGTGCACGCGGCGCGACCGGATCGGGGTGCGGCCGCGCCAGGCGGTCGCCGTTCAGCGACGGGCGACACCCTGACGCACGACGACCGGTCGAACGTCGTCGCTGGTGACGGCCCTGCGACGAGGGCCCTGTCCGGGTCAGTGGTCGGCTGTCCGGGTCAGCGGTCGGCGCGCAGCGTCGCGAGGTGGCGGACGGTCGCGTCCGGGGTGAGTGCGTCGGCGGCGAGCAGCTCCATGGCACGGCCGTAGCGTTGCACCTCGGCGTGCTTGTCGGCGTAGCTCGACCCGCCCAGCTCCTCCAGGTAGACCAGGTCGGGCAGCTCCTGCTCGGCGAAGCGCAGGATGCTGAACACGCGCTCGGCGGCGTAGCCGGACCGGTCCCAGGGCAGGATCTGGACGACGACGTTCGGCAGCTCCGCCATCTCCAGCAGGTGCTCGATCTGGGCGTCGAACACCCGCGAGCCGCCGACCCGGCGGTGCAGCACCGACTCGTCGATCACCGTCCGGAAGGTCGGGGCGTCCGGGCGGTGCAGGACGCGCTGACGGCGCAGCCGGACCTCGAGGCGCTTCTCCACGGCGTCGCGCTCGGTGGCGGGCACCTGCTCCGGCCGCCCGCCGCTGACGATCACGCGGGCGTACTCCTCGGTCTGCAGCAGACCGGGCACGAACAGCAGCTCGTAGGACGAGATCCGCGACGCCGCGGCCTCCAGGCCGACGAAGTCCTCGAACCAGGCCGGGACGACGTCGTGGTAGCGCGCCCACCAGCCGGTCTCGTTGCTCTCCGCGGCCATCGCGACGGCCTCGTCGCGCTCGGGGCCCTCGCCGACGCCGTAGAGGGTGAGCAGGTCGGCGACGTCGCGTGGCTTGAACCCGACCTTGCCTGCCTCGAGCCGGCTCATCTTGGAGTCCGACCCGCGGATGCTGTAGGCCGCGTCCGACCGTGTCACCCCGGCCCGTTCGCGCAGCCGCCGCAGGTGGGCGCCGAGGACGATCCGGCGTGCGGTCGGCCCCCGGCCCTCACCGGGCGATGCGGGGGCGTTGGTGCTCACGGCCACGGGGCAGGGCCCTCCTGACGACGGGTCTCACGACAACTCACGGTACGTCTCACGACGTCTCCCGGCAGGCCTCATCGACCTGACCGATCGAGCGATCGATTCTACACATGCTCTGCGTTCCCGCGGTCGCTCCCACCGTTGCGCGACCCGCCGGGGGCGCGCATACTCGGCCTTATTCAACGCTCGTTGAAATTTGGGAGGAACCATGTCGGAGCAGGCGACAACCGAGCAGGCGACGCACGGGCACACGGCACCCGAGCGCACGACGTGCTGCGTGGTCGGGGGCGGACCGGCGGGGATGATGCTCGGGCTGCTCCTGGCCCGCGCCGGAGTCGAGGTGACGGTCCTGGAGAAGCACGGCGACTTCCTGCGGGACTTCCGCGGCGACACCGTGCACCCGACCACCCTCGACCTGCTCGACGACCTGGGCCTCGGCGAGCGCTTCGCCGCCCTGCCGCAGAGCCGGGTCACCGAGGTCGTCCTGCCCGACGAGCGCGGCGGGGCGCAGCGCATGGGCAACTTCGACCTGCTGGCCCGGGTCGGCGTCCGGCACCCCTACGTCGCGCTCGTGCCGCAGTGGGACCTGCTCGACCTGCTCGCCGACGCCGGACGCGCCGAGCCGTCGTTCCACCTGCGGATGGACACCCGCGCCACCGGCCTGGTCCGCGAGGACGGCCGGGTCGCCGGGATCCGCTACGCCACGACGACCGGCCCGGACGGCGAGCAGGTCACCGGGGAGATCCGCGCGGACCTGACGGTGGCCTGCGACGGCAGGCACTCGCTGCTGCGCGACGAGTCCGGGCTCCCGCTGACCGAGTTCGATGTCCCGTTCGACACCTGGTGGTTCCGGCTGCCGCGCCACGCCGACGAGGACACCGCCACCCTGGTGCCGCGGATCGGGAAGGGCCGGTTCGCCGTCGTCATCCCGCGGGAGGGCTACTTCCAGATCGGCTACCTGGCGCCGAAGGGCGGCGACGCGCAGCTGCGCGCCACCGGCGTCGAGGCGTTCCGCGCCGACGTCGCCGAGCTCATGCCGGAGTTCGCCGACCGGGTCGGCGCGATCACCTCCATCGACGACGTGAAGCACCTCGACGTGCAGCTGAACCGGCTGCGCCGGTGGAACGTCGACGGGCTGCTCTGCATCGGCGACGCCGCGCACGCGATGTCACCGATCGGCGGCGTCGGGATCAACCTGGCGATCCAGGACGCCGTCGCCACCGCGACGCTGCTGGCCCCTCGGCTCGCGGCGGGCACCCCGGTCCCCGCCGACGCCGCCGCCCGCGTCCGCAACCGCAGGCTCCTGCCGACGATGCTGGTCCAGGGCCTGCAGCGGGCCATGCACGCGAACATCGCCGGGCCGTCGCTGCGCGGTGAGCTCGACGGCCCGCCGGCACCGCTGCTGCGTCTGGTGCGCCGGTTCCCGATCCTGCAGATCGTCCCGGCCTACCTGGTCGGGGTGGGGTTCCGGCCGGAGCGGGCCCCGGCGTTCGCCCGCCGCTCCCCCGCCCCGGTGGGCTGACGGGCGGGGTGAACTGACGGGCGGGGGTGCGCCGGTCAGCTCAGGTGCCGGGCGGCCCGGTGTGCGCCGAGGACGTCGAGCCCGAAGTCCGCCGACGGGTCGCGCCACACCGAGTGGGCGTGGTTGGCGTCGCGCTGGGTGTTGTCCCACTCCAGCAGCAGCCGCGGGCCCTGCAGTCGGTAGTAGTGCGGCTCGCCGGGACGCAGCGACCCCGCCCAGGCCAGGTGCACCCGGTCCAGGGCGGCGTCGTCGTCGTAGCGGGTGATCGGGGACAGCGCGTCCGGGACCCGGCGCAGGTAGGTGGCGAGCAGGGCGCGCAGCTGCTCGCGCTGCGCGGCGTCGAGGTCCGAGGCGGGTACCCCGGCCGGGGTGCGGGACAGCGCGACGGCGGGTTTGTCACGTTCTGCGATGCCGGTGCGGTCCTCGATGGCGTCGCTGGCCTCGACCAGCTCCGCCCACCGGTCCGCCGCGGCGAACGGCGCGCGCCAGATCCCCCGCAACGGGATCCAGTTGTCGCCCTCCGCGGGGTCGGTCCGGTTGGCGCCCACCAGGTCCGGCGGTGCGGCGTCCAGCAGCACCGCGCGGGCGCGCAGCTCGGCGGGCAGCGATCGGACGAGGTCGCGGGCCAGGTCCTCGACCGGCCCGAGCGGGCGCAGCAGGGACTCCCCCAGCAGCTGCGAGGTGGCCGGGTCGGCGCCGAGAAAGAACGGCGTGGTCGCCACGACCGCGCCGTCGACGACGAGCACGTTGACCGACACGTGGTGCCCGCCGAACCGCCACGCCCAGGTGCCGGTCGCGCCCGGCTCGCCGAAGATCCGCAGGTGGTACGCCTGCGGGTCCCGGCCGCGGGTCCGGTCGAACAGCGCGGTGAAGCCCTCGGTGGCGTCGAGGACGTTCTCCAGCCCCATCACCGTGCACAACGTGACGTAGGCCGGGCGGGACAGCCCCGCGGCGAGCAGCTGCATCGCCGCGCGCTGCTGTGGCGGGAGCTGCTCGTGGAAGCTCAGCCCGCCGTGGTCGGTCGGGGTGTAGAACCAGCGTCGCCGCTCGGCGTCGGTACCGGCGTCACCGGACGGGGCGTGCCCGGTCGCCGTCTCGCGCTGCCCGGGGTCGAGGGTGTCCAGCCACACCCGCGCCGCCCCGGCCATCGCCGCAGCCGTGTCCCGGGTTCCCGCCTCGTCGATCACGGGGCCGACCCTGCCACCTCCGGCGGGGCTCAGCCGCGTTCGCGGTACCCGGCTGCCAGCTGCGCGAACGCGTCCGGGTCCACCAGCGACGTCGTGTCCCCCGGCTCGCGGCCGGACGTCACGTCCAGCAGCAGCCGTCGCATGATCTTGCCGGAGCGGGTCTTCGGCAGCTCCGCCACCAGGACGACCTCGCGCGGGCGCGCGACCGGCCCCAGCTCCCGTGCGACGTGCCCGCGCAGCTCCTCGGCCAGTGACACGCCGGCCGGTGACGCGGTGCCGCCCTCGGTGACGGTCACGAACGCGACGACGGCCTGCCCGGTCGTCGCGTCCGGTGCCCCGACGACCCCGGCCTCGGCCACCCGCGGGTGGCTGACCAGTGCGGACTCCAGCTCGATCGAGCCGAGGCGGTGCCCGGACACGTTCATGACGTCGTCGATGCGGCCCTGCAGGGTGACGTAGCCGTCGGTGTCGATCACCGCGCCGTCACCTGCCTTGTACCAGCGCTGCTGCGCGTAGTCGGCGAAGTAGGAGTCGTAGTAGCGCTGCGGGTCGCCCCACACGGTGCGGGCCATCGCCGGCCAGGGCCGATCGATGACCAGGATGCCGCCCTCGCAGGGGGCGCAGGTGGTGCCGTCGCGCTCGACGACACGCACCGAGAGCCCCGGCAGCGGCAGGGTCGCCGACCCGGGCTTCAGCGGGGTCACCCCGGGCAGCGGCGCGCAGATCGCGGCGCCGGTCTCGGACTGCCACCAGGTATCGACGATCGGGCAGCGCCCGCCGCCGATGACCCGGTGGAACCAGCGCCAGGCCTCCGGGTTGATCGCCTCGCCGACGCTGCCGAGCAGCCGCAGCGACGACAGGTCGTAGCGGCCGGGGACCTGCTCGCCCCACTTCATGTACGTCCGGACCAGGGTGGGTGCGGTGTAGTACACGGTCACGCCGTAGCGCTGGATGATCTCGAAGTGCCGGCCCGGCTCCGGGGTGTCCGGGGTCCCCTCGTAGATCACCTGCGTGACGCCGTTGGACAGCGGGCCGTAGACCTCGTAGGTGTGCGCGGTGACCCAGGCGAGGTCGGCGGTGCACCAGTAGACGTCGTCGGGCTTGTGGTCGAAGCACGCCCACGACGTCCAGGACGTCTGGGTGAGGTAGCCGCCCATGGTGTGCAGCAGCCCCTTCGGCTTCCCGGTGGTACCCGAGGTGTAGACGAGCATCAGCGGGGTCTCGGCCGGGAAGAACTCGGCCTCGTGGACGTCCGGCTCGCCGTCGACGACGTCGTGCCACCAGACGTCGCGGCCCTCGGTCCAGCCGACGTCCGAGCCGGTGCGGCGGACGACGAGCACGTGCTCCAGGGAATCGACGCCCTCGGCGGCGGCGTCGGCGTCGGCCTTGACCGGGACGGCCTTGCCGCGCCGGTACTGGCCGTCGGTGGTGACGAGCAGCTTCGCCCGGCCGTCGGTGAGCCGGAACCGCAGCGCGGACGCGGAGAACCCGCCGAAGACCAGCGAGTGGATCGCGCCGATCCGCGCGCACGCCAGCATCACCACGACCGTCTCGACCAGCACCGGCAGGTAGACGACCACGACGTCGCCCTTGCCCACGCCCAGCTCGGTCAGCGCGTGGGCGCAGCGGGCGACCTCGGCCTGCAGGTCGGCGTAGGTGACGGTGCGCCGATCACCGGGCTCGCCCTCCCAGTGCAGCGCGACCCGGTCGCCGTTGCCGGCCTCGACGTGCCGGTCGACGCAGTTTCGGGCGACGTTGAGCGTGCCGTCGGCGAACCAGGTGACCTCGGGCCAGGCCTGGCCGTCGTAGCCCTGCTCGGGCGCGCGGTCCCACTCCAGGCGGCGGGCCTGCGCCCACCAGAACGCCTCGGGGTCGGCGGCCGCCTCGGCGTAGGCACTCCCGGAGACGTTGGCGTGTGCGGCGAGGCCTGCGGGCGGATCGAACATCACGCTCCCGATCCTCACCCGGGTGCACCGCCGGGGCCCACGTGAGTGCTCCCACAGCCGCCGTCCCGCAGCGGACGGCACCGTTCAGTCGGTCGCGTCCCGCACCAGCAACGCGACCTGCACCCGGTTGTCCAGGTCCAGCTCGCGCAGCAGCCGGGAGACGTAGGACTTCACGGTCGCGACCGACATGTGCAGCTCGGCGGCGATGTCGGCGTTCGAGCCACCGCGGGCGACGGCGTCGGCGACGTCCCGCTCGCGGGCGGCGAGGCGGTCCAGGCGCACCTGCGCGGCCCGACGCCGGTCGACCGGTCCCGCGCCGCCGGCGACCATCCCGATCAGCCGCCGGGTGATCGACGGCGAGAGCACGGCGTCGCCGTCGGCCGCGGCACGTACGGCGTCGACGATCCGGTCCGGGGCGGCGTCCTTCAGCAGGAACCCGCTCGCCCCGGCCCGCAGCGCGCGTACGACGTGCTCGTCGGCGTCGAAGGTGGTCAGGACGACCACGGCCGGGGCGCGCCCGGCGGCGGCGAGGCGTTCGGTCGCGGCGACGCCGTCGACCCGGCGCATCCGCAGGTCCATCAGGACGACGTCCGGCCGGGTCGCGCGGACGGCGGCGGGCACCTCGTCGCCGTCACCGGCGTCGCCGACGACGACGATCCGCCGCGCGGCATCGCTCCCGGCCCCGTCTCCGGTGCGGGCCTCGGCGCCGTCCCCCGTGCCGTGTCCGGTGCCGGGGAACCGGTGCCCGTCGAGCATGACGCGCAGTCCACTGCGGACCAGCGGGTCGTCGTCGACGAGCAGCAGGCGGACATCGTCGCCGGGCCCGGCGGGCTCGGGGTCGGGGTCGGGGCCGGGGTCGGTCACGGAATGTCCTTCCAGGGGAGCACGGCGGCCAGCCGGTAGCCACCGGGCAGCGGGCCGTGGGTGAGGGTGCCGCCGGTCAGGGTCTCGACGCGCTCGCGCAGCCCCACCAGGCCGCTGCCGGCCCCGGCCGGCGCGGGCGGACGGTCGTCGCTGCGCCCGGAGACCACGGTGACGGTGAGATCGCGGCCGCGGCGCCCCTCCAGCGTGACGTCGACCGGGGCGCCGGGCGCGTGCCGGGCCGCGTTGGTCAGCCCCTCGCGCACCACCCGGTACGCGACGGCGGCGAGCGCCTCGGGCGGCCGGGTCACGTGCAGCAGCTCGGTGCTGCGCAGCCGCACCTCGGCGCCCGCGGTGCGGGCGTCGGCGACCAGGGCCTCGACGCCGGTGAGGTCCTCCCCCGGCGGGTCGAGCCGTTCGGGCCCCTCGCCGGGCTCGCGCAGCACCTGCACGACGGTCCGCAGGTCCTCCATCGCCCGGTGGGTGGTGTCGCGCAACACCGTCGCGCTCTCCCGGACCGTCGCCGCGGACAGGTCCGAGCGCAGCGCCAGCGCCCCGGCGTGCACCGCGAGCAGCGACAACCGGTGCCCGAGCAGGTCGTGCATCTCCTCGGCGATCCGGCGGCGCTCGGCCGCGCGCACCCGGTCGGCGTGCTCGGCCCGCTCGCGTTCGGCCCGGGCGACGCGCCCGCGCAGCTGGGCGAGCAGCGCCCTGCGGGAGCCGATGAGCAGCCCCGCCGCGACCGACGCCAGCTCCAGCGCCCACGCCGACAGGATCGTCACCCAGATCCGGGAGTCCCATGCCGTGCCCGGGATCAGCGTGTACAGGGTGCCGCCCATCGTGAGCAGGGTGATCGCGACGGTCTCGACCGGCCGCCGCCGGGTGCCGACGACGAACACCCCGACCAGCGGCAGGTACGCCGCGATCTCGCTGACCGCCGCGACGACGACGGCGATCACCGCGAACTCCCACGGCAGCCGGTGGCGCCACGGGATCGTCGCGAGCGCGGCGACGCCGAGGGCGAACCGCAGCAGGTCGGTCGCGGTCGCGAGTGCCCAGCCACCGGTGAGGAACCAACCGGCGAGCCCGACGACGGCCACCAGGACCCCGGACATGACCAGCTCGCGCGACCGCACGCGCCGACCCTAGGCCCCCGGGTTGGCGAGAGGATGTCCACCGTTCGTCGTGACAGCCCATGACCTCGGCGACAGTCCCCGAAAGACGGAGTATCCGAACGGAAAGTAATCGGGTGACACGATAGTAGTGACTGAATTGATTCCGGTGAATCCGTCGCCCTAGTGTCCGGCGCAGTCGATGCGGGCTCCCCGGTCACGAGCATCGACAGGTCGGTACGGCCACGAGGCCGTTCCCCACTCGACAGGAGACACACTGTGCTGAAGAAGGCAGGAATCGTCGTGGCGGCGTCGGCCGCGTCGCTGCTGGCCGTGAGCCCGCTCGCGTTCGCGCACGGCGACAAGGGCGAGCACGGCCCGGGCAACAGCGAGACCTCGGTCGGCAACATCGACAAGTCGGCCAAGGGCCTCGTCGCCGGCCTGAACGGCAACAACGTCAACGTGCCGATCCAGGCCTGCAACAACACCGTCCCGGTCAACGTCCTGGGCGTCCAGGTCCCGGTTCAGGACGCGGCCGCCGGCAACGGCGTCACCGGTGCCCTGGGCATCCTGGGCAAGGGCGAGGCCAAGTCCGGCGACTCGACCACCGACGCCTCGCGCAACTGCGGCCAGAAGTCCGGCGCGGGCGACAAGAACGGCTGAGCTCGGTCTCCCCGAGTCTCCTGACGGCCTGAGGCGCAACGACGCGCGCTGATCGTCGTACGACGGCCCCGGCACCCCGCGTGGGTTCCGGGGCCGTCGCGCGTCCGGAACCGGCTCGGTTCCGGTGCCGGCAGCTCACGTAGCCGGTGCGCACACGTAGTCGGCCAGGTGCCGGCCGGTCAGGGTCGAGGCGTCCGCGACGAGCTCGGCGGGCGTCCCTTCGAACACGACGCGGCCGCCGTCGTGCCCGGCGCCCGGACCGAGGTCGATGATCCGGTCCGCGTGCGCCATGACCGCCTGGTGGTGCTCGATCACGATCACCGACCGGCCATTGTCGACGAGCCGGTCCAGCAGCGCGAGCAGCTGCTCGACATCGGCGAGGTGCAGGCCGGTCGTCGGCTCGTCGAGCACGTAGATCCCGCCCTTCTCCCCCATCTGCACGGCCAGCTTGAGCCGCTGCCGCTCGCCCCCGGACAGCGTCGTGAGCGGCTGGCCGAGCTTGACGTAGCCGAGGCCGACGTCGATGAGGCGCTGCAGGATCCGGTGGGCGGCCGGGACACGGGCGTCGCCGTCGGCGAAGAACCGCTCCGCCTCCGCGACGGACATGGCGAGCACCTCGCCGATGTCACGGGAGTCGGCGGGACCGCCGAGCCGGTACTGCAGCACGTCGGCGTCGAACCGGCGGCCCTCGCAGACCTCGCAGGTCGTCGCGACCCCGGCCATCATCGCCAGGTCGGTGTAGACGACACCGGCGCCGTTGCAGTTGGGGCAGGCCCCCTCGGAGTTCGCGCTGAACAGCGCGGGCTTCACGCCGTTGGCCTTCGCGAACGCCTTGCGGATCGGCTCCAGCAGCCCCGAGTAGGTCGCCGGGTTGCTGCGCCGCGACCCCTTGATCGCGCCCTGGTCGACGACGACCACGCCGTCACGCCCGGCGACCGAGCCCTGGATCAGCGAGCTCTTCCCCGACCCCGCCACCCCGGTGACGACGGTGAGCACACCGAGCGGGATGTCGACGTCGACGTCGCGCAGGTTGTGGCTGTCCGCGCCCCGGACCTCCAGGTAACCGCTCGGCTCGCGGACCCCGGTCTTGAGGCGTGCCCGGTCGTCGAGGTGCTTGCCGGTGAGCGTGCCGCTGCGCCGCAGCCCGTCGACGGTGCCCTGGAAGACGACCTCGCCGCCGTCGGAGCCCGCTCCCGGGCCGAGGTCGACGACGTGGTCGCCGATCACGATCGTCTCCGGCTTGTGCTCGACGACGAGCACGGTGTTCCCCTTGTCCCGCAGGCGCAGCAGCAGGTCGTTCATCCGCTCGATGTCGTGCGGGTGCAGCCCGATGGTGGGCTCGTCGAACACGTAGGTGACGTCGGTCAGCGCCGACCCGAGGTGCCGGATCATCTTGGTGCGCTGCGCCTCGCCGCCGGAGAGCGTCCCGGCCGGCCGGTCGAGCGAGAGGTAGCCGAGCCCGATCTCGACGAACGAGTCGAGGGTGTCGCGCAGCGAGGTCAGCAGCGGCAGGAGGGCCGGTTCGTCGATCTCGCGCACCCACTCGGCGAGGTCGGAGATCTGCATCGCCGAGGCCTCCGCGATGTCGATCCCCCGGATCTTCGACGAGCGCGCGAGCTCGGACAGCCGGGTGCCGTCGCAGTCCGGGCAGACCCCGAACACGATCGCCCGGTCGACGAACGCCCGGATGTGCGGCTGCATCGCCTCCCGGTCCTTGGCCAGGAACGACTTCTCGATCCGCGGGATCAGGCCCTCGAAGGTGACGTTGATGCCGTCGACCTTGATCCGGGTGGCCTCCTTGTACAGCAGCGCGTCGAGCTGCGGCTTGGTGAAGTCCTTGATCGGCTTGTCGCCGGGAAAGAAGCCGCTGTTGGAGAAGATCCGCCCGTACCAGCCGTCGACGGAGTAGTTCGGGATGGTGAGCGCACCGTCCTGGATGGACTTGGTGTCGTCGTAGAGGGCGGTGAGGTCGAAGTCCGAGACGGTGCCCTTGCCCTCGCAGCGCGGGCAGGCGCCACCGACGACCTCGAACGACCGGCGTTCCTTCACCTGGCGGCCGCCCTTGGTCACCGTGACCGCGCCGGAGCCGCTGATCGTGGCGACATTGAACGAGAACGCCTTCGCCGAGCCGACGTGCGGCGTCCCGAGCCTGCTGAACAGGATCCGCAGCAGCGCGCCGACGTCGGTGGCGGTGCCGACGGTGGAGCGGACGTCGCCGCCCATCCGCTCCTGGTCGACGATGATCGCGGTGGTGAGCCCGTCGAGCAGGTCGACGTCCGGGCGGGCCTGGGTCGGCATGAACCCCTGGACGAACCGGCTGTACGTCTCGTTGATCATCCGCTGGGACTCGGCGGCGATCGTGGCGAACACCAGCGAGCTCTTGCCCGAGCCGGAGACCCCGGTGAACACGGTCAGCCGGCGCTTGGGCAGCGCGACGTCGACGTCGCGCAGGTTGTTCTCCCGGGCCCCGTGCACCCGGATGAGGTCGTGGCCGTCCGCGGGGTGCGTGCTCATGCATAGAAGTTCGTGGCGGCGCCCCGGGACGTTTCGCCGGTCCAGGAACTCCCCCGGTCAGTCCAGGAACTCCCCCAGCGCCGCCGCGACCTCACCGGGCCGCTCGAGGAACACCATGTGCCCGGCGTCGAGCGGGACGACCCGCAGGTCGTCGCCGAGCCTCGCCCGGCAGGCGGCCAGCCACTCCCCGGAGACGTAGTCGGCCCGCCCGGCCGGGACGACCAGCGTCGGGGTCCCGCGCGGCGGGACGACAGCAACGCGCGCCATCTGCGACCAGGCCGCGACGACCGAGGCACGGCTGTAGCGCCACCGCCACGCGTCGCCACGCCATTCCAGGTGGGTGTCGAGCTCGTCGTCGAGAATCTCCGAGGGCACGTCCGGCCAGTCCCCCGCCTTGGCATCGCGGGCCTGCTCGCGGGTCGGCCACGACTCGTCGTCGCAGGTGTTCTCGGCGAACTCCAGCATCAGCTCCGGGTCGAGGCCGATCGCCGGGTCGAGCAGCGCGAGCCGGCGCACCCGGCCGGGCGCCGAGCGGGACAGGTGGGTTGCGATCGCCCCGCCGAACGAGTGCCCGACGACGTCGGCGCGGGCGATGCCCAGCTCGTCGAGCACCCCGACGGCGTCGGTGACGTGCTGCTCCAGGGTCCACGGCGGCGTCCACGGCGAGTCGCCGTGCCCGCGGACGTCGACGCCGATCCAGCGGCGGTGCGGCAGCGCCTCGACCAGCGGCCGCCACCGCAGGCCGTGACCGGTGACGCCGTGGATCGCCAGGATCGGCCGGCCGGCGGGGTCACCGGCGAGGTGGAAGTGCAGGGGCACGGCCGGATCGTCGCACCCTTCGTGCCGCGGCGGGTGTGCCGGTGCTCACCAGCAGCCGGTCACCGGCCGGTCGTCACCACCGGGCTGCTCACCACCGTGCGGCTCACGACCGGAGCGGCACCGGTGGCAGTTGCAGGTCCCGGGTGGCGTCCCGGATCTCCGGCCAGGGTGCCTTCCGGTCCTCCAGCAGCCAGATCGTGGGCACCTCCCCGACGAGCCCGCCGTAGGTCCCGAGCGGGGTGTCGGCGTAGGTGCCGCCGACGAGCCGGGCGGAGCCGAACCACGGCCGCACCCGGTCCGGCTCCCCGACGAGCAGCATCGCGTCGCGGTCCTCGGGCGGTTCCGGGAACCAGCCGTAGGCCCGGTTCGGGCCGAATGCCGGCGGGAGCCCGAGCCCGGGCGGGGCGGCGTCGAGGTAGGCGCCGTAGACGTAGGGATCGGCGGCGAGCACGGTGCGGTCACGCTGCTCGGCGGGCAGCGCCCGGTAGGCGTCGGCGGTGGCGCTCACCAGCATCTCCTCGAACTGGGGTTCGGCAAGATACACCGAGCTCAGCGCGCCGACGCAGGCCAGCAGCCCGCTCACGACGACGACCGGCCAGGCCCGCCGCCGCGGACGCCCGGCCTCCCGCCGGTGCTGCAGCCCGACCGCACCGATCGCGGCGAGGACCGGGTACAGCGCCAGCGGGTAGTAGTGCCGCCCGCCGGACAGCACCATCGCCAGGTACAGCAGCACGCAGGCCGCGCCGACGAACCGCACGTCGCGCAGCCGCGGGTCCCGCACGAGCGCGACCAGCCCGCACACCGCCAGGCCCAGCAGCAGCGGCCCGGTGACGGCGAGCCCGTGGGCCGCACTGACGAGGACGCTGCCGTAGATCTCGTCGTTCTCCTCGGCGACCACCGGGGTCATCGCGAGCTGCGGCCACCCGTGCGTGGCCTGCCACAGCAGCGTCGGTGCCGCGATCAGCAGCGCGAGCACCGCACCGGCCCACAGCGGCGGGCGCCGCAGCAGCTTCCGCGGCCCGAGCACCGCAACCGCGCCGAGCAGCACGGCGCCGAGCAGCAGCGCGAAGAGCCGGGTCTGGGCGGCGACTCCGAGGACCGCACCCGCGGCGACGAGCGCCCGGCCGTCGTCGCGCCGGATCCCGCGCAGGAGCAGCCAGAACACCGCCGTCCACAGTGCGGGCTCGAGGGTGTACGGCGTCAGCCAGTGCCCGAACTGGGCTGCGGCGATGCCGGTGCCCTGCCCCAGCGCGGCCAGGGTCTGTGACCGCTCGTCCCCGCCCAGCTCGCGGGCGGTCAGCGCGGTCAGCACGACCGCAGCGGCGGTCGCGAGCACCGCCGGGACCGCGAGCACGATCTGCGAGCCGGGCGCGACGGTGTCCGCGATCCGGGCCAGCAACGGGGTCAGCGGCGGCTGGTCGACCGCGCCGAAGTCCAGGTGGTACCGCCCGATCGCCAGCATCAGGGCCTCGTCGGGCCAGGCCCGGCGCACCGCAGCCAGCACCAGGTGCACGACGGCGACGACCACCGCCACCGTTCCGACCGCCCCCGTCGCGAATCCCGGCCGTTCGCCGCCCCGCGCGGCCGCCGTTCGCGGCATGATCGGAGTCACTGCTTCTCGCACGCTGTCATGTCGTCCCCCCGCCCGGCAGGATATGGGCGGAATGTCGCGCCCCGCATCGGGTTCCGTCCGATCGAAGAGGAATCGTCACCGTGTCCTGGAGCACCCGAGAGATCGCCGAACTCGCCGGCACCAGCCTGCGCACCGTGCGGCACTACCACGACATCGGGCTGCTCCCCGAGCCCGAGCGACGGGCCAACGGTTACAAGCAGTACGTCGTCGCGCACCTGGTCCGGCTGCTGAAGATCAAACGGATGACCGACCTCGGGTTCTCGCTGCCGCAGATCGCCGAGACCATCGACGACGACGAGCAGTCCACCGAGGCCGTACGCGCGCTGGACGACGAGCTGGCCGCCACGATCGACCGGCTGCAGCGGGTCCGCGCCGAGCTCGCCACCATCCTCGACGGCTCGGCCCGCACCGACCTGCCCGCCGAGTTCACCCCCGCCGACGAGAGCACCCTCACCGAGGCCGACCGCTCGTTCGTCCTGGTCATGAGCCGGGTGCTCGGCCCGCAACAGCTGCAGGCGTACTCGGAGATGGTGCGCAACCCGCAGGACGACCTGCTCAGCACGGAGTTCGACGCGATCCCCGCCGACGCCGACGAGGCCACCCGCGACGAGATCGCCGCCCGCATGGCTCCGCACCTGCGGGAGCTGTTCCGCACCTACCCGCAGATCCGCGAGGCCGACACCGGCGGCCCGCACGACAAGCGGTTCGCCCAGCGCACCGTCGCGGCCGCACTGCAGGAGCTGTACAACCCGGCACAGATCGACGTCATCCGGCGGGCCGACGAACTGGCGCGGCAGGATCCCGACGACTGAGTGGCTGCCTGACCGAGTGGCTGCCTGACCGAGTGGCTGCCTGACCGAGTGGCTGTCTGGCTGAGTGGCCGGCTGACCGAGTGGCCGGCTGACCGGCAGCCCGAGTGGACCGGTCAGCCGGACCGGACCGGCCGCTCGAACAGGTTCCCGCCGAGATAGGCCTTCCAGTCCTCGGCCTTCAACCCGTGGTCACCGGAGCGCAGGTGGTAGCTCATCGCCGCACCGCGGAACGGGGTGTCGAGGGCGGGCTTCCAGCCCGTCGTCGCCAAGCCGGTGTCGCCGAGGCCGTAGAGCGCGTACACCGGTGCCGCGGCGCGGTAGGACAGGAACTCGCCCTGCGGGTCGGCGTTGTGGTCGTCGGCGGCGCTGCCGATCACGAGCCGGCGCGGCGCGGCGAGCGCGAGCAGCTCGTGCTGGTCGACGGGCAGCTCGTCGACCCGGTCGCCGTAGTCCTGGTAGGTCTGCGGGAACCAGTGCGGGAACGATGAGTTGATCTTCGAGTTGGTCTCCGCGCCGACGCCGCCGTCACCGCGCCGGGCCGGTTTCGTGCCGGTCGAGCCGGCGTTGTTGGCGATCACCGCGGCGAACCGGGTGTCCTGCGCGCCCGCCCAGAGCGCAGCCTTCGCCCCGCGCGAGTGCCCGATGACGGCGACCTTCCCCGGGTCGAGGTCGCGGTCGGTCTGCAGGTAGTCCATGGCGCGGCTCGCGCCCCACGCCCAGGCGCTGATCGTGCGCCCGGCGTCGGCGGGCAGGTCCCGGCCCTTCGGGTGGAACAGGTCGATCGCCTTCGAGCGGTAGGTCTCGGCGTCGTCCGGTGCGACGGCCTTGGCGTCGAGTACGGCGAGCGCGTACCCGGCGCGGGTCACCGTCGAGATCGGCGCGAACTCCGAGGACTCGTCCGGGGAGTCGCCCGCGGAGCCGCGGTGGTCGATGAGCAGGAACGTGCCGCGCGGCGCCGTGTTCTTCGGGGCGTTCTTCGGGGCATTCTTCGGGGCGGACATGGCCTTCGGGATGAACACGGTGAGCGGGATCGAGCCGCTGCCCTGCGGCCCGGTGATGCCGATGCGCACCTTCTTGCGGGTGACACCGTCCTCGGGGGTGGCACCGTCCTCGGGGGTGGCACCGTCCTTGCCGGTGGCACCGTCCTTGCGAGTGGCACCGCCGACGTCGGTGGTGTCGACGTCGAAGGTCTCCTTCTGCGGGCGCGGCAGGCTCTGGCCGAAGACGTGCTCGCGGAAGTCGTCGAGCAGCTCGCCGCGGCGGGTGCGCTCCCACTCCGCGGTACTGCGGACCGGGCGGCCGTTCTTCATCCGCAGCGGGTCCGGGTACGCGACGCCACCGATGTCCACGATGCCGCCGCCGTCGTCGTCGGGAGTGCTCGCAGCGGCGCGCTGCACGGGTGTGACGGCCTGCGGACCGACCGAGCCGCCGATCGTGGCTCCGTCGGTGTCTCCGGCTCGGGCTCCGGTAGCGGTTCCGATACCGGCCACGACGCCCGTCAGCACGGCGACCGCGACTGCACGACGGCACGCCTGCAGCCCGGCGGAACGGCGTCGTGATGCGGTGCCCATGTGACAGGAGAGTACCGAGCGCACAGTGATACCGAAGTGCACGAAGTGGTGGATGTGACGCACGAAGGACTGACGGTCGAGAGCGTTCCCGGCACTCGGTGAGCGCCGGATCCGGGTGTAGCATCGACGGCGAAAGGTGATGGGGCTCACCTCAACCGCCCGTCCCGGGCTGATGGCTCCTGCGGCTGACCGATGCCCAGGAGACGCCATGCTGTTCCACGAACGTCGTGAGCTCGCCGTACTGAGCCGCCGGCTCGAACGCGAGGATCCTGCGCTGGCCCGGCTGCTCACCCATCACCCCGGCGCCGCGTCGATGATCGCGACGGCCCTCGGGCGCGCGATGGCGGTCGCAGGACCGGTCGTGCTGACGGTCGGCGTGCTCGGCGACGCGCACGTGGTCTCCGCCGTCGGGGTCCTGCTACTGGGGCTGTGCTGGCTGCCGCAGCTGCTGGCGTACGGATCGGGGCGGCGTGGGTAGCCTGATGGCCGTGTCGGACAGGCGGTGCGGACGGCGGCTGGTGCTGCTGGTCCTGCCCGTGCTGTTCGGGTTGCTGGGCATGCACGCGCTGGTGGCGCCGGGCTCGACGGGACCTGCTTCGGCGGCGCTCCACGCAACCCACGCCGATCATTCGTCCGCACACACGGCACCCACCGTCGTCGGAGAGCAGGCCGACGATCACTCCGGCCGTTCCGCAGGCCACCCCGGTGGCCACGACGGCCACGACGCCGCCGGGCACGCGCTGCATCTCTGCATGGCCGTCCTGGGCGGTGCCGGGATCGCGTTGCTGCCGCTCCTGGCGCTGCTCGCCGTCGTCGTACCGCCCGTGCCGCCGCTGCCGATCCGACGCGGCGGCCGGGGCGAGCCCGCGGAACGACCACCACCAGTCCCGCGGCGGCTCGCGCAACTCTGCGTCCTGCGGACGTGATCGGCCCCCGGTGCGGCAGAGCACCGGCGCAGGCCATCACCCGTTCCGAACGACGGAGCCACACCTGATGAAGATCTCGAACACGGCGGCCGCCGCCGTGGCACTGACCGCTGCCCTCGTCCTGACCGGCTGCGGGGGCGGCGACGCGCCCGCCCCACCTGCGGCCTCGGCGTCCCAGCACACCGACGCCGACGTCGCCTTCACCCAGGGCATGATCCCGCACCACCAGCAGGCCGTGGAGATGGCGAAGCTCGCCGACGGCCGCGCCGGCGACGACGTCCGACGTCTCGCCTCGCAGATCGACGACGCGCAGGGCCCGGAGATCGCGCAGATGCAGCACCTGCTGAAGGACTGGGGCGCACCGGACTCCGGCGGGATGCCCGGAATGGACCACGGCTCGATGGACCACGACTCGATGGATCACGAGAGCTCGGATCACGCGGGCACGGATCACGCGGCCATGGACCACGGGGGCGCGGACCACGGTTCCGGTGGCCACGACGGCATGATGACCGCGGACCAGATGCGCGGCCTCGAGCAGGCCCGCGGCCCGGCGTTCGACCGGCAGTTCCTCACGATGATGATCGGCCACCACGAGGGTGCGGTCCGCATGTCGCAGACCGAGCTCGCCGACGGCACCAGCCCGGACGCGAAGGCCCTCGCCCAGAAGATCGTGGACGCGCAGAACCGCGAGATCGGCGAGATGAAGCGGATGCTCGGGTAGGGCCTCGGCCCGGGTGGCCGCCGGGCATCAGCTGACGTCGGCGCAGCGGAAGTCGGCGACGGCGACCAGCGACCTGGTGCGCGACAGCAGCCGGCTTCGGAAACGGTCGACTGACGCCGTCGTCGCACGCCCTCTGGCCCCGGCGGTCACGACGGGTCCTCCTCGAGTCCGGAGAAGTTCGCGACCCGCACGGTGCGGCGGGGTGCGCCCTCGCGGCAGGCCTGCTCGACGCGGTCGAAGTCGAAGACCCGGTAGGTCGGGGCAGGTTCGGGTGGGGTGATCTCGTCGAACGGGATCACCTTCCGCAGTTCCGGCTCGGCCCCGGGCTCGGTCCCGGGCTCTGCTTCGGGCTCGGGTTGAAGTTCGGTCCGTAGTTCAAGTTCGGGCTCGGGTTCAAGGGCGCGCTCGGTCCCAGGGGCGGGCTCGGGGACTTGTGGTGGGCCGGTATCGCCCGGTGGCCTCGGCGCGGGGACGGTGATCGGGGCCTGGTTGAGGTTGGGTCGCCGTCGCGGTTGCTGTCGTGGGTCGATCCAGGCGGGTGGGAGGAACTCGGGGATGCCGTCGGTGAGGCGCACGGTCCAGCCGGCGTGGTGGACCTGGCCGTGGTGGACACGGCACAGCATGACCAGGTTCGACACGGCGGTGGGGCCGCCGATCTCCCAGGCGATGATGTGGTGGATTTCGCACCAGGAGGGTGGGCGGTCGCAGCCGGGGTGGGCGCAGCCGCGGTCGCGGGCGGCCACGGCGCGCCGGATCGCCCGCGGGATGGTGCGCCGCGCCCGGCCCACGTCGAGGGGCTGTCCGGCGCCGTCGAGGACGACGGGGATCACGGCGGCGTCGCAGCACAGCATCCGCAGCGCCGACGCGGAGAGTCCGCCGGTGTGGTCGAGCAGCGCGGATCGGGCGCGGTTCTGCAGGTCGTCGAGCCGGACGGTGACCGTGACCTGGGGCCGTTGCCCACCGGTGTCGGGCAGCAGCTCGCCGCCGGCGTGTTCTAACCCGTATCCGCAGATCTCGGCGAGGGCTTCGGCCTGGCGTTCCGGATGGGATCGGGGGTCGTCGGGGTGTCCGGGGCCGGTGAGGGCGTCGACGGCGGTGCGGATGCGTTCGAACATCTCGGCGTCGTCGAAGCGGCCGCGCAGGATCCCGCCGGGCCGGCTGCCGCGGTGGGAGGTGAGGCGGAGTTCGTTGATCTGTGGTGCGGGGCGGTCGTCGGGTTCGGGGCCGTCCTGGTCGAGGTCGGCGAGTAGTTGCCGTCCCCAGGTCTGCAGCTCGGCCGGTGTGCACAGGACCGCCTGGGCGGCGAGCTGTATCTCGGCTCCGGCCCACACAGCGGGGTCGAGGCGCCCGGCCTCGGCGGTGTCGAGCAGGGTCGCGACGACCTCGGCGTGGCGCAGCGAGATCTCTCCGGCGGCGAACACCTGCGCGGTCGCCGGGAGGCTGGGGTCGAGGGGTTGTCCGTCGAGGGTGGTGCGGGGTGCGAGCTGCTGCGCTGCGGTGGTGAAGCGGCGGGAGTGGCGGGGGTCCCAGCGCAGCAGGTCGGCCAGGGCACCTGCGGTGGAGCGGTAGCCGCGGGCGGCGTAGAGGTCCTCGCGTTCGGCCTTGGCGACGGCGCGGACGGCGATCTGGTCGAGGCGGCGTTGCAGGGATTCCACGGCGAGCTGGACCGCGCAGATCTCGGTGCCGGTGGCGGTGGTGAGGGTGTCGGCGAGCGCGTCGACGGCCGCGGCGATGCGGTCGCAGGCGGTGGTGACGCGCTCGGTCATGGGCTCCATGATACTCGAACTGGCGTTCGATGTGTGGTCCGTCGTCGCAGGTCAGCGACCACTCGGCGCAGCAGAGAGCCACGCATCCGAGCAGCTACTCCGAACGGCCCAGCCCGCTCCCCTGCACTCCCGCGAATCCGTCAGAATCGGCGCCGTGAGCGTCGACCCGGGCCTGCTCGCGCGCGCCCACGCCCGCGCGGAACATCTGTCGCCGCGCGTCGTCCCACCGCACGACGACCGCGATCGCCGCATCTCCCGCACCCGCCTCGTCGGCACCGGACGACCGGCATTCGAGCGCGTCGCCACCGCACTGCTGGCCATGGAGATCCACCGCCGGGCAGGCGTGGCCGTCACTCCGGACGGTGACGTCACTCCCGGCGCCACCGTCGTCCTCGGTATCGGACTGCGCCGGCTCGCGGTCGTCGCCCCGTGCTGGGTCCGCACCGTCCGACGCGACACGAGCAGCGCCGGCTTCGTCTACGACGCACTCGACGGTCATCCCGTCATCGGCTGGGAGCACTTCACCGTCGCGATCGTGAACGACGCCGTCACCTTCTCCGTCGAGGCCGAGTCCCGGCCGGCGTGGCCACTCCCCCGGCCGACCCGGCCACTGCAGAACCTGGTGCAGGACACCATCATCCGGCGCTACCTGCGCGCAGCCGAGCGGGTCAGCCGCGACCTGCCGCTGCGCTCCGGATGACCAGCACCGCCTCCGCTGTCCGGTCGCCGAGCGCGCGGTAGCTGTGTTCGACGTCGCTGACCCACTCCACCTGCTGCCCGACGCCGAGATCGGCCTCGGACCCGGTGCGGCCGACCCGGGCCGCGCCGCGGGTGACCAGCAGATGCTCGACCACACCTGGTCCGTGCGCGGCCGAGACGTGCGTCGCACCGGGCGTGAGACTGAGCGCGTAGACCTCGACGGTGCCGTCGTCGTCGGTCGTGGTCTCCAGCAGTCGCGCGACGATCCCCGGCGACGCGACCTCGGCGCCCGGCCGGTCGGCGAGCAGCTGCGACAGCGGCAGGTCCAAGGCGTTGGCCAGCGTGTACAGCGTCGACAGCGTCGGGTTGCGGGTGCCGTTCTCGATCTCCGACAACGAGCCCTTGCCCACCTCGGCCGCCGTCGCGAGTGCCCCGAGCGAGAGGCCGCGTTCGCCGCGGGCGGCGCGCAGACGTTCGCCGACGGCCTTCCGGAGCGGATCCACGACGACGACCCTAGCCGGGGTTCTGTTCATGGAACGACTCCCGTAGGGTTCTGTTTGTGGAACGATCCTGGATGCAGCCGGTGTCGGTCGGCGTCGTCGCGGCGGTCGTCGGCGTCACCAGCTCGTTCGCCGTCGTGCTCGCCGGACTACGCGCGGTCGGCGCGGACCCGGCGCAGGCGGCCTCCGGGCTGGTGGCACTCACCCTGCTCCAGGGAGCCGGCACGATCTGGCTGAGCCGCCGGTTCCGGCGTCCGCTGACGATCGCCTGGTCGACGCCCGGCGCGGCGCTGCTCGCCTCGACCGGCGCCGTCACCGGTGGCTGGCCCGCGGTCGTCGGAGCGTTCGTCGTCACCGGGGTGTTGATCGTCCTCACCGGACTGGTGCGGCCGCTCGGGCGGCTGGTCGCGTCCATCCCGACGCCGGTCGCGCAGGCGATGCTCGCCGGTGTCCTGCTGCCGCTGTGCCTGGCGCCGGTCCGTGCGCTCGGCGAGCGGCCGTGGCTGGTCGCGCCGGTCGTCGTCGTGTGGGTGGTGCTGCATCGCGTCGCCCCGCGATGGGCGTCGCCGGCCGCGTTCGGACTGGCCATCGGCATCGCGGTCGCGACGGCGGGGAGCACCGACTGGCTCCGCGCGCCGGTCCTGGCGCCGACCGTGCCGACGTTCTCGCCGGCCGCGATCGTCGGTGTCGCGCTGCCGCTCTACGTCGTCACGATGGCCTCGCAGAACGTCCCGGGCGTCGCCGTGCTCTCCGCCGCCGGGTTCGAGGTGCCGTGGCGGCACGCGATGGTGGTGACCGGCGCCGGAACGATGCTCGGCGCACCGGTCGGGGCGCACGCGATCAACCTCGCCGCGATCACCGCGGCCCTGCCCGCGTCACCGGAGGCACACCCGGACCCCGCGCGGCGCTGGATCGCCTCACAGGCCAACGGCTGGACCTGCGTCGTGCTCGCCCCGGTCGCGACGACGCTGGCCGCGCTCGTCGCCGTCGCCCCGCCCGGGCTGATCGAGGCGGTCGCCGGCCTGGCGCTGCTCGGGACGTTCGCCGCGTCGCTCGGGTCGGCGTTCGGGCACCCCGAGGGCCGGATCCCCGCGGCGGCCACGTTCCTGGTCGCCGCGAGCGGGCTCGTGGTCGCCGGGATCGGGGCGGCGTTCTGGGGGCTGGTGGCGGGAGTGGTGCTGTACGCGCTCGACCGTGCCCGCCGACGGGATCCTGTCGGATCATCGTGAGATGATCGAGCCACCGACCGGCGACTCAGGACGGGGACGACATGACCACGGGTGCACGTACGCACGGAGAGCGGTCCAGGTTGGTCGCGTTCGACCGTCCGATCGAGATGTGGTCCGGCGGGTCGGCCAAGGTCGAGTCCGCGATTCTCACCGGCTGCCACCTGCTCGTCCGGACGCAGGTCGAGTTCACCCTCGGAACAGCGGACGTGGAACGACCGGACAAGGTCATCAGCGCCATTCTCGAGCAGAACGGCGAAACGGTCCCCTGGGAGCGGAAGGGTGCGTCCGCAGGCCAGTGGCAGGCCCAGCTCGCCCACGAGGTCGACGTCGACCCGGATCTGGGGCCGGTCACGATCACCTACCGGAACGCGCAGTCCGAGGTCAGCACGACGTTCGAGATCGATCTGGAGCAGGATCTCCTGGGGCGCTAGTCCCGATTGCTTCTCCGCATGTGCAGCAACGGCAACGGTCGCCCCTGATCGTCGCGTTCCGATCGCTCGACCACTACGAACCCCTGGCGCCCGCAGAACTCGACTGCCGATGGGTTCTGCTCGTTCACATCCAGCGCTACCTCCGGCATCCCCGCCGTCGCGGAGGCCGGCAGGGAAGCTCCGATCCCCTGCCGGTGGGCGGTGGGGTCCACGAAGAGTGCCTCGACGTCATCTAACTCTGGGAGAGCGCACATCCGGATCTCGTGGTCGTCCAGGACCGCTGCACGTAGACCGGAACCTCGTCATCCACGAATTCGCGCTCCGAGCGACCGGGACCAGCCGCCTACGCCTCGCCCTCCACGACCCGCCGATGGTTCTCCGCACGCCACGCGTCGTACTCGGTCCGGTCGGGGTTCGTCCCGATCTGCGCGATGCAGTCCGGGCAGAACTCGGCGAGCCGCAGCAGCGCCGTGTTGCTGCAGCGACCGCACGGGCGCGGCTCGGCGAGCCGGTCGGACGCGGAGACGTCAACGCTCATGCGCACACGCTACCGAGCGCGGCGCACGGCTTGACAGCGAGAACGGGACCGAGGAGGTCATCGCATCGCTGCGCCCACCGTGACCAGCACGAAAGCCGCCACGATGATCACGACACGGACATAGTGCAGGCGGTCCCAACGTTGCTGCTGTTGGCGCCAGTCAGCCGGATGGTCGTCCGCGGTCCATGTCGCCGAGCGGTCGTTGATCGGCACCAGCAGGACGACGGACATGACGATGCCGACCGTCAGCAGCAGCACGGCGACGAGCGTCGCTGTCGCAGCCGGAGTACCCCACAGAAGTACGGTGAGCACTGCGGTCAGGACGAGGGATCCGATGTACCAGAACGGCATCGCGCGCCCCATCACGCGCGCGCCGTCCGCCCGTGCCGCCAGCGATGCCGCGGTAGGTAGCCGCAGCGTCATCGGGTGGACGACGAAGGCGACCGCGAGCTCGACACCGACCATGAGGCCGACGACCGTCACCGTGCTGACCGCGAGCACCACGGACATGACAGACACCCCTCTGAACCTAGCACTGCTAGATTTCTAGCGGCGCTAATCTAGCGTTGCTCGCACGGAGACCACAAGAGAGAGAGGTGGGTCGATGCCCGGGGTAACCACGCGGGAGCAGCGCACCCAGGAACGACGCCGTCGCATCCTCGACGCCGCCCGCGACCGCGCCGACGCCGAGGGATGGGCGGCCGTGACGACCCGCCACCTGTCCGACGCGATCGGTTTCAGCCAGCCGGTTCTCTACGGCCACTTCCCCGGCGGCAAGCCGGAGATCATGTCGGCGGTCGCCCTCGACGGTTTCGTCGACCTCGCGGAACGCTGTCGCGCCGCGCTCGGCGACGCGCAGGGCACGAGTGCGATCGAGGCCGTCGCCGTCGCCTACCTGGACTTCGGCGACGAGCATCCCGCCGTCTACGAGGCCATGTTCCAGCAGCCCATCGACGCCGAGTTCGCCACCAACGGCACCCGGCCCGAGATGCGCGCGGCGTACGACGTCCTCGTCGACACGATCGCCGACGACGGCGACGGCACCGCGACCGAGGTGTTCTGGGGCGCCCTCGACGGCATCAGCAGGCTGGAACGTGCCGGGCGCATGCGCCCCGGCCATCGTGCCCAGCGGGTGGCCGAGCTGAGCCGGCGCTTCTTCACGTAGCCGGCGCTTGACCTCGAGTCCGGTTCATGTCCGACCCTGCATCCGTGAACACCCCGGGAACGCCGACGGAGCCGGACCTCATCAGCTGCCTGACCTGCGGCGTCGAGTACGGCACCGACGTCTCGGCGCTCCCGGCCGTGTGCCCGATCTGCGCCGACGAGCGCCAGTACGTCCCCGCGTCCGGCCAGCAGTGGACGACACAGGCCGAGCTCGCCGGACGCACCGAGGTGCGGATCGCCGAGCTCGGCAGTGGCCAGTGGGGCGTGACCGCGGCGGGAGTGGGCATCGGGCAGACGATGCAGGTGCTCCGGACGGCGGCCGGAACGCTGCTCTGGGACCCGATCGGCCTCGTCGAGTCCGCCGCCGTGGAGTTCGTCCGCAGCCTCGGCCCGGTACTCGCGATCGTGCCCAGCCACCCGCACATGTACGGCGCGCAGGTCGCCTGGTCCCGTGCCCTCGGCGGTGTTCCCGTCCTGGTCAACACCGCCGACGACGAGTGGGTGCAGCGCCGCGACCCGGCCCTGACGGCCTGGTCGGGCGAGCACCGGATCGCCGACGAGCTCACCATGTACACCCTCGGTGGCCACTTCCCCGGCAGCGCGGTCGCACACCGGACGTCCGGCGACGGCGTCGTCCTCGCCGGCGACACGATCATGGCCAACCCGGACCGGCGGACGGTGAGCTTCGAGCGCAGCTACCCGAACCGGATCCCGCTGTCGGGTGCGGTCGTCGCCCGGATGGCGAGGACGATCGCCCCGCTCCGGTTCGGGCAGCTCTGGTCGAACTTCGGCAACGCCATCACCTCCGACGCCGACGCCGCGGTGCAGCGTTCCGCGGAACGCCACGTGCAGTGGGTCAAAGGCACGTTCGACGCACTGACCTGAGGGCGGACGTACCCGGCCGGTCCAGCAGTCGGAGTGCGTCCGCCGAGGCGGTGTCGGCTGCGATCATCGTCAGCAGCGACTGTCCAGGCGCAGCGGCGACCGTGAACGACTGCTGGGTTACCGAGAGCGTCCCGATCACCGGATGGTGCAGCACGTAGGCGGCAGCGTCGCAGACACGGATTCGATGGTCGGACCACATCGCAGCGAAATCAGCATCGGTGATCGTGAGATGCCCGACCAACGCGGCGAGCACCTCGTCGTCGGGATCGTGACCGGCGGCCGCCCGTAGATTCCCGACCACAGCGCGCGCCTTGCGGTCCCAGTCGTCGTAGAGCTCGCGACCGTGCGGATCATCGAAGATCAGCTCAGCGGTCGTCGGCCGCGCTCGCGGGTCGTCGACGGCACCGAACGGCACGTGCCCCGCGATCAGCCCGTGTGCCAGCCGGTTCCACGCCAGGATCTCCGTACGCGGTCCCTGGACCCAGGCCGGTACGGCCGGAATCGCGGCGAGCAGCTCGCGCGTCGCCGGGTGTACCTGTTGGAAGCTTCGACGCCGACTCACACGACGGGCCGGGGGCGTCGCGAGACGCCGAAGATGGTCCCGCTCGGCGTCTCCCAGACGCAGCGCCGTAGCCAGGGCCTCGAGCACCTCGGCGGAGGCATGCCTGGACTGCCCCTGCTCGAGACGGGCGTAGTACGAAGGGCTCACCCCCGCGACCAGCGCCAGCTCCTCGCGCCGGAGGCCCGGGACCCGGCGTCGTTCGCCGTACGTGGAAAGCCCGACGTCCTCCGGCCGTAGCTGAGCGCGGCGCGCGGCGAGAAACTCGCCGAGGTGGGACGGACCGGGCATGTATCCAGTATCGGCGCGACCGATCCTGCGCTGCCACACCCTCGTGGGGAGAGGATCGTCCGGGGCTGGCTGCCGGCCTGCCTCGACTCCACGGTGTGCGTCGTGACCACCTACGTCTCGACCGTGACCCGCTGGTGGGTGCTCACCGGTGTGAGCATCGTCAGCTTCCTCGGCTGCCTGGACCTGACGATCGTGAACACCGCAGGACCCGAGATCGGACGGGACCTCGGCGCAGATATCACCACTCTCCAGCTGGTGGTCAACATCGTCGTGGTCGCGCTGTCGATGTTCATGGTGACCGCGGGACGCGTTGGCGATCTACTGGGCCGTCGCACCGCGCTCTACATCGGGACAGTCGCGTTCGGAGTGGCCTCGCTGGCGGCCGGGTTCGCCCCGACTGCTGCCTGGCTGATCGGATCCCGGTTCGTCCAGGGCGCGGCGTGCGCGTTCCTCTACACCAGCTCGAGCACGATCGTCTCCGACGTCTTCGGTGACGCACAGCGCGGACGGGCGATCGGGACCCTGTTCGCGGTGAACGGACTCGGCCTGGCCGCTGGACCGCTGCTGGGTGGCCTCGTCGTCGGCTCTCTCGGCTGGCCGTGGATCTTCTGGCTCAACGTCCCCCTGGCCCTGCTCTCGCTCGCCATCTGCCTGCCGACCGTCCCGCCGAACGTCCCGGACAAGACCCCGGCAGGTCTCGACTGGCCGGGCCTCGCGCTGCTGACCCTCGGTCTTTCCGGACTGCTGTTCGGGCTGACCTTCTTCGACCTCTTCCCAATCACGGCCTGGTCTGCCCTCGCCGTCGGCGCGCTGACCCTCCTCGCGTTCGTCCAGGTGGAGCGCCGCGTACCGGATCCGATCGTCCCGTTCGCGCTGCTGCGCCGCCCGCTGTTCCTCGCCGCGATCACCGCGGAGTTCGCGCTGGCGTTCTTCTACACCACGGTGCTGTTCCTGACACCGTTCTTCCTCGGCCTCACCCGCGGTCTCGACGCAGTTGGGGTGGGACTGTGGATGCTGCCGATCACTGCGACGATGGCTGTGTTGTCGCCGCTGGTCGGGCGAGTTGTCGAGCGGGTCGGGCCTGTCCGCGTGATCGCGGCCGGGTTCCTCGCCTTCCTTCTGTCGGCGGCGCTCCAGATCGCGGTCGGTCCTGCCGACGACTCGGTTGTGCTGTTCGTCGCGTTCGCCTGCATGGGCGTGGGTTGGGCCTGCGTGCTCGGTCCGTCGGCGGTCGCGGCGCTGTCGTCGGTGCCCACGAGCCACGGTGGGCTGGCCGTCGGCGCGGGGTGGACCTTCCACAATGTCGGCGGCGCCATCGGCTTGGCGCTGAGCCTCGGCCTCTACCGCGCAGTCTCCGGAACGACGTCGGTCACCGCGATCCCGATCGAGAACTTCGTCGCCGGACACCGCGCCGCCCTGGCTCTCGTCGCCGTGGTCGCCACCGTCGCATCGGTTGCCGTACTCCTGCTGGGCCGGTCCGCGACACGACCAGGATCAAGACACGACCGGTGACGTGGGGACCCGGACGGCGATGAATGTGTCAGCTCGAGATGCTGGGCACGAACACCCCGTCGCACAGCACCGGCAGCGCCGACGAGGCGTCCAGCTCCGCCGCGACGTCGACGTCGTCACCCCACCCGGCTGCGATCAGCTCCCGCCCACTCGCGCACGCGCGCAATGCATCCCGCGGATCGCCGAGGACCGGCCCCGCGGCAGCGACGGCGGCGCGCGCCTCCGGTGAGAGCAACTCGGCCGGGAACGAGGACAGCACCGCCCCGGCGCCCCACAGGTCCTCGACGGCCGGGCGCAGCGACCCGTCGGGCCATCGCTCGCCGGAAGCGATGACGACAACCGTCGCGCCGTCGTCCAGCCGCTCCCCCAACCACGACGACGCCGCGGCCCGGTTCCGTAACGACACCCCGAGCACCGGGCCGGTGGCCGCTGCGGAGATCGTCGCCCCGTTCGGCGAGGGCAGGACCAGGCGCTCCAGCCCGTCGGCCGCACGCACCGAGCCGGGCGAGAGGGACACCCCACCGCAGCCGCGCGGGCCGGCCCGGGTGGCGTCGTACTGCACGGCGAGCGCGTCCGCGCGGTTGTCGCGCCAGCGGCACGGGATCACCGGGACGCCGCGGTCGGCGGCGACCGTCAGCGTCGTCGTGAAGCTCAGGACGTCGACGACCACGAGCAGGTCCGCCGTGAGCGCCCCGGCGGCGGACGGCCCCCAGTCGAACCGCACCCGGTACGACGTCTGTCGATGCTCGCTGTCGCTCATGTCGAGGCCGGAGCCTAGAACGCCGTCAGCTCTAGAACGTCGTCGTCAGCCCACCGTCGACGGCGATGCTCTGCCCGGTGACGAAGGTGGCGGCGGGCCCGGCGAGGAAGACCACGGCGCCGGCGATCTCCTCGGGTCGCCCCCAGCGACCGAGCGCGGTGCGCGAGTCGAGCCACGCCGTCCACTCCGGGTCGTCGGCAAGCTCCGCGTTGACCTCGGTGGCGAACGTGCCCGGCGCCACGGAGTTGACGGTGATCCGGTGCGGCCCCAGCTCGGCGGCCAGCGCGCGGGTCATGCCGTCGAGCCCGGCCTTCGCCACCGGGTAGGCGATGTCCCCGCGCCGCCCGAGGCGGCCCATGACCGACGAGACGTTGATGATCGCGCCGGGCTCACCGCGCTCGACCAGGCCGGTGGCGACGAGTCTGCTCAGCGCGTAGCTGCAGGTCACGTGCACATCGACCAGATCGCGCAGCGCCTGCGCCGTGACCTCGCCGAGCCCGCGGCGGTTCCGGTGGCCGACGTTGTTGACCAGCACGTCGACCGGCGGGCCGGCGGCCATGGCCGTGGTGGCGGCGTCCACATCGGTCACGTCGAAGCTGGCCGCGTGCGCGTCCAGGCCGTCCTCGCGCAGATGCCCGACCGCGTCGTCCACGGTGCCCGGGTCGCGGCCGTTGACCAGCACTCGCGCCCCGGCGGTGGCCAGGCCGCGGGCCATCGCCAGCCCGAGGCCGCGGACCGATCCGGTCACCAGGGCCGTCCGGCCGTCGAGGGAGAACATCGCGCCACTGCCGTCCGACGTCATCGCCCGACCTCCGCTGAAACAAGTGTTTCAGTCGACGGTAGCATCGGCGCGTGCCGACCGAGGAGCTGCCGATGAGCGACGCCGGCCCGCCGGTTCCGGAGTCACCGCGCCGGGCCGAGCTGCTCGACCTGGCCTACGGCTACGTGCTCGACCACGGCATCGAGTCGCTGTCGCTGCGGCCGCTGGCGAAGGCGATCGGCAGCAGCCCGCGAGTGCTGCTCTACCTGTTCGGCAGCAAGGACGAGCTGGTGCGCGAGCTGCTGGCCCGCGTGCGGACCGAGCAGCTCGCCGGGCTGCGCGCCGCCTTCGACCGGCCCGCCGACGCCGCCGGCACCGACCCCGGGGTCGACGAGCTCGTCGACCGTGTCTGGACTGTCCTGGGCGCACCGGAGCAGCGGCCGCTGGTCCGGCTCACCTACGAGGCCTTCCTCGGCGCCCTGCGCCCTGACGCGGGGCCGTGGACCGGGTTCGCCGCGGAGCAGCTCGGTGACTGGCTCGACGTGCTGCGCGACGCCCAGCCCGCCACCGCGCCGCGGGTCGCCGACGCCCGCGCGACCCGCGCGCTCGCGATCGTGCGCGGGCTGCTGCTGGACCTGCTCGCGCGCGACGAGCCCGACCGCGTGCGCAGCGCCCTCCGGCAGAGCTGAACCCTCCGGCAGAGCTGAGCCTCGGCACCGCCGAACACCCGAGGAGCACGCGATAGTGGCTCCGGCTATGGCGTCATGTGTTCCGCGTCTTGGACGACGCCCCGACGCTCCTGATCTGCTGCTGACTCATCATCTCCAGGGTCGGGGGGCGCATGAACCAGTTCGATCTGCAGGGCCGGCGCGCGATCGTGACCGGCGGGGCCAGTGGCCTGGGACGCGCTGTCGTACAGCGGTTCCTCGAGTCCGGGGCGTCGGTGGTCATCTGGGACCTGGCCGAGGATCTCCTCGCCGAGGCCCGCTCCTCCCTCGAGCAGTACGGCCACGTCGAGACCGAGGCCGTCAACGTCACCGACGTCGACGACGTCGACCGGGCCGCAGCCGCCGCCGAGGAGAAGCTGGGCGGCGGCATCGACATCCTGGTCAACAGCGCCGGCGTGACGTGCGCACCGCAGGCGATCGACGGCTACCCGATCGACGACTGGAAGCTGGTCATCGACGTGAACCTGTCGGGGTTGTTCTACTGCTGCCGCGCCGTGATCCCGGGAATGATGTCCCGCGGCTACGGGCGGGTGGTCAACGTCGCCTCGATGGCAGGCAAGGAGGGCAACCCGCAGGAGACCGCGTACTCGGCGGCGAAGGCCGGCGTGATCGGCCTGACCAAGTCGCTGGGCAAGGAGGCCGCCGTCAAGGGGGTCCTGGTCAACGCGGTGGCGCCCGGTGTCTTCGAGACGCCGATGCGGACGAGCGGGGCGTCGAAGGACCTCGTCGGGCAGCTGCTGGCACGCATGCCGGTCGGCCGGGCCGGCCACGAGGAGGAGCTCGGAGCGCTGGTCACCTGGATCGCCTCCGAGGACTGCTCGTTCACCACCGGCTTCTGCTTCGACGCCTCGGGCGGCCGCGCCACCTACTGAGCCGGCGGACGGAGCCGGACGTGCCGTCACGCGGGCGGTTGCCCGGCCAGCGTGGCGAAGTTGAGCACGAGCTGGTTGACCGTCCCCGCGCGGTAGGCGAGGGCGAGGCCGACCCGCGGGACCGGATCGGTCAACCGTCGCAGGGTCACACCGGCGACGCGCAGTCCCTCGGCGCGGTGCTCGGGCACCGTCGCGAGGCCCGCCCCGTCGGCGACGGCGCGCATCAGCTGCTCGTCGTCGGGCTCCTCACGCACGACGATCGGGCCGTCCTGCGGCCAGACCTGGGCGCGGATCTCGTCGTACCAGCCCGCGCCGTTGTCCCGTGACCAGAACACGACGGGCTCGCGGGCGATCTCGCACCGGTCGATCCGCTCGCGCGCGGCCAGCGGGTGGAAGTCCGGCAGGGCGATCAGGATCTCCTCGGTCCCGATGATCTGGACCGTGAGTGCCGCAGCGACGACGGGCGGGCGCACGAACGCGATGTCGATCGCATCCTCCTCCAGCCGCTCGATGTTGCGGCTGGTCCAGCCGGTCTCGGTCTCGATCCGTACCTGCGGGTGGCGCTGCCGGTAGGCCGACACCAGCGCACCGGCCTGCGGCCCCGGGGCGGAGCGGGTGTAGGCGATCCGCAGGCAGCCGGACTCCCCGCGGCCGGCCGCGCGGACACGGTGGCTCGCCAGCTCGACCTGGTCGAGCAGTGCCTTCGCCTCGGTGGCGGCGACGTACCCGGCCTCGGTGAGCCGGAACCGCGGACCGTCGCGGTCGAGCAGCGCGACGCCGAGCTCGCGTTCCAGGATGCGGATCTGCTGGCTGAGCGACGGCTGGGAGACGTGCAGGCGCACCGCGGCCCGGGTGAAGTTCAGCTCGTCGGCGAGGACGGTGAAGTAGTACCACCGCCGAAGGCTCACGTCGGGCCCCATGCGGCGACTATAGGCAGCGCCCGGCCGCGGCGGAGCCCAGGAGTTGCGGCTACGCGTCGGCGTCGCTCGGGACCTCGGCGTCGCACGCGGTGATCCGGTAGAGCGTACTCGGCCCCTCCCCCGCCATCGGCTCGAACCCGGGCACGCCGCGCAGGTCGTCGAGACCGGGGAACGTGCGCGACTGCGGGTCCCACGACCACAGCGTCGGCGGCCCGGTCAGCGCGTAGCCGGTGCCGGTGGCGCGCACCGCGGCGCAGACGGCCGGGTCGGTCGCGGCGTCGCGCAGCCGTTCGGCGATGATCCGCTGCTCGGGCGTCCACTGGCCGGTGAGGTGCGGGAACAGCACCTGCCGGTCGGCGAGTGTCCACAGCAGCGCGTTGCCGGTCCACGGGTTCTCGGCGACGACGGCGTCGGGCGGCAGCATCGCCCCGGCGCGGGTCAGGAACTCCTGCTGGCCGGGCAGCAGCAGGACCTCGCTGGGGTGCTGGTAGATCCCGGCGAGGCTCTCCGCGTGCGCGCGCTGGTACAGCCCGCCGGAGGCGGCGACGAGCGCGGCCAGCGCCGCCGCCGACGCCACCGCGGGCCGCATCGTGACCTGCACCCGGGGCAGCGACGCGGCGGCCCGGCGGACCAGACCGGCGAGCGCGAGCGTCCCGAGCACGGCCAGCGGCACGGCGACGACCGGCACCATCGCGGCCAGGCGGGGCGAGTCGTTGTACCAGACCCCGGTCCACTTCGACGACGGCGTGACGGCCGCCATCACGTAGAGCGCGCCGGTCGTGATCCAGGCCGCGACCAGCCAGCTCGTCCGCGCGCGGCGCAGCGCCGTGACCGCTCCGGCGACGACGAGCGCGGAGATCGTCCAGGCGGCGGTGAAGTCGTTCGGCGAGCTGGTCAGCACGCTGTACCAGCCCGACGCCCAGGTCTCGAACGGCTGCCACTCGTAGCCGCGGATGCCGTCGAGCACCGGCCAGACGACCATCACCCAGTACGCCGCCGCCAGCGTCCCGGCCGCCACCGCGACCAGCGCGGACGCCGTGATCCACCGGTGCGCGAGCAGCCGTCGCAGGACGGCGCCCGCCGTGCCCCAGATCAGCGGCCACATCGCGACGACGGCGAGGCCGAACACCGCGTTCGGATGCCCGAACCCGACCGCGGGCACTCCGACGACGGTCAGCGCCAGCGCCCCGCGCCTCGACAGTGATCCACCGCGGACGAGCCCGGCGAGCACCGCCACGACGGCGACGGCGGCGGGCATCAGCGCGACACCGAGCAGGTTCGGCCACAGCGCGCCGTAGGTGACCAGCGCCCACGGGAACGCGCCGAACCCGAGCGCCAGCAGCGGCGTCGCGAGTGCGGCGCCGGCCGACGGACCGACCAGCTGGCGTACGAGCAGCAGCTGGGTCGCGGGCCACACGACGACGGCGACCGCGAGCGCGGTCATGTTCGACGCGGTGACGATGCCGGCGCCCGACGACGCGACGAGCGAGACGACCGCGTGCCAGCCCGCCGGGTAGAACGACGGCGAGTTGACCAGGCCGCCGAGGGCGAGCGCCGAGGCGTCGCCGGTGTCGAGGATCCGGGCGACGGCGTTGTAGTGGAAGCTCGCGTCGAACGTCTGGGACACCGCGTCGGGGCGCCCCATCCCGACCAGCGCCGCGGTCAGCCCGATCCCCGCGGCGACGACCGATCCGGCGGCCGCGGCCGGGCCCGTCCAGCGCCCGTCGGGCTCGCGTACGCCGCGCCCGCTGCGGAACCGGCGGGCGCCGAACGCACCGACGGCGACCAGGACCGTGGCGAGGATCGGCACCGCCGGCCCCCATCCGATGCCGAGCTTCCCGCCGACGACCGCGGACCCGGCCAGCACGCCGACCGACACCAGCGGTGCCGCGCCCCAGGCGGTGACCCCGCGCAGCCCGGCCGCGCGGACGACGGCCAGCCCGGGCAGCTGCAGCCATCCGGCGGCGAGGAGCAGTACGCCGACGGCGGCCGTCCAGCTCATCGGGCGGCCTCCTCGGGGCGGGCTGACGACAGGGAGAACCCGGGCGTAAGGGACGCGCCGGGTGTGTCCTCCACGTTACCGAGTCGCCCGGCGAGGGGTCCGAGGGCCGGGCGCCAACGGCAGGCGGGGTCGTCGGAACCGCCCGACGACTGCCCGGTCGCGCTACGATACGTGTATCGCAGGAGGTGGTCCCCATGCCGTTGTCGGTCCGGCTGACCGAAGACGAGGAAGCACGCCTGGACGCGCTCGCGAAGCGGACCGGCCGATCCAAGACGTTCTACGTTCGCCAGGCGATCCAGGCCCACCTCGCCGAGCTCGAGGAGCGCTACTGGGCCGACGCCGCCGTTCGCGAATGGGAAGCGTCCGGCCGGAAGTCCCGCCCCGCCGAACAGCTCTGGGATGAACTGGATGTGTGAGCCGGTGGCGTCTCGAGACCTCCCCTCAGTGCGACCGGGCGACGCATCGACGAACGGAGAACGGCATGGCCGGGGACGCGTCCGAGCTGGCCACGATCGGTGAGGTCGCCGAGCGGTTCGGCCTGACCACGGCCACCCTCCGGTACTGGGAGGACCGCGGCCTGATCACACCGGAGGAGCGGCGATCGGGAAGACGGCGGTATGGGCCCGACCAGATGCACCGGATCGGCCTGATCCAGATGTGGCAGAACACCGGCCTCATGAGCCTCGACGAGATCGGCGCGATCCTGACCGGCGGCGTGCCGGCGGACGGCGGCTGGCGCGCCGTCGTCCTGGATCGCATTCAGGCCATCGACGAGCAGCTCCGCATCCTTGCGACCGGCCGAGCTCATCTCGAGCATCTCCTGACCTGTCCTCGTGACAATCCGGCGGTGCAGTGCGAACGGCTGCGCACGACGGTCCAGGAACGCATGGCCGGAAACGACGTCACCCCGGACCAGGTTCCCGCGCCCCGACCGTGACGGGGACTCCGAGCCTTGACTTCATGTCGACATGAAGTTGAAGACTCCCCGGCGATCGAGATCGCCGAGATGATGCGCTGCGGCGCCGGGGAGAGTCATGAGCCGAGCACACGGCATGGCGGGCACGCCTGTTCCGGACCGTTCCCGGCGAGGCCCGGGAGCGCTCGTCGTCGCCGCATTCGTCCTGCTCAGCCTGAACCTCCGCATCGTGTTCGGTGGCGTCGGGCCGCTGATTCCGAACCTGCAGCTGAGCCACACCGCCACCACGGCACTGACGACGTTGCCGCCGCTGTGCATGGGACTGTTCGCGCCCGTCGCCGCATCGCTGCGCGGGCGACTCGGTGACGAGCGGTCGCTGTTCGCCGCGATGGCCGTACTGGTGATCGGCATTCTGATCCGGTCGTCGGGCACGACCGGACTCTTCGTGGGCACCGTCGTCGCCAGCATCGGCGTCGCGGTGATGAACGTGATCACGCCGGTGCTGGTGAAGAAGCGGTTCCCGCCCGAGCGCATCGGCGTGATGATGGGTGTCTACGCGATGATGATGGGCGGTGGCGCGGCCGTGATCGCCGCGTTGACGGTCCCGATCTTCCGCGCCTCCGGCGGCTCGGCATCCACGGCCCTCGGCGTCGCGGTGGTCCCGGCGGTTGTCGCTCTGGCCGCGCTGACGACGCAGCTGCGGCATGGGCCGGACCGCAGCCGAGGAGGCTCGGTGAGCTGGACCGGGCTCCTGGCCAACCGGATCGCCTGGAGCACCACCTGCTTCTTCGGACTCCAGTCGCTGATGCTCTACACCGTCTTCGCCTGGCTGCCGACGATCTACGTAAGCAACGGTGCCGACCCCGCCACCGCGGGCGTCTACCTGTCCCTGTGTGTGATCGCGGTGTCCCTGGGTGGCTTCTTCGGTCCGAGCCTGGCCGGCCGACGCGCCGACCAACGACCGTACGTCCTACTCACGGCGGCCCTGTGCTTCGTCGGAATCGCCGGTGTCCTGTGGGCGCCACTGTCCAGCGCGCCGGTCTGGTCGGTCGTCCTCGGTATCGGTCTGGGTGCAGGACAGGGCATTCCGGGCGTCCTGTACGTCGCGCGGGCCCGGGACCGTCAGACCGCGGCGGCCCTGTCCGGTATGGCCCAGACCATCGGCTACGTCATCGCCGCGACCGGACCGATCCTGACCGCTGCGCTGTTCGCGGCGTCCGGGACATGGACGATGCCGCTGGTGCTGCTGCTCGTGCTGCTCGTGCTCAACGCCGTGGTCAGCCTGCCCGCGGGACGTCCGGGGACGGTCGACTGAGCACCGGACCTCGTCCGTCGTTGTCCGAGATGGTCCCGTCCGTCACCGTGGAGCCTTCAGCAACGGCGCCAGCGACGTGTCGATCGCGTCGAGCGTCGCGCGTGCCCCGCCGTAGGTGGTGGCCTCGGTCAGCCGGAGCGGAAAGGTCCGCTTCGCCTTCACCCCGGGCAGCGTCGCCCACAGCGGCGTGTCGAGCACCTGCTTGACGGGGTCGGGCACGGAGCCATCCGGGTTCACCGAGTAGGTGATGGCGTCGGCCTGGCCGAGGCTGGGGACGAGCTCCTCCAGCGAGGTGTACTCGCTCACCGCGCGGGCGCCCGGTCCGGGCTCGCGCACCTGGCCGTAGTAGTTGACGCCGATGTCCTGGGCGATGTTGGTGCCGCCGGAGTTGGCGTACTCGCGCTGGAACGTGCCCTGCGCGATCTGCCCGTAGCTGCCGACGTGGCCGAACTTCAGGCCGGGCAGCACCCGCTGGTACTTCGTGCGGAGCTCGGCGGCGCGGGCCTCGTAGGCGGTGCGGGCGGCGTCGAATCCGGCCAGCGACGCGGCCGCGTCGGCCTGCTGACGGGAGTAGTTGCGCCAGTCCGACGGGACCAGAGGCCCGATCGCGACGACCGGGGCCGTCGGCGTCAACTGGTCGAGAGCGACGCCGCCGACGGCGACCTTCGGCACTCCCAGCACGATGAGGTCCGGCTTCAGCGCGGCGATCGCCTCGTAGTTGATGTCGGTGTTGGTGTCGCCCGCGACGCGGGGCAGCGAGTCGTAGGTCTTGCGCTGCTCGGGGGTCAGGAACGGCAGGGCCCGCGCGAAGTCGGAGATCCCGACCAGCGGTGTGCCCGCCTCCAGCAGCGTCGGGACGGCGTAGCCGATCGCGATCACCCGCTTCGGCTGGACCGGGATGGTGACGGTCCCGTTGTCCGCCTGGAACTCCCGGGTCGGACCCGCGTCCTCCTGCGCAGCGGGACCGGAGGCGCACGACGCGACCAGCGTCAGCAGGGCGATCAGCAGGGCGAGCGCCCATCGCGCCCGCGCCGATCCGTACCGGTCCATGTGGTCCTCCACGTTCACGATCCCGTTCTGGTTCACGATCCGACCTCGACCAGGTGCCGATACAGCCATCGCCACTCGCGGCGCTCGACGTACTCGCGGTGCCGCCGAGCGAGCACGTGGTCGCTGCCGGGGACGAGCAGCATGTCGACGTCGCGGTCCGCGCCCATGAGGGCGTCGATCAGCCGCCAGGCGTGATGCATCGTCACCTGGGTGTCGGACTCCCCGTGCACGACGAGCACGTCCCCGGTGATCAGTGGCGCATAGCGGACCGCGTCGGCACGGGCCCAGCTCGCCGGATCGTCCGGGTGGTCGTAGGCCTCGAGGATCATCGCCATGACCAGGCGTCCGTCGTAGCGGCCGGACGCCAGGATCCCGGCGCGGTAGAGCTCGGGGAACCACGCCATCGCCATGGCCGCGGCGTAGCCACCGGCGGAGTGGCCGTAGACACCGGCCCTGTCGAGGTCGAGGTAGGGGCGTTCCGCGGCGAGCGTGCGCAGGACGGCGGCGTGGTCGTCGAGCCCGGCGCCGGCCAGCGCGGAGAAGGAGGCGTCGTGGAAGGCGCGGCCCCGCCCGGGCGTCCCGCGGCCGTCGATGGTGACGCCGACCAGTCCGAGCGCGGTGAACGGTTCGACCTCGTCGGCGGCGAACCACGGGGCCGCGCGGAACACCTGCGGCCCCGGGTACAGGTGGTCCAGTACGGGCCAGCGGCGCCCGGCGTCGAAGTGCGGCGGGAAGTGCAGGGTGCCGTGGATCGTCGTCCGCCCGTCCGCACCGAGTGCGCGGAACCGCTCCGGCGGCGTCCAGCCCAGTGCGACGAGCTGGGAGACGTCCGCCTCGGCGACGGTGGCGAGCTCCGCGCCGTCCCAGCCGCGCACCGTGGTCACCGGCGGGTCGGACACGGTGGAGGCGACGTCGATGAAGCCCGGGAGATCGTCTCCGCGTCGCGGCAGGCCGGGGTGGGCGTGGTCGAGGTCGGGGTCGACGAGCGGGACGAGCGGCTCCCCGCCGGGTGCGCCGTCGAGCGAGACCCGGCACACGGTGCGCCGGTACGGGTCCGTCGCGCACAGCCCGGACACCGAGATCCAGGCGGTCCGCGACGCCGCATCCACCCGCAGGATCGCCTGGGTCACGATCTCGCCGGAGGTGATGCGCCGCAGGCACTCCCCCGTCACGGCGTCGTAGAGGTAGAGGTGACCCCAGCCGTCGCGCTCGGAGAACCAGAGGACCTGGGACGGCTCCCCGGCGTCGTCGGCGAGCACCCGCACGACGGCCGGGGTGTGGAACTGGTCGGCCGGCCGCACCCGGCGCCCGGTCTCGGTGGCCAGGACGCGGCTCGCTCCCGTGGCCGGGTCGATCGCGAACAGCCGCAGGGTGCGCCAGTCCCGGCTGCTGTGCAGGGCGTAGACGTACTGCCCGTCCGGCTGCCACCACACGTCGCCGCGGGCCAGCGGGGTCGTGTGTGTGCTCGGCAGCCCCGGCACGTCCGGCTCGACGACCCGTCCGGTGGCGGCGTGCACGACGAGCAGCTCCGCATGCGGGACGTACGGGTCCCCCGCGTAGGCCTCGTGGAACACGAGCTCCTGCGGGGGACCCCCGTCGGCGGGTGCGGAGTCGGTGACCCGCCGCTGCGCCACCCCCTCGGTGCGCAGTCGCTGGGTCACCACCATCGACCCGTCGTCGGACCAGATCGCGATCGTGCGTTCGGACAGCCCGTCGATCTGACCGGGGGCGCGGGGTGCGCCGTAGCGGGCCTCAGGCGTGCCGTCGGTGGTCAGGACCCGGCGGCTCCCGTCTGCGTCGTCGAGGACGAGGTCGTCACCGTTGCGGCCCAGGGTGTCGGCGCCGTCCGGGGAGGTCCTCCGGAACTGCTCGGGGACGAGCAGGCGGTGCGCCTCGCGCTCTTCGGTGTCGGTGGCGGGGCGCCGCTCGCCGTCGGCCGGGTCGAGCACGGTCAGGGAACCCTGCGGGGCGGCGGAGGTCCGGTAGGCGAGCCGGGGCGGGTCGCGGAGCCACACCGCGGTCTCGACCAGACCGTCCACCAGCGACGAGCGGTGCCGCGGGAGGAGCTGGTCGGCGAGCCGGAGCCGGTCGGCCATCGGGTCGTCGACGCCGTCGCTCACCTCGCGCACCTCCGGCTCCCCCGCCTCTCCCCACCCGCCCGATCGCTGGTGAGGCTAGCCTCGCCATACAGCACAGACGTGTCGCTGGACAGACACCCGATGTAGGCAGGAGGACTCGCATGGGACGTCCGCTGCTGGGCCGCGGGCTCGATCCGGCCGAGCCCGCGCGCTACGACGAGTTCGGCTACGGCCTCGGCCGGGCGGACGGCATCTACATCCTGCGGTACCGGGTCGACGACGTCCTGGACTTCACCGGCACCCGCCAGGACTTCCTGCACCAGCTCTACGTCGCCCCGGCCGGGATGCTGTCGGTCCGGCGCGGGACCGCGTTCGGCTTCGTCGGGCCCGGCGAGGCGTTCTGGGCGTCGCGCGCGGCCCGCCACGAGGTGTGGGCGTCCGGGGCACAGACGGTGCACCGGGTGTGCCTGCGCGAGCCACCGCCTGCACTGCGCGACGTGAACAGCGGGATCGTCCGGCTCGACCATGCCGCCGCCGACGCCGTCGTCGCGATCAGCCGAGACGGCGTCTCCGAGGACGAGGGGCTGCGTGCCCGCGCCGTGATACTCGACGGCGTCGACCCGCCCGCCGGCGACGACCCGCCCGGTCACCCCGACGACGGCCCCGCGCTGCTCGTCGCCCGCCGGATCGCTCACGACCTCGCCGACCCGCGTCCACTGCAGGAATGGGCGGCGGAGCTGCACCTGAGCGGCCGGACCCTGCAACGCGACTTCCACCGCGTCTTCGGCACCACGTTCGCCCGGTGGCGCACGGGATTCCGACTGGAGGCGTCGAAGACCCTGCTGCACCTGGAACCGTTGTCCACAGTGGCCCGGCGGGTCGGTTTCTCCGGGGCGTCGTCGTTCGTGGCCGCGTTCCGGACGGCCTTCGGGGAGACGCCGATGGCCTACCGGCGACGGACGTCGTCGCACCTCGGGAGGATCACGACATGACCCGCATCGGGATCACCGGCTACCCGCCGCAGACCGATGCGACAGGGTTCTTCACGCACGTGCGGTACTCCGCCGAGCCCGGCGCGTAACCGCCGCCGACCGGGACGAGGCCATCAGCGATCAACTTCCGCTGCGTGGCCTCGCTGGGCGGCCCAGGGTTGACCGACCGTGACTGCTGCAGGCCGTACTCCCGCTGAGCCCGTTCCTTGGCCGCGTTCAGCGCGGGGCAGTCCTTGTTCACGATGATGTTGCCGACGAGGCGGGCAGCTGCCTGCGGCTCGCACGTGAACTCGAGCCCACCGGTCGTGGGCTGCGGCTTCTCGACAGCCTCGACCTTCCGGACGCGATCCGCCTCTGCTGCCTTCCGGGCGCGCTCAGCTGCCGTCACCGCCCGGCTCGCGTCCGCGACCACCTCTGCAGCCACGCCCCGCTCGGCCGGAACGATCGACACCGCGCGCGCCGAGACCGAAGGCTGGGCGATGACACTCTCGGCGGCGGCAGGGGCAGGGCGGGCCACCGTCACCGCTGCGCCGGCGGCTACCGAGGCGCCGACGACGAGGCCGGCCAGGGAGCGGGTGATCGTGTTCATGGCAGCCTCGTGTGAGCGTCGGGACCCCGACTCGGTGTCGGCGTCTCTCACCCGGCTCATCGGCCCGCCGAACGCCGTATTACCCGCCGCTGACCAGCGTCAACAGTTCTGACGAGCTGAGCCTCGAAGGCTCTGACTCCGCGCGTAATGCCGGTTCGCCTTCGCCCGGTTGCCGCACGACGTCATCGAGCTGCGGAGCCCCCGAATCGGGATCGCCTTCCCCCTCAGCGGGGGCCGACCTCGAATGCCAAGTCCGTTTCCCGCCGGAACTCATCGCTCGGCTGGGGTGTGATCGACATCGATTAGAACCGCTGCATCCCGGACCGACCTGAGGAGACCCCCGATGGCCGCAACGACCGGTCGTCTACAGCGGCGCCCCGACCGGCTGCTCGTCCAAGAGCCATCGGTCTGATGCGAGTTCTCGCGGGGCTACCTCTGGCCGTCATAAATGGGCTTCCTCCATGTCACGCAGTACCGCCACATCGAGAGCCTTCGCCAGCGGCTTCCGGGCAGCGTTGCTTCCGCGACTGCGCGGACCTCTGAATAGGTGTGTGCCGGCGGCCAGACCATTGGAGCGCTGTGCTCCCACCAGCCGTACCGACGACGGAGGACCGCGTGCTGTGCCATCCCCGCGATATCGAACATCCGGTCGACGGGCCCCCCAGAGCGTGCGAGCCCGACGTTGACGACGACACCACCGGGAGCGGCCAATTCTGCAAAGCGGCGAAACGCCTGCTCCACATGCGGAAGGTGGTGGACCGTGGCGGCCGAGGCGACCACGTCGAATGAGCCCGGCACGAAGGGATAAGACATCACGTCGCCGTGGACCCAGTTGACGGACGGGTCCTCGGTGCGAGCGGTCACAAGCACTGCGGCGTCCTGGTCGACAGCAGTGACGGAAGGGACCCTCCGCCGGAGGTCAGCGGCGAGGAGACCGTTGCCGGTTCCGACGTCGAGCGCAGTGCGCGCCCCGTCGGGTACGACATTCAGGATCTGCCGGTGGTAGTGAATGTTGTGGTTCCACCGGCCCTCGAGCGTGCGCGACATCCGCACAGTCTGCCAGGGCAGGTAAGCATGGGAGACGATCATGTCTCGGTGGTAGGCCGCCAACCTTCTTCGGTTACGGCGACAAGATCGTAGAGATACGACTTATGACTCTTCCAGCTGCGCCAAGGGCCCGTTGGGGGATTCGTCCCATGCGAGGGATGGAGCGGCCAACCATTATACGTGCCGTCGGCACCGACTATGCACCAACCCCGTGGATCAACATATCGACATTCGACCAGACCATCCGAGCGACGGAAGATCCCGCGATTTCGCGCCATGCTCGAAAGAGCAAAGATATATTGGAACCCGTCGAGCCGACGTCGAAGGACGAAAAAGTCCATGGCGCCAGAGTACGCCCGACTCGCCGCCGTCGAGGTTCGTTGACGTTGGGCCGCGCTATGGGCGCAGCTCGTCGACGACCTTCTGTATGCGTCGCTGTCGGGTTGGCGCCTGCTTCGCTGCCTCGACGCTGTTGACTCGCTCTCGGCGCTTGCTGAACGACAAACCGTCGAACGTGTCCCGGAGCCCGGCGTCGTCCAGGGCCGCAGCCAGATCATCAGGCACGGTGACAGTCCGCTCCTCGGTGTCCAGCTCCAAGCCGACTTCCACCTCGTCGCCGGCGGCGACCCCCGCCGACTCCCGATTGTCGGCGTTGAGCGGGATCATGAACTCGCCGCCGTAGACGGCGACCGTGCTGCGATAGGCATGACCGCCAACTTGCACGCGTACCCGCGGCTTCTTGCCGCCGGCCAGCTCATCGATGACTGATCCGGGCACCCGGAACCCGGTCGCCGTCTTGCCGCCCAGCTCGATCGTGGTCCTGAAACTGATCATGAGACCCTCCCGCGCCGCTTCCGAAGAGACTCTCACGAAGCCAGGAACGCAGGAAGCCTCTCGTCTCCGGACACGACGTCCGACGACCAGCCTGTGGCGAGGCTCCGGACAGATCGAGAAGATCTTCCGGGAGACCACGCAGGCTGCCTGATCACAGAGGGCGGAATGGCGCTGACCAGCGCGGGAGCTTCTCCCAACGGTCAGCGTCGTTTCCCGTCGTCGGGTGATCTCCGAGCCGATGATGGCCTGGGAACGGCCCCACCAGCCCGCTCCCTCACAGGCATCGGCTGCGGTTCAGGTTCCATCCGTCGCCCTGGCGCAGCCCGACCGCCGGCTGTTCCTCGCGATCCCGACTCCTATGGCCGCACCGCAGTCCGCTGTGCGTGGGACAACGACCGGACAGCGCGGTGGGGAGTACTACCTCTCCAGCGGACGATGGGGCGTACCGCTCGGCGAACGAGTACGCGATCATCCCCGACTCGGAACTCACTTCCCCCACGGATTGATCACTCTGACGCCGGTGTCCTCGAAGTCGCCGGTGTTCCGGGTGGCGAGCGTGGCCTCCCGCGAGACGCAGATCGCGGCGATCTGGGCGTCGGCCATGGTCATGGGTCGACCTGATTGCTCCCGTCCGGAGACGATGCCCGCGTACTGCCCGGCCGCGCGAGCATCGAACGGCAGGATCACGTCCCCGAAGTCGAGGAACGCTCTCGCCGCGGTCTCGGAGAGGCGATCCTTGCGGCGGCCGTCCGGGAGCCGGGCGATGCCGTACTCGACCTCGGCGAGGGTGATCGCGGTGGTGTAGAGCCGACCCGCCGTATCGACCCAGGCGAGCACGTCCGGGTCCGGTCGGTCCCGCATCATCTCCGAGACGACGTTGGTGTCGATGACGATCACGGAACGTCCGGTAGGTCGGCGGCACGGGGCATGTCCGACCGACGCGGAGGCTGCAGGTCGGCACCGCCGATCGCCGCGAAGCGCTCGCGGATGGCCTGGGCCAAGTTGGGTTGTTCGTCCTCCGGCGCAGTGACCGCATCGGTCAGGATCGCCCGGACCTCGGCTTCCATCGACCGTCCGTGACGAGCAGCCCGAACCTTCAGTCGGGCTGCGACGTCCTCGGCGAGGTCGCGCACGCTGATCGCGGCCATGGCTCCCACCTCCTGCTGTCAATGCTAGCAACGCACTCCGCGCCCGGACAGCACGCGTTACCCGGGGGCCGAGTCAGGAAGCTGGTAGCGCATGCCACGTCGTTGTCCGGACTCACCTCCAGCTCTCCGAGCTGCGCGTCGAGGGGGTCTGCTGCAGCAGACCCCACCGTCGCCGTGTCGCTCGCGCTGGGCATGGCCTACTTCGGGACGACCGGCGAGCGTCGACAGCCGCCAGAACCATAGTGAAGCAGTTAGTCAAGCAGCCGCTTCAGAACGACGAAACCCCTGGCCACATCCGGCTCATCGAGCCTGTGACCAGGGGTTTGACTGTGGGCGATACTGGGATCGAACCAGTGACCTCTTCGGTGTGAACGAAGCGCTCTCCCCCTGAGCTAATCGCCCTCAGCGGTGTCGTTGACTCTACACACCGCCTGCACCCACCCGTCACCGGGGGTGCACGTCCGGACCGCCGTCCCTACTTCCCGGGCATGAGGTGCGCGATCGGCGACTCGAGCCAGGACCAATGGATCCCGACCCAGCCGGCGACGGTCGAGAACACCCCCAGCAGCCAGGCGCAGCCGGCGACGATCGCGAGGATCCCGGTCATCACGAGCAGCTGCACCGGCCGCGACTGGCGGCCCATCCAGGCCACCCAGGCGTCGTAGCGGACCCGTACCCAGTGCAGCAGCTTCCCGGCCCAGGCGAACTCGGCGGCGAGGATGCCCAGCCCGGCGAAGATGATCACCCAGCCGGGGCCGGGCGCGGGCAGCGCGATGATGCCGACGATCACGACGACCGTCCCGACGACGCCCATCATGATCCGGTAGGCGAGGTCGAGGACCGGGTTGCGCGCGATGCGCCCGCGGAACACGCGGTAGCGGACCCGCGCCCGCCGCAGCGCCACGCGCATCGACTCGCCGCGCCGGCTGGTGCGGCTCGACGTCGCCTCGCGGGCGCCGTCGGATCCGTCCGGGGGCGCCGGCGAGGACTCCGTTGTGGGCGAGGACTCCGTTGTGACTGACGAGGGGTCCGGTGTGGCTGGACGTGCGCCGCCGGAACGAGCGCCCTCGGGTGTCTCCGTACTCAGGTCTGCACCTGCCCTGCCGCGACGACATCGGTCGGCGCGGCCGGGGCCACCCGTCCGCGCTCGAGCGAGACGGCGTACTGCGCGAACGCCCCGCTCCCGGACGATGCTACGGAAATCGGACCGGACGTACCGGACGCCACGTCGAACGTGCCGATCGGTGTCGGCTGCGCGGCACCGTTTCCGATGCCCCAGAGGACGTAGGTCTGGTCGTCGGTCCGGTTGGGCGGCATGCCCATCGGGACGAGCTCACGCGTCCCGTCGCGGACGACGAGCGCGGCCATCGTCGCGCCGTTGCCTCCGTCACCACGCAGGAACGCGTGCTCGCTGCCGGGCTGCGCCATCTGCCCGAGGACGTCCTGCATCCGGCGGCTCTGCTCCTGGGCCTGCTGGGCCTGGGCGAGCGTCGCATCGCGCTCGGACCGCAGTCCCTGCACCTGGTTCACGAGGATTCCGCCGCCGACCAGGAGGGCGAGCACGGCGGCCCCGGCGACGAGCAACCGTCCGCCCCGGCGGGGCCGGGCCCGGCCGGGACCGTTGTTCTCCCGGCGCGGCGCCGGCCCGGGCGTGCGGCGCGGCTTCGCGGCGTGCCGGCCGCGCGGCATGTCGTCGTGCGGTCCGGCGACGTGCGGTGCATCGGCGCGGGGTGCGTCGCTGCGCGGCGCGTCGTCCTGCGGGGCGGCCGCGGCCGGGGCGATCCGGTCGGCCGGGATCTCGGGAAGGGTCCGCTCCTCGGCGGGCTCGGCCTGCGGGGTCCGGCGCGCCTGCTCGACGATCGCGTCCCGCAGCCCGGGCGGCGGCTCGTACTGGGGCAGCGCGGTCGCCAGTCCGGACGTGACGCCCGCGACGTCGTCGGCGATCCGGCGGCACTCGGCGCAGTGCGCGAGGTGCTCGGCGGCGGCCATCTCCTCGTCGGGCTCGAGGGCGTGCAGGGCCCAGCCGACCGTCTGCTCGGCCATCGGGCAGCCCCTCCCCTCGTTCCCGCTCACGCCATTCCTCCTGCCAGGCCGTCGCCGACGGCGGGGCCCAACGTGTTCCGCAGCCGGCCGACGCCGGCGAACATCCTCGACTTCACCGTGCCCAGCGGCACACCGATCAGCGCCGCGACCTCGCGCTGGGTGTAGCCGCCGTAGTACGCGAGGGCGAGCACCTGCCGCTGCTCGGCGGGCAGCCTGCCGAGGGCGTCGCGCACCTGGGACGCGACGAGCCCGCTGATCGCGCCCTCGTCCGCACCCGGGCCGGCCGGGGCGGACCACTCGGCGCCGTCGTCGGTCGCGGGCACGGTCCGGCGCCGGATCACGCTCTCGCGCCGGACGGCGTCGACGGACTTGTGGTGGACCAGGGTCAGCAGCCAGGTGCCGAACTTCCCGCGCTCGGGGTCGAACCGCGACGGGTCGCGCCAGAACGCGAGGAAGACCTCCTGGACGACGTCCTCGGCGAGCCCCTCGTCGGCACAGATCCGCCGGGCCAGTGAGTACGCCTGCCGCCCGAACCGGTCGTACAGCTCACCCAGGGCGGTGGAGTCGCCCGACACGATGCGCCCCACGAGCGTGCGGTCGACCTCGTCGTCACGCCGGGGCCCGGAGCGCGCACCACGAGCCGCGGGCCGCTCCTCCTCGGGGCGGTCCGGCGAGTCGGCGATGCCAGCCACCAGCGTTGTCCTCACGAGATGTCTTCGACGTGTACGCCCGAAACGGTTCGGTTGACGGCGAGGGTAGTCGTCCGCCGTCCCCCATCTCACACACACGGCGCCCGGCCCGCCCGTTCGGCCGTCACCCGGGCGCGGTGAGTTACACGGTTGTGACTCGATCGGGCGTCATCCCGTAGGTGATCAACGTTGATCCGTACCGACCCGTCACCCCGGGGGCCGCAGTCTCGTTCTCCGGATAACGCCCCCACGCGACGCCCCCAGAAAGAGGATGACCGATGCGCGACGACACCAAGACGATCCGGGCGACGGCCATGTTCGAGCTCATCGCTCCGGACGCCCCGGTCGTGCCCGTCAAGGTCGAGCTGTCCTACTCGAGCCGGGACCCCTACGCCGTGCAGGCCTCCTTCCGCACCGGCCACGACAGCACCGTGGACTGGGTCTTCGCCCGCGACCTGCTCGGCGACGGCCTGGTCGACTCGGCAGGCACCGGCGACGTCCGGGTCCAGCCGATGGGTGACGACCCGACCCGGATCGAGCTGGAGCTGACCTCCCCGTCCGGCCACGCTCTGTTCACCACCTCCGCGCAGACCCTCTCGGAGTTCCTGCAGGCGACCTACGACGCCGTCCCGCCGGCCCAGGAGTACTCCTGGCTCGACTTCGACGCCGCGCTGTCGGACCTGCTGGACACCACCGCCCAGGACTGATCGGACGCACCTCGCCGCCGGGCGGAGCGCCGAGCTCCGCACCTGAGGAGACCACCGGCGGCGCGGAGGGGGTCGCATCCCGCCCCCGGGCGGGGTGCTAGGGTCTCCTCACCGCATCGGAGACGGGCCCACGGCCCGGATCCGATGCACGTGCGGACGTAGCGCAGCTGGTAGCGCATCACCTTGCCAAGGTGAGGGTCGCGGGTTCGAGTCCCGTCGTCCGCTCGGAGCAGGAGAAGTCGGCACTCCGGCGGAGTGGCCGAGTGGCTTAGGCAAGGGCCTGCAAAGCCCTGTACGCGGGTTCGATTCCCGCCTCCGCCTCGCGCGATTAGCTCAGCGGGAGAGCACTACCTTGACACGGTAGGGGTCACTGGTTCAATCCCAGTATCGCGCACCACGCAGAGATCCCCGGCGCCCATGCGGCGCCGGGGATCTCTGCTTTTCCGGCCCTGTCTCCTTTACCGGCCCCGTCTCTCCGCGGGCCCGCTCCCCCGGCCGCGCCGCCGTCCGGGCCGCGCCTCCGGGGGCCGCACCGGGCCGCACGCCTCCGACCAGCGGAAGTCGATCAACCCGACCCCCTCGACGAGCGCCACGGACAGTGCGCTACTGTTCTCCCAACGCACCGGGAACGGCCGGAGACGGCCGGGAAACGGTGGAAGTGCGGACGTAGCGCAGCTGGTAGCGCATCACCTTGCCAAGGTGAGGGTCGCGGGTTCGAGTCCCGTCGTCCGCTCGAGCCGGGTCTCGTTCACGAGCCGGGTATCCGGCGGCGTGGCCGAGTGGCTTAGGCAAGGGCCTGCAAAGCCCTGTACGCGGGTTCGATTCCCGCCGCCGCCTCGCGCGATTAGCTCAGCGGGAGAGCACTACCTTGACACGGTAGGGGTCACTGGTTCAATCCCAGTATCGCGCACCATTTCCGGGAGATCCCCGGGCCGATCCGGCCCGGGGATCTTTTCGTTGCCGGGCGCTCGCCGATCACATCGGCGACGATCGAGGGGCCCGCCCCGCCGACGTCGCCGGAGGACCTGATGACCCGCGAGTTCCGCACCGTCGTAGCCGACCTCACCTACACCGAGTGCCCCCGCTGGCACGACGACCGGATCTGGTTCGTCGACTTCTACACCTACCGGGTGCTGTCGGTCCGGGAGGACGGCAGCGACCTGCGTGTCGAGGCCGAGGTGCCCGAGCAGCCGTCCGGGCTCGGGTGGCTGCCCGACGGCCGGCTGCTCGTGGTCTCCATGCGCGACCGGCGGATCCTGCGCCGCGAGACCGACGGGAGCCTCGTCACCCACGCCGACCTGTCGGCGTACGCGACCGGGCACGTCAACGACATGGTCGTCGACGACCGCGGGCGCGCCTACGTGGGCAACTTCGGCTTCGACCTCATGGGCGGCGCCGACCTCGCCACCGCGTCGCTGGTGCGGGTGGACCCCGACGGCACCGTCACAGAGGTCGCCGACGACCTGTGGTTCCCGAACGGCAGCGTCCTGACCGACGACGGCACGCTGCTGGTCGACGAGACCTTCGGCAACCGGATCACCGCCTTCGACGTCGCCGACGACGGCTCGCTCACGAACCGCCGCATCTGGGCACGGTTCGGGGACCTCCCGAGCACCGACCTGGCGACGGCGGTGGGCCAGGCCGTCGTCGCCCCGGACGGTTGCGGGCTCGACGCCGAGGGTGCCCTCTGGGTCGCCGACGCCACCGGCGGGCGCCTCCTGCGCGTCCGCGAGGGCGGCGAGATCCTCGAGGAGGTCCCGGCCGGGACCGGGGTGTTCGCCTGCCTGCTCGGCGGCGCCGACGGCCGGACACTGTTCGCGAGCGCGGCACCGGACTTCCACGAGCACGCCCGCAAGCAGGCGCGCGAGGGATCGGTCATCGCGACCCGCGTCGAGGTGCCGCACGGGGGCCGACCCTGACGGCCGGGTGCCACGACCGGTGCGCTAGAGTTTCCGGGTCGCACCGCGGAGTGCGTGTGCGGACGTAGCGCAGCTGGTAGCGCATCACCTTGCCAAGGTGAGGGTCGCGGGTTCGAGTCCCGTCGTCCGCTCGCAGCCGGGAGCCCCGGCCGGATCATCCGGCCGGGGCTCTTCCGCATTCCAGGCCCGCTTGCCACTCTGATGACAATCGTTGTCCTTCGGAGGGACCCCATGAGCGGACCGCAGCTCGACCACGTGGTGCTCGCCACCCGCTCCCGGGCCGACGCCGACACCGCGATCGGCGACCTCGGGCTCACCGCGGGCAGCCGACGTGCCCTCCCCGGCACCGGACTCTCGAACGTCGTCGTGGCCGTCGGGTCACAGCTGCTGGAGATCCACCATCCCGACGGCAGCGAGGTCACGCCGGACGCACCGCCGTACGGCCGGATCGAGCAACGCGTCCTCGCCGACCGGCCGGACGCGTTCGCCGCCCCGGTCGCGTGGGTGCTGCGGCTGCCGACGGAGACCGCACTGCGGGAGACGGCCGAACGTCTCGGATACCCCGTCGTCGAGATCCCGGCCGAGCCACCCAACAATGCCGGCCACCTGCTCACCGGCCTGGGGGCCAACCTGGACCGGCCCTGGCTGCCGATCTTCATGCACTGGGTGGCGCCGCCGCACGTGCCACCCAGGCTCGCCGACGCGACCGGCGAACCGCCTGCGGGGCATCTGGAGCTGGAGATCTCCGCCCCGGAGGACGCGCTGCGGGAGTGGTGCCCGGACCTTCCCGACGCCGTGTCCGTGCAGCCGGGCCGGGACGGCCCGCTGCGCGTCCGGATCGTGCTCGACGACGGTACGACGCACGTCCTCGGCGGCCCCTGACCCGCGGAGCCGACCGCAACACCCGGCTGCGACGCTCGGCGGTGTGGAACGCATCCATTCGGTCGCCGTCGTCGGGGTCGTCGTCTCCCCCGACGGCCTCGTCCTGGCCGCGCAGCGACGCGACGACGGGCGCTGGGAGCCGCCCGGCGGCGTCCTGGAGGCCGGGGAGCGCTTCGAGGACGGCGTCGTCCGCGAGATCCGCGAGGAGACCGGGCTCGACGTCCGGGCCGAGCGGCTGACCGGCGTCTACAAGAACCTGGTGCGCGACGTCGTGGTGCTCGTCTACCGCTGCTCCCCCGTCGCCGGGGCTCCCGGCCCACGGGCCGAGACCAGCGCCGTCGAGTGGATCACCCCGGACGAGGCCGTGCGCCGGATGCCGCCGGTGTTCGCGGCCCGGGTCACCGACGCACTCGCCGACGGAGCGCCCGCGTCCCGGGCGCACGACGGGCACGACCTGGTCTGAGCGCCCCCGTCCGATCGTCCCGGAAAGTGTCGGGGGTCACCTCTACTCTGCGGCCCCATGACGACCTGGGACGAGTTCGCCACCGCGGCACCGCACATCGCCGCGATCTTCCGTCGGCGCCACGCGGCCACCGGCAACCTCTGCCTGCTCGGCACGCTGCGCGCCGACGGCTTCCCGCGGATCTCGCCGGTGGAGCCACGGTTCCTCGACGGTGAGCTGTGGATCGTCGGCATGCCCGGCACCCGCAAGTTCGCCGACCTGCAGCGCGACCCGCGCTTCACCCTGCACACCGCCACCACCGACACGACGGTCTCCGACGGCGACGCCAAGATCTGGGGCACCGCGCACGACGTCCGCGACACCGCCCTGCACCAGCGCTTCGCCGAGATGGTCTACGCCGACATCGGCCTCGACCTGCGCGGGCAGGAGTTCGACTACTTCCCCGCCGCGGACGTCCTCGGCGGGTCGAGCGTCGAGGTCGGCGAGGACGGCCTCGCCGTCACCGTCTGGCGGGCGGGTGACACCGAGGAGGTCGTCCACAAGCACTGAGGCTCCCGGTCGGCGCTGTGGTGCCGGTCGGCTCTGCGGTGCGGCCGGCTCCGTGGCTCCGGGTCAGTGCTGCGCCGGAGTGCGCCGGATCGCGCAGCGCAGCCGGACCGGCAACCGGACCGGGTCGGGCGCTCCCCCGCCCTGCAGCCAGCGGGTGACCGCGCGGACGTCACCGGTGCTGCGGACCGGCCCGACCACGACCACCGGCGACGTCGGGCGCCGCTGCGCGTCGCAGGCCTGCACGAGCAGCATCAGGCCGGGCCGGCGCGTCGCGCACAGCCCTGCGCCGAGGCGGCAGCCACTGGTCACGAGCACACCGTGCCGACTGTCGCGGACGACGGCGGCGAGCCCCTCCAGCAGCACCTCGTCGACGCCGGGCAGCGACGCCACGACGCCGGTGTCGGCAGTGCCGTCAGTGCTGCCGGTGTCGTCGTCGAAACCCGAGGGCGCCTGCGCGCAGGATCCGCACCGGACCGCGGTGAACCCGTCCATCGGCCACCTTCCTGCAAACCGCAATCATTACCGTTTAGACTGACGGTAGCAGTCGAACGCGCAGGAGGAACCCCGTGAAGCCCGGCATCCACCCCGAGTACGGCCCGGTCGTCTACCAGGACATGTCCACCGGTGACCAGATCCTGACCCGGTCCACCGAGTCGTCCCGCGAGACGATCGAGTGGTCCGACGGGAACACCTACCCGCTGATCAAGGTGGACATCACGTCCGCCTCGCACCCGTTCTGGACGGGCGCGACCCGGGTCCTCGACGCCGCGGGCCAGGTGGAGAAGTTCCGCCGCCGCTACGGCGCCCGCCGCTGACCCGGCCCCACCGGCTGCGTCCCGCCGAGCGCGGTACGGGCGCAGCAGCAGTACGGCTCAGCAGCAGTACGCAGCCCGCCCCGGGCGCACGGACGACACCGTGCGCCGGGGCGGCGTAGTTTCGGACGCGTGCGCCGGCGTCGTCGCGAGCCCGTGCAGGTCGTCACCGACCTGCGGGAGCCGCTGGTCGTCGAGCACCGGCGGCGGATCCGGGTACGCCTGGTCGCGATGGTCGTGTGGATCATCGGCTGGGTCGTGGCCGGCGCCCTGTGGCAGCACGGCTGGCTCGCGACCGGGATCCTGCTGGGCAGCGGCCCGGGGATCTGGATCCTCTGGTGGCTGGTGATGCCGTCACCCGCCCACGGCCGCCGCAGGGATGTCGACCCCCGTCCGCCGCGGGCACTGCCACCCGGTTGATCAGCACTGCCACCCGGTTGATCAGCACTGCCGCCCGGTTGATCAGCACTGCCACCCGGTTGGTCAGCACTGCCGCCCGGTTGATCAGCACTGCCGCCCGGTTGGTCAGCACCGAACCGCTGCGATCCCCGCAGGAACGTGTTGATCGGCTCCCGGGCTGAGGCGGGCATGAAAAACGGGTGGGCGACCACGGTGATCCGTGATCGCCCACCCGGGTGTCCGGCTCGGCCGGGTCGCCCCGGCTCCGACGGAGGGTGTCTCGCGTCAGGCCCGGCTGACGCGCACCATGTCCTCGCGCGGGATGACCTTCATCCGCTCGCGGCCGCGGTCCTCACCGAGGCTCCGCTCGTGCTTGTCCAGCGCCAGCCAGCCGTCCCAGGTCGTGAACTCGACACCGCGCTCGTCGAGGAGCTCCGGGATCGCGTCCAGCTCGGGCTTGGCCGCACGCGGCAGCTGGTCGACGTCGGCGAGCAGGCTCTTCACCGTCTCCGACGCGCAGCTCTTGGTGTGGCCGATCAGGCCGACCGGGCCACGCTTGATCCAGCCGACGGCGTAGACGCCGGGCAGGTCCTGCACGCGGCCGGCCTCGTGCGGGATGACGCCGCGGCCGTGGTCGAACGGGATCTCGGCCAGCTCGGAGCCGGTGTAGCCGACGGCGCGGTAGACCGCACCGACCGGGTAGTCGACGAACTCGCCGGTGCCCCGGACGTTGCCGGTGCCGTCGTACTCGGTCCGCTCGATGCGCAGGCCCTCGACGTGGTCGGTGCCCAGCACCTCGGCCGGCTTGGAGAAGAAGTGCAGGTGGATGCGGCGCTTCTCGCCACGCGGGTCGCGCAGCGCCCACTCCTGCAGGATCTTCACGACCATGCCGACGTGCTTGCTGGAGCGCGCCTCGTTCTCCGAGGCCTCGTCGAACTCCATGTCCTCGGGGTTCACGACGACCTCGAGGCCCGGGACGTGGTCGAGCTCGCGCAGCTCCATCGGGCTGAACTTCGCCTGCGCGAGACCGCGGCGGGCGAACACGTGGACGTCGGTCGCCGGGTTGGCGGCGAGCCCGGTGTGCACCGAGTCGGGGATCTCGGTGCTGAGCATGTCCTCGGCGGACTTGGCCAGCACCCGCGCGACGTCGAGCGCGACGTTCCCGGCGCCGATCACGGCGACCTGGGACTGGTCGAGCGTCCAGTCGCGGGGGACGTCGGGGTGCCCGTCGTACCACTGGACGAACTCGGCGGCGCCGTGGCTGCCCGGCAGGTCGATGCCCGGGATGTCGAGGTCGCGGTCGCGCTCACAGCCGGTGGCGAAGACGACGGCGTCGTAGTGCTCGCGCAGGTCGTCGAGCGTGATGTCGGTGCCGTACTCGACGTTGCCGAACAGGCGCACGCCCGGGTTGTCCAGGACGCGGTGCAGGGCGTTGACGATCTGCTTGATCCGCGGGTGGTCGGGGGCGACGCCGTAGCGGACCAGACCGAACGGGGCGGGGAGCTTCTCGAACATGTCCACCGACACCTCGGCGTCGGACTTCAAGAGGGTGTCGGCGGCGTAGATACCGGCCGGTCCGGCACCCACCACCGCGACGCGCAGCGCAGTCATCGTTCTCCTCGTGGTGTCGACGACCCTCGAGCATAATCGTGGTTAGGCTTGCCTTCGTATGACCCCGGTAACACAGTGCGCGGCAACACGTCGGGGAAGTGCCGGCCGATCCGCTCGGAGTGATGACGCCACTCCCGCGGGTAACCGAGCGAGGCCTCGACGAACGGGACGCCGTCGACGGTCACGGTGCGGGGAATGTGCAGGTGACCGTGCACGACGACCTGCGCGCGGTAGCGCCGGTGCCAGTCCGCGGTGGCCGTCGTGCCGCACCAGAGCGCGAACTCCGGGTGGCGGAGAACGTCACAGGGATCACGTACCAGCGGCCAGTGGTTGACCAGGACGGTCGGCACGCCGGGGTGCTCGTCGTCGAGGGCGTCGAGGCGCGTCGTCGTCTCCGCGACCCGTGCCGCGCACCAGGCCGCCCGCGACGGGTACGGGTCCGGGTACAGCAGGTGCTCGTCGGTGCACACCACCCCGGCCGCGTAGGCCGCGGCCAGGCCGTCCTCCGGCGTCGTCGTCCCGGCGGGCAGGAACGAGTAGTCGTAGGGCACGAACAGCGGTGCGACGACCGCGGGCCCGCCCGGCCCGGTCCACAGCGGGTACGGGTCCTCCGGGGTCAGGACGCCGATCTCGCGGCAGCGGCGGACCAGCTCGTCGTAGCGGGCGACGCCGCGCAGCTCCTCCCCCGGGCCGTCCGCGTTCTTCGCCCGGGTCCACAGCTCGTGGTTCCCGGGCACCCACAGCACGCGGGAGAACTTGGCGCGCAATGTCTCCAGTGCACCGAGCGTGCCGGCGACCCGCTCGTCGACGTCCCCGGCGACGATCAGCCAGTCGCCGGGATGACCGGGCACGATCGACTCGGCGATCGCGAGGTTCTCCGGGTAGCGGACGTGCAGGTCGGCGACCGCGAGCAGGCGCGGCCCGGCGGGGACACCGAGGTCGGGCATCGCGCCAGTAGACCGCGCGCGGCGCCCCGCCCGGCGCGCGGGGATGGCCGCGTTCCCCCGTCCGGCGTAGGTTACCGGGAGTAGCCTCAGTGACGAGGGACCAGCGGGAGGTCGGCGATGGCGGGATCACGAGGAGCGCGGCGCTGGATCCGGTGGCTGCTCCGGCACGGGGCGGTCCGCCGGGAGGTGACCCGGCAGGCGAACAAGGGCGACCTCGGCGCCCAGATGATCATCAATCCGGACGCGGTGGCCGACCCGTACCCCGCCTACGAGGCGATCCGCGCCCAGGGCCGGATGGTGCGCTCGGCGCTGACCTACACCACCGTCGACCACGAGATCACCACCGAGGTGCTGCGCAGCCCGGACTTCTGCGTCGGGATGCGGATGCCCGAGGACGCGCCGAGCCTGCTGCGCGGGCTGCTGAAGGTCGGCGGGAGCTGGCCGCTCGGTCCGGCCGAGCCGCCGTCGCTGCTCTCGATCGACCCGCCGGACCACAACCGGATCCGCAAGCTGGTCACCCGCTCGTTCAGCGCGAAGGCGATCACCCGGCTGCGCGGGCGGACCGAACAGATCGCCACCGAGCTGCTCGACGAGCTGGAGGCGCGTGCGGGTACCGACCGGCGGGCCGACGTCGTCGCCGGGTACGCCTCGCTGCTCCCCGCGACGGTGATCACCGAGATGCTCGGCGCCCCGGTGTCGATGCGCGACCAGTTCCTGGCCTGGGGCGAGGGCGGCGCGTACTCGCTCGACATGGGCCTGGACTACCGGACGTTCCGCCGCTCCGAGCAGGACATCGACGCACTCGCGGACTGGATGGCCGGGCACTTCGACGAGCTGCGCCGCCACCCCAACGACTCGATCCTGTCCTCGCTGGTCGGCGCCTACGACGAGGAGGAGGGCCGGCTCACCGCCGACGAGCTGCTGTCACTGGCACTGCTGCTGCTCGCCGCCGGGTTCGAGACGACGGTCAACCTCATCGGCAACGGCACCCGGCTGCTGCTCGCCCACCCCGAGCAGCTCGACCGGCTGCGGGCCGACCCGGGGCTGTGGCCCAACGCCGTCGACGAGGTCCTGCGCGTCGACTCCCCCGTGCAGCGCACCGGGCGGGTCGCGTCACGCGACACCGAGGTGTGCGGCTACCGGATGCGGCGCGGGACGCTGGTGCTCACCCACCTCGGCGGCGCCAACCGGGACCCGCTGGTGTTCAGCGAACCGGACCGCTTCGACGTCGGGCGCGACGGCGCCGACAAGCACGTCGCGTTCTCCCAGGGCATCCACTACTGCCTGGGTGCGGCGCTGGCGAAGATGGAGGGCGAGGTCGGGCTGCGGGCGCTGTTCGACCGCTTCCCGGACATGACCGCCGACGGCCCGGCGCAGCTGCGTGGCACCCGGGTGCTGCGCGGCTACCGGACGCTGCCGGTGCGGCTCGGGACCGCACCGGTCCCCACGCCTGCCGAGGCCTGAGCACACCCCGCACGCACCGGCGCGGCGCCGCCCCCGGATGTCCGGGGACGGCGCCGCGTCGTATGAGTGCAGGTGTCGTACGGGTGCAGGTCAGGACGAGCGCCAGGACCCGTTCGCCGTCTGGGTCACCAGGCTCAGGATCGACGTGCCGATCACCAGGTGGATGATGCCCTGCGCGATCCGCACGGTCAGCGGCCCGGACTCGAAGGCCAGCGGCCACACCGCGGCCACGGCGGTGAGCAGGCCGATGATCCAGCCGAAGTAGCCCATCGGGCTCGGCACGGTGAGCAGCAGCAGGTGTACCAGCGCGGTCGCGGCCAGCGCGGCGATCGCGGCGGCGACGCACAGCCGGACGACCTGGTCGGTGCTCCCGACGACGCCGGCCTCGACCGGTGCCAGGTACGGGATCTGCAGCAGCACGCGCACGATCAGCAGCCCGACCAGCGCGATCAGCGCGGCGATCACGGCGGTCGCGAGACCGCCGGCCCACAGCTTGCCGCCGTCCACCGGCGACCGCCGTCGCACGGGCTTCTTCGGCTGGCTCGCCTTCTCCTGGCTGACCGCCTGGGTCCTGTCCTCGGCTTCGGCCATCGTCGGCTCCCCGGGTCTCGCGCCGGCATTCGCGGCACAGCGTTGTGTGGTCGGTGGTACCCGGCTGGTCCGTTTGCCGCAACACGGACTACTCAAGATCGCCGGACGTGTACGGAAGGCTACGCCGCGCGCCGCGCGCGCGGAACGCCCGGTACCGGGAAGTCCCCCGTCCGGTCAACCGAGCCGGTCGTGCTGCGTATCACGGCGCCCCGGGGCACGATCGGGGCACGTCCGCTTCACCGCCGAAGGAGAGACACCGATGAGTGAGAGCCTCACCGTCACCCGCACCGTCGACGCCACCCCGGAGCAGCTCTTCGCGGTCCTGTCGCACCCCGAGCGCCACGAGGACCTGGACGGGTCGTCCATGCTCCGCGGCCTCGAGGCCCCCATCCGGCTCACCGGGGTCGGCGACGAGTTCGTGATGAAGATGCACAACGACGCGCTCGGCGACTACCGGATGCGCAACACCGTGACCGAGTTCGAGCAGGACCGGAAGATCGGCTGGGCGCCCGCGCTCGACCCGATCGACGGCTACACCGACAAGGTCGGCGACATGCGCGGCGAGGGCCACACCTACACCTGGATCCTCGAGCCCGACGGCGACGGCACGAAGGTCACCCAGGTCTACGACTGGAGCGGCGTCAAGGACGACACGTTCCGCGGCTTCTTCCCGATGCTCACCGAGCAGCAGCTCGCCGAGTCGATCGAGAAGGCCGCCGCGGCCGCCACCGAGTCCTGAGGCCGGGCCCCGACGACGCCGCGACGACTCAGGGCGCCGGGGGCAGGACCAGCCGCGCGAGCAGCCGGTCCGCCTCGGCGTCCGGGTCGTCGGTCAGGCCGGCGTGCACCGGGCCGGGCTGGACGATCGTGCTGCGCGCGGTCGTCAGCCTCCGGAACCTGCGGCCGATGTCCTCCCCCGCTCCCGGCCCGCGGGCCGCCAGCGCCCCGGTGGCGTGCCGGTCCGAGCGCGGCGGCTCCGGCACCGACGCGATCGCGGCGAGGGCCTCCAGCAGGTCGGCGACGGCGTCGGCGTCGGCGTGCGGGTCCAGCGCGGCCAGCCGGTCGCGGTCCAGGTGCACCCGCACCGCCAGCACGTCCTTCGCCCGGCAGTGCAGCAGCACACCGGCGTTCATCGCCTCGCCGCGCTCGATGCGCGGCACCACGCGCAGCAGCGCATACTCGTAGCCGGCCCGGCCCGTCGGGCTCACCGGCCGACACCGCCGAGCCGCAGCCAGGACGGGTGCCGGGGCGCGCGCTCCACCGGCCGCGGCCGCCCCGCGGCGACGGTCTCCACGACGCCCGGCAGCCACGCCTCCCGCTCCGCGAGCCGGCCGAGCAGCGCCGTCCGGTAGGCGGCCCGCACCTCGCCGGGACCGGCGAAACCGACGGGGCCGTCGGTGCCGTCGGTGCCGTCGGTGCCGTCGGTGCCGGCTACGCCGTCGGTGCCGTCGAGCCACTCGTCGGGGACCCGGGCCAGGACGGCGTCGACCAGCTCCGGGGTGACCTGCGGTGCGAGTGCGGCGTCGGCGGCGGCGAGGTCGGGGTGGGCGCCGAGCAGCACGTGGTCGGCGGCGTCGTAGGGCCGGGCGGGCCAGCGCGGCGCCGAGTCCCAGGCGTGCGCGAACGTCAGGGTCGCCCCGTGGTCGATCAGGTACGGGCTGCGGTGCCAGAGCAGCATGTTCGAGTTCCGCCAGGACCGGTCGACGTTCCCGACCAGGGCGTCGAACCAGATCACCCGGCCGGCGAGCTCCGGCCCGACGTCGAACGCGATCGGGTCCAGGTCCAGGGCGCCGGGCAGGAAGTCCACGGCCAGGTTCAGCCCGGCGGAGTTCCGCAGGAGCTCCTGGACCTCCTCGTCGGGCTCGGTGCGGCCGAGGTCGCCGTCGACGGTGATCGTGGCGATCTCGGGGACCGACAGCCCGAGCGCGCGGGCCAGCTCGCCGGACACGATCTCGTTGACCAGCACCGACCGGCCCTGACCGGCGCCGGTGAACTTCACGGCGTAGGTGCCGAGGTCGTCGGCCTCCATGAGACCGGGCAGCGACCCGCCCTCCCGCAACGGCGTCACGTAGCGGGTGGCGGTGACGTGGCGCAGCCCCGGAGCGCGCCCGCCCGGTGGGGTCGGCACGGTCCGAGGCTAGCCGCCGGGGAGCTCGCTCAGACGGCGAGGACCCGCCGGTGCCTGCCGTCCTGCCGGGCCGCCTTGCGCTCGGCGATGCGGTCCAGCCATGCGTCGAGGGAGAACCGGCCCGGTCCGGCCGCGGCGACGAACAGCAGGCCGCAGATGATCACGCCGACCAGCGCCCAGCCCTTGTTGTCCATGAACAGGCCGTTCTTGCCGTGCACGAAGAAGATGGCGCCGCACATCACGAAGGTCATCAGCCCGGCCGGGATCACCATCCGGTACCCGAGGACCAGCGAGACGGTCACGACGACCTCGACGACGATCGTGAACGACGCCGCGGCGATGGCCAGCGGGATGCCGAAGTTCTGGAACACGGCCGCCGTGGTGAACAGGCCGGCTCCCACCTTCTTCAGGCAGTGCATGAGAATGATGTAGCCGAGTACGACCCTGCCGACGAGCAGTGCGACGTCGCGCGGAGTACCGGTGAGCGAGCGGAACAACGTGTCCTCCGGGGCTGGGAACCCAGTGATCACTGCGGGTGGCTCCCCCACCACGCAACGCGCTCACGATAGAGCCGAACCTCGTCCTGTCCACCCTCATCGGCGACGTGGCGCGACGAGAAGACCGCGCGGCGCGACGAAAGTCATTGCTCATGCACACATCGACATGGTTCGGGTGACCGCTCGCCGTGACCGGTGCACCCGGAGCCACCGCCGGTCGCGCACCACCGAATCGATTCGGAGTCCGTCCGCCGCGTCATCCTGTCGCCCGCTGCGACGACCGGTCGGCCGGTTGCTCCGGACGTGTCCGTCGCGCTCGGCCGGGCGCGCTGCGCGATGTCGGTCCCGCTGCGCGATGATGTCGCGCGTGTCCGAGATCAGCAGCACGCCCAGCAGCAGCACCTCCGGTTTCGACATCACCACGACTCCCGAGTGGACCGCGCTGACCGAGCACGCGGCCGCCGTGGAACCCCGTCACCTGCGCGCCCTGTTCGACGAGGACCCGGGCCGCGCCGCCGCGATGACCGCCGAGGGCGTCGACCTCGCCCTGGACTACTCCAAGCACCGCATCACCGGTGACACCCTCGGCCTGCTCGTCGACCTCGCCCGGGCCGCCGGGCTGCCCGAGCGCGTCGAGGCGATGTTCTCCGGTGAGCACGTCAACACCTCCGAGGACCGCGCGGTGCTGCACACCGCGCTGCGCCTGCCCCGCGACGCGTCGCTGACCGTCGACGGCCAGGACGTCGTCGCCGACGTGCACGCCGTGCTCGACCGGATGGGGGCCTTCACCGACTCCGTCCGCAGCGGCGAGTGGACCGGCTTCACCGGGAAGCCGATCCGCACGATCGTCAACATCGGGATCGGCGGCTCCGACCTCGGCCCGGTCATGGCCTACGAGGCCCTGCGCGACTACGCCCAGCGCGACCTGCAGTGCCGGTTCGTCTCCAACATCGACCCGACCGATCTCTACGAGAACACCCACGATCTGGACCCGGCGACGACGCTGTTCATCGTCTCGTCGAAGACGTTCACCACCCAGGAGACGCTGACCAACGCCCGCAACGCGCGCACCTGGCTGCTCGAGGGCCTGGGCACCGAGGACACCGCCGCCGTCGCCAAGCACTTCGTCGCGGTGTCGACGAACGCGGAGAAGGTGTCGGAGTTCGGCATCTCCACCGACAACATGTTCGGGTTCTGGGACTGGGTCGGCGGGCGCTACTCGGTCGACTCGGCGATCGGGCTGTCGCTGATGTGCTCGATCGGCAAGGAGCACTTCGGCGAGTTCCTGGCCGGGATGCACGCGATGGACGAGCACTTCCGCACCGCCGACGCCTACCAGAACCTGCCGGTCATCTCCGGGCTGCTCGGGGTCTGGTACACGAACTTCTTCGGCACCGAGACCCGCGCCGTGCTGCCCTACAGCCAGTACCTCCACCGGCTGCCCGCCTACCTCCAGCAGCTGACCATGGAGTCCAACGGCAAGTCCGTACGCGGCGACGGCAGCCCCGTCTCCACGGTCACCGGCGAGATCTTCTGGGGCGAGCCGGGTACGAACGGCCAGCACGCCTTCTACCAGCTGCTCCACCAGGGCACCCGGCTCGTGCCCGCCGACTTCATCGGGTTCGCCCAGCCGCACCACGACCTGCCCGGCGACGACGCGGCGGACATGCAGGACCTGTTCATGGCGAACCTGTTCGCCCAGTCGGCGGCACTGGCGTTCGGCAAGACGGCTGAGGAGATCCGGGCCGAGGGGACGCCCGAGGAGGTCGTGCCGCACAAGGTGATGCCGGGCAACCGGCCGTCGTCGACGATCCTGGCGGCGCGGCTGACGCCGTCGGTACTCGGTCAGCTGATCGCGTTCTACGAGCACGTGACGTTCGTCGAGGGCACGATCTGGGGCATCGACTCCTTCGACCAGTGGGGCGTCGAGCTGGGCAAGGTCATGGCCAAGCAGTTCGGCCCCGCCCTCTACGCCGCGAACCCGCCGGACGCGAAGGAGGCCGGGCTCGACCCGTCGACCGCGTCGCTGATCGACCGGTACCGGGTCTGGCGCGGCCGGTGACCGCACTCGCCGCGGTGCAGCGGGACGCCCGGCGGCCGGCCCTCGTCGGCGCCGGGCTCCTGCTGCTCGCCGCGGTCCTGATCACGGTCGCGAACACCGGCGGGTTCCAGCCCGCCGACACCGCCGCGCTCGGCGACGGGGTGGCCCTGCGGTCGCCGGACCCGGTCGGTTTCGCCGTCCTGGTGACGACGCTGGGCAACACCGTCGCGCACACCCTGCTCGGCCTGGCCGGTGGCGCGCTGCTGTGGTGGCGCGGGCACCGGGCGGACGGGATCTACCTCGCGGTGACCCCGCCGGTCGCGTCGCTGGTGTTCACCGGGATCAAGCAGCTCCTGGACCGGGCGCGCCCGCCCGCGGAGCTGCAGGTCGTGCGGGAGACCAACGAGTCGCTGCCGTCCGGGCACGCGACGATGGCCGCCGCCGCGGTCACCGCGCTGGTCCTGGCGGTGTGGCCGCACGTCGCCGCCCGGGCGCGCGCGGTGCTGGTGCTGCTCGGTGCCGCCTGGGTGACCACGGTCGGGCTGACCCGGATCTATCTCGGCGTGCACTGGGCGTCGGACGTGCTGGCGGGGTGGACGCTCGGCGCCGGGATCGCCGTCGCGGGGGTGGCGGTGACGGCGTTCGTGCTGAGCCGGCGGCGGGTCGCGGGGTAGGTCAGTCGGCGTAGCACACCGTTTCCGTACGCAGCACATGCTGCGGCGTGTGCTGCGTACGGAAACGGTGTGCTGCGCCGGGGCCGCACGCGTGCGTGGTCAGGAGTGCGGGTCGTCCAGCCGCGGGTCACCGGGCTCCAGATCCGGCTCCGGTGTGGGCGGCTCCAGCTCCCGCAGCAGCCGGTTCGCCCGCGGCCCGGCGTCGGCGATCTCCTGGGCCGCCTCGTGCCAGCCGACGATGTCGCCACGCACCCACGCCGCACGCGTCCGCTCGACCGCCTGCTCGCAACGGACGGTCAGGTGCAGGCCCTGCCGGTAGGCGTCGTTGCGGCGGCGCCACTTCTGTTTGCGGATGAACCGCCCGACCTTGCCGACCGCGCGCAGTGCGGACGCGATGTCCTTCGTCCGCTCGATCGGCACCGGCAGCCCCGCGGTGGCTCGCGTCCGCTGGACCTGGATGGACACGAGTCCGGCGGCGAACAGGGACGCGAACAGCAGCAGCACCCCGACGAGCAGCACGGTCGCACCGAAGATCGCACCTGCGGCGATGAGGATGATCGGCGCGAGGCCGAAGTAGCGCCACCACCCCAGCACGCGCAGCAGGGTGACCACGCGTTTCTGCTGGGCAGGGTCGGGTGGACCCTGGTCCGCCCGGACCAGTCCGCCACGGTCGCCGAAGATCAGTGCGGAGTCGGTGTCCTCAGGCACGCGGCGATTGTGACCGATTCCGCGGAGTTCGGCTCAGTTCTGCTCGTTCGTGCACCACCAGGTCGACCGTCCACCGCAGCTCCGGCATGTCGATCAGTGTGGCGCGGTCGTGGAACACCCGCGCGGCGCTCGCGCGTTGACCCGGTCATGAGCACGACGGAGACGGCTGCCGAGCGGATGAGGGTGCGCGCCCCGGAGCTGCGCGGGCGGCGCTGGCTGAACACCGGTGGCCGGGACGTCACCCTCGCCGACCTGCGGGGACGCATCGTCGTGCTGGATTTCTGGACGTTCTGCTGCGTGAACTGCCTGCACGCGCTCGACGAGCTGCGGCCGCTGGAGGAGGAGTTCGGCGACGTCCTGACCATCGTCGGCGTGCACTCGCCGAAGTTCGTGCACGAGGCCGACCCGGCCGCCGTCGAGGCCGCCGTGGAGCGCTACGACGTCACCCACCCCGTGCTCGACGACCCCGAGCTCACCACCTGGGACGCCTACGCCGCCCGCGCCTGGCCGACGCTCGCGGTGATCGACCCGGACGGCTTCGTCGTCGCCCGGATGGCCGGCGAGGGGCACGGGCCGGGGCTCGCCGCGCTCGTGCGGGAGCTGGTCGAGACCCACGGCGACCGGCTGCGCCACGGCGACGACCCCTACGTCGCTCCCCCGCCGCCGCAGACCGCGCTGCGGTTCCCGGGCAAGGTCGTCGCGCTGCCTGCCGGCACGTTCCTGGTGTCGGACACCAGCCACCACCAGCTCGTCGAGCTGGACACCGATCTGGAGACCGAGGTGCGGCGGATCGGGGACGGCACCCGCGGGCTCGTCGACGGCACCGCGGACACGGCCCGGTTCTCCGAGCCGCAGGGCCTGCTGGTCGACGGCGACTCCGTGCTCGTCGCCGACACCGTGAACCACGCGATCCGCCGCGTCGACCTGCCCACCGGAGCGGTGACGACCGTCGCCGGGACCGGGGAGCAGCTGCGCGAGCGCGTCGCCCCGGGCGAGACCTCGGCGGCGCTGTCCTCGCCGTGGGACCTGGCGTGGTGGGACGGCCGCGTCGTCGTCGCGATGGCGGGCCCGCACCAGCTCTGGACGCTCGATCCGGGTACCGGCGAGGCCCGGGTGCTGGCCGGGACCACCAACGAGGGCCTGCGCGACGGCGCGTTCGACGAGGCGTTCTTCGCGCAGCCGTCCGGGCTGGTCACCGGCCCGGACGGGACGCTGTGGGTCGCCGACTCCGAGATCTCCGCGCTGCGCCGGATCGCGCCCGGCGGGACCGGTGCCGGTGCCGCGGTCGCGACGGCCGTCGGGGCGGGGCTGTTCGAGTTCGGGCACCGCGACGGTCCGGCCGCCGAGGCGCTGCTGCAGCACCCGCTCGGGGTGACCGTGCTGCCCGACGGGTCGGTCGCGATCGCCGACACCTACAACGGCGCCGTCCGCCGGTTCGACCCGGCCACCGGGCAGGTGTCGACGCTGGCCGAGGGGCTCGCCGAGCCGTCGGACCTGCTCGTCGACGGGGAGAACCTGGTGGTCGTCGAGTCGGCCGCGCACCGGCTGACCCGGCTGCCGATCCCGGCCGGGTCGCTGGTCGACGGTGGCGCCCACGTCGTGCGGCGCTCCCCGACCGCGCTCGGCGCGGAGGTCACACTGCGGATCGGGTTCACCCCGCCCGCCGGTCAGCACCTCGACGACCGGTTCGGCGACCCGACGTCGCTGACCGTCGCCGCGGACCCGCCGTCGCTGCTGCTCGACGGCGCAGGCACCGCGACCGGGCTGACCCGCACGCTGCGCCTCGACCCGGCCGCCGGGTCCGGAGTGCTGCAGGTCGCCGTCGCCGCCGCGGCCTGCGACGACACCGGCGACGGGTTCGCCGCCTGCCACCGCTACCAGCAGGACTGGGGCATCCCGGTGGAGATCACGAGCGACGGCCCGGACGTGCTGGACCTGGACCTGCGCTCGGTCTGACCTCCGCCCCGGCCGATCAGCCCTCCATCCAGGCCAGCACCGCCATCACCCGCCGGTGGTCGTCCGACGACGGCGGCAGCTCCAGCTTCGTGAAGATCGACGAGATGTGCTTCTCGACGGCGCCCTGGGTGATCACCATCAGCCGTCCGATCGCGGTGTTGGTGCGGCCCTGCGCCATCAGCTCCAGCACCTCGCGCTCGCGCCGCGACAGCCCGGCCAGCGGGTCCTTGCGGCGGCGCTTGGTCAGCAGTGCCGACACCACCTCCGGGTCCAGGACGGTGCCGCCCGCGGCGACCCGCTGCAGCGCGTCGGCGAGGTCGGTGAGCTTCGAGACCCGGTCCTTGAGCAGGTAGCCGACCCCGCCACCGGCTTCGAGCAGGTCGGTGGCGTAGGACTCCTCGACGTACTGGGAGAGCACGAGGATCCCGACCTTCGGGTGGGTGCGCCGGATCTCCAGCGACGCGCGCAGCCCCTCGTCGGTGAACGACGGCGGCATCCGGACGTCGACGACCGCGACCTCCGGCTCGTGCTCGGCCACCGCGGCGACGAGCTCCGTCCCGTCCCCGACGGCGGCGACGACCGTCGCGCCCGCCTCCTCGAGGAGCCGGACCAGGCCCTCCCGCAGCAGCACCGAGTCCTCGGCGAGCACCACCCGCATCGTCATGTCCTCATCCTGGGTCACGTGTCGCCGAGGCCGGCCACCGGCACCTCCGCGGACAGCAGCGTCGGTCCCCCGTCGGGGCTGTGCACGTCGAGGCGGCCCTCGACGATCTCCAGGCGGTCGGCGAGCCCGGCGAGACCGTGGCCCTTGCCCTGGTGGGCGCCGCCTCGGCCGTCGTCGCGCACGCAGACGCGCAGGGTCTGCTCGTCGACGGTCACGGTGACCGTCGCGCTCGTGGCCTCGGCGTGCTTGGCGACGTTGGCCAGTGCCTCGGTGACCACGAAGTAGGCGGTGTTCTCCACCAGCGCGGGCAGCCGGACTCCGTCGTCGAGCCCGACGTCGAGGTCCACCGGCACCGGGCAGCGGCCGGCCGCCGCGGCGAGCGCCGGGCCGAGCCCGCGGTCGGCGAGGATCGGCGGGGCGATGCCGCGGGACAGCGCGCGCAGCTCCGAGAGCGCCTCGCGGCTCTGCTCCAGGGCCTCGTCGAGCAGCGGGCGGGCGCGGTCCGGGTCGTCGTCGAGCCGGCGCACGGCCGCCTCGATGTCCATCCCGAGCCGGACGAGCCGTTGCTGCGGCCCGTCGTGGATGTCGCGTTCGAGCCGGCGCAGGGTCTGTGCCTCGGCGGCGACCGCGGCCCGGCGACCGGCGGCGAGCGCCTGCGCACGGGCCCGCAGCGCGGCGGTCTGGTTGGTGAGCAGCCCGCGGGCCAGCAGCGCGCGGACGTCGGTCAGCCAGCGCACCACCGTCGGCAGCGTGACCAGCAGCAGCACGCCGAGACAGGTGTTGAGCGCGATGTCGCCCGCCGACGAGTGCATGCCGGTCGTGGAGTGGAACAGCGTCCAGTCGCCCTCCCCGCGGGGCAGCGACCACTGCCAGAAGACGTAGAACACCCCGCCGAGCCCGGTGATCGCCCACACCAGCGCGACCACCGCGGTGATCACCCGCAGCGGCAGCCCGGCGACCGCGTGCGCGACGTCGCGCCAGGACTGCGGGTCGGCCAGCGCGCGGAAGAGCCTGCTCATCAGGCGCCGGCCGCGGTTGGGCCGGTAGTGGTGCGGCGGCAGCGGGCGCCCGGTCGCGGCCACCGTGGCGCGCCGCTCCAGCTCGGCGAACCCACGCGCACCGGCAAGCGTCCCGACGACGATCGGCAGCCCGATCCAGGCCACGAACGTGCCCGCGCCCAGCGCCAGCCCGACGATCACGACGATGCCGCTGACCAGCGCGAGCGGCAGCCCGGCCAGCAGGTAGGTCATCTGCGCGCCGAGCCGGGTCCGGCCCGGCCACCCCGACGGCCAACCCACCGACGACGGCAGGTTCAGCCCGCCGTCACGCAGCAGGTACTCGCGCAGCGCACCGTTGCCCCAGCCCTCCAGCGCCCGCACCAGGTGCGGGTCGAGCGGGTTGCGGCCGGGCTCGGCCTCCGGGTCCGGGGCGTCCGCCGCCACCCGGGGCTCCGGGGGCTCCGGGACCTTCGCCGTCGTCGGGGTCTTCGGCGTCTTCGGGGTCTTCGGGGTGCGGTACGGGCGGGCCCGGGCGGCACGCGTGCCTGAGCCACCGGGGGGCACCGTCTCCTCGGCATCGGCCATGGTCGCGGGTCACCTCCGGTCGTCGGCTCCGGTCCTGCCCGGGCACACGGTGCCGGGTACGGGGCTCACGATAGAGCCCGCCACCGACAGGATGACGTTCGCCGGAGCAGGCGCGACGGGTCGGTGGCGCCCCTCACTCCCCCGCGATCACAGCGGGGCTCGCGCCCGGGCGTCCGGCGTGGTGGGCTGACCATGGACGTGAGCAACCGCAACGACGCGAAGCGAGGAACCACCGTGGACCCCTCCGACCTGCAGGACGTACTGACCTCGGTCCGCGACTTCATCCGCACCGAGGTGGTGCCGCTGGAGGAGACGATCGACGCCGAGGACGCCGTCCCCGAGCGGATCGTGGAGCAGTGCAAGGAGATGGGCCTCTACGGGTTCACCATCCCCGAGCAGTACGGCGGCCTGGGCCTGACCGCATCGGAGGAGGTGCGGCTGGCCTTCGAGCTCGGCTGGACCACCCCGGCGCTGCGGTCGCTGTTCGGCACGAACAACGGCATCGCCGGGCACGTGCTGCTCGAGGGCGGGACCGAGGAGCAGAAGGCGCAGTGGCTGCCGAAGCTCGCCTCCGGGGAGGTGACCGCGTCGTTCGGGCTGACCGAGGCCGACGCCGGATCCGACCCGTCGTCGCTGACCACGAAGGCGGTGCGCGACGGCGACTCCTGGGTCCTCAACGGCTCCAAGCGCTACATCACCAACTCCCCCGTCGCCGACGTGATCATGGTGTTCGCGCGGACCGACCCGGACGCCCCCGGCAACCGCGGCATCTCCACGTTCCTGGTGCCTGCCGGCACGCCGGGACTCTCCGTGGGGCCGAAGGACAGCAAGATGGGCCAGTTCGGCGCGTGGACCGCCGACGTGCACCTCGACGACGTCCGGGTCCCGTTCGACAACGTGGTCGGTGGCGAGGACGGCGTCGACCAGGGCTTCCGGATCGCCGCCCGCTGCCTCGCGCACGGACGCCTGCACATCGCCGCCGTCTGCGTCGGGATGGCCGACCGGCTGGTCCACGAGACCGTCGAGTACGCCAAGGAGCGCGAGCAGGGCGGGCGGCCGATCGCCCGGTTCCAGCTGATCCAGGGCCTCGTCGCGGACTCGGTGACCGACGCCCGCGCCGGCCGCGGCCTGGTCCTCGACGCGGCGACCACCTTCGACGACGGCACCGACACGATCTCCGGGCCCGCGGCGGCGAAGTACTTCTGCTCGGAGATGGTGGGCCGGGTCGCCGACCGTGCGGTCCAGGTGCACGGCGGGGCCGGCTACATGCGCGGCGTCGCCGTCGAGCGCTTCTTCCGCGACGCCCGGCTGTTCCGGATCTACGAGGGCACCAGCCAGATCCAGCAGGTGATCATCGCGCGGGACGTGCTGGGGAAGGCCGCCCGGGACTGAGCACTCCACGTACTCCACGTACTCCACCGACGACGAACGCCCGCCCCGGGACTTCCCCGGAGAACGTCCCGGCCCCGGGAGGACGTCCGACGCGAGATCTCCTTGCCCCGAGGGGCACCCTCGTTCCAGCCCCTGCCCCGAGCGTGCCCCTCGGGGGCGTCGCCGGATCCGCGCGCTCCGCACCCCCTGCCCCGAGGGGCACCCTCGTTCCCTTCGGCGGTAGCGAGGGTGCCCCTCGGGGCAAAGCGAAGGGTGGCGCCGAGGGACACCGGCTCTGTGCTGGCACGGGCCTGTACCGGGTACACGGGCGACAGTCAGTCGGGGTCCGCGACGAGGTCCGGGCGCGGGAGCAGGGCGGCGCGTTCGTAGCTCCGGCAGAGCTCGTCGACGACCGAGGCGGAACGTCTGCGGACATCGCTCGGCAGGCTCTGGACGACGACCACACCCGCCCGGCTGAGGTCGCTACGGCGCCGGACGGTACGCGCATAGTCGGCCGGACCGAGGTGGAACTCGATGGAGTCGATCTCCCAGGCCATGCCCACGTCGTCGAACCAGACGTCCACGACGGCGACGAGCTCACCGGTCGTCCGATCACGAAGCGACACATTGTGCCGCGCTCCCGGCAAGCCGGTCGTCCGCAGCAGCGCCCGGGCGTCGGCCTCGGCCACCGAGCGCACCCCGGCCGTCATCTCGGCCAGGACCGTGCGGGGCATCGCGGTGCCGCGTGAGCTGCAGTTCGCGAGCTCCGTGATCAGGTCGGCGAGCGTGCAGTGGCCGTGCTGGACGAGATCGGCGAACAGCGTCCGAACGAGGTCGCGGTCCCGGGACCGCCGCACCGTGTCGAGCGCGGCCCGCGCAACGGGGGCCAGCGGGAACCGGCCTCCGGCCGCGGCGGGGAGTCGCCGGGTGCGTTCGGCGCACAGAACTGCACCGCTCGCCCGCCGCCGATCGTGCGGGATGAGGACGTGGACGGGACCGTGTGGAGCCGCCGCCGTCCGGACCGAGTGGAGAGCCAGAGCGTCCGCGCCGGTGACGACGGCGCCCGGGCCGGCGAGCAGGACGGCAGCGGCACGGCGGTCGTCGCGGGTCACGGGTCCGTTGTCGAGTTTCACCGCGCCGGTGACCACCCTCGTCCAGGGGCCGTCCGGGCTGCACCGCCGGGAGATCGTGCGCCGGTCGACGCCTGCGTCCTCCAGCTCCCGGACTCGCACGACCCTCCGTCCGGGGAAGCGTGAGCGGATCTCGTGCGGCAGCGGCACTCGTCGTCGGGACATGCCGTGATCCTGTGCCCGGACGATGCACGTGAACCCGCGAATCAGGTCGCTGTGGATGGCTGGGCGGGCTGGGGACAGCCAGTCGCCCGTACCCACGCCGCTCGGGCCCCCGCTGCTCCGGCCGCCGCAAGTCGCTGCCGACCGGTGCTCTTCGCGCGCCCCCGTGCCCCGAGGGGCACCCTCGCTACCGCTGAACGAAGCCAGGGTGCCCCTCGGGGCACGCGGGGCGGAGCAGCCCGGTGCTACCGATGCCTCGAGGGGCCCCCTCGTCACCACCGGTGGGAACGAGGGTGCCCCTCGGGGCGCAGCGCCTCGTCGGCCCGGAGCGCGACGGCACCGAGGCACAGCGCGACGGCTCGGAGGCACAGTGCGCGGCGGTGCCCCGGGCGCCCCGCAGACGACGAACGCCCCGCCCCGGTGATCCGGGAGCGGGGCGTCGTCGTCGGGAAGGTCAGTGGTGCGCGGGCTTGCGGTGGTACTCGAAGACCAGCCCGCCGACGGCGATGAGCACCAGCGTCATCCCGACCAGCAGCAGCCAGATCTGCCAGAAGGCGATGGCGATCGCGGCGAGCGAGGCGGCCGCGGCGATGCCGAGGGGCCAGTAGCTGCCGGGCGAGAAGAAGCCGACCTCGCCGGCGCCGTCGGAGACCTCGGCGTCGGGGTTGTCCTCGGGGCGCTCCTCCAGCCGTCGCGAGACGAACCGGAAGTAGGTGCCGATGATCAGGGCCAAGCCGCCGGTCAGCCACAGCGCGACGATGCCGACGACCTCACCCGCGAGGATCGTGTAGGCGATGGCGCACAGGAAGAAGAACCCGGTGCAGATCTCGAAGATCCGGGACTCGATCTTCATCGGTGACGGGTCCTTCCTCAGCCGGTGACCTGGGCGGCGAGCTGCCCACGGTCGGTGGAGAACGGGTGCGTGGTGACCGCCTCGGGGGCGCACCACTGGCCGCAGTTCAGCGCCTGCAGGGCCTCACCGGTGGTGTAGGGCTGCCCGGACTGCGGGTTGGTCTGCGTCCGCAGCTGCAGGTACCGGTCGAACAGCTCGGGCTTGAGCGCCCGGACCTCGAAGTTCATCTGGGAGTGGTAGGTGCCGCACAGCTCCGCGCACCGGCCGACGAACGCGCCCTCGCGGTCGATCTTGTCGATCACGTAGGTGTTGTCCTGCTCGTTCTTCTCCGGGAAGGGGAAGACGTCGCGCTTGAAGAGGAACTCCGGCACGTAGAACGAGTGGATCACGTCGGGCGAGCGCTGGGTGAACTCGATCGACTTCCCGGTCGGCAGCACCAGGATCGGGATGGTGTCGCTGGTGCCCAGCGTGCTGACGGGCTTGCCGCCGGGGCCCGGGGTGTCGGGGTAGGAGAACTCCCAGTTCCACTGGAAGCCGACGATGTTGACGCGCAGGTCGGCCGGACCACCCGCGGACGGGGCGTCCTTGTCCACGAAGCCCTGCACGTTCATCGTGAAGCCCCACAGGACCGCGACGATGACCGTCGGGATCGCGGTGAAGACCAGCTCGACGGGCAGGTTGTACTGCGTCTGGCGCGGGAGCGAGCCGTCGTCGTCCTTGCGCTTGCGGTGCAGGATCATCGCCCAGAACATCGCGCCCCAGGTGATGACGCCGACGATCAGCGCGGCGACCGCGGACCAGGTCCACAGCGTCCGCATCTCGGCGGCCTCGGGGGTCACGCCGATCGGCCATCCGAAGCGGATGACCTCCTCCACCGAACAGCCGGACAGCGCGGGTACGGCCGCGACGCCCAGCAGACCGAGCTTCGCCGCCCGGGCGATCCGGGAGCGGCTCTTCGTTCGGGCCACCGCGCGCCGCCTTCCTGTCGTGTCCTGCCTCAGCCGCACTGCCAGCACGTTCTTCCTCGTCCAGCCGTCACCACGGAGGTTCGCGAGCGATCTTCCACCACCCGGATGGAGCATCGTCTTCGACCTCGCGTAGAGCCTAGACGAACGCCGCTCACCGCGCCCCCTCCGGGGTGCCCGGATCGTCCCGGCGGCGAGCGGTCGCCCCGGAGCGACGGCCAGCAGCTCACACCGTCCGGTGACGTGCGGGTGACCGCGCGGCGGCGGGGCGTGCACGACCCGTCCGGGCCACTCGGCATACTGATCGGTGTGTGCGGACTGCTGGGACTGCTGACCTCCGGGGCGGATGCCGCGACCCGGGTGGAGCCGATCGCCGACGCGTTGCGCTGTGCGCGGCACCGCGGCCCCGACGAGAGCGCGACGTGGAACGACCACGACCTCGTGCTGGGGTTCAACCGGCTCTCCATCATCGACGTCGAGAACTCCCACCAGCCCCTGCACTGGGGCCCGGTGCCGGGTGAGGACACGCGCTACACGATCGTCTTCAACGGGGAGATCTACAACTACCTCGAGCTGCGCGAGCAGCTGATCGAGGAGTTCGACGCCGTCTTCGCGACCGAGGGCGACGGCGAGGTGATCGTCGCGGCGTACCACTACTGGGGCGCCGAGGCCGTGGAGAAGCTGCGCGGCATGTTCGCGTTCGCGATCTGGGACGTGGTCGACCGCACCCTGTTCCTCGCGCGCGACCCGTTCGGCATCAAGCCGCTCTACATCGCCACCACCGGCGTCGGGACCGTCTTCGCGAGCGAGAAGAAGTCGATCCTCTCCCTGGCCGGCAGCATGGAGATGGGCCTGGACCTGGAGCCGGCGGCGCTGCAGCAGTACCTGACCCTGCAGTACGTCCCCGAGCCGCTGACGCTGCACCGGCACGTCAACCGGGTCGAGTCCGGCACCCACGTGACGGTGCGCCCCGGCGAAGAGCCGGTGCACGAGCGCTACTTCCGCCCGAAGTTCGTCTCGCTGCCCAGCCACACCCCGGCCAGCGCCGAGGCCGAGGCGATCGTGCACGGCGAGATCGCCGACGTGCTGCGCGACTCGGTGTCCAAGCACATGCGCGCGGACGTGACGGTCGGTGCGTTCCTCTCCGGCGGCATCGACTCCACCGCGATCGCGGCGCTGGCCAAGGAGCACAACCCGAACCTGATCACCTTCACGACCGGGTTCGAGCGCGAGGGCTACTCCGAGGTCGACGTCGCGGCCGAGTCCGCGGCGGCGATCGGTGTCCGGCACGTGGTGCGCACGGTGAAGCCGGACGAGCTCATGGATGCCCTGCCGCTGATCACCTGGTACCTCGACGACCCGGTCGCCGACCCGGCGCTGGTCCCGCTGTGGTTCATCGCCCGCGAGGCCCGCCAGTACGTCAAGGTCGTGCTCTCCGGCGAGGGTGCCGACGAGCTGTTCGGCGGCTACTCGATCTACCGCGAGCCACTGTCCCTGGCGCCGTTCGAGAAGGTCCCGGGCAGCCTCAAGCCGCTGATGCGCAAGGCGTCCCGCAAGATGCCGGAGGGCATGCGCGGCAAGGACCTGCTGCGCCGCGGCTCGCTCAACCTCGAGCAGCGCTACTACGGCAACGCCCGCATCTTCCGCGACGACCAGCTGCACGAGGTGCTGCGCGGCTACGACCCGCGGATCTCGCACATCGACGTCACCGCGCCGCACTACTTCGCCTCGCACGACTGGGACCCGGTCGCCCGGATGCAGCACGTGGACCTGTTCACCTGGCTGCGCGGCGACATCCTGGCCAAGGCCGACAAGGTCACGATGGCGAACTCGCTGGAGCTGCGGGTGCCGTTCCTCGACCCCGAGGTCTTCAAGGTCGCCTCGACCCTGCCGCTGTCGCAGAAGATCACGACCGGGCCGAACGGCACCACCAAGTACGCGCTGCGCAAGGCCTGCGAGGGGATCATCCCGCCGCACGTGCTCAACCGCCCGAAGCTGGGCTTCCCGGTGCCGATCCGGCACTGGCTGCGCGACGAGATGTACGGCTGGGCCCGCGACATCCTGCAGAACTCCGGTGCCGGGCACCTGATCGACCTGCAGGCCGTGCACCGCATGCTCGAGGCGCACCGTCGCGGCCCGATCGACCACTCCCGCCGGATCTGGGCGGTGCTGGTCTTCCTGATCTGGCACGGCATCTTCGTCGAGCGCCGGATCAACCCGGAGATCCCGACCCCGCAGTACCCGGTCAAGATCTGAGCCCCTGAGCACTCCTGACCACGCAGAAGGCCCCCGATCCGAACGGATCCGGGGGCCTTCTGCATTCCCACGACGGTCTGCGTTCACACGACGGTCAGGCGGGGAGGACGGGCTCCAGCTCGGTCGCCACGGCCTCGCCGAAGGCGGCGCGCAGGCGGGTCAGGGCGTTGTCCTTGTCCCAGGTCCACTCCTGCGGACCGTCGGACTCCAGCACGTAGGTCGCGATGAGCGCACCCAACTGGGCCGAGCGCTCCAGGCCCAGACCGGCGCCGAGCGCGGTGAGGAAACCGGCGCGCCAGGCGTCACCGACGCCGGTCGGGTCGACCTGCTCGGTCGGCGGGACGACGTCGACCCAGGTCTCGGTGCCGTCGGACTCGACGATCACCGCGCCCTTCTCACCGTAGGTGGTGATCCGGGTGCCGACCTTGGCGGCGACCTCCTCGGCGGTCCAGCCGGTCTTCTTGAGCAGCAGCTCGTACTCGTAGTCGTTGGTGACCAGGTACGTGGCGCCGTCGACCAGCTTCTTGGCCTGCTCGCCGTCGAGCCGGGCGAGCTGCTGGGACGGGTCGGCCAGGAACTTGTAGCCCTTCTCGCGGCACTCCTCGGTGTGCCGGATCATGGCGTCCGGGTCGGAGGCCCCGATGAGGACCAGGTCGAACCCGCCGACGCGCTCGGCGATCGGCGCGAGCTCGATCTCCTTGGACCGGGCCATGGCACCGGTGTAGAAGGACGCGATCTGGCGCATGTCGTCGTCGGTGGTGCAGACGAACCGGGCGGTGTGCACGTCGTCGAAGCTCTGCACACCGGACGTGTCGACGCCCAGGTCGTCGAGCACCTTCTTGTACTCGGCGAAGTCGGATCCCACCGCACCGACCAGCACCGGGTTCTGGCCGAGCACACCGAGCGCGAACGCGATGTTGCCGGCCACCCCGCCCCGGCGCACCGTCAGGTCGTCGACGAGGAAGCTGACCGAGATGCGGTCGAGCTGCTCGGCGAGGATCTGCTCGGAGAACTTCCCGGGGAAGTGCATGAGGTTGTCGGACGCGATGGATCCCGTAACGGCAATAGGCACGGGTGGGACCCTACGACACACGACGGGGCCCCGTCCCGGCCGTGCAGGCCGGAACGAGGCCCCGTCGAGGCTCTGACCTGGGCGGGCGCGCCGCCGGATCTAGATCAGTTGAACGAGTCACCGCAGGCGCAGGAGCCTCCGGCGTTCGGGTTGTCGATCGTGAAGCCCTGCTTCTCGATGGTGTCGACGAAGTCGATCACGGCGCCCTGCAGGTAGGGAGCGCTCATCCGGTCCACGCCGACCTTGAGGCCGTTGAAGTCGCGGAAGAGGTCACCGTCGAGCGAGCGGTCGTCGAAGAACAGCTGGTAGCGCAGGCCCGCGCAGCCACCGGGCTGCACGGCGATGCGCAGGTGCATGTCGTCGCGCCCCTCCTGCTCGAGCAGGGTGCGCGCCTTCTCGGCCGCGGAGTCGGTGAGCTCCACGCCGTGGGTCTCTGCCGTGGCGTTCGCGGTGCTCACAGCGTTCGCGGCGTTGTCTACGGTCATGACTCTCCCAACAGCGTGCGGGACCGCCGTGTTCCCGCCGGCGGCGTTCTTGCTGCCATTCATTCTACGACGGACATCCGGCCCGGGTCGCCTCCGCACGCATCCGATCCCCGGCGACGGCGGTGGGGCGCGTCACGAGGGCGCGTTCCCGCTGGTCGCAGCGCCGCCGGTGCTCCACTGCGGTGCGACGCGCGCGGCGAGCGCCTCCAGGGTCCCCGCCGGATCGGCCAGTGACGCGCCGAGCCCGGCCTCGCCGGCCACGTCGTATGCGGCGTGGATCCCGGCGGCGCGGGCGTCGTCGTCGGGGGCGCTCGCCTGCCCGGCCAGCACCAGGCAGGCGACGCCGCGCTCGGCCGCGCCGCGGGCGACGGCGGTGACGAGCTTGCCGCGCAGCGACTGCGCGTCGAAGCTGCCCTCGCCGGTGACCGCGACGCCGCCGGACTCCGCCACCGCGTCGAGCTCGGCATCGAGGCCGGTCAGCGTGCGGACCAGCCCGGCGCCGGACTCGACCCGCGCCCCGAGCGCGAGCAGCGCGGCCCCGAGCCCACCGGCGGCGCCCGCGGACGGCTCGTCCCGGACCTCGCGCCCGGCCAGCGCCGCCAGCGGTCCCGCGAACACCGCCAGCGCGGCGTCGAGCTCGGCGACGGTTCCGGGGTCGGCGCCCTTCTGCGGGCCGAACACCGCCGCGGCGCCGTGCCTGCCGAGCAGCGGGTTGTCGACGTCGGAGGCGGCGACGAGCTCGACCCCGGCGAGTGCGGGGGCGCCGTCGATCCGGTCGCACACGGCCAGGGCGGCGCCACCGGGCGGGAGCGGGAGGCCGTCGTCGTCGACCGGGACGGCGCCGAGCGCCGACAGCATCCCGGCACCGCCGTCGGTGGTGGCCGACCCGCCGAGCCCGACGACGATCCGCCGCACCCCTGCGTCGCGGGCCGCGGCGACCAGCTCCCCGACGCCGTGGGTGCAGGCCAGCCGGGCGGTCTCCGGCATCCGGTCGGCACGCGGGACGTGGTGCAGCCCGCAGGCCGCGGCGGCCTCGACGTAGGCGGTGCCGCCGGCCTCCAGCCATGCCGCGCGCACGACGTCGCCCAGCGGACCGGTCACCTCGGCGTGGTGCAGGGTGCCGCCGAGCGCGGCGTGCAGGACGGCGACGAAGCCGGTGCCGCCGTCGGCGAGCGGGACCTCCCGGACGTCGTCGCCGGGCACCGCCCGCCGCCAGCCGCGGGCGATCGCCGCGGCGGCCTCGCGGGCGTCGAGCGTCCCGCCGAAGGAATCCGGCGCCACCACGATGCGCATGCGGGCGAGGCTAGCCGCGGCCCGTATCCTGGTCGCGTGAGGTTCCTGCGCCGTTCCGAGACCCCGACGAGCACCGACGCGGCGGGCACGACCGCCACCGCCGGCGAGACCGCCACGGCCTCGCCGCAGCCGGGGCAGGGGCGCGGGCGGACCCACACCACCGAGGGCAAGGGGCACGCCACCCCGAAACGCCGTGATGCGCAGGGCAAGCGGCGCGGCCCGGCCCCGGCGCCGCCGCGGACGCAGCGGGAGGCCGCGAAGTTCGCGAAGGCCAACCGTCCGCAGAAGTCCAAGGAGGAGCGCCGCGCCGAGGCCGCCGAGCGCCGCCGCCGGATGGACGCAGGCGACGACCGCGTCCTCATGCCGCGCGACCGCGGCCCGGTGCGCGGCTACGTGCGCGACATCGTCGACTCGCGGCCGCACCTGATCGGGCTGTTCCTGCCGCTGGCCGCGCTGGTGATCATCGCCGCGCTGATCCAGTCGCCGGTGATCCAGCAGTACATGACGCTGTTCACCTTCCTCATGCTGATCGTCATGGTGATCGAGGGTGTGCTGCTCGGCCGCCAGGTCATGCAGAAGGTGCGGGCGAAGTTCCCGGACGAGGACGTGCGGGCGCTGCCGCTGGGCTGGTACGCCTTCTCCCGGGCCACGCAGCTGCGCAAGATGCGCGTGCCGAAGCCGCGGGTGCAGCGCGGCGCCGACGTCTGAGACCCGGCCCGCGGTCACCCGGAACCCGGCCGGTCCGCGATCCGGCAGCGGGGCTCAGTCCAGGAGCAGGGCACCGTGCGGCTTGTCCAGCGCGGCGGCCAGGCCGGGCCGCTCCCCCACCACGACCTCGACGAGGTCGCGCGGCTCACCGAGTGCGTCCAGCAGCGCGGTGACCCGCGCCGGGGCCGGGTGGGTCAGGCGCAGGACGTCCAGGCTCGCCGGTACCGGCAGGTCGTCGGACGGGTGGCGGGTGCTGCCCCACTCGATCAGGAACGGCAGCACACCGCCGCCGGAGTCCGGCGGGAACGCCAGTCGCCAGCTCAGCAGCTCGCCGTCGGGGCGCCGCCGCGACATCTCCCGGGGCTCTCCCGGGTCGTGCCCGGCGCAGCGGGCGGCCTCCAGCGCGGCGTCGAGGTCGTCGACGCGTACCGCCCAGGTGACCAGTGCGGACGCGGTCAGCGTGTCGATGCCGAACGGGCGCGGGGCCGCCGGCTCGGGCTGCTCCGGGTCCGGCCCGACGACCTCCAGATAGCGGCCCGGCCCGATCCCGGCCAGCCGGTTGCGGGTGCCGACGCCGACGTGCGGGCCACCGTCGACGGTGAACACCCCGCGTGCGGCGAGGTCGTCGACGGTGCGGGCGAGGTCGGGCGTGGCCAGCACCAGGTGATCGAGCACCTTCCCGACGCTACTCCGGGCGGGTACGTCACGATGTGCGCGTGACGAATCGGCTCCCCCTCCGGACGCTCGTCCTCGGCGGCACCCGCTCCGGCAAGTCCCGCTACGCCGAGGAGCTGTTCGACGACGGCGCACCCGTCCGCTACCTGGCCACCGGACGGCGGATCCCCGGTGACGCCGAATGGGACGCCCGGATCGCGGCACACGCCGCGCGTCGTCCGGCCGGATGGAGCACCGAGGAGATCACCACGGGCCCCGGTCTCGCCGCGGCGCTGGCCGTCCCGGGCCCGGTGCTGGTCGACGACCTGGCGACCTGGCTGACCGGTGTCCTCGACGACGCAGGCGCCTGGGATGCCCCGGCCGTGCCCGCCGAGGTGGACGAGACGGTGTCCGCGCTGGTCACCGCGGTCCGCGACGCGCCGGGTCCGCTGGTGCTGGTGTCGGCGGAGGTCGGCCTCGGGGTGGTGCCCGAGTCGCGTGCCGGGCGGCTGTTCCGGGACCGGCTCGGGGAGCTGAACGCGGCGCTGGCCGACGTGTGCGACGACAGCGTGCTGCTGGTCGCGGGGCGCGCGCTGTCGCTGGGTGGGGCCGTGCGGGTGGCGGCGTCCGAGGGCCCAGGTTCCGGAGCGGCCGTCTCCGGCGAAGCCGTGTCCGCAGGCGCCGGGGCCGCCGTGTCCGGAGCCGCTGCGTCCGGAGCGCCGGTGTCCGGCGACCACGTTCCCGGCGGCGCCGTCTCCGGGGCCGCCGTCTCCGGGGCCGCCGCGGACGATCCGGCCGAGCCGGGCACCCCGGCGGGCGACGTCGCGGGCACGCCCGCGCAGGTGCCCGGGGCGGTCGACCCGGCCGGGCCGGTGGCCCCGGACGTCCCGGCAGGCGACGCGGCACCGGACGGGGCCGACCCCGCCACGTCCCCGCCGGCCGTGCCCGATCCGGCGGTGCCCGATCCGGCGGTGCCCGATCCCGTCGTCCCGGCCACCGTCGAACGCCCGGACCGCACGGCCCGGCGGGAGGCGACCGCCCGCGTCGCTGCGCTCGCCACCCCCGCCGGGGGCCTGGGCCGGCTCGGCGAGCTGGGCATCTGGCTGGCGTCCTGCCAGGGGCACTGCCCGCCGCGGCCGCCGGGACGGGCCCGGGTCGTGCTGCTCGCCGCCGACCACGGCGTCGCCGAGGCGGGTGTCTCGGCGTACGGCCCGGAGGTCTCCGCCGCCCGTGCGGTCGCCGCGGCCGCCGAGCGGCTGCCGGTGACCGTCGCCGCCGCGGCGTCCGGGGCCGGGGTGCGGGTCGTCGACGTCGGCCTGGCCACCGCCGGGCACGGGCTCGGCGACGAGCACGTCGTCGCCCGCGGGTCCGGCCGGATCGACCACGAGGGCGGCGCCCTCACCGCCGTGCAGGCCCGCCGCGCCTGGGACACCGGGCGCGCGCTCGCCGACTCCGAGATCGACGACGGCGCCGACCTGCTGCTGCCCGCCACCCTGGCCGTCGGGGTGAGCACCCCGGCGTCGACGCTGGTCGCGGCCGTGACCGGGACCGAGCCGGTCGCCGTCGTCGGCCGGGGGTCCGGGATCGACGACCGCGCCTGGATGCGCAAGACCGTCGCCGTCCGTGACGCGCTGCGCCGCGCCCGCCCGCACACCCGCGACCCGCTCGCGCTGCTCGCCTCCGCAGGCGGGACGGACCTGACGGTGCTGGCCGGGCTCCTCGCCCGCGCCGCCGAGCGCAAGGTCCCCTGCGTGCTCGACGGGCTCGCCGTCGGCGCGGCCGCGCTGCTCGCCGAGGAGCTCGCCCCCGGCGCCCGGGACTGGTGGCTGGCCGCGCAGCCGTCCACCGAGCCCGCCGCCGGGATCGCGCTGGAGCAGCTGTCGCTGACCCCGGTGCTCGACCTCGCCGTCCGCGCCGAGGACGGCACCGCCGCGGTCGCCGTGCTGCCGCTGCTGGTCACCGCCGCCCGGGTGCTCGCCGACACCGCGACCGCCGGGGAGACCGGGATCGTCCCCGCCGGGGACCGGACGACCGCCGCCGCGGGCCGGTGAGCGCACGCCCGCTGTCCGGGCTCGCCCTGGCGGTGAGCTGGCTGACCGTCGTCCCGGCCCGGGTGCGCACCACCGAGGACGGTGCGCTGCCCGACGGGGTGGCCGCCGCCGCGCTGCGCTGGGCGCCGGTCGTCGGCGCGGTGCTCGGGGCCGCCGGAGCCGTGCTGTTGCTGGGCCTCACCGCGCTCGGGGTGTCGCCGCCGGTCGCGGGGCTGGTCGTCGTCGGGGCGGGGGCGCTCGCGACCCGCGGCATGCACGTCGACGGGCTCGCCGACACCGCCGACGGCCTCGGCAGCTACGGCCCGCCCGACCGTGCCCTGCGGATCATGGCCGACGGCGGTGCCGGCCCGTTCGCGGTCGTCACGATCCTGGTGGTGCTCGGCGGGCGCGCCGCTGCGCTGGCCCAGCTCGCCGCGGCCCCGGGGTGGGCGGTGGTCACCGTCTGCGCGCTCGCCGCGGCCACCGGGCGGGCCGGGTTCTGCTGGGTCGCCCGCCGCGGGACCCCCGCCGCCCGGCCAGGTGGGCTGGGCGCGACGGTCGCCGGGTCGCAGCCGTCCTGGGTGGCGCCGCTGTGGTGGGCCGGGCTCACCGTCGCCGGAGCGTTCGCCCTGGTCGCGGCGGTACGGGCGGCCGTCCCGCGCGGCTACGCGGGCTACCTGCCCGGCGCCGGTGCCGCGCTGCCGGGAACGCTCGACGGGGCCGGGCTCGCCGTCGCCGTCGCCGGAGCGGTGCTGCCGGCGGCGCTGGTCGTCGTGGCTCTGGCGGCGCACACCCGTCGGCGGTTCGGCGGGATGAGCGGCGACGTCCTGGGCGCCGCCACCGAACTGGGGACGACCACGGTGCTGGTCGTGCTGGCCGCCGCGCTCACCGGGTGATCACCGGTTGCGGAGCGGATCGCACGCTCAGCGGCGCGAACACTCCTGAACCGTCGATCATGAGCAGGGCTCACCGGGCCACAGCGCGGCGACGGCGGCGTCGACGTCGGGCACCACCGGCACCCCGTACGGCACGGCGGGCCGGTCCACCATCAGCACCGGGACCCCGCGCTCGCGGGCGGCGGTGAGCTTCGGCGCGGTCGCCGCTCCTCCGGAGTCCTTGGTGACGAGCACGTGCGGGGCGACCTCGTCGAACAGGGCCCGCTCGGCGTCGAGGCCGAACGGGCCGCGGTCGAGCAGCAGGGTGTGCCGCACCGGCAGCGGCGGGTCCGGCGGGTCGACGGCGCGGATCCAGAACGCGGCGTCGACGCCCGCGAACGCGGCCAGCCCGCCGCGGCCGGTGGTGAGCAGCACCCGCCCCGCCGGCTCCCGTCCGGCGCCCGGCCCGCTCCCGGTGGCACCCGGCGCCCCCGCGTCCGGCCGGCCCCCGCGGCCCGGGCCCGCGCCCCCCGGCAGCAGCGCGGGCAGCGCGGCCGCGGCGTCGGCGACGGTCGCGACGCGGTGCCAGCGGTCGCCGGGGCCCGCGGTCCAGCCGGGGCGGCGCAGCACCACCAGCGGGGTACCGGTGGCGGCGCAGGCGGCCGCGGCGTTGGCCGTCATCGCCGACGCGAACGGGTGCGTGGCGTCGAGCACCGCGCCGATCCGTTCGTCGCGCAGGTAGGCGGCCAGGCCGTCGGCGCCGCCGAACCCGCCGATGCGCACCTCGCCGTCGGGCAGTGACGGGCTGCGCACCGCCCCGGCCAGCGACGACACCACCCGCGCCCGCCCGGTCAGCGCCGCCGCCGCGGCCCGTCCCTCGGTGGTGCCGCCGAGGACCAGCACCGCGCGCGCGTCGTCCATGTGCAGCAGGGTAGGCGCCATGGCGATCACGACCGTGGTGTTCGACGTCAACGAGACGCTGTCCGACCTGGGCCCGCTGCACGAGGTGTTCCGCGAGCTCGGCGCACCGGACGGGTCCGCACCGCTGTGGTTCACGACGACGCTGCGCGAGGGCATGGGGCTGGCCGCGGGCGGCGAGGCCCGCCCGTTCGCGGAGATCGGCCGGAGCACCGCCGCGGAGCTGCTGCGCCGCAACGGCGCCGACCCCGGCCGGGCGGACCGGGTGATCGAGGCGTTCCTCGGGCTGCCGGTGCACCCGGACGTGCACCCCGGGATCGCCGCGCTGCGGGCCGCCGGGCTGCGGCTGGTGACGCTGTCCAACGGCGCCGCCGCCGTCGCCGAGCGGCTGCTCGGCGACCACGGCCTGCGCGCGATGTTCGACGCCGTGCTGTCGGTGGACGACGGCGTAGACAGCGGAGACAGCCAAGACAGCGGAGACGGCGGAAACGCGGGGGTCTGGAAGCCCGCCCCGCACGCCTACACCCACGCGCTCACCGGGCTCGGCGTCGCACCGGAGGAGGCCGTCATGGTGGCGGTGCACCCGTGGGACCTGCACGGCGCCGCCCGCGTCGGCATGGCCACCGCGTGGCTCGACCGCGACCGCGCGACGTGGCCGGGCTACCTGACCCCGCCGACGTTCACCGTCGCGGCGCTGCCGGAGCTGGCCGCGCACCTGGACTGACGGGCACCCGGAGCCACGGCCGGCGGGTCACGCCCGGAGCGTCTCCAGCAGCTCCGCCTCGACGGCGACGGTGCGCGGGTCGGTGAGCTGCGCGCGCGACCGCGGCCGCGGCAGGCCGACGGTGACCTCGGTGGACACGGTGGCCGGGCGCGCGGAGAGCACCACGACCCGGTCGGAGAGGAACGCGGCCTCCCGGACGTCGTGGGTGATCAGCAGGACCGTCCAGCCGAAGCGCTCGGCCATCGTCGCCAGCCACTCCTGCATGCCGGTGCGGGTCAGCGCGTCGAGGGCGCCGAAGGGCTCGTCGAGCAGCAGCACCTCCCGCCCGCCGACGACGGTGCGCAGCAGCGCGGCCCGCTGCCGCATCCCGCCGGAGAGCTCCGCAGGTCGCGACGTCTCGAACCCGGCCAGCCCGAACGGCGCGAACAGCCCGCGGGCCCGCTCGCGGGCCTCGGCGCGGCCGACGCCGGCGACCTCGAGCCCGAGGGTGGTGTTGTCGAGCACCGTGCGCCACGGGAACAGCAGGTCGCCCTGGGGCATGTAGCCGAACGGCGCGTCGTGCACCGGGGCGCCGTCGACGGTCACGCTGCCGGTGGTCGTCGCGCCGTCGAGCAGGCCGGCGAGCGCACCGAACAGTGTCGACTTCCCGCAGCCGGACGGGCCGACCAGGGACACGAACTCCCCCGCCGCGACCGACAGCGACACGTCGTCGAGGACGGGCAGGTCGCCGTAGCGCACCGAGAGCCCGTCCACCGCCACCTTCGGCGTCACCGGGCATCACCCCGGTACCAGGGCGCCACCAGCCGCTGCACCAGGTAGGTCAGCGCGAACAGCGCGATCGACAGCACCGCGGTCACCGCGACCGCGGCGAGCACCAGGTCGGTGCGGAACTGGTTGCGCTGCAGCTGCATGAAGATTCCCAGCCCGGAGCTGGCGCCCACGTACTCGGCGACGATCGCGCCGGTGACCGCGTAGGTGATCGCGATCCGCAGCGCGGTGAAGAAGCTCGGCAGCGCACCGGGCAGCCGGACGTAGCGGAACTGCTGCAGACGCGTCGCCCCCATCGAGCGCAGCAGCGCGGTCGCCGAGCGGTCGGTCGCGGCGAAGCCCTCGATCAGCCCGACGGCGACCGGGAAGAACGTCACCAGCGCGATGACCAGCACCTTCGGCAGCAGCCCGAACCCGAACCAGATGATCAGCAGCGGCGCGATCGCGATCACCGGCAACGTCTGGGAGGCCACCAGCAGCGGGGTCAGCGCTCGGCGCAGCCACGGCGAGAAGTCGACGGCGACCGCGATCGCCCAGGCCAGGGCGAGCGACACCGCGAACCCGACGACCGTCGTGGTCAGGGTGGGCAGCGTGTTGTCCCACAGGATCCCGCGGAACGCCCAGCCCTGTTCGGCCACCCGCAACGGGGAGGGCAGCACCTGCGGCCGCACCCCGGTCACGACGACGGCGGCCTGCCACACCACGAGCAGCCCGGCGACCACGCAGACGGCCGGGAGCAGCCGGCGCAGGGTGTCGCCGCGCGAGGACGGCGCGGGGGCCGCGGCCCGCCGGGCGCGCGGCGGGGCGGCGACGCTCACTTCGCCACCAGGTCGTCGGTGAACCAGGTGGAGAAGTCCGGCTTCTGCCGGACCGGCTTGCCGTCCGGGCCCGCGACGGTGCCGGTGTCGTAGAGGAACCCGGAGTACCCGGCCCAGCGCTGCAGGGTCTGGTGCCCGACACGGCCCTGCTCGTCGCGCAGGTACTGCTTCGCCATCAGCTCCGCGCCACGGTCGACGAGCGCGGGGTCGGTGAACGCGCCCGGGTTGGCGTCCTGCAGCATCTTCGACGCCGCGGCCGGGTCGTTCGCGGCGAGCTCGTAGCCGCGCTGCACGGCCTGCACGAACTTCCGGGCCTGCTCGGGGTTCTGCTTCAGCCACGGCGAGTTGCCGACGAGCACGACGTTGTAGGAGTCCGGGAAGCCGTAGTCGGTGTAGCGGAAGGTTCGCAGCGGCTCGTTGCGCGCCTGGGCTTCCACCCCCTCGACGGCGACGAAGGGCTCGGTGAAGTCGGCCTGCCCGCCGTAGAGGGCCTCGTAGGCGGCGGTGTCGAGGATCTCGGTGCGGAAGTCGCCCCGGCCGCCGTCGGCCTTGATCACGGCCTGCATCTTCTGCACCTCGCCGGGCTCGCCGAACCCGGCGTAGGTCTTCCCGTCGAGGTCGCGGGGACGCGTGATGTCGGGCCGGTCGGCCTTGACCGCGATCTCGGTGGCCCAGTGCTGCAGCACCGACATCACCGAGGTGATGTCCGCGCCGGCGGCCTTGGAGTAGGTGAACGAGCCCTGGAAGCTGACGCCGAACTCGGCGGCGCCGCTGCTGACCAGCGTGTCCGGCGAGCTCTGGTTGTAGGGCAGCACCTGCACGTCGAGCCCGGCGTCGCGGAAGTAGCCGGCCTGCTGGGCGACGAAGATCCCCAGGTGGTTGACGTTCGGCGTCCAGTCCAGCGCGATGCGGACCGGGGGCCCCTGCGGCGCGGGCCCCTCCTGCGCGGCACCGGAACACCCGGCGAGGACGAGCGCGAGCGCCGCGACCAGCGCGGGGACCACGAGACGGGTACGGGGACGTGCGAGCACCGGAGAACGGCCTCCCTACGCCGGCATCAACCGGATCAGGTTCGAACGGTCGGCGGCCGGTCCTGCCGCCCTCTCAGCCCCGGTGCGTGGGCTCCCGCGGTACGTCACGGCACTTTACGCCGTACGGGTGGGTGCGGCGACCGCCCCGGTGACGGCCCGGAACTCGCTAGGATCGTGACCGCTACGGCGACGCCCCGGGCTCACCCGGTCGGCGCACCGACCTGGGAGGGACCTGCATGGCACGCCGCGGACGGGACCGGACGGCACCCCCACCGCGCGAGCCCGTCCGGGCCGCCGCCCCCGCGCCCCCGGCCGCCGTGCCGCCGCCCGGCCCGGGCGCCGCGCTGACCCGGGTGGCGCTGCAGCTCGGCGCGACCTCCGTCGTGCACGCCGACGTGGCCGCGATGCTGTCGCACCTGTGCGAGTCCGTGGCCGAGGCCGCGGGCGTCGAGGGGGCGGCGCTGCTGCTGCGCGAGCCCGCCGACCCGCGTGACCCCGGCTCCCGGCAGGTGTTCGGCTCCGGCGCCGTCGCCACCCGGCTCGGGGAGCTGCAGCGGCGCGCGGGATCGGGTCCCGGACCGGCCGCGGAGCGTGGTGACCGCACGCTCGTCACCCCCGACCTGACCCGGTCCGGCCCGCCGGAGCTGGCCGCCGCGGCCGCCGACTGCGGGCTGACCCGGTCGCTGTCGGTCCCGGTGCCACCGGCCGGAGTGGCCTCCGGCGACGCCGGGCACGGACCGGTCGGGGTGCTGCAGCTGTTCGACGGCGGCCTGCCGGACGGGCCGCTGGCCCCGCCCGCGTCGGCGGCCGCGCTTCCCGACGGCGCGGGTGTCGCCGCACCGCTGACGACGCCGCTGTGGCCGGTGGTCGCGACGCTCGCGGCACGGCTCGCCGACCTCCGGGCACTGGCCGCCGCCGAATCGAGTGTGGGACACGCCACAACGAACTCCGGTACTGCTGCGAACGGGTCAGACACAGCCGCCCGGTCGGCCGAGAGCTCCACACCCGCGGCGACGAACGGCCACGCCGCACGGGTTCCGGCCGCCCGTCCGGAGGACGACCCCGAGAGCACCGTACGTCCGGAGGACGACCCCGAGAGCACGGTGAGGATCCCGGCCGCGCGGGACGCCCCGCCGGAACCGGGCACCGGCACCGGACCGGGGACCCCGCTCGTCCCGGCACCGCGCCGGGCACGGCACCGCCGCGAGGACTGACCCGGGCGCCGCCCGGACCCGGGCGGCCGCCCGGACCCGGTCGGCCGCCCGGCTACTCGGCCGGCCGGCGACCGGACGTACCGAGTGCCCGGCGGGCCCGGTCGAGCGCCCGGCCCGGCGCGGGATTCGGCGGCTCGTCGCCGTCCGCCCGCTCGGCGCCGGCCTCGATCCGGTCGTGTTCCTGCAGGTAGGCGGACACCCGTTGCCGGCTCACGCCGAACAGCCTGCCGATGCCGGTGATCGACTCACCTTCGGCGTGCAGGGCGACGGCCTCCTCGCGCCGGAACCGCCCACCGATCGCACCGAGGCCGTCCAGCGCGCGGGTGACGCACTCGACGATCAGCGGCCGTTCCTCGCGTGGCACGATGGCCCGCCACGGCAACCCCTCGTCCCGCCACTGCTGGAGCTGCCGGACCCGGTGCCGGGCCAGCTCCAGATCGGCGATCGAGGCCGCCAGCTGCGCGTCGAGGTCGGCCAGCGCGGCGTCCGCGCCCTGCGCGTCGCCGCCGTTCCCCCCGGTCGATCTCACGCGTCCGAGCCTACGGGTCCCCACGACGGTGACGGCACGCCGCGGCGTAGCCTGATGGGCCGCAACGGGGGTTGCTGGGCCAATCGGGGTAATTCGGACACCCTGGTCGAAACAGGAGGCGAGACGTGGCGAGTCGAGACATGGCGAGTTACGACGTCGTCATCGTCGGTGGTGGGTCGGCGGGCGCGGTTCTGGCCAACCGGCTCAGTGAGGACCCGCACTGCCGGGTGCTCGTGCTCGAGGCCGGCCGGCCCGACCACCGCTGGGACCCCACCATCCGGATGCCCGCGGCGCTCTCCCGCGCCTGGGGCAACCCGCGCTACGACTGGTGCTACATCACCGAGCCCGAGGCCGGGCTGGAGGGCCGCCGCATCGCCGTCCCCCGGGGCCGGGTGCTCGGCGGCAGCTCCACGATCAACGGGATGGTCTACCAGCGCGGCAACCCCGGCGACTTCGACCGCTGGGCCGAGCTCACCGGCGACGACACCTGGGACGCCGCGCACTGCATGCCCTACTACCGGCGCCTGGAGCGCCGGTTCTCCCAGCACCGCGTCCCGCTCGCCGACGGGGGCGCGGGCCCGCAGATCCTGGAGCGCGCCGCCGCGGTCGGCCCGCTCAACGACGCCTTCCTCGTCGCCGCGGCCGAGGCCGGGCACGCCCTGGTCGACAGCACCAACGGGCCGCGCCAGGAGGGTTTCTCCCGCACCGAGCGCACGATCTTCCGCGGACGCCGCTACTCCGCCGCCGACGCCTGGCTGCGCCCGGTCCGCGACCGGCCCAACCTGCACGTCCGCACCGAGGTCGAGGTGCGGCGGCTGCGGTTCTCCGGCAGCCGGGTCGTCGGTGTCCGCTACCGGACCGCCGAGGGGCGGGTCGCGGAGGTGTCCGCCGGCGAGACCGTGCTGGCCGCGGGCGCGATCGGCACCCCGCAGCTGATGCAGGTCTCCGGCCTCGGCGACCCGGCGCTGCTGTCCCCGCTCGGCATCGACGTGAAGGCGGCGCTGCCCGGCGTCGGCGAGGACCTGCAGGACCACCTGGCGGTGCACCTGCAGCACGCCTGCACCCAGCCGGTGTCCCTGGCGCCGCAGCGGCGGCCGTACCGGCTGCCCGGCATCGCGGCGCAGTGGGCGCTGCGCGGCTCGGGCACCGGGGCCAGCAACCACTTCGAGATCGGCGGGTTCGCCTCGACCTCGCTGGCCGACGGCGTCCCGGACGTCATGATCCTGTTCGCGCCGGTCGCGATGCGCTTCGCACCCGACGTGCAGCCCCGCGGGCACGGCTACGAGATGCACGTCAGCGTGATGCGTTCCGACGCGCGCGGCAGCGTCCGGATCATCTCCCCCAGCGTGGCGGTGCGTCCGCAGGTGCGGATGAACTACCTCGCCGACGCCGGTGACCGGCAGCGCTGGGTGGAGGCCGTCGAGATCGGGCGGAACATCCTGGCCCAGCGCGCGTTCGAGCCCTACGACGGCGGGGAGACCCTGCCGGGCCCGGACGTGAAGTCCCCCGACGAGGTGCTGGACTGGATCGCGCACCGCGCCCAGAACGGCCTGCACCCGACGAGCACGGCGCGGATGGGCACCGACCCCGGCTCGGTCGTGGACCCGGCGACCATGCGCGTGCACGGCGTCGAGGGGCTGCGCGTGGTCGACGCGTCGGTCTTCCCGGACGTGCCGAACTGCAACACCTACGCCCCGGTCGTCATGGTGGCGGAGAAGGCGTCGGACATCATCCTGGGCGCCACCCCGCCGGAGCCGGACGCGGCGCCGCCGCAGGCGCCCCCGGCCGCGGAGGCGCCGGTGCCGCGCGAGTCCGCGGCAGGCGTCGAGCACCCGGCGGTCTGAGCCGGGTACACAACCCCACAGACGGCCGCAGGGGCGGGGATCCGGTTCTCGGATCCCCGCCCCTGCGGGTTCGTCTGAAGTCCTGCTCGACGCGGCCGGACGGTCGTCCGGTTCGGTCGGCGGGCGCTACTCGGCGCCCTGCTCGACCTCCACGCCGGCCTCGCGCAGCTTGTCGGCGTGAGCACGGCCGTGGTGGTTGCAGAAGAGGAGCTCCCCACCGGAGGGAAGGATCGCGCGCACCTTGGCCGCCGCACCGCAACGGTCACAGCGGTCGGCGAGGGTCAGTTCGGGCCGGGTCAGCGTTTCGGGCTGCATAGCGGTCTCCCTCCATCGCGACGGTGGGAACTCGGGCGTCCCACCGCCGGTTCACTGTGACGACCGCACCTGGCGGATCGCCCACACTTAAGCAGACGCTCGGAGCCCCTGCACGTGTTCCCGGGGCGAGTCGCGACGTCCGTCACGTCCGGATCAAGACCCGTCCGTTCCGGTGTCGCCACGATGTACCCGCGGTGACCGACGACGTATGAAGTTCACTGCGTGTGAATCATGCGGGTCCGCGCGGCCACCCCGCAAGCGCACCACGGTTAACTCGGTGTGTCCCGCGCCACCGCCCGCGACACGGACGATCTACCGTCGAGGGGTGAGCGCACGCCCCCTCGGAGACCGCGTCCCGGCGCCCCTGCTGTTCCTGCTCGGCGGCACCTCGATGTATCTCGGTGCGGCGCTGGCCGTCGGGCTGTTCGACCGGCTCGCGCCGTCGGCGGTGGCCGAGCTCCGGCTGGTCGGGGCGGCGATCGTGCTGCTCGCGTGGCGGCGCCCGGGGCGGCGGGCGTGGTCCGGGGTGCGGCTGGTGCGGGCGGGCTGTTTCGGGCTGGCGACGGCGCTGATGAACGTCGCCTACTACGAGGCGATCGCCCGGCTGCCGCTCGGGACGGCGGTCGCGATCGAGTTCACCGGGCCGGTGCTCGTCGCCGCGGTCGCGTCGCGGCGGCCGCGGGACTGGGGCGCGGTGCTCCTCGCCGCACTCGGCGTCGCGATGATCGCCGACGTCCGCTGGTCCGGGAGCCCGGCCGGGGTGCTGTGGGCGCTGGGCGCGGCGGCGATGTGGGCGGCGTACGTGCTGCTCGGCAAGCGTGTCGCGAACGCCGGGAGCGGGATCGACGACCTCGCGACGGGCTTCGCCGTGGCCGCCGTGCTGCTGTCCCCGCTGCTGCTCCTCGGGGCGGGCCCGCAGGCCCCGGCGGTCGGCTTCGCGAACCTGGCACCGCTCGCCGATCCGGTGCTGCTCGCCCTGTCCGTCGGGCTGGGTGTGCTGTCCTCGGTGATCCCCTACGTGCTCGACCAGGTCGTGCTGCGCCGCGTCGGGCAGGCCCGGTTCGCGGTGCTGCTGGCGCTGCTCCCGGCCGCGGCCACGCTCGTCGGGCTCGTGGTGCTGGCCCAGCTGCCGGGGCTCGCGGAGGCCGCCGGGATCGTGCTGGTCATCGGGGCGGTGCTGCTGCGTTCCCGCGACGGCGACGAGCCCGTCCCCGAGCCCGCCGCACCCGCCGCGGCCGACCGGCCCGGCTGAGCCGGACCGGGCCGCAGTGGCCCGGCCTCGCCGGGCCCCGACGCTCGGCCCGGGTTGCGGGGCCGGGAGGTGTTGCGGGGCCGGGAGGTACGGCCTCAGCGCCAGGAACGCAGGGTCGCGATCCGCTCCTCCAGCTGCTCGATGCTGGCCATCGCGACCGGCGGGCCGCCGCAGGTCTTGCGCAGGTCGTTGTGGATCGCGCCGTGCGGCTTGCGGGTCTTGTGGTTGTGCAGCGCGACGAGCGTGTTGAGCTCCTTGCGCAGCGTCTGCAGCCGCTCCCGGACGTTGCCGGTGCCCCGCTCCGACGGCGGCGGGGGCGTCGGCTCGGTCGCCGGCGTCGCCCTGGCCTGGGCGCCGGTGCGCGGGGAGCCCTTCTCGATCCAGTCGGCCTGCCGCTTGGACAGCAGCGTGCGCACCTGGTCGGGCTCGAGCAGCCCGGGCAGCCCCAGGTAGTCCTGCTCGTCGGCGGAGTAGGTGGCGCCCTCGTAGATCAGCTGGTCGAGCTCGGCGTCGGCGCCGAGCGAGGTGAACGCCTGCTCCTGCTCGCCGGGCTCGTCCTTGGTCCGGTTCACCTCGTTGAGCTCGGCGTCGTTCCAGACCTCCTCGGGCCGCTGCGGCTTGCCGAGGACGTGGTCGCGCTGGGCCTCGAGCTCGCTGGCCAGCCCGAGCAGCACCGGGACGCTGGGCACGAACACCGACGCGGTCTCCCCCGGGCGCCGCGACCGCACGAAGCGGCCGATGGCCTGGGCGAAGAACAGCGGTGTCGACGCCGAGGTGGCGTAGACGCCGACGGCCAGGCGCGGGACGTCGACGCCCTCGGACACCATCCGCACCGCGACCATCCAGCGTTCCTGCGAGCGGGCGAACTCGGCGATCCGGTCGGACGCACCCGCCTCGTCGGAGAGGACGACGGCCGGTTGGGTGCCGGTGATCTGCCGGAGGACCGCTGCGTAGGCGCGGGCGGTGGTCTGGTCGGAGGCGATGACCAGCCCGCCTGCGTCGGGCATGCCGCCGTCGCGGTGGCTCTGCAGGCGTTTGTCGGCCGCGGCGAGCACGAACGGGATCCAGTCGCCGGAGGGGTCCAGCGCGGTCCGCCAGGCCATCGCGGTCTGCTCGCGGGTGAGCGGCTCGCCGAGCCGGGCACTGATCTCCTCACCGGCGCTGGTGCGCCAGTTGGAGGTGCCGGAGTAGGCCAGGAAGACCACCGGCCGGACGACGTTGTCGGCGAGGGCCTCGGCGTAGCCGTACTGGTGGTCGGCGCGGGAGCGGGGTGCGCCCTCGGCGTCGGGGACGTACTCGACGAACGGGATCGGGTTGTCGTCGGACCGGAACGGGGTACCGGTCAGCGCCAGCCGGCGGGTGGCGGGCTCGAAGGCCTCGTAGACGGCCTCGCCCCAGCTCTTCGCGTCGCCGGCGTGGTGGATCTCGTCGAGGATCACCAGCATGCGGCGGTTCTCGCTGCGGTTGCGGTGCAGCATCGGGTGCGCGGCGACACCGGCGTAGGTGATCGCGATGCCCTGGTAGTCCCGGGAGGTGCCACCGGTGGAGTTGCGGAACTCCGGGTCCAGCGAGATCCCGGCGGCCGCGGCCGCCTCGGCCCACTGGTACTTCAGGTGCTCGGTCGGGGTGACGACGGTCACCGTGTCCACGACACGGTCGTTGAGCAGCTCCGCGGCCACCCGCAGCGCGAACGTCGTCTTGCCCGCGCCGGGCGTCGCGACCGCGAGGAAGTCACGCGGGCCGGTGGCCAGGTAGCGGGCCAGCGCACTGCGCTGCCACGCGCGGAGCGGGCGGGTCTCCGGCGACACGAGCTGGGTCTGCGACACACGTCTCCCCTGGTCCGTGGGTCGTTCCCGGGCTGGGAACCTGCGAGCCCCGCACGCGTCCGGGGTCGGCACCGACCGGGCTGCGAGGCGTCGATCAGGGTAGCCGGGCGTCCCCGGGCTCCCGGGCACGGCTCGTCCTCCGGCCGGGTCGTCCCAGGTCAGCCCCGGCGCGGTCGGCGCGCCGTGTACACGAACGCCGGCGGGACGTTCGCGAGCACCGGCGGGGAGGTCACGACGTCGTGGAAGGCGGCATCCAGGTGGCGGCGCAGCCGGCGGGCCGGGGCGGCACGGCGGGTCCACACGTAGCCGAACTGGGCGAAGGCGCCGTCGTCGGTCAGGGTCCCGGCGACGACGTCGACCAGGCTGGGCGAGGTCGGCGGGTGCGCCGCCCAGGGCAGGCCGGACACGACGACGTCGACCGGGCCGAGGCCGCGCTCGGCGAGCAGCGCGGGCAGGTCCGCGGCCGGGGCGACGGCGACGTCGAGGCCGGGGTGGCGGCGCTCCAGCAGCCGGGCCAGCCGCGGGTTCAGCTCGACGGCGAGGTGCCGCCCGCGGCCGCCGAGGCGCTCGGCGAGCACGTCGGTGAACGCCCCGGTGCCCGGGCCCAGCTCGACGACCAGCGGGTCGCCCTCGAGCGGGAGCGCGGTGAGGGCCGCCGTCGCCAGTGCCCGCGAGCTCGGCACGCACGACGCGGTGGCGACCGGGTCGCGAAGGAACTCGCGCAGGAAGATCCCGGATCCGGCCGGGACGGGGCGGCGGGGGCCGGCGGGCGCGGCGGACATCGATCTCCTCGGGGGACGGCGCGGCCGCACCGGGGCCCGGCGCGGCATGATCGCGGGCCACCGTCCCGTGCCCGCCTGTCCGGATCCCGACGACAGGGTGAACGGGACGGGGCCGTCGTGTGTGACGGCGTCGCGAACGGGAAGATGGACGGCGATGAACGCGAGCGGAGCGGGTCCAGAGGTCGCCCGGGCACAGCCGACAACGCAGGCGGAGCCGGGTGCCCCGCCGCTCTCGTCGCTACCCGGGGCCGGGCTGCGGTTCGCCGCGGCGCTGGCGACCCGGCCGGTGGCGCTGCTGCGGCGCGGCGGCGGGTGGGTCGCCGACCTCGGCCGGGCCGGGCTGGGGCTGTCTCCTCGCCCGACCGGCCGCGACGACGCGACGTGCCTGCTCACCGACCCGGTCCGGCGCCGGGCGCTGCAGGCCTGGCTGGCGACCGTCGACGCCGTCGACGGGCTGGTCGACGACGCGGGCGGCGGGATCACCGGGCTCGGCCCCGACGACGCCGCCACGCTGCACGCCGCGCTGTCCGGGCTGAGCGCGTTCGTGGTGGACCCGGCGGGGCCGACGGCCGCTGTGCCCGCCCCCGCCCCGGAGCCGGAGCCGGTCGGTGCCGGACCGGTCAGGGCGGAGCGGGAGCTGGTCCGTGGCCGCGACGTCGCCGCCACCCCGGGTGCGGTCGTGCTGCGCACCCCGATGTTCGAGCTGCTGCAGTACCTCCCGGCGAGCGAGCTGGTGCACGACACCCCGCTGCTCGTCGTCCCACCGCCGGCACACCGGTACTGGCTCGCCGACCTCGCTCCGCGCGCGTCGCTGGTCGAGCACCTGCGCGATGCAGGCCTCCAGGTCTTCGTGCTGTCCTGGCGTCCCGGCGACGGCGGCCCCGGCGACACCCTCGACGCGCGGGTCGCGGCCGTCCTGAGCGCGCTCAACGCCTGCACGCGGATCACCCGCAGCCCGCGGGCGTCGCTGGTCGGGGTGCGGGAAGGTGGGCTGCTGACCGCCGCGGTGCGGGCCCACCTGGCCACCGTCGGGCTCGCCGACCGGGTCGCCGCTGCCGCATGGCTGGGCGCCACCGCGGACGACGACACCGCCGACGGCATCGCGGACCGCACCGCCGACCACACCGCCTCGGGGGACACCGTCGCTCCGGAGGCTGCGGCCGCCCCGGGGGCGGACGGCGGGACCCGCACCGGGCGGGCGCTGCGCGAGTGGGCACGCGACGTACTGCCGGTCTCCCCCGGGCTGAGCGCCGGTCTGGCGTCCCTGTCCGGCACCGGGGACGCGGCGGGGACGTCCGCCGCCCCGAACACCGGGACCGCCCCGGACACCGAGCCGGTGGTCGTGCTCGGCTCCCCCGTGGCCCCCTCGGAGCTGCCCCGGGCCGGCCTGGTCGTCCCCGCCGCGGCCGGGCAGGACGCCTGGTGGGCCGGCGACCCGGTCCCGGACGGTCCCGGGTGGGACGACCTGACGGCGTGGCTGCGGGAACACTGCGGCCCGCTGCGCGACGCGCCACCCGAGCTGGGTGGCCGCAAGCTGCCCGCGCTGTTCCCGGCCCCGGGGACCTACGTCGACCTGCACCCCGGCGACCCGCACCCCGACGACCACGCAGGCCGCAGCTCGGACGGCCGCCCCGAGGGCGCGGACCGGCCGGTGGACCTCCCCACCGGGTGAGCCGCAGCATGCGCACGGCGGGCCGGACGGCTCTACGCTGCGCGTGATGTCCACTGCCGCACCGGACCCGTCCGGTTCCCTCCCCGGCTGCGTCGAGCTCGACGTGACGGTCGGCCGCAGCTCCCTGCGCGTCGTCCGCAGGCCCCCGTCGGGGCCCGGGCCGCGCCGCACCCCGCTGCTGCTGTGCAACGGCATCGGTGCCGCCACCGACGTCCTGGACCCGCTGGTCGAGGCGCTGCCGCCGGAGCTCGACATCATCCGGTTCGACCCGCCGGGCATCGGCGGCTCCCCGCTGCCGGCGTTCCCGTACCACCTGACGTGGATGGCGCACCGCGTCGGCCAGATGCTGACCAGGCTCGGGGTGCGCGAGGCCGACGTCCTGGGCTTCTCCTGGGGCGGCATGCTCGCCCAGCAGCTGGCCCTGACCCGGCGCCGCCGGGTCCGCAAGCTGGTGCTGGCCGCGACCGCGACCGGCGGGCTGATGATCCCGGCCTCGCCGCGGGTGCTGGCCGTGATGACCTCGCCGAAGCGCCACCAGGACCCGTCCTACGTCGACGCCGTCGCCTCCCGGCTCTACGGCGGCACGTTGCGCAGCCATCCGGAGCGGGCGGCGGAGGCGCTGGGTGCGGGTGAGCGGCGCGGCCCGCTGCGCGGCTACTACTACCAGCTGATGGCGCTGACCGGCTGGACGAGCCTGCCGCTGCTGCCGTCGATCACCGCGGACACGCTGATCATCGCCGGCGACGACGATCCGATCGTCCCGCGCGGCAACGCGACCCTGCTGCAGCGCGGCATCCCGCGCTCGCGGGTCCACCGCTACCCGGGCGGGCACCTGGACATGTTGATCGACCCGAAGCCGTTCGCCGAGGAGATCGACCGCTTCCTGGCCGGCCGGGACGGGTGAGCGGGTCCGGTCCGGTGCGGCCGAGCGGGTCCGGTCCGGGGCGGCCCGCCCGCCCCCGCGTCGGGCTGCGGCGCTGCCGCCCGGACGACGCGACCGAGATCGCCGCACTGGTCGCGCTCGACGCCTCGGTCCCGGCCGGGATCCTGGGCGACACCGGTCCGGACTGGCACCGCGCGGCGGCCGCGGACCCCGACCGGCTGCACGTGGTGGCCGCGGGGACGGGCCGGGAGGTCGACGGCTACCTCGTGCTGGCCGCACCGCGCGGCCCGGAGCCGGGCGTGGAGCTGCACCGGCTCGTCGTCGCACCGGCGCGGCGCGGCAGCGGCCTCGGCCGGGCGCTGCTGGACACCGCGCTCACCCTCACCGGCGCCGATCCGGGCGCGCCGTGCCTGGACACGGGCACGACGGAGGTGCCGGCCTGGCTGCACGCCGGCCGGCTGTGGCTCGAGGTCGCGCCCGACAACACCGCGGCGCTGGAGCTCTACCGCGCGGCGGGGCTGGTCGTGGAGACGCAGCTGCCGTCGGTGCCCGGCGATCCGTCGTCGCCGGTACGGCGCCTGGTGCTCAGCCGCGGCTGAGCGGGCAGCTCAGTCGTCGCCCCCGCCGGCGGGCAGCGACTCGAAGATCTCCTTGCACTCCGGGCACACGGGCGAGCCGGGCTTGGGTGACTTGGTGACCGGGAACGTCTCACCGCAGAGCGCCACCACGACGTTGCCCAGGACCGCGCTCTCGGCGATCTTGGACTTCTGGACGTAGTGGAACATCTTCGGCGTGTCGTCGCCGGTGGTCTCGGTGCCCTCCGGCCGGGTGTCGACCTCGGGAAGAGTCGTCGTGGACATGCCCCCATGATGCCCGACGCATGTGTGTCCGGTCAGCCTGTGTCCGGTCAGCCGCCCGCGCTGCGCGGGTGCGGGACCTCGTCCGCGGGCCGCGCCCCCTGCCCCGACGGCTCGCTCTCCGCGGTGGGCGCGTCGGCGGTGTCGATCACCGGGTGCGGGCGGGACTCGAGTTCCGTGCGCTGCGGGACGTAGCGCTTCGGGGTCCGCGCGGTGCGCGGCAGCCGGTCGTTCGCCACGAGCACGGCGATCCACGGCAGCGGGACGGAGACGATGAGCAGCGTCACGGCGATCCACGGGAACTGGTAGAACGCCGCGGCCAGGATCATGCACGGGATGCGCATGCCCATCATCCATTTGTAGCGCCGCTTGCGGACCGCCAGCTCCTCCTCGTAGGACATCTGTGCGTCGGTGATGAGCACAGGTTCCCCGCGCTGCTGGTCGGCCACGTGACCACCTCCGCCACCATGGTGGCACTGGTACGGCGAACCCGCGCAGCGACCACGGTGCGGGGCGAAACGGGCGGGACGACCGGTCAGGCGCCCCGCAGCCGGCCCCACCGACGGCCGGTGTCACGGGGCCGTTCACGCACACCCTCGGGCGCCGGGTCCGCCGTCGGGTCCAGGGACTCCCAGCGGCGCAGCCGGGCCGCGTAGAGCCTGCTCCACCACACGACGTCGTCGGGGGTCGCGGCGATCGACAGGCCGGCCGCGGGCAACCGTTCGCGCAGCGTGGCGGCGGTGGACTCGGGATGCCCGGGGTCGCAGGTCCAGGCCAGGATCTGCACCGGGACGCCGATCCGCTCCAGGTCGTCGGGGAAGGGCAGGTCGGTCCGGGCGGCGCCGCGCAGGATCGTCGGGAGCAGGCCGGGGTCGACGTCGGGCTCGGTGTGCGGGCGGCCGCGGGCCGCCGGGGGCAGCAGCGAGTCGTCGGCGCCTGCGGTGAACGCGCCGATCCCGTCGGCCTCCACGGCGGCCGCGGCCCGCTCGTACTCCCCCGCCCGGGCGGCGCGGGTCTCCCACGCGGCGGGCGGCAGCATCAGCGTGAGGCTCGCGAAGCGGCCCGGGTCGGCGAGCGCGGCGTGCAGCAGGGTGCCGGTGCCCATCGACGGGCCGATGCCGTGCACCCGGCGGCCGGGCAGCACCTCATCGAGCAGGCCGAGCAGGTCGTGCGCCAGCGCGGGCCAGCGGTAGTCGGCCGGGTCGCGGGTGCCGCCGGAGCGGCCGTGCCCGCGTGCGTCGTAGCGCAGCAGCCGGATGCCGTCGACCCGGGCGGCGACGTCGAGCCCCATCAGGCTCTCCCGCCGCCGGCTGGAGGTGAGCCCGTGCAGCCCCACGACGGCCGGCCCGGTATCCCCGGTGACGTCGAAATCCAGTGCCGCACCGGCGATCTCGTACGTGCCCAACGGATTCGCCTCCGATCCTCGACGCATAGGTTAGGCACATGCGGTTGACGAACGTGACGCACCTGCGGCTCCCCTTCGGGCGGCTGCTCGGCTACGACGTCACGCTCGGCCGCAGCGGTGCCGACGTTCCGCTGTCGTTCGACCAGCGCCGCCACGTCGGGCGCGGCGACCGGCCAGGGTCCTGGATGGCGATCACCTGCCGGCTGCCCGAGGTCGATCTCGACGAGCTGGCCGAGGCGTGGCTGGCGGTGATCCGGCGGCACGGCACGCTGCGCACGGTGTTCACCCCCGGCGACGCCTTCTCCCCCGGCGACACGGGGCCGCGGCTGCGGGAGACCGAGATCCGCCCCGGGCGCTGGGTCGAGCACACCATCGCCCCCGGCCAGGCCGTCGACGACGCCGTCCGCCGTGTTCTCGACGAGCGCTGCACCCCGTACTCGGCGCCGTCGCACCGGCTGTGCGTGATCGAGACGGCGGAACGGCCGACGCTGGTCGTGGCCGCCGACCACGCCCACGTCGACATGTGGTCGCTGCTGGTGATCCTGCGCGACCTGATGCAGGGCCTCGGCGAGGCCCTGGAGCCGGGCACGGTGCTGCCGTTCGCCGAGCACACCGCGGCCCTGGCCGCCCGCGAGCCCGCTCCCGACGCGGTGCGCGACCGCTGGGCGGAGATCATCGCCGACAGCGGCGACGTCATGCCCCGGTTCGCGCTGCCGCTCGGTGAGCTCGACCCGCCGCCGCCGGAGCGCGTCGAGGTCCGGGACGTGCTCGGCGTCGACGGCTGCGCCTCGTTCGAGCGGCAGGCCCGCGAGGCGAAGGTGTCGACGCTGGCGCTGGTCACCTCGGTAATGACCCGGGTGACCCGCGAGCTGGGCCGCTCGCCGCTGCGTGCGGTGTTCCCGGTGCACAGCCGCTACGACCCGATGTGGCACGGCTCAGTCGGCTGGTTCATCACCAACTCGGTGCTCGACTCCCCCGACCCGGACCCGGCGGCGTGCGCGGCCGCGGTGCGCGAGGCGGTGCAGCTCGGTTCCTGGCCGCTCGACGACGTGCTGCAGCGGTGGGGCGGCATGCCCGAGGCACCGGGCATGTTCGCGATCTCCTGGCTGGACCTGCGCCGGCTGCCGGTCCGCATCGACCACGGCCGCCTGGAGGCCCAGTACGTCAGCGCCGCAGGCCGGGCCGACGGCGTCATGCTGTGGTTCATCCTCGACGAGGCGGGGCTGCACCTGCGCTGCCGCTATCCCGACACCGCCGAGGCGCGGGTCAACGTCGGCGCCTGGCTGGACCGGCTCGTCGCCGGGATCAGCGAGCTCGGTCACCTCGCAGGCGTCGACCTCGTGCTGGGCAGGCACCGGCTGCAGATCGTGCGGGCCGCCCGCCCGGACGTGCCCGCGGTGGTGGCGCTGCTGGCCGCGGACCCGGACGGCGCCACCCGGGAGAGCGCCGGCACGACCACCCTCACCGACCCCGCCGACCCGGCGCTCTACGACGCCGCGTTCGACGCCCTCGACCGCGACCCGGGCCGGTTCCTCGCCGTCGTCCGCGCCCCCGACCAGCGGGTCGTCGCGACCGTGCAGCTCACGATCCTGCCCGGGCTGGCGCGCCGCGGCTCCACCCGGCTGCTCGTCGAGGGGCTGCGGGTGGCGCCGGGCTGGCGCGACCGCGGGCTCGGCGCCGCACTGCTGGAGTGGGCGCACGACCACGGCCGCACCCGCGGCGCGGTGCTGTCCCAGGTCGTGACCGGCACGAACCGGGTCGAGGCGCTCGGCTTCCTGGAGCACATCGGCTACGAGCGCACCCACGCCGGGTTCGAACGGGAGCTGTGAGCGGGCTCAGGCGCCGTCCGGGCCGTTGCCCAGCAGCGGCTCGTCGGCGGAGCGGACCTCGGAGCCGGGCAGGCCGTCCGGGTGCTCGGTGCGGACCCGCTCCACGGTGTCCAGGGCGATCCCGAGGTGCTTGCGCTTGCTCGCCTCGTAGAACGCCCGTGCCCCGCCTGCCAGCTTCGGCTCGTGGTGCAGCGGCTTGTCCGACACGCACAGCAGCGTCGCGTTCGGGATCCGGTAGCGGAAGCCGTTGGCCGCGATCGTCGCCGACTCCATGTCCACCGCGACGGCCCGGGCGAGCTGCATCCGCTGCAGCGTCGCGGACTGGTTGAACTCCCAGTTGCGGTTGTCGGTGGTGTGCACGACGCCGGGCCGGTACGTCGCGTCGGCGGCGTCGAGGGCGTCCATCAGGTAGCTGTTGAGCCGCAGGCTCGGGATCACCGGGACGTCGGCGGGCAGCACCTCGTCGAGCACGTGGTCGGCCCGCTGGTAGGCGGTGGCCAGCACGAAGTCGCCCAGCTCCTGCCGGTTCCGCAGCCCGCCGCAGTGCCCGATCATGATCATCGTGTCCGGCCGCAGGACGGCCAGGTGGTCGGTGATCGTCTTCGCGTTGGCCGGGCCGACACCGATGTTGACCAGCGAGACGCCGTCGCCGCCCGGGCGGACGTGGTGGTACGCGGGCATCTGGACGCCGTCGCGGTCGGGGCGCTCGGCGTCGGGGAAGCGCTCCAGGAACGACTCGACGTGCATCGCGTAGTTGGTGAACAGCACGTGCCGCTGGAAGGACTCCGCGGGCGTGCCGGTGTAGTGCGAGAGCCGGTCCAGCGAGAGCGCCATCCGCTCCGGGCCGAACAGGAACAGCTTCTTCACCCGCAGGTCGAAACGGTCCTCGTCGAGCGCGGCGAAGAACGCGGGGTCGTCGAAGGGCACCGCGGGGCGCGCGGCGCGGACGGTGACCGTGGCACCGGCGGCGACCAGCGCGGCGAGCTCGCGGTGCAGGTAGCGGCGCACCGCCTCGGGCCGGGCGAACTCACCGGAGATCCGCGGGTTGTGCGTCGACCAGGGGCGGACGACCTCGACCTCGGGGTACCAGCCCTCGGCGTGGACGGACTCGGTCGCGTCCAGCAGGCGGTCGATCTCGCCGTCGAGCTTGTCGGCGGGGACGGGCGGGCGGACCTGTTCGATGATCGACGGCGTCACGCACCGTCTCCCTTCTGACGTGCTACGACTCGGGGGTATCCGGTGTGTCCGGTGTATCGGTGGTCACGTCGTCGTGGCCATGGGCGTGCAGCGGTCCGGGCGCGACGGCGACCTCGGAGACCACCTCCAGCAGGCGGCGGGGCAGCCCCCCGCTGAGTCGGTAGCGGACCAGCCGGCCCTGGCGGTGCGCGGTGACCAGGCCGTGCGCGCGCAGCAGGCGCAGCGCGTGCGAGACGGCGGAGTCGCTCATCCCGACGGCGACGGCGAGGTCGGAGACGCACAGGTCCCCGGCGTGCTGCAGGGCCAGCAGGATGGAGAGCCGGTTGACCTCGCCGAGGACGTCGAGCAGCGTCGCCGCCTGGGCGACCTTCTCGCCGTCGCCGAGCACCGCGACCGCGTCGCAGAGCTGGTCCGGGTCGATCACACGCGCGCCGCTCAGCGTCTCCGGAACCTTGTGCACGGCATCGATGCTAGCCCGGAACCCGGATCAGCTGCCCGCGGCCGCCTTCTTCTCGCGTGCCGCGGCCTTGATCGCCTTCTTGGTGTCGCGGACCTCCAGCAGGGTCGTGGAGTCGACGACGTCGGCCGCCGAGAGCCGGGTGTCCGGCTTGCCGTAGTCCCCGGCGGCCTCCCGCCAGCCGTCCGGGGTGACGCCGTACTGCTTGCCCAGGATCGCGACGAAGATCTTCGCCTTCTGCTCGCCGTAGCCGGGCAGGGACTTGAGCCGGCGCAGCACCTCGCGTCCGTCGGGCGCGGTACCGCCCGGGCCGGGCCGCGTCCAGATCGCGGCCGGGTCGCCGTCCCAGTCGTCGACGATCGCGCGGCACATCTCCTGCACCCGCTTGGCCATCGAGCCGCCGTAGCGGTGGATCGCAGGCGGGGTGGTGGCGATCGTCGCGAACTCCGCCGGGTCGTAGTCGGCGATCACGGCGACGTCGAGGCCGCCGAGGCGCTCGGCCAGCTTCAGCGGCCCGCGGAACGCGGTCTCCATCTGGATCTGCTGGTCGAGCAGCATCCCGATCAGCAGGGCGAGGGGGTCGCGCTCCAGCAGGGCGTCGGCCTCGGGTTCCTGGGCGATGCAGATGCCGCTCATGGCGCACAGGATCGCACGCGGTTCCGGCGGGGCGCAGACCCTCGGCGACAATGCGCGGGTGCCTCCTCCCGAGCCTCCCCGCCTCGACGCCGCGACGACGGCCCGCGTCCGCGGCTGCCTGCTCGACGCCGGCTACACCCCGGACGGTGTACAGGACCTGCTGGGCCGGTCCGCGCACGACGCGCTGACCCGCGGCGAGCCGGAGCCGGTCGCCCGCGCGACCCGCGACGGCGGTGAGCTCGGCACGCTGGTCCGGTTGTTCCTGCTGGAGGGCACCGAGCCCGAGCCCGCGGTGACCAAGGCGCTCGGCGACCTCGACCCGCTGCTGGACGGCCGGGTGCTGCGCCGCACCCCGGATGGCATCCGGGCCGCGGTCGACGTCCGGCCCTACGGCGAGGGTCCCGGCGACGACGGCGAGCCCCCGGCGGACTGGTGGATCGTGTCGGACCTCGACTCCCCCGCCGCACGGCAGGACCGCGACCACGTCACCGGGGTCGGCGGGGCGTCGCTGACCCTGGCCGCGGCGACCGTGCGCCGCCCGGTCGGGTCGCTGCTCGACCTCGGCACCGGCTGCGGGGTACAGGCACTGCACGCCTCCCGGCACGCCGCGCACGTCGTCGCCACCGACGTGCTGCCCCGGGCGCTGGCCCTGTCGGAGCTGACGTTCGGGCTCTCCGGCGTCGACGTCGACCTGCGCGAGGGGCCGTGGTTCGCCCCGGTCGAGGGGCAGCGGTTCGACCAGATCGTGTCCAACCCGCCGTTCGTGCCCGGCCCGCCGCGGGTCGACTACGTCTACCGCGACTCCGGACAGGCCGGGGACTCCGCGCTGGCCGCACTGCTCGGCGAGCTGCCCGGGCTGCTCACCGAGGGCGGAGTCGCGCAGCTGCTCGGGTCGTGGCTGCACGTGCGCGGCGAGGACTGGCCGGACCGCGTCCGGTCCTGGATCCCCGACGGCGTCGACGCGTGGGTCCTGCAGCGCGAGGTCGTCGACCCGGCCATGCACGTCGGCACCTGGCAGCGCGACGCCGGTCTCGTCCCCGGGTCGCGCGAGGCCCGGGAGCGCGCAGGCGCGTGGCTGGACTGGATGGACGCCGAGCACGTCGAGGGCGTCGGGTTCGGGTTCCTGCTGCTGCGCCGTACCGACGCCGAGCCGCGGGTGGTCGTCGAGGACCTGCCCGGTGAGCTCGGCGAACGTCTCGGCCGGGAGATGACCGGCTGGCTGGACCGCATCGACTGGCTGCGCGCCCACGAGCGCGACGACGACCTGCTCGGCGCCACCCTGCTCCTCGCGCCGGAGACGCTGCTGGAGACCGCGTCCTCGGTCGACCCCGACGGCGGATGGGCCGAGCTGCAGAGCACCGTGCGCCGCTGGGGCGGCCCCGGCTGGGAGCACCCGGTCGACGGCCCCGCCGCCGCGCTGCTGGCCGGCTGCCGCGGGGAGCTGCCGCTCTCGGAGCTGGTGGCGCTGCTGTCCTTCGCCCACGACCGTCCGGTCGACGCCCTGGTCGAGGCGACGCTGCCCGCGGTCCGCGAGTTCGTCCGGCACGGGCTGCTGCTCCCGGTCGACGGGTGGCCGCAGGGCACCGGCCCGTCCGCGGCCCGCCGTGGCCCGGCCGCGCCCGCCGGGCCGGTGGGCTGACGTGCGGGCGGTGGTGGCGCGGGTCCGTCGCGCGAGCGTCACGATCGAGGACGACGCCGGGACCCCGCTGCGCGTCTCCGGCGAGATCGGCGCCGGGCTGCTGGTGCTGCTCGGGGTGCACCGCGACGACGTCGGCCCCGACGTGACCGCACGGAAGGTCACCGCGATGGCCCGCAAGCTGCACGAGCTGCGGCTGCTGCGCGGCGAGGACGGCGGACCGGAGCGCTCCTGCGCCGAGACCGGGGCGCCGCTGCTGGTCGTCAGCCAGTTCACGCTCTACGGCGACACCCGCAAGGGCCGCCGCCCGTCCTGGTCCGCGGCCGCCCCGCCCGGCGACGCCGAGCCGGTCGTCGACGCGGTCGTGGCCGCCCTGCGCGAGCGCGGCGCGACCGTGGAGACCGGCGAGTTCGGGGCGATGATGGCCGTCGAGTCGGTGAACGACGGCCCGTTCACGGTGCTGATCGAGACTTAGGGCCGGCCCAGCGACACAGGGCCGGTCGAGCACGGAGGAGCCCGGATTCCCAGGCCCCTCTCATCGGGCTCTCAGGTCGGAACGGGACGATCGGGACACCACCCCCGTGCCCCGGGAGAACCCGGGAGAAGAGGAGCCCGCCGTGGTCGCGAACCTGCTGGGTCTGCTGCTCGTGCTGTTCCAGCTGGTCCTGGTCGCCCGGGCCGTCGTCGACTGGATCGACGTCCTGGGGCGGGGCCGCGGCGGTGCCGCGCTGGACACGGCCCGCCGGATCACGCACTCGGTCACCGAGCCGGTGCTCGCGCCGGTGCGCCGCCGGGTGCGGCCGGTCACGTTCGGCGGGGCCGGGCTGGACCTGTCGTTCCTGCTGGTCTTCGTCGCCGTGCTGATCGCGCGGATCGCGATCGTGCCGCTGATCCCGTTCTGAGTCCCGTGCGAGTCCGGGTCCGGTCCGGCTACCGCGGCGGGCCCAGGGTCAGCTCGGTGACCCGGCCGGCGTCGTCGAGCTCGGCGTCGGCCCGTCCCGGCACGCCGCCGGGCCCGCGCACGGCCCAGACCGCGCCCTCCCCGGTGCGCTGGCGCAGCGCCGGGTCCACGGTCACCTCGTCGAGCAGCTCGTCGGCGTGCCCGGCGAGCGGCACCCCGGTGCGCACCGGGAACGGCGCCGACGACCGCAGCGTCGCCCCCGGCGCGAGCGCGGCCCGCAGCGCGCCGGCGTCGTGCTCGCGCAGCGCCCGCTCGAAGGTGAGCACCGCGAGGAACCGCCCGGCCTGGTCGTGCCCCATGAGCTCCAGGCGTTCCAGGAACGCGGCGTCCCGGTCGATCGCCGACGCCGACCCGAACAGCCGTGACGACGGGATCGGGCCGGGCAGCTCCACGACCCGCACCCGGACCTGCCGGTACCCGGCGTCGTCGCGCAGCGCTCCGTCGGCGAGCAGCCGGTCGATCGTCTCCACGAACCCGAGCTCCTGATGCAGCGACAGGTTCCCGGACAGGCCGTCGCGCCGGACGGTGATCTCCAGCGGGGTCCGCGGCTCGGTGTCGATCTCCGCGGGCACCACCTGCACCCCCCACAGCTCGTCCGGCAGCGCGTCGAGCAGGTCGCGGATCGGCGGGTTCTGCGAGAACAGGCCGTCCCAGTAGACGCCGCCCGCGGTGTGCACGGCGCGGAACGCGGCCGGGATGGCCGACGACGCGAGCACCGTCTCCGAGGAGATCGCGTCGGTGCGGCTGGAGAACGCGCGGAACGCGCCGGTCAGCACGTCCACCGCGCCGAGCAGCAGCAACGGCCCGTCCGGACGGGGCGCGATCTCCCCGGTGGGTCCGAAGTCGACGTGGCGTTCGACGAGGTCGCGGAACTGGCGGGTGCCGTCGAACGGGCGCGGCACCAGGTACGGCGTCCCCGCCGGGATCAGCCCGAGCCCCTGCAGGGTGCCCGCGGTGACCAGCCCCGCGTTCTGCAGACGCTCCAGCGGGCTGCGGGCGGCGTTGTCGTCCCAGAAGGCCTCGAGCGCGTCCGCGGCGCCGGTGCGGTCGCCGTGGCGCAGCCGGTCCCAGGCGACGATCGCGCAGGCCGCCCCGCCGGACGTCCCGGAGATCCCGACGATCTCGCGGTCGTCGAGCGCGGGGTCACGCAGCAGCCGGGCCAGCACGCCCGCGGTGAACGCGGTGTGGCTGCCCCCGCCCTGGCAGGCGATCGCGACGCGGGGTCCGGTGCCGGGCGCTGTGCTCACGCCCCAGGTCTAGCGGATACGCGAACGCCCCCGCCACATCACGTGACGGGGGCGCTGCTCCGTGCTCACCCGGCGGGCCTCACCGGGTGGGCCTCACTTGGTCGTCGAGCGCGTGCTCCGGGACGACGCCGTCTTCTCGGCGGCGCCGGCGTTCTCGGCGGTTCCGGCGGCGCTCACCTGCTCGCCCACGGTCTCCGCAGCGCGGGTCGCGGACTCGGCGACCTGGTCGAACACGGAGGTCGAGGCGCCGACGACGGTCTTGGCGAACTCACGCTGCTGCCCGAGCAGCTGCTCGTAGAAGTCGAAGACGCGGTCCACGGCGGCGCCGGCGTCGGGCAGCTGCGGGCGGGTGCCGCCGGAGATCTGCTGGGCGAAGCCCTGCACGGTGTCGGTCCAGCTGCGGACGGACTCGGTGACCAGGGTCTGGCCACGCTTGGCGATGTCGGCGAACTGGTCGGTCGCTGCGGTCATCGTGACATCCCTCCCGGGATCGTAAGTCTGGTGGGACCGGGGAGATGCGAACCCCGTCGTCCTGCCCACTAAACTACGCACGCCCGTTAAGTATGTCAATCACGCCTGGTCAGCGGTGCTCGCTCAGTCCCGTTCGACGAAGCTCCGGTACACCCCGAGCAGGGCCGCCTTCTGCTCCCCCGACAGCCGGGCGTCCGCGGCGATCGCCGCCTCGACCGACACCACCGCCGGACCGGCGTCCTCGGGGTCCGGCGCCGCCTCGTGGGCCTCGTGCTCGTCGCGGACCGACCAGCCGGCCCGGCTGAGCATCTGGTCGGTGTCCAGGCGCAGCGCGTCGGCGATCGAGCGCAGCACCTTCAGCGACGGCTGGTGCAGCCCCCGCTCGACCTGGCTCAGATAGGCGTTGGACACCTTGGTCATCGCCGCCATCTCGCGAAGCGACAGCTTCGCCATCTGGCGCTGGGCGCGGATGAACCCGCCGAGCGCGTTGACCTGCGCGGTCCAGGCATCCTCCACCGTGGACTTCGTCATCGCGTCCTCCCGCTGCGCCCGCCTCGTCCGAGGCTCCTGCGGGGAGCGGTCCGCGCGGCGGGCGCCGGCGCGCGGACGGCGTACGTACACGATCCGTCGGGGGCATTGTCACCCGTCGTGCCCCGTCACGCACGTACTCCGTCCGCCGCCGGTGATCGACGACGCCCGCCGTGGAGTCAGGAGTCGATCACGTACCGGCCCGGGGCGGGCTCCAGCGGCGGGTACTCCTCGCTGCCGACGCGGGCCGGCGCCGGGACCTCCTTGCCGGCGTGCGCGGCGATCCACGGTGCCCAGTCCTCCCACCACGACGCCTTCTGCTCGGTGGCGTCGTCGCGCCAGTCCTCGGCGGAGCCGGGCAGGTCGTCGGACTCGCCGAACCAGTACCGCGACTTCGGCGACGGCGGGTTCACCACCCCGGCGATGTGCCCGGAGTTCGACAGCACGAAGCGCACCGTGCCGCCGATCTTCGACGCTCCGGTGTAGACGCCCTTCCACGGCGCGATGTGGTCGGACTCGGCGGTGACGACGTAGGTGTCGGGCAGAATGTCGGCCACGTCGAGCCGCTCCCCCGCCAGCTCCAGCTTGCCCTCGGCGAACCGGTTCTCCAGGTAGAGCGTGCGCAGGTACTCGGTCTGCATCGCGGCAGGCATCCGGGTGGAGTCGGCGTTCCAGCTCAGCATGTCGAACGGCCTGGGGTCCTCGCCGAGCATCCAGTCGTTGACGACGTAGTTCCACACCAGGTCGGTGGCGCGCAGCAGGTCGAAGGTCGTCTTCATGCTCGACGCCGGGAGGTAGCCGTCCTTGCGCATGGACCGCTCCAGCCGGTTCACCGTCCTCTCGTCGGTGAACACGCCCAGCTGCCCCGGCCCGCTGTAGTCGAGCAGGGTGTTCATCAGGGTCAGCGAGTTGACGCACTGGTCGCCGGTCGCCTCCAGCCACGCCGTCGTCGCCGAGGCGAGCGCGCCGCCCAGGCAGAGCCCGGCGACGTTGACCTTCTCCTGGCCGGTGATCTCCCGGACCACGCGCAGCGCGGTGAGCGGGCCCTCCTGCAGGTAGTCGCTCATGGTGACGTCGGCGAGCGAGGAGTCCGGGTTCCGGTAGCTGATCATGAACACGGTGTGGCCGTGCTGCACGGCCCACTCCACCAGCGACTTCCCGGGCGCGAGATCCATGATGTAGTACTTGTTGATCCACGGCGGGCTCATCAGCAGCGGGATCTCGTGGACCTTCTCGGTCTGCGGCTCGTACTGGATGAGCTCGATCAGCCGGTTCCGGTAGACGACCTGCCCGGGCGTGACCCCCAGGTCCTTCCCGACGACGAACTGGCCCGGCGTCGTCTGCCGCGGCAGCCCGCGGTTCTGCACGGTGTCGCGCAGCATGTTCCGCGCCCCGCGGACGACATTCAGCCCGCCGGTGTCGACGATCTTCTTCGGCCAGGCCGGATTCGTCACGATCGCGTTCGGCGGGGCGAGCGCCTCGATGCACTGCCCGACGAGCCAGTCCAGTTTGCGCCGCGCGGTCGGCGAGACCTTCGCGGCGCGGGACAGCTCGGTGAGCCGCTGCGCGAGCAGCGTGTGCTCCTGGCGGGCCAGGTAGTACCAGGCGTTGCCCTCCCAGGCGGGGTCGCTGTAGCGCTTGTCCTTCTCCGGCAGCGACGCCGGCCCGGTCGCGGTCCCGCCGACGGCACGGCGGCTCGCGGCGGTCACGGCCTTGGCCGAGTCGAGGCCGAACCCGAGCCCGGCGCGGACCAGCGCGCCCGGGCGCACGGCCAGCGACTTCACCGCCTCACCGAGGGCGCCGCCGAAGCCGACCGGGTCGACGCGGGCGAGAACACCCTCCGGGTTCGCGAGGTCGCGCAGGTCGCGGACGAAGCTGTCGGCCTGTCGTCGCAGCACCTCGGCCCGTTCGTCGGTGGGGGTCACGGCGGTGCCGTCGGACCGGGGCGTGGACTGCGCTGTCACGGTGAATCACTCCTGCGGTGTTTCTCGAGGCGCTGCGATGCGGAGGGCGTGCGCACATCGTGACGGGGTACTCACCGGTAGGCAGCCCCGCACCGGGAGTTCCCGACTGAGAGTCGCCTCACCTGCGCTTGACCGAGCAAGCACTACTCCGGAGTAGGTTCGCGCTTGCTTGGGATCCCGTACGCACTTACCGTTCGGTAACCGGGCACGGCCCCCGGACATCAGAGTCGATGGGAGAGGCCCATGAGCACGGCGACCCGCTCCACCCATGCCCCCACCAGGGACCGTCGCCCCCGCGTCGTTCCCGACGCCGAGCCCACCACCGGAGCCGCCACCCCGGCGGCCTCGTCCCCGGACCCGCTCCGCTACCTGCTGACCTACAACGCGACCAACATCGCGAAGGTCGTGACCGAGGTCGGGCGCGCCACCGGCGCGTACTGGGTCGACGCCGTCCAGCGCCTGGCGAAGCCCGGTGACGCCGCGCGCCGCACGGTGCTGTGGCTGTCGACGATGGCCGACCGCCGCGAGCCGGCCTGGCACCTGCCCAACGAGGCCGTGCTGTCCACGCCGTTCGCGGTGCTGCGTGACTTCACCGCGCCCGAGCACCGCGACGACGACGTCGTGGCCACGATCGTCCTGCCGCCGCAGGCCGGGCACTCCTCGACCGTCGTGGACTACTCGCCGCAGCAGAGCCAGCTGGCGATGATCCGCGCGGCCGGGCTGACCAGGGTCTACGCGCTGGACTGGCGCCCGGCGACGACGTCGACCAAGGACGTCACGATCACCGACTACCTGGAGGTGATCGACCGGTCGATCCGCCGGGCCGGCGGGAAGGCCAACCTGGTCGGCGACTGCCAGGGCGGCTGGCTGGCCGCGATCTACGCGGCGCTGCACCCGGACCGGGTCAACACGCTGACCCTGGCCGGCGCGCCGATCGACTTCCACGCCGGTGAGTCGATCATCTCGGCGTCGACGAAGCTGATGGCCGGGACGATGGGCATGGCCCCGTACAAGGCACTGGTCGCCGCGGGCGGCGGCAACATGCCCGGCTCGGCGGTGCTGTCGAACTTCATCTCGATCCAGCCGCAGTCGGAGATCTCCCGGCAGCTGCAGCTGCTGGAGAACATCGACGATGCCACGCACGTCGAGCGCTACCGGGTGTTCGAGGACTGGTTCAAGTACACCCAGGACATCCCGGGCGCGTTCTACCTGTGGCTGGTGGAGAACCTGTTCTGGAAGAACCGGCTGATCGACGGCACGCTCACGATCGACGGGGAGAAGGTCGACCTCGCCGCGATCGACTGCCCGCTGCTGATGCTGGCAGGCTCCTCGGACCACATCACGCCCGCGCCGCAGCTGTTCGCCACGGGCGACAAGGTGTCGACGCCCGCGTCGGACATCACCTACCGGACGGCGTCGGCCGGTCACCTCGGCCTGTTCATGGGCCGTGACGCGTTGCGCCACGACTGGCCGGTGCTGATGGAGACCGTGTACTCGCACTCGGTGCCGGGGAAGCCGGCGCGGAAGCCGGCCCCGGGCAAGGCCCAGCGCCGGCGCTCGAGCGTCCGGGCCGTGGAGGACCCGCGGGACACCCCGCGCGTGCCCGCGCCCTGACCCGCTCCCCGCGTGCACGCCCGGTGACCCGGGCGCGACGCCGGGTGTGCATGCCTGCACCCGAATGGTTCCCGCAACGTGATGTGAGAGACGTCACCGGCCCCGGCCGCGATTTTCCGCGGCCGGGGCCGTGTTGCGGGAACGATCTGCGCGGAGCGTGCGTTGGTGAGGGCGTAGGGCGATGAGACGGGCAGCCTGATCGGCGGTCCGGCCCGTCCCGCCCGAGCAGGGGAGGACTCACATGACGGCGACCACGACCGCTCCGGCCACGGCCACGACCCCGGCCGTTCCCGGACCCCGCCTCGGATCCGAGGCACCCTCGGCACCCGCGAAGAAGACCGGCCGCGCGGGCGCCACACGGACGAGCAGCCGCGCCACCCGCGGCACCGACGAGTCGCTGACCACCACCGTACCGGGAGCGGCGGCCGCCGTGGCCGGCGATCTCGACGCCCAGAGCCCTGCGGCGGACCTCGTCCGCGTCTACCTCAACGGCATCGGGAAGACCGCGCTGCTGACCGCGGCCGACGAGGTCGACCTGGCCAAGCGCGTCGAGGCGGGCGTGTTCGCGCAGCACCGGCTCGACACCGCTGCCGAGGACGGCTCGCTGGAGCAGCTGGACATGCAGTACCGGCGGGACCTGCGCGCCGTCGTCCGGGACGGGGAGCGGGCGAAGAACCACCTGCTGGAGGCCAACCTGCGCCTGGTCGTGTCGCTGGCCAAGCGCTACACCGGGCGTGGCATGCCGCTGCTGGACCTGATCCAGGAGGGCAACCTGGGCCTGATCCGCGCGGTGGAGAAGTTCGACTACAGCAAGGGCTTCAAGTTCTCCACGTACGCGACGTGGTGGATCCGGCAGGCGATCACCCGCGGGATGGCCGACCAGGCCCGCACGATCCGGCTCCCCGTGCACCTGGTCGAGCAGGTGAACAAGCTGGCCCGCATCAAGCGCGACCTGCACCAGCGCGAGGGCCGCGAGCCCAGCGACGCCGAGCTGGCCGCCGAGTCCGGCATTCCGGAGCACAAGATCTCCGACCTGCTGGACCACGCGCGGGACCCGGTGAGCCTGGACATGCCGGTCGGTGCGGAGGAGGAGGCTCCCCTCGGTGACTTCATCGAGGACGCCGAGGCCGCGGACGCCGAGAACACGGTGATCTCGCACCTGCTGCACGACGACCTGCGCCGGGTGCTCGCCACCCTGGAGGACCGCGAGCAGAAGGTCATCCGGATGCGCTTCGGCCTCGACGACGGCCAGCCCCGCACCCTGGACCAGATCGGCCGCGCGTTCGGGCTGTCCCGGGAGCGGGTGCGCCAGATCGAGCGCGAGGTCATGAGCAAGCTGCGGGTCGGCGAGCGGGCCGACAAGCTGCGCGCCTACGCCAGCTGACACTCCAACGCCGCCCGGTCCCGCACCCCGCCTGACCGGACAGCACACAGCAGGAGTGCCCGGCCTGCGGGACGGGCGAGACATGGGACGCATCGCGGGCCCGGCCGGTGGCCGGGCCCGCGTCGCATGCCTAGGGTCGGGGCATGTCCGGCAGCTCCGTCCGCAGCAGCTCCGCCTCCGGCGGCATCCCGGAGACCGCCACTCCGGAGACCACCCCGGAGACCGACGCCCCGCACCCGGTCACCCCGTCGTCGATGCGGGAGACCCTCGGCGCTTTCGCGTCCGGGGTCGTCGTCGTCACCGCCACGGGCGAGGACGGCCCCATCGGCTTCACCTGTCAGTCGTTCAGCTCGCTGTCGCTGGACCCGCCGCTGGTGAGCTTCGCGCCGTCGCGTTCGTCGTCGTCGTGGCCGCGGATCCGCACCGTCGGCACGTTCTGCGTGAACGTGCTGGCCGCCGACCACGAGCACCACAGCGACGGGTTCGCCCGCTCCGGCGTCGACAAGTTCGCCGGTGTCGACTGGGCACCCGCGCCGAAGGGGTCGCCGGTGCTGTCCGGTGTCGGAGCCTGGATCGAGTGCGAGCTCTGGGACGAGTACGACGGCGGCGACCACACGATCGTCGCCGGGAAGGTGCTGTCGCTGGGCACCGACCCGGAGCGGATGCCGCTGCTGTTCTACCGCGGCGGCTACCACCTGACCCCGCGAGGTGAGTCGTGAGCAGCGCACAGCGGATCATCGGTGTCGTCGGCGGGCCCGAACCGGGCGGACGCACCGCCACCGCCGTCGCCGGGATCCTGACCGGCGCCGAGGCCGAGGGCGCCGATACCGCACTGCTCGAGCTGTCGCAGACCCCGATCGCCGAGGTCACCGCCGCCTTCGCCGACGCCGACGGGGTCGTGTTCGGCAGCCCCGTGTACCGCGCGACGTACACGGCCTCGCTCAAGGCGCTGCTGGAGGCGACCGAGCGCGGGAAGTGGGGCGAGCAGACCGCGCCGTTGCAGGGCAAGGCCGCGGCGGTCGTGCTGACCGGGGCGAGCGGGCACCACTTCCTCGCCGTCGACGACCTGCGCTCGGTGCTCGCAGGGTTCTTCGCCGTGCAGGTCCTCTCCCCCGGGCTGTACCTGGACCACTCCGGCTACGCCGACCGGAGCACGCTCACGCCCGAGTCCGCCGAGCTGGCGGCGTCGCACGGGCGGGCACTGGCCGACCTGACGGCGGCGGTACGCGGCTCCGCGGCGCTGCGGGAGCTCACCCCGGTCGTCTGACCCCGGCCGCGTGCGTCAGCTGGGCAGGCCCAGCAGCGCAGGCAGGTCGGCGACGGAGTCGATCACCGTGTCGGCGCCGGCGGCGCGCAGCCGCTGCTCGGTGTGCGCTCCCCCGCGCACCCCGACCGTCAGTCCCACCCCGGCCCGCACGGCGCCGTCGATGTCGGCGGTGGCGTCCCCGGCGAGCGCGGCCTGCTCCGGGTCGACCCCGGTGGAGCGGACGGCCGCGTGCAGCAGGTCGGGGTCCGGCAGTCCGCGGCCGTCGACGTCGGCGGGTGAGAGCAGCACGTCGACCCGCGAGGAGAAACCCAGCGCCTCCACCAGCACGTCCCGCACCTCGGGGGCGAAACCACAGGTCAGGACGACCGACAGCCCCGCGTCACGCAGCGAGTCCAGCGCCTCGGGTGCCCCGGTGACCGGCCGGACCCGCCCGGCCCCGGCCGCCGCCACGAGGTGGTCGCAGAAGGCGTCGTGCGCGCGGCGGGCGCGGAACATGTCGCCGTCGAGCAGCTCGCCGAACACGGTGATCGTCGAGCGGTCCATGGTGGCGCGGGCCTGCCGGTCCAGCGCGGGATAGCCGGGCCCGTCGACCCGGACGCGGGCCGCGCGCAGCCCGGCGCGCAGCGCGGCGAGGACCAGGCCGTCGTCAGCCATCGTGGTGCCCGCGAGATCGAGGACGGCCAGTTGCACACCGAAACCCCAGTCCCCGCGGATGGCGGCCACGGTGCCGGGAGCCGACGCCCGGGTGAACCCCCGTCGACGCTCCGGAGCGCATCGCCCGGTCAGTGGCCGGACACGGTCACCGGGCCCTGCGGACGCCGCCCCTCACCACAGCTCGCCGTCGCGCCAGTCGCAGGTCAGCGCGTGCCGGGCGTCGAGCCGCATCCCGGCGTCGAGGACGTGCACGGCGCCGGACTCCTTCGGGGTGTCGACGACGCCGTCCGGGGTGAGCGCCCGCAGCGGCCCCCGCCAGGGACACCAGCCGTGCCGGCGGTAGAGCGACGCCGCCCGCTCGTCGGCCCCCAGGGCGCCGACCTCGTAGCCGCCCCGCACGAGCCGGCCGATCACGCTCATCAGCGCGCCGCCGAGCCCGCGCCCGCGGTGCGACGGGCAGACCGCGACCGACTCGACGTAGCCGCAGCGCAGCGCGGTACCCCGGTGCAGGACGCGGCGCAGCACCACCGCCGCATGCCCGACGGGCGCGGTCACCGGTCCCGCGAGGACGTGGACGCCGCCGAGGGCGTGGTCGAAGGAGGTGTCGTCGTAGACGTCGAAGGCGGTGTCGAGCAGGGCGCGCAGCGCGGTGAGCCCGTCCGGGCCGAGGTCCGCGGTGGGCAGGACCCGCATGCCGGGCAGGTCGGGCCGGTCGGACAGCTCGGGGACACCGGGATCGCGCACTGTCGCATCCTGCCCTCCCGCCCGGCGCACCGCTCCGGCGTCCCCGTCCGTGTCGCCAGGGAACAGAAACGACAGCACTCTATCGTTTCGTGCGGTAACGTCGGAACCGACGCGCACCACCACCGTCGAAGGAGCCCGATGACCGACGCCCCGGCCCGTCCCGGCCCGCAGGACACCGCCCCCGGCTACGAGGACACCGCCCCCGGCTACGGCGGCGCCACCACCGGCGTGACCACGCTCCCGCTGCACATGCGCCGCGACCGGTTCACCCCGACCTCCGACCTGGCCGCGTTCCGCGAGTCCGGGGAGATCCCCGTCGTGCCGATGGCGTTCGGGACCGAGGCGTACCTGGTCACCCGGCACGAGGACGTCCGCACGGTGCTCGGCGACGCCGCGACGTTCTCCAACGCCGAGGGCGTCGCGTTGCAGCAGAAGCGGGCCGACCAGGCCGAGCTGTCCGACGCCGAGCGCGAGCGCAACCGCGCCGGGCAGCTGCTCGCGCAGGACCCGCCGGACCACACCCGGCTGCGCCGGATGCTGACCCGCGAGTTCACCCAGCGCCGGATGTCGCGGCTGCAGCCGCGGATCGTGGAGATCGTCGAGGATCACCTCGACGGCCTCGAACGCGCAGGCCGGGGCGCGGACCTGGTGCAGGAGTTCGCGTTGCCGGTCCCGTCGCTGGTGATCTGCGAGCTGCTCGGCGTGCCCTACGCCGACCGGGCCGAGTTCCAGGCGCGATCGTCGAGGATGCTCGACCTGCAGATCCCGCCGCGCGAGCGCATCGCGCTCAACCGGGAGAGCCGCGCGTACATGTCACGGCTCGTCGAGGGCGCAGAGGCCGACCCCGGCGACGACATCCTCGGCATGCTGGTGCGCGAGCACGGCGACGAGCTCAGCCACGACGAGCTCACCGGGATCGCGGGCCTGCTGCTGATCGCCGGGCACGAGACGACGTCGAACATGCTCTCGCTCGGCGCCCTCGCCCTGATGGAGAACCCCGAGCAGGCCGACGCGCTGCGGGCCGACCCGGAGCTCGCCCGCCCGGCGGTCGAGGAGCTCCTCCGCTTCCTGACCATCGTCCACACCGGAGTGGTCCGGGTGGCGACGGTGGACACCGAGATCCGCGGCACGCCGATCCCGGCGGGCTCGCCGGTGGCCTGCTCGCTGCCCGCCGCCGACCGCGACCCGCGGACCGGGACCGAGGACCCCGAGCGGCTCGACCTGCACCGCAACGCGGCCGGACACGTCGCGTTCGGGCACGGCGTGCACCACTGCCTCGGGGCGCCGCTGGCCCGGATGGAGCTGACGACGGCGTTCCCGGCGCTGCTGCGCCGCTTCCCCGGGCTGGCGCCGGCCGGAGACGTGCCGCCGTCGGCGTTCCGGGCGTTCCACTTCGTCTACGGGATGCACAGCCTGCCCGTGACCTGGTGAGACGGCGCCGGTGCGGCGGCCGCCCGATCGGCGTGGTCGTCGCGCCCCGACGCGACCCGGGCCGCTACCGTGACCGGATGGGGACGACGACCGGCGCCGATCGGCCGCTGCGCGCCGACGCCGCGCGCAACCACCGGCGCATCGTCGAGGCCGCCGCTGCGGCGTTCGGGACCGACGGCCCGGACGTCGCCCTGGAGGAGATCGCGCGGCGCGCCGGGGTCGGCGTCGCGACGCTGTACCGGCGCTTCCGCACCCGTGACCAGCTGGTGCGCGCGGTGCTGGAGGAGGTGTTCGTCGAGGAGATCGAGCCGACGATCGCCGACGGCACCGGTGCCCCGTGGGACGACCTCACCGGGTCGTTGACCCGCGCGGTCGACGCGATCGCCCGGCGGCGGACGATCCTGCGTCTCGCCCGGGAGGCCTGCGCCTACGACGTCGAGTCCGTGCAGCGCTACACCCGGGCGCTGGACCGGCTGCTCGACCGGGCCCGCGACGCGGGTGTGGTGCGTCCGGAGCTGACGGTGCGGGACCTGTCCGCGGTCCTGGTGATGGCACTGGCCGTCGCGGGCGAGGGCAACGACGTGGCCGGCCCGGGATCCGGTGCGGCACAGGCAGCCTGCGCGGCCGCGGGACACCGGTACCTCACCCTGTTGCTCGACGGCCTGCGCCCCGGGCAGCCGTCGCTGCCGGTCCCCCCGGCCTGACCAGGCGCATCGCCCGCCCCGGGACGCGCGACACACCGGGCGACACGCGACGCGGCCGGGCAGGACGGCACTGCCCCTGTACTGACCGAACGGTGAGGGGCTACGGTCCACGGCATCCGCTCGGCAACGGCGCCGGGCGGATCCGAGCGACGTTCCGGCGGGGGTACCCGCCGGGGCGCCGACCGGATCCGCCGTGGCGGAGACGCCGCCCGCCCCCCTCAGGCCGGCGCCGCCTCCAGTACCGCGAACCCGGCGGGCAGCCGGTGCACCTGCACCGTGCGCAGCCCGGCCGCGTCGAACAGGGCGTCGAACTCGGCCCGCGTGCGCTCCTTGCCACCCACGTTGACCAGCATGTTCAGGTCCGACAGGTAGATCCCGGCCGAGGCGTCGTCACCGACGGTGTCGGGCAGCACCGGCTCGACGACGAACACCCGCCCGTCGGGGCCGGAGAGCCCCTCGCGGCAGCGGCGCAGCAGGCCGCGGCACACCTCGTCGTCCCAGTCGTGGACGATGCTCTTCATCAGGTACGCGTCGGCGCCGGGCACCGCGGTGAAGAAGTCCCCCACCTCGACGCCGGCGCGGCCGCTCACCCCGGCCCGTTCGAACGTCGCGGCGGCCTCGGCCGAGCCGGGCGCGGTGTCGAGCACCGTGCCGCGCAGGTCCGGGTTCGCGGCGAGCAGCGCGGCGAGCAGTGTGCCGTCCCCTCCCCCGACGTCGACGACGGTGCCGAACGCACCGAGGTCGACCGTCTCGGCGACCTGACCGGCGATCGGCGCGGTCCCGGCCCGCATCGCGGCGTTGAAGCTCGCCGACAGCTCCGGCTGCTCCGCGAGGTGGTCGAAGAACGGGGCGCCGAAGACCGTGTCGAACGCGGGCGCGCCGTCGGCGAGGCTGTCCTCGAGCCGGAACCAGGCCTGCACCATCGTCGGGTCGGTGAAGGCGCGGACGAAGTCCCCCAGCGCCGACGGGTCCCCCGGCGCCAGCCGGGCCAGCACCGGCCTGCCGGCGAACAGGTCCGGCGCGATCTCCGCGGTCAGCCCGAGTGCGGCGGTCGCGCGGAGCAGCCGGCGCAGCTGCGCCTCGGGCAACCCGATCTTGCCGCTCAGGTCCGCGACCGTGGCCTCCCCCTCGCCGAGTGCCGCGGGCAGCCCGATCCGCACCGCCGCCCCGAGTGTCTGCGCGGCCATGCCCCCGAAGGCCAGCCGCATCACGCCGATCCCGTCCAGCTCCATCGCCGATCCCCCCTCGGACTTAGGTCACCCTAACCTAGGGCCGGAGGAGTGGCCGGTCAATGCCGGTCGCGGTCACCCGGTCGCGAACCGGTCCGGGTGCAGCCGCCGGGCCAGCGTGGCGACGGCGTCGGCGTTGCGGATGCCCGGGCTGACCGCGGCGAACGTCGTGGTGAAGATCTTCCCGTTCCGGACGGCGGGGACCTGGGCGAGCGCCGGGGTGGCCTTGAGCTTCGCCACCAGCGGGTCGGCGGCCTCGGGGCCCTTGTCGGCGCCGCAGCAGGCGGGCACGACGATCACGTCCGGTCGGGCGGCGACCAGACCCTCGACCGAGATCTTGCGCTGCCGGCCGTCGAGCTGCGGGAACGCCTGCTGCCCGCCGGCCGCGTCGATGATCGTCGTGGCGACGTCGCCGGTGCCGAACACCCGCAGCTCACCGGAGCCGCTCGGAGCGTTGACCATCGCGACCCGCGGCCGGGCGGTGACGTCGCCGAGGCGGGTGCGGACGTCGTCGAGGGTGGCGCGCATCCGGCCGGTCAGCTCCGCGGCCCGGTCCTCGGTGCCGAGCAGCCGGCCGAGGTCGGTGAGGTCACGCTCGACGGAGTCGAACGAGACGTCGTTGGCGGCGAGGCTGCTCTGGTCGGCGCCGTCGGAGGTCGGGCAGTACTGGCTGAACAGGTAGGTCTGCATGCCCGCGGAGCGCAGCTCGGCGCGAGTGCCGAGCCCTTCGCGGCTGAACGCCCCGGTGAACCCGGCGACGACGAGCTGCGGCGCGATCCGCAGCACCTCCTCGCGCGAGGGGTACTCCTCAGGCCAGTAGACCGGCTGCTTGCGCTCCGGGTGGAAGTCCTTCGCCAGGTCCGGGAGCAACCGGTTGTCCAGGTACGCGGCGCCGACGAGCCGGTCCCCCGCGCCGAGCGCGAGGACGGCCTCGACCGCGTTGTGGAACATCGCCACCACGCGGTCGGGCCGCTGGACCGGCACGTCGACCCCGCAGTTCTGCACGGCAGCCGGTCCGGCCGCCGGGTCCGCGCCCGGCGGCGCGGGTGGCGCCGCCGCGCCGCACCCCGCGAGCGGCGCGAGCAGGACCGAGCACAGGACGACGGCCGGGAGCAGGCGGGAGCGACACACCCGCCCACCCTAGCCATACACCTGAGCGACTGTTCAGGTGTAGTGGGCGGGGTGACTCCTCCGTGTCCTCAGAGTCCTCAGAGGGTGCGCTCCAGCCGCCCCGCCAGCATCGTCACGAACTTCGACGGGTCGGTCAGCTCGCCGCCCTCGGCGAGCAGCGCCATCCCGGCGAGCAGCTCGGCGGTCTCGGTCTCGTCCTTGCCCTCGGCGTGCGCGGCACGCATCCCGACGACCAGCGGGTGCGTCGGGTTCAGCTCCAGGATGCGCTGCACCTTCGGCGGCTCCTGGCCCATCGCCCGGTACATCTTCTCCAGGGTCGGGGTCATGTCCGCCTCGTCGCCGACGAGCACCGCCGGGGACGTGGTGAGCCGCGAGGAGAGCCGGACCTCCTTGACGTCGTCGGACAGCACGCCGGCCATCCACTCGCAGAGCTCGGCGAACTCCTCCTGACGCTCCTTCGCCTGCTCCTTCTCCTCGTCGCTCTGCAGGTCGACCTGGCCCTTGGCGATGGAGTGGAACGGGGTCCCGTCGAAGCCCTCGACGGCGTCGACCCACACCTCGTCGACCGGGTCGGTGAGCAGCAGGACCTCGTAGCCCTTGGCGCGGAACGCCTCCATGTGCGGTGAGGACTCGATCGAGGACCGGGAGTCGCCGGTCATGTAGTAGATCGCGTCCTGGCCGTCCTTCATCCGCTCCTTGTAGGCGGCCAGCGAGGTGGTCCCGCCGGTCTCGCCCTCGGAGTGGGTGGTCGGGAAGGCCGACACCGACAGGATCGTCTCCCGGTTGTCCGGGTCGGAGAGCAGGCCCTCCTTGAGCGCGCGCCCGAACTGGTCCCAGAACGTCTCGTACTTCTCCGGCTGCTCGTCGCGCAGCGAACCGATGGTGGAGAGCACCTTCTTCACCAGGCGGCGGCGGATCGCCGAGATCTGCCGGTCCTGCTGGAGGATCTCGCGGGAGACGTTGAGCGACAGGTCCGCGGCGTCGACGACGCCCTTGACGAACCGCAGGTACTCGGGGACGAGCGCCTCGCAGTCGTCCATGATGAACACGCGCCGGACGTAGAGCTGGACGCCGCGGCGGGCGTCGCGCATGTAGAGGTCCATCGGCGCGATCTGCGGCAGGAACAGCAGCGCCTGGTACTCGAAGGTCCCCTCGGCGGCGAGCCGGATGGTCTCCATCGGGCCCTGCCAGTCGTGGCTGACGTGCCGGTAGAACTCGGCGTACTCCTCCTCGGTGACGTCCTTCTGGGGCCGGGCCCAGAGCGCCTTCATCGAGTTGAGCGTCTCGTCCTCGGTAGTGGGCTCGCCGCCCTCCTCCTGCGCGGGGACGGTCACCTCCATCCGCACCGGCCAGGTGATGAAGTCCGAGTAGGTCTTCACGATCCGGCGCAGGACCGACGGGTCGGCGTAGTCGTGCACGTGGTCGTCGGCGTCGGACGCCTTGAGGTGCAGCGTGACCGCGGTGCCCTGCGGCGCGTCGTCGGCCGGCTCGATCGTGTAGGAGCCCTCGCCGTCGGAGCTCCAGTGCACGCCCTCGCTCGTCCCGGCCTTGCGGGTGGTCAGTTCGACCCGGTCGGCGACCATGAACGCCGAGTAGAAGCCGACGCCGAACTGGCCGATCAGGTTGCGCTGCGACTCGGCGTCGCCGCCGGCCTCCTCGAGCTTCGCAAGCAGCTCGGCGGTGCCGGACTTCGCGATCGTGCCGATGAGGTCGACGACCTCGTCGCGGCTCATGCCGATGCCGTTGTCCCGGATCGTCAGCGTGCGTGCCTCGGCGTCCGGGACCAGCTCGATGTGCAGGTCCGCGGTGTCGGCGCCCAGATCCTTGTCCTGGTACGCGGCGAGCTTCAGCTTGTCCAGCGCGTCCGAGGAGTTCGAGATCAGCTCGCGCAGGAAGACGTCCTTGTTCGAGTAGATCGAGTGGATCATCAACCGGAGCAGCTGCCGGGCCTCGGCCTGGAACTCGATCGTCTCCGTGCTCACGTCACGGTCCTCCCCTGTGCGCGTCGTCGGTGGTGCGACGGCGATTCTGCCGAACTCCGTCGCGGCCGGGGCTGCTACCCCAGCCGCCGGATCCGGGCAAGGTGCGCCGGCACGTCCACCGTGGTCCCGGCGGGCTCGCCGTAGGACTCCGCCTGCCCGGGGGTGACGACGCCGCGGTAGGTCGTCGCCGCGATCTCCTCGACCGCCCAGTCCGGTCCGGTGAACGCGTCGGTGATCGCCGAGGCGTCGATCACCGGGCCGAACTCGGCACCGCCGGTGCGGGCCAGCGCGAGCACGTACACGACCCCGCCCGGGGCGACGAGACCGGCGAGCACGTCGGCGTAGCGGGCCTGGTCACCCGCATCGAACAGGTGGAACAGGGCACTGTCGAGCACGGAGTCGAACGTGCCGAGATCCCCCGGGGCCAGCGCGTCGACCTGTGCGAACGTCGCGTCGACGCCCTCCTGGACGGCGCGGCGGCGGGCTCGGTCCAGCGCGGCGGCCGAGCCGTCGACGCCGAGCACGTCGTAGCCGGACCGGGCCAGCAGGATCGTGTGCTCGCCGATCCCGCAGCCCGGGTCCAGCACCCGCCCGTGCAGCGCGCCGGAGCGTTCCAGGGCGACGACGGCGGGCTGCGGCCCCGGGATCACCCACGGCGGGTCACCCTCGGTGTAGGCCTGGTCGAAGCGGCTGATCGGTGGCGTGACATCCATGCCGCCCAGCGTGGGACCTGAATCTCGGTTCAGGTCAAGAGCGGCCGGGACCGGGGAGGGTCAGGGGCCCCGACGCCCTGCCCTCCGGGCGCGGGGCGGACCGCTCGAAGTCGTAGGTCCGGTCCCCGACTCGCATCAGGTCCGCGGCCCCGCTCGCACCGGGTGTCCCGGTGCCCAGGCCGACGCCGGCGGCGTAGGCGGTGGCGTCGGGGAACTCGGCGAGGACGTCGTCGATGGTCCGCTTCGGGGCGCCGTCGCGGCACTCCTTGTACGGGTCGACGCCGCCGGACACCCGGATGAAGCAGAACGAGGCGGACCCGAGGTCGTAGCGGGTCCAGCGCCCGGCCGGGCTCGACGACGGGATGAACACCAGCCCGACGAGGTCCTGCGGCTCGATCTCGCCGCCGTTCCGGTCGACGGCGATGTTCATCGCCGGTGCCGCGTCGGGGCTGCTCCCGTTGCCTCGCAACGCCCAGTAGCTGCTGTCGCGGAACGTCTCGAGCGGCCCCTCGACCTCACCGGTGGCGTAGAGCGCGCTGTCGCCGGACTTCGGCGTGTTCAGCTCCAGCGACGACGTACCGCCGCCCTCGGGGGCGCCGTAGCGCTCGGTGACCCGCCGGGTCCCGGAGCCCTTCTCGAAGGTCCCGTTGAACGGGCCGGGGTTGTCCGGGGTGACGTAGGTGGTGCCGCCGGAGGGGCCGAACAGGTCGCCGGGTGCGGCGGTGGCCGTGCCGGCCGCGGCCAGGATCGCCGTCGTCACCGCGACGGTCACGGTCGTCGCACGACCGAGCCGTCCGCGCGTCCTGGCTCCGTTCGGCATGGCACTCCTCCCCGGGCGGGACGTGGGCGTCCTGCCGTCGGCGAGCCAACGAACACCGTGGAGCCGAGATGCTCATCGGCCGCCCGGATCACGCACCATCACCCGGGCGGTGATCCGGTCGCCGATTGCGATCCCCTCGCGGTCACGCACCGCATCCTTCAGCGGAAGCAGGTATCCCCCGTCCTTGGGCCACAACGACGTCGTCCAACGGGTAGCGCCGATCTCGGCGTCGACGGGGACCATGCCCCAGCCGTAGCTGACGCCGCGGCCGAGATCGGCGACCTCCTCGGCGTCGTCGCCCGCGATGCGCAGGAAGTGGAACGGCGCCGGCCCGCGCCACTCGAACACCTCGGCCGAGAACTCCACGGTCACGACGACCTCCCCCTGCCCCTCGGTGACCCCGCGGCGCCACGTGCTCGTCATCTCCCCGCCACATGACCGTCGTCACGCCCCGGAAAAGGATCATCACCGCACCCGCGAGGCCTTGCGCCGCCACGACACCGCAGCCGAGGATGTCAGCGCTCGCCCGATAGTCGTACCCACGACGCGGGCCTGGCACCACCGGGAGGAGGCGGGATCGTGTTCCGACGTCGTTGAGCACCCCTGCCGAGCCGCCCGGTCGGGCGGTGTCCTTCGATCGCGGCGACCCTCCCGGTCCGAGCCCACTCCATGCCGAGCTGACGTCGGTGCGCGCTCCGCCGCGATCACACCCGTGACCCGCGAGGAGCGTCTTCCGTGTCCGCATCCGTCCAGTCCCCGCTCGAGCTGTCCGACGTCGTCGACAAGACGGCGAAGGCGATCGAGCAGACCGTCGCGCCAGCCGCCGCCGAGGTCGACAGCTCCGGCGCGTTCCCGCGCGCGAGCATCGACGCCCTCGCCGCCGCCGGGACCCTCGGCCTGATCAGCGCCCCCGAGGTCGGCGGAGCCGGTGGCACGCTCGCCGACGCCGCCGACGTGCTCGAGAAGGTCGCCCGCGTCGACGCGTCCACCGCGATGGTGCTGCTCATGCACTTCGCGGGCACCTCGGTGCTCGAGGCCCAGGCCCCCGACGAGATCCGCCAGGAGGTCGCCGCCGGTCAGAACCTGACCACCCTCGCGTTCTCCGAGCGCGGCTCGCGCAGCCACTTCTGGGCGCCGGTCGGTACCGCCACCCGGCAGGACGACGGCCAGGTCCGGCTCGACTCGCAGAAGAGCTGGGTCACCTCCGCAGGCGAGGCGAACAGCTACGTCTGGTCGAGCCGTCCGGTCTCGGCCGACGCGCCGATGACCCTCTGGTACGTCCCCGCCGACACCCCCGGCATCGCCGTCGCCGGGGAGTTCGACGGCTTCGGCCTGCGCGGGAACTCCTCGCGCCCGATGAGCGCCGACGGTGCCCTGGTCGACGACACCGCCCGCCTCGGTGAGGACGGCGCCGGCCTGGACATCGCGCTCGCCGCGGCACTGCCGACGTTCCTCATCGGCAACGCCGCCGTCTCCCTCGGCCTGATGGAGGCACTGCTCGACGAGGCCGCCGCGCACCTGCAGAACACCCGGCTGGAGCACCTGGACCAGAGCCTGGCGGAGCAGCCGACCGCGCGTCTGGCCTACGCCGAGCTGCGCACCCGCGCCGACGAGGTCCGCGCGTTCCTGTCCGACACCCTCGCCGCCGCCGGCGGTGGCCGCGCCGACGCGACCCTGCGCGTCCTGCAGGTCAAGGCGGTCGCCGCGGAGGCCGCGGCCGAGGTCGGTGACGGAGTGCTGCGGCTGTGCGGTGGTGCCGCGTTCCGCAAGGAGCTCGGCATCGAGCGCCGCTACCGCGACGCCCTGGCCGCACGCGTGATGGCGCCGACGACCGAGGCGCTGCGTGACTTCGTCGGCCGCGCGACCCTGGGCCTGCCGCTGTTCGGGGAGGCGTGATGACGCTGATCATGGGCGGGGTCGCCTACGACCCCAAGGTCGTCACCATCTGGGACGGGTTCCGCACCTGGTTCCGCGAGCAGGGTTTCGACTTCGACTACGTCCTGTACTCCCACTACGAGCGCCAGGTCGACGACCTCGTCGCCGGCCGGATCGACGCGGCGTGGAACTCCCCGCTCGCGTGGATCCGCACCGAGCGCCTGGCCGCCGCGCAGGGCCGCACCGTGCGGTCGGCGGTGATGCGCGACACCGACCAGGACCTCACCTCGGTCGTCGTCGTGCGGTCGGACTCGCCGATCCAGTCGATCGCGGACCTGGCCGGGAAGACCGTCGCCGTCGGTGCGGTCGACTCCCCGCAGGCGACCCTGCTCCCGCTGTCCTACCTGCGCGAGCAGGGTGTCACCGACATCGACGTGCGCCGGTTCGACATCGGTGTCGGGCTGCACGGCGACCACATCGGCGGCGAGCGCGACGCCGCGAAGGCGCTGATCGCCGGTGAGGTCGACGCCGCCTGCATGATCGACGCCAACCACCTGCTGTTCGGGCAGGAGGGCACGCTGCCGCCCGGGTCGACCCGGATCATCGGGCAGACCGACCCGTTCGACCACTGCACGATGGCGATCATCGACAGTGCCCCGGCCGCGGAGTCCGAGGAGTTCGTGCGGCTGCTGGAGTCGATGTCCTACGCCGACCCGGCCGTCCGCCCGCTGCTCGACCTCGAGGGGCTCAAGCAGTGGGTGCCCGGCCGCACCACCGGGTTCGGGCCGCTGACCCGGGCCATCGACGAGACCGGCTTCTACGACGCCGACGGTGCGGTCACCGCGGCGGACTACCGCCCGTGACCAGGGACGTCCCGGGCGCCCCGCTCGACCTCGGCTATCTGGGGTTCGAGCGGGGCGCCCACCTCCTGCTCCAGCGCGAGCTCAACGCCCTCGCCGTCGGCGAGCGGGTCACTGTCACCGGCGGCGACCCGGCGCTGGGGGTGCACCTGCGGGCGTGGGCGCGGGCGAAGGGGCACGGCTTCGCCGTCGTCCCGGACCGGGCCGCGACGTGGGAGATCGCCCGCGGCGCCGCCGAGCTGCAGCGGTGGGCGGGCGCGGAGCGGGCCGGCGGGCCGGGGGTGGACGGCATCGTCGCCCGTCCCCCGGCGCACTGGGGGCTCGCCGCCCGCGGCGCGCTCGTCGAGGCCGGCGGGCCGAGCACCCGTTTCGACATCGACGACCGCGACGTCGTCTGGGCCGACCTCGCGCCGCGGCTCTACGCGCACGCCGCCGCGGCGCAGTGGGACCCGGCGACGGCGATCGACTGGGCGGCGCCGTCGGACGTGCCCGACGACGTCGAGCAGGCCGTCGTGCAGGTCATGACCTACCTGGTGGAGAACGAGCAGGCCGCGCTGGTCGTCCCGGCCGGGCTGCTCGCGCGGGTGCATCCGCACTTCCGCGAGGTGCAGCAGCTGCTGGCGGTGCAGGCCGCCGACGAGGCCCGGCACATGGAGGTTTTCACCCGGCGCGCGCTGATGCACGGCGGGGAGATGGGCACCTCGTCGGCGGGTGGCCGGTCGTCGCTGGCGACGCTGCTCGCCGAGCCGGACTTCTCGCTGGCGTCGTTCCTGCTGTCGGTGCTGGGCGAGGGCAGCTTCCTGTCGCTGCTGTCGTTCCTGGAGCGTCACGCCCCGGACCCGGTGACCGCGCAGATCACCCGCATGGCGCGGGTCGACGAGGCCCGCCACGTCGCGTTCGGCGTCGCGCACCTGGAGCACCAGAGCACTCTCGACAAGACGCTGCCGGGCAAGCTGCGTACCGCCATCGAACGCCGGCACGACGCGTTGCAGGACACCGCCGGGCTCAACGCCGACGTCTTCGACTCGCTGGTGATCCTGGCCGCGGGCGCGTGGACGCCGGAGGCGATCGAGCGCGGGCACGCCGCGGTGCAGGAGCTGCACCACGCGATGGACGACGGCCGGCGCCAGCGGCTCTCGCGGCTGGGCTTCCCGCCCGACGAGGCGGCGGAGCTGTCGGCACTGCACACCCGCAACTTCATGTGAGCGTGGGCGGTCCGACCCTGGCACCGCCGCACGCCGGCCCCTCCGTCATGATCGGGGCGTACCAGCCGTCGTCCAGGGAAAGGTCGTGCCGAACGTGCCGACGAGTGAGTGGCCGGGTGTCGTCGTCCTGCTCGACGGGGGCCTGCGGTCCCCCGAGGACCCGCTGCTGCTCGTCGACGACAACGGCGTCGTCCGCGGGGACGGGATCTTCGAGACCCTCGTCGTCCGCGACGGCGATCCGGTCGGCTTCCGCGCGCACCTCGACCGCATGCGCCGCTCCGCCGCCTACGCCGATCTCGACCTTCCCGACGAGCAGCAGTGGCGCGACGCGGTCGCCACGGCGCTCGCCGAGACCCCGCCCGGGTACGACGAGCTGATGCTGCGGCTGATCTGCACCCGCGGCCCGGCCGGTGGCCGCCCGACCGCGTTCGTACGGACCAACCCGCTCGCGGCGTCGACGCTGGTCCAGCGCCGCGACGGCGTCTCGGTCGTGCTGCTCGACCGCGGGATCGACGCCGGCCGGGTGGCCGCGTCGCCGTGGCTGCTCGGGGCGGCGAAGACTCTGTCCTACGCGGTCGCGATGGCCGCGCTGCGCGAGGCGGAGCGCCGCGGCGCCGACGACGTCATCTACACCGACGGCGACGGCCGGCTGCTGGAGGCGCCGACCGCGTCGGTCGTCGTGGTCGGACCGGGCAACCGCATGCGCACCCCGGCCGCCGAGGGCGCGATCCTGCCGAGCACCACCCAGCACGCCCTGTTCGACGCCGCCGCGGCCGCCGGGTGGGAGACCTCGACCGAGCCGCTGTACGCCCAGGACCTGTTCGACGCCGACGCCGTCTGGCTGGTGTCGTCGGTGCGGATCGCCGTCGCGGTGACCGAGGTCGACGGCACGGTGATCAAGCAGAGCGTGCCGGTGGAGACGGCGCAGGAGATGCTGGGGCTCAGCTGACGGCCACCGGCCGCTCGGTCCGCCTCGGCGGCCGCGGCGGTGCGCCGCTCACATGCGTCTTTTCCACCAAGGGAGCTCGGTGGGAACGTCCGGGTTGTTCACGGTCTTCGCGATGAACAGGGCGTCCCATCGTGCGACCTGCCGGCGCAGCGCCGCCCGATGGCGACGCGAGAGGGCGCTCATCGCCGCTTCGAGCGTGTCGCGCGGGATCGAGCCCACGAATACCCAGTCGAGGCGGTCGTCCTGCAACGCGCGCCGCGGCTGTTGAGCGACGCGCTTCCACCAGCGCAGCTCCAACCGGACGCTCGCGGAGGAAAGCCGCGGCCGGTCGAGACGGTCGAGCGCACGACTCGTCGCGAGCGGAACTCCGTGGATCGGCGTGGGGTGCTTCTGCCTCTGGTTACGAGCCCTGACCTGGGCCGGACGCCTACGTGGCACGGTCCTTTCGGTGGTGTGTCATGCCGCCAGCGTGCCAGGGACGACCCGATCGGCGGAACCCGTCGGCTCCGATACCGGTTGGACGCCGACGTGCACTCGCCGGACGCCGCCGTGATCATGGGCAGGTGGAGTCCCGCCTGACCGATCCGGAGGGTTTCCTCGCCGCTCCCGCATCGGGACGCCCCACTGCGGCGGTCCTCGTGCTCTCCGGGTCCAGCGGCACGATCGAGACCGAGCGGGTCCGCCTGCTGGCCGGTCGGGGCGCCGCTGCGCTGTCGATCCGCTGGTTCGGCGGGCCGGGTCAGGCTCCCGGCATCTGCGAGATCCCCCTCGAGACGTTCGGTCCGGCACTCGACCGGCTCGCCGGTCTCGCCGACCATCTCGGCGTCGTCGGGATCTCGAAGGGAGCCGAAGCGGCGCTGCTGCTGGCCGCGCGCGACGACCGGATCAGGGCAGTCGCCGCCTTCTCCCCCACCGCCGTGGCGTGGGGCAACGTCGGTCCCGGTCACGACGGTTCCGTCCGCCCGGTGCGTTCCAGCTGGACCGACGCCGGACAGCCGGTCCCCTTCGTTCCCTACGACGGCACCTGGCGCCCGCCCGACGACGACGGCCCACCGGCCTTCCGGGGCCTCTACGAGCAGAGCCTCGACACCTACGCCGGTCTCGTCCCGGCCGCGACCATCCCGGTCGAGACGATCACCGCCCGCGTCCTCGTCACCGGTGGTGGCGACGACCGCGTCTGGCCGTCCGACGTGTTCGCCGCGCAGATCGCCGAACGCCGCGCAGCGAACGGCCGGGAGACGACGGTGGTCGTCCACCGCGACGCGGGGCACCGGATCCTGCTGCCCGGGGAGCCGGTCCCGGAACCGCACGGCATGACGATGGCCCGCGGCGGCGAACCCGGCACCGATGCATCGATCGGCCGGGACGCCTGGCCGCACCTGGTGGACATGTTCCGCCTACGGGGGTCGTGACCACCGTCGGCGGCCCGGCCGTCCGCCCGATAGGCGTACTCACATGCGTACGCGTTCGGGTACGCTCCAGATATGCGGGCACCCGAGGTGTTGTCGTTTCGTGAGTTCCGTGCAGGCTTGGCGGCTGTGTTGAGGCGGGTGCAGGATCCGGATGCGGACCCGGTGTTCGTCGGCGCGCACCGCAAGCCCGAGGCGGTGGTGCTGTCCGTGGCCCGCTACGAGCAACTGCTCGGGGCTGCGCAGCAACGCGCTGACGTCGACGAGGCGCTCGCCTCGGTCCGCGCCGAGGGCCTCGAGCCCAGCGCAGCAGGTCTCGCGTTGCTCGACGGAGTCGCCGACGGCTCGCTGAGCACGGCCGAGGCTCGTGAGCGTGTCCTGGCCCGCTGTCGCCGTTGACCGGCCCGGGCCCTTACTTGGAGCTCGCCCCCTTACGGGCGGCGTGGGCTGCGGGGAAGGACAAGTGCGGCGATGAGCGTCGCGACGGCGGCGAGCGCGCCGGTGGCGAGCGCGACCGGGAGGGCTCGGTCGTAGCCGTTCGTGGTGGCGGAGGCGAGGAAGGTTCCGCCGATGGCGGCGACGCCGAGGCTTTGCCCGATCCGTTGGACCGTGTTGATCGCGCCTCCTGCGCCGCCGGCGAGGGCGGGAGGGATGTCGCGGAGTCCGAACGCGACGTTGGGCGGCACGATGAGTCCGTGGCCGAGTCCGACGATCACGAGGGCAGCGGCGAGGGCTACCGGACCGGTGTTCGTGCTGGTGACGGCGATGGCGGTGCCCAGTCCGACGATCACGAGAATTGCGCCGACCGCGATGGTACGGGTGCCGAGTCGCCGGGTGATGCGGTCGGACTGGAGCGAGACGACCATCGACGCAATCGCGAAGGGGGTCAGGCAGAGACCTGCGGCCAAGGGTGTGAGGTGGCTGCCTGCCTGGAGGGAGGTAGCGGCGACGAACAGCATTCCTTGGAAGGCCGCGAAGTAGCAGAGCCCGACGAGCAGCGCTGCGGTGAAGCCGCGATGGCGCAGCAACGTGAGGCGAAGCAGGGGTTCCTGGCGGTGCACCTGCCGGGTGTGCTGTCGCCACGCGAACAGCGCGAGTGCAGGGCCGGATGCGATGGCAGCGGTGATGCTCGCGGCGGACCACCCGTCGTGCTGGCTCAGCGTGAGCGGGACGAGCAGCAGGACCAGCGCGAGCGCGAGGAGCGCGGTCCCGAGGGCATCGATCGTGCCCGGTCGCTTCGGGGAGGCGGGCAGGACACGCCATCCGATCACGAGCGCGGCCAGGCCCAGGACGACCAGCACCCCGAACACGGACCGCCACGCCAGGCCCGCCGGATCCCAGGCCAGCAACAGACCTCCCGCGAGCGGGCCGACCGCGGCCCCCAGGCCGGTCGCGACACCGTAGAGGCCGAATGCGCGCCCGCGCTCCTCCGGAGCGAACAGGGCAGGGATGCTGCCCAGCACCTGCGGGACCGTCAGCCCGGCCGCGCACCCCTGGATCGCGGCCCCGGCGATCATCACCCACCCTTGCGGCGCTGTCGCGGCGATCAGACCGCCCAGGCAGAACCCGGCCAGCCCCACCAGGAACACTCGTTTCCGGCCCGCCAGATCACCCCACCTACCGCCCGGGATCAGCACCACGCCGTAGCAGAGCGCGTACGCCCCGAGCACCCAGACGGTCGCCGTATCGGACAGCTCGAGCCCTGCCCTGATGCTCGGGATCGCCACCGTGACGATCGTGGATGCCAGCACTGCCAGGAAGTTCGCAACCAGCAGGACCGTCAGCGCTACCCACCTGGTACGCACCCGCAGAACGTCACAGTTCTCTGTCTTCATGACAGAGACTCTGCGACATGTCGCAGTTGACTGTCAAGATGGGTCAGGGGAAGATCGACAGCGTGAGCGACTCCTTCTCCCGAGTGCTGTGGCGCGCCGAGAACCTCGCCGACCAGTTCATCGACGCGTCCCTCAGCCCCCTCGGTCTCTCCAGCTCGCTCCTGGGAACACTGCGGATGATCATCGAAGAACCGGGAGTCTCCACCGCCGAGCTGGCCCGTCGCGCCAACGTTCGCCCGCAGAGCATCGCCTACGCGACCGGCAGGCTGGAGCACGCCGGATACATCGAACGGCACCCGCATCCCGTCCACGGAAAGATCGTCGGCATCCACCCGACCCCACGGGCAGAGGCTGCGCTCGGCGACGGCGAGACCGCACTCGCTGCCGCGGAAGAGCGGCTCCTCGACGGCATCGCCGGACGCGATCGCGACACGCTCGTCGCGCTTCTCGAACGCGTCATCGCCAACGCGCAGGGGTAGTCGCTCAGGGGTGGGCGCACAGGGCTTTGGCCAGGTGCATTCGTGCCGCGCCTCAGCTGGACCGACGGGACCGGCGCATGTCGGGAAGAGCGCGGAGCGGACGAGTCTGCATGTAAGCCGGATACAGAGGTCATAGCAGGTCAGAGACCCGCTATACGCCGTGGGCCGTCTCCGGCTTACCTGTCACGGCCCGCTGAACACGGCGGCGATCGTGCGGCAAGTGCAGGCCTAGCTGGACGGCATCAGGTGGGTGTAGGTGCGCAGCGTGAACCCCGGGTCGTGGTGACCCAGGTATTCGGAGAGCGCACGGATGTTCACCCCCGCGTCGAAGAGGACGGATGCGTCGTAGTGCTGGAGTGCGTGCTTCCCGTCCTGACGAGTGCAGCACCGACCGCGCCTACTCGCCTATGAGAGCTCCCCTCCTTGGTGGTGGTCGCGGCCGAGGCGTGGAAGATGGAGCCGGGCACGGTCCGCCGCACGGTGTAGTAGTACTCCTCGCGGTCGCCGTCCTGGCCTCCCAGCTCGTCGGTCCAGTCGCCGACGGCCAGGACTTGCGGATGGGTTCTGTCCCCCCGTCGTCGACGATGCGAACGCTCATCCGGGGAACCGAGGTCAGTGCGCCGACCTCTTGATCACGCTCGACAGCGGGAGTTCGTCGATCAGCGCCAAAGCGGCTAGTGAGGGGGGTTTGGCCCAGATCACTCGCTGCGTTCTTCGTGGGGCGTCCTCGACCTGCACGGCGAGAAGGCCGGTGCTGGCGGTCGAGGGGTCACGCGGCAGCATGCCGATACCGAGTCTGGCGGCTATCGCGGCGCGGAAGGCGTCGGTGTTGTCCACCTCCACGCAGACCCGGCGGGTCAGGCCGGCCTGGTCGAATGCGGCGTCGGACTCTGCTCGGGCATGGCTCTGGGCAGGAAAGTCTACGAACTCCTCACCGACCAGGTCTGCCAGTCGCACCCGGGCTCGGCCGGCCAGACGGTGTCCCGGCCACACCACGAGCTCCAGTCGGTCGCGGGCCAGCTCGTGATCGACGACGCCGCGCCTGGTGGCCCCGATCGGCGAGGCGATGAAGGCGATGTCGACCGAGCGTTCCAGCACGGCTTGATACATGTCCTCGCTACGACGCGCGATCACCTGGAGGTCGACCCCCGGATGCCGGTCACGAAAGGCCCGCAGGGATGCGTTCAGGTCCAGCGCCGTGAGGTTGGGAATCGAGCCGACCAACAGCCGGCCGGTGAGTTCTCCAGAGGCGGCGAGCGCAGCCGATCGCGCGCGATCGACAGCCGCTAGCGCTTCACGTGCGTCCTGGAGGAAGGCGGCACCGGACGGGGTCAGGTCGACTCGCCGGTTGGTCCGAAGGAACAGCCGCACGCCGAGCTCCCGTTCCAGGCCCGCGATCCGATGGCTGAGGGCCGACTGGACGACGTGGCACCGTTCGGCCGCACGGGTGAAGTTCCGAGTCTCGGCCACAGCGATCACGTACCTCAGCTGCTGCAGTTCCACACTCGACCCTCCACGATCATGACGCAGATCGATTGTAGGCTGACAACGATCTGTTGGACAGATTGTGGTCGCCCACCGAGCCTGGATGCATGACCGCCCCGCATCCCGTCAACCCGGAACCGAGGCCGGGTCACGCACCTGGGACGGGCGGGCACCGGAGCCACACCGTCGCTGGCCCGGGCCTGTTCCGCCTGATGGCCCTGGCCGCCGGCCTGGCGGCATCCGCGCTCTATCTCGCCCAGCCCCTGCTCGACCGGCTCTCAGCCGAGTACGGGCTGTCGGCCGCGCAGGCCAGTTGGCTGGTGACCGGCACGCAGGTCGGATACGCCGCCGGCCTGCTGCTGGTATCCCCGCTCGGCGACGTCCTGCGTCAGCGGCGGTTGTCAGCGGCACTGCTGCTGGCGACCGCCGTCGCATTGATCGCGGTGACGGCTGCGGCGAGCGGCCCGGTGCTCATCGCGACGACCGTGGCCGCGTCCGTCGCGGCGGTCGGTGCTCAGGTCTTGGTGCCGATGGCCGCCGCCCTGGCACCCGAGGACCGCAGCGGACGGGCGGTCGGCACCGTCATGGCCGGCGTGCTCTCCGGCGGACTGGTCGGCCGCGCGGCCAGCGGAGCACTGGCCGACCTCGTCGGTTGGCGCAGCGGCTACTGGATCATCGCCGGGCTCCTCATCCTCACGACGCTGCTCCTCCAGCGTCGGCTCTCCGACGGACACGGCTCCCCCACCCGCCTCACAGCGACCCGCTACCTCCGTCTGCTGCGATCGCTGATCACACCGCTGTGTGAGCTGCCTGCTCTTCGTCGCCGGACCCTCGTCGCGGCACTGGCCATGTCGGCGTTTGCGATCCAGCTCGCCGCCATCACCCTGCGGCTTTCCGGTCCCCCGTTCGCATGGAGCACGACGGCCATCGGAGCCTTCAGTCTGCTGGCGGTCGTCGGTGTCGTCCTGATGCCGTTGACCGGCAGGCTGGCCGATGCCGGGCATGCCGAGATCATCATCACCATCGGTCTCGTTCTGGAGCTGGCGGCCTGGCTGCTGATGCTTGCCGCCGGATCGACGATCGTCGGTCTGGCCACTGGCGTCATCGTCTTGATCGCGGGGCAGCAAGCCGTGATGGCCGCTTCGCAGTCCATCGTCTACGCCCTGCGACCGTCGGCGCGCAGTCGCATCAACGCGATCTTCATGACGTTGTGCTTCGCCGGCGGCGCAGCCGGATCGGCGCTGGCCGGAAGCCTCTGGCCAATGGCGGGATGGACAGGCGCGTGCACGGTCGCGATCGCACTCGCGGCACTCGGACTCGCAGCGCAGCTTCTCGCTCACGGACGCTGACGCGCAGCCGAACGGTCCCCGGACTCACAATCACCGAGCAATCGAAAGGACGCCCATGCGACTCCTGACCATCTCTGGAAGCCTGCGCAGCGGCTCGATCAACACCAGGCTGCTCGGCCACGCCGAGACGCTCGCCCGCGAGGACGGGCACAAGGTGCGCCGATTCGATCGACTCGCCGACATCCCGCCGTTCAACGAAGACCACGAGCCTCGACCGCACGCCGCCGTTCGCGACCTGCGGGCGTCCGTTCGCGAGGCGGACGCAGTCCTGATTACCACGCCCGAGTACAGCGGCAGCGTCCCCGGGCAGCTCAAGAACCTGCTCGACTGGGCGGCTCGCCCCGACGGCGACTCCGTCTTCCTCTCCCTGCCCACCGCTGTGATCAGCGCCAGCCCCAGCGCATACGGTGCCGCCTGGGCACGCGAGACCACCGAGCGCGTCCTCACCCGGATGGGGGCACAGGTACTGTCCACTGGTTGGGGCCTCCCGCACGTCGACCGCGCGCACGGTGATGCGGTCCCTCTCATCGACCTCCAGGCACAGGGTCAGCTACGCGCGATCATCAGGCGACTGACCAGCATCGCGCATCACGACCAGCACCTCTTTGCGACACCTCCGACCGGCGTCACCAGCAGCGGACCGTAGCGAACCGCAAGCGGGGGCACGCTGAGGTGGCTGATGCCGTAGGCACCGGGCTCGATGTCGATGGCCTCGGCGAAGGAGCTGGCTCCGGCGATCTTGGTCGGGGACGCGAAGCTCGGCTCGTGGTGCTTCGGATCAGAGAAGGTGGGCAGCGACTCGGCGTCTGTCGCCAGTGGCTCCTCTTCGACCCGAAATTCGAGGGGCCGGTCTTCTTCCCGGCCATCGTCTGGGATGCGCCCGCGCTTCGAGAACTCACGAGAGCATCGCGCCTGCTCAAGACAGGTGCCCCGCCCCCGGGCCTGATGCCGGGAGTGCGGGGCGGACGAGCCGACCTGTAAGCCGGATCCTGTTCCCGGGCACCTCACGGTGCACCGTTCGGCGACCATCCATCTCGGCCTGCCGTTGCCGGCAGGCTCCAGCGGTCCACCCGCAGGCATCGGGCGGGCAGCCCTCGAACGCCTGCGCAGCGACGAGTACTCGTCGCCTCTCGACCTTGCTCCGGGTGGGGTTTACCGAGCCACCCCGGTCGCCCGGGGTGCTGGTGGTCTCTTACACCACCGTTTCACCCTTACCGCCGGTCCGAGGACCGGTGGCGGTCTGTTCTCTGTGGCACTGTCCCGCGGGTCTCCCCGGGTTGCCGTTGACAACCACCCTGCCCTGTGGAGTCCGGACTTTCCTCGGCGGGACCACGAGGGTCCCGACGCGGTCGCCCGACCGACTCGTCCGCGTCGGCCATCATAGTCCGGCAGCGACGGCGGACCGCAGGATCCCCGTCAGCTCGTCGCGGCTCGGCCCGTCCGACGGCGTCGGCCGCCATCCGGACTCGTAGATCGCGTGCGCCAGTGGCTCCACCGCGTCCAGGCAGGACGGTCCCGCCCGCATACCGAGGTAGGGCCCCATCGCCGCCGCGATCCGCGGTTCGACCGCCGCGGCGGCCAGGATCTGGGTGGACGGCAGCGGCGCGGCGAGGTCGACGTCGCCGCCGTCCCAGATCCGGCGGGCGGCGTCGTCGCAGCGGACGTGGTCGGCCACCCAGGGCCGCATCTCGGCGTCACACCAGGCGCCGAAGCCGTCGAGGTCGCCGGTGTCGATGCGGCGCAGCAGCTCGGCGCACTGCAGCATCGTCGTCGCCAGCCCGCGGCCGAACATCGGCGTCGTGGTGCAGACCGAGTCGCCGACCAGCACCAGCCCGGGGATTCCCGGCTGAGCGCGGTAGTGGTTGTGCAGCCGCCCGCCGGGCAGCACCGGAGTGATCGGTGTGGCGCGCTGCGGGTCGGTCCAGTCCGACAGCCCCGGGATCGCGCGGCAGGCGGCGTCGAACGCCACCTCGTGACGGAGGTCGTGCAGCGTCCCCGCCGGGCGGACGATCAGCACCGAGAAGATGCCCCGCTCGTGGCGGAACACGATCGCGAGGTAGCCGTCGAGGTCGGCCTGCCAGGCCAGCGGGTTGGTCATCGGCCCGGGGTCGGCCGGGTCGTGCAGCCGGTACTGGCGACTGACGTACGCGGCGCCGGTGTCACCGACCAGCTCGGGCTCGCCGGCGTACTCGCGGGTGATCCGGCCGGCCCGCCCGGACGCGTCGACGACCAGGTCCGCGTCCAGCGGGTCACCGTCGACGACGAGCCCGCGAGCCCGGCCCTCGTCGAGTACGACCCGGTCGGCGTGCCCGCGGACCACCGCAAACCCCGGCTCCCGGACGGCGACCGAGCGCAGCGCGCGTTCGAACGTCTCTCGGCGCATCCGCAGTCCGCCGGAGACCCGGGTCCCGTCGTCGAGGACGAACGAGAGCGGTTCCGCGCCGGCGGCCAGGCAGGCGTCGTAGGCCTCGGGCAGCTCGGCCCGCAGCGCCTCCCCCACCTGCGGGCGGACACCGTGCGGGTGGTGGAACTGCATGACCCCGCGGCGCGACCAGCTGCCGTCCGGCTCCGGTCCCCCGTCGCGGTCGACGGCGGTGACCGCGTGCCCGCGACGGGCCAGCGTCGCGCCCAGGAACAGCCCGGCCGGGCCTGCTCCGATGATCGCCACCCGCACGACGGCCTCCCGGTCTGCCTCAGGTCCCGCAGAACGTCACGAACCGCGGCACGTCCGGTCCCGCGGGCTCCGCGAACCGCTCGTAACCCTCCCGCTCGTCGTAGGGATGCGACAGTACCTGCAGCAGCCACTGCACCGGCTCGAGGTCACCGCGCACGGCCGCGCGCAGCGCCTCGTCGACGAGGTGGTTGCGCGGGATGTAGATCGGGTTGACGCGGTCCATCGCGTCGGCGTCCGGGCCTGCGGCGCGCCAGGACCCCAGCCAGGCGTCGAGCGCGGTGGGGTCGGTGACCAGGGAACGGACCGGGCCGGTGTCGCCACGGGCGGCGTCGGAGAGCCGCCGGAAGAACAGCGTGTGGTCGGGCTTCTGCTCGTCGAGCAGCCGGTAGAGGTCCTCCAGCAGCTCCGGCGTCCCGACGCCGATCTTGGCGAGGTAGCCCTCGTCGCGGGCCGCGAGGTAGGCGTCGGCGAAGCCCTGCAGCGCCTCGGTGGCGAGCCCGATCGCGGTGTCGGAGTCGTCGTCGAACAGCGGCAGCAGCGCCTCGCCGAAGCGTGCCAGGTTCCACTGCGCGACGCCGGGCTGGTTGCCGTAGGCGTAGCGGCCGCCCTCGTCGATGGAGCTGTAGACGGTGGCGGGGTCGTGCGCGTCGAGGAACGCGCAGGGGCCGTAGTCGATCGTCTCGCCGGAGATCGTCACGTTGTCGGTGTTCATGACGCCGTGCACGAACCCGAGCCGCATCCACTGCGCGACGAGGCGTGCCTGCGCCGCGATCACGGCGCGGTAGAGCGCGAGGTAGGGGTTCTCCTCGTCGGCGAGCTCGGGGTAGTGGCGCGCGATGGCGTAGTCGGCCAGGCGGCGCAGCAGCTCCGGCTTGCCGAGCGCGGCGGTGAGCTGGAAGGTGCCGACGCGCAGGTGGCTGGCCGCGATCCTGGCCAGCACCGCGCCCGGCTCGGGGCCCTGCTCGCGCAGCACCGGCTCGCCGGTCGTGACGACGGCGAGCGAGCGCGTCGTCGGCACCCCGAGCGCGTGCATGGCCTCGGAGATCACGTACTCGCGCAGCATCGGGCCGAGCGGGGCCTTCCCGTCGCCGCCGCGGGCGAACGGGGTGCGGCCGGATCCCTTGAGGTGCAGGTCGCGGCGGGTGCCGTCGGCGCCGACGAGTTCGCCGACCAGCAGGGCGCGGCCATCGCCGAGGCGCGGCGAGTAGTTGCCGAACTGGTGCCCGGCGTAGGCCTGCGCGACGGTCGTCGCGGACTCCGGCGGCGCGGTGCCGGTGAGCAGACCGAGACCGGCCGGGGTGCGCAGCTCGACCGGGTCGAGGCCGAGGTCGGCGGCGAGTGCGTCGTTGACCAGTACCGCCTGCGGGTCGGGCGCGGGTGCGGCCTCCCACGGCAGGTACAGGCCCTCCAGGTCGCGGACGAAGGTGTTCTCGAACGCGATCTCCGTGGCTGCGGTCATGACCCCAGGCTACGAGCCGTACGGCGTCGCGGCTGCCGCCGCGGGCATGCCGGATGTGCGACGATCGACGCGGAGGAGGCCGACCATGCGTCTGCGGGACCGCACCGGCGACGTCGCCCCGTCGCTCGACGAGCTGCGGGCGCAGCGCGATGCAGTGCTGGCGATCGCGCGGCGCCACGGAGCGTCGAGGCTGCGGGTGTTCGGTTCGGTCGCTCGCGGCGAGTCGACCCCGACGAGCGATGTGGACCTGGTCGTCGACATGGCGACCGGCCGTACCCTGTTCGACCTGGGTGGGCTCGCGGCCGACCTGGAGGAGTTGTTCGGGCGACCGGTCGACGTCGTCTCCTCCTCAGGGCTCGCTCCGCGGCTCGAGAAGCGGTTGGACGACGAGGCCGTCCTGCTGTGAGGTCGGATGCCGACCGAGCCCAGGACATCGTCGACGCGATCGTCCGGATCCAGCGGTACACCAACATGGGCCGGGACGAGTTCGACGACAACGAGCTGATCCAGGTCTGGGTCGTGCAGCACCTCCAGATCGTGGGCGAGGCCGCCGCCAAGATGTCGGCCGACACACGAGAGTGCTACCCCGACGTGCCCTGGAAAAAGATCATCGGCATGAGGAACGTCCTCGTGCACGGCTACTTCAGCATCGACCGCGACCTGGTCTGGGGAGTCGTCGACCGCGAGCTCGGTCCACTGCTCGGCACCGCACAGAACATGGTGACCGAGCTGTCCTGAGCGCTCCCCGCAGTACGGTTCAGCGGTGACGATCACGCCCGCGTCCGTGCTCGCGGTCGGGCTCCTGGCGCTGGTGCTCGTCGCGGCGACGGTGCGGCCGTTCGGGCTCCCCGAGGCGGTGCTCGCGATCCCGGCCGCCGGGGTTGCCGTACTCGCCGGGCTGGTCTCCCCCGCGACGGCGTGGCGGGAGGTCACCGATCTCGGCCCGACGATCGGGTTCCTCGCCGCGATCCTGCTGCTCGGCCACCTCGCCGACGCCGAGGGTGTGTTCCGGTGGCTCGGCGCCCGGCTCGCGACGGCGTCGCGCGGGTCCCCGCGCCGACTGCTCGCACTGGTCACCGTCGCGGCCGCGGTGACGACGGCGGCGCTCAGCCTGGACGCGACGGTCGTCCTGCTCACCCCGGTGGTGCTGGCGACGGCGGCCGGGCTGCACCTGCCGCCCCGCCCGCACTCCTACGCGTGCGCGCACCTGTCGAACTCGGCGTCCGGGCTGCTGCCGGTGTCGAACCTGACGAACCTGCTGGCGTTCTCCGCGTCCGGTCTGAGCTTCCTCGGGTTCGCCGGGCTGATGGCGGCGCCCTGGGTGGTGGTCGTCGCCGTCGAGTACGTCGTGCTGCGGTGGTTCTTCGCCCGCGACCTCCCCGCCGGGCGGACCGAGGTGGTTCCGGCGCCCGCCGGACCGGCTCCGGTGGCCGCGCTGGCGGTACTGGGGCTGACGCTCGCCGGGTTCGGCGCGTCGTCGGCGCTCGGCGTCGCACCGGGCTGGGTCGCCGCCGCGGGGGCCGCGGTGCTCGCCGTCCGGGCGTTGGTGCGCCGCGAGATCGGTGTGTCCGGGCTGGTCACGGCGGCGTCGCCGGGGTTCTGCGTGTTCGTGCTCGCGCTCGGGGTGGTCGTCGCCGGGGTGAGCGGTCAGGGGCTCGCCGCCCGGCTGGGCGGGCTGCTGCCCGGTGACGTGTCGTTCGGGGCGCTGCTGGCGACCGCGGTGATCGCGGCGGTGCTGGCGAACGTGGTGAACAACCTGCCCGCGACGCTGGTGCTGCTCACCGCGCTCGGCCCGAGCCCGTCGGCGGGGCTGGTGCTGGCGATGCTGCTCGGGGTGAACATCGGCCCGAACCTGACCTGGACCGGGTCGCTCGCGACGTTGCTGTGGCGCCGGGTGAGCGCTGCCCGCGGGGCCGCGCCGTCGTTCCCGACGTTCGCCGGGCTGGGCCTGCTCACCGTCCCGCTCGGGCTGGTGGGGGCGACGGCGGCGCTGTGGGCGGCGCTGCGGCTCGCGGGCCGAGCACCGTAGGAACGCCGACGGCCCCGCGCCGGAACGCGGGGCCGCCGGGACGTGCGCAGGATCAGAGTTCGTGGGCCAGGTCGTGCCCGAAGTCGGTGTCCGGGTCGAGGTCACGCGCGATCCGCGCACCGATCGGCCGGGACGATCCGCGACGCTGCTGCGGCAGCCGCGCGATCACCTTCATCTCGTGAGCCAGGTCGTAACCGTAGTCGTGCTCGTGGGACACCACGCCACCGGACATCGTCGTCTCTCCTGTTCCCCGCGACACCGAGACTGATCACGCACCGTAGGTTGACCACCCCGTACGGTGCGCGCTGATCATCACCCGGCGAGTGATACGCGAGCAAGGGTCACCGAGTGTGAGCGGTCAGGTGCAACCCGTTCGGGGCAGCACTCGATCGATCCAGAGGGGACGGTCGAGGGTGCAGGCGGCGAACTACCTCAGCAGGTGACGCATCTCCGGACCATGACGTACCCGGCCGGCCCGGTGCCCGCAGGGCGTGCCGCGGCCGGGCGCCACGGATCACCCCAGGTACGACGTGTCGTTCACCAGCCGCACCGACGCCCCGCCGTCGGGGTAGAACTCGACGACGTTGGTGCAGGCCAGGTCCAGGTGCATCCGGTAGAGCACGCCGTCACCGGCGTCGAGGGCGTCGCGCAGCATGAGCTTGATCGGCGTCACGTGGCTGACCACGACCACAGTCTCCCCCGCGAACTCCTCGACGATCCGGGCGCGCTCGGCAGCGACCCGCTCCCCCACTGCGGCGAAGCTCTCCCCGCCGGGCGGTGCGACCTGCGACGACCCGAGCCAGCGTCCGTGCAGCTCCGGGTCGCGCTCGCGGGCCTCGGCGAAGGTCAGCCCCTCCCAGCCGCCGAAGTCGGTCTCGATCAGCGCGTCGCGGACCTCCAGCGGCGCCCCGGTCGTCTCGGCGACGGCCGCGGCGGTCTGCCGGGCCCGGCGCAGTGGCGAGGTCAGGATCGCGGCCGGACGGCCCTCGGCGGAGACGTAGCGGGCAGCCAGCTCGCGGGCGGCGGCGACGGCCTGCGCCTGCCCGGCGTCGGTCAGCTCGGGGTCGCCGTGCCCGGAGTAGCGGCGGTGCACCGACAGCTCGGTCTGCCCGTGGCGCAGCAGCACCATCCGCACCGGCGTGCCGACCTGCCCGGTCCACGCCGTCGCCGCCGCACGGGCCCCGGTCGATCCGGTGGAGCGCTCCGTGGACTCGGGCTCCGGGTCGCTGTCGGGGTCGGTCGCGACCGGCGCGGCCGGGGCCTCGGCGGGCCCGGTCGTGGGCACCGACGGCTGGGAGTCACCGTCCATCGCCTTGTTGGCCAGGGCGTCGGCGCGGGAGTTCTCGGCGCGCGGGATCCAGGCGTAGCGCACCGCGTCGAACTCGTCGGCCAGGCCGGTGGCCTCGGCGGCCAGCTCCCGCAGCGCCCCGTTCTTGATCTTCCAGTTCCCGGACATCTGCTCGACGACGAGCTTGGAGTCCATCCGGACGTCGACCTCGGTCGCGCCCAGCTCCAGCGCCGCGGCGAGCCCGGCGATCAGGCCGCGGTACTCGGCGACGTTGTTGGTGGCCGACCCGACGCCGTCGTAGACCTCGGCCAGGACCTGCGTGCCGGACTCGTCCAGCACCGCCGCCCCGTAGCCGGCGACACCGGGGTTGCCGCGCGAGCCGCCGTCGGCCTCGACAACCAGCCTCACGACGCGCGCACCAGAATCGCGCCGCACTCCTCGCAGTGCACGACGTCGTCCTTCGCCTTGCCGCGCACCTGCGCGAGGAAGGTGCGGTCCAGCTCGAGCCGGCAGGCGCCGCAGCGGGACTCGCGCAGCGCACCGGCCGCGATCCGGCCCTTGGCGCGGATCCGCTCGTACTCGGCGTGCAGGTCCTCGGGCAGCTTCGCGACGACCTCGGTCCGGGCCCGGTCCCGCCCGGCCTGCGACGCGTCGAGGTCGGCCTCGGCGGCGTCGCGGCGCTCGGCGAGGTCGGCCACCTCGGCGGCGATCTTCTCCTGGTCGGTGCGGGCGTGGTCGAGCTCGGCGCCGACCGCCTCCCGCTCCTCCATGATCTCGAGCTCCTCGTCCTCCAGGACCCCCTGGCGGCGGGCGAGCGTGTCCAGCTCGTGCTGCAGCTCGGTCGCCTGCTTGGCACCGATCCCGGACCCGGCCAGCATCTGCTGGTCCTTGGCGGTGCGGGCGCGGACGCCCTCGACGTCGCGTTCGATGCGGGCGATGTCGCGGTCGAGGTCCCCGGCGCGGGTCTCGGCACGCACGACCGCGTCCTTCGCCGCCTGCAGCCGCTGCTCGGCCTCGGTGAGCTGGGCGTGCTCGGGCAGCGTGCGGCGCTGGTGGGCGATCCTGCCGATCTCGACGTCGACCTCGGCCAGCGTCAGCAGCGTGGACTGCGCGGCGGGATCGGCCTTCATCTGGGGTCCTCCTGCTGATCGGCGTGGGTGGTCCACGGGTCGGTTCGCGCCCGGGACACGGAGACCTCGACGCTACCGTCGAAGGCCGTGCGGACGACGTCCGCCGCCTGGGCGCACCACGGCCACTCCGACGCCCAGTGTGCGACGTCGACCAGCGCGGGCGCCGGGCCACCCGGCCCGGTCCCGGCCAGCGCGTGTTCCGAGGCCGGGTGGTGGCGCAGGTCGGCGGTGACGAACGCGTCGACCCCGGCTGCGGTCGCGGAGCCGAGCGCGGAGTCCCCGGAGCCGCCGCTGACCGCGACCCGGCGGATCTCCCGGTCCGGGTCACCGGCGCCGCGCACGCCCCAGGTCGTCGCGGGCAGGGCGTCGGCGACGCGGCGGGTGAACGCGGCGAAGCTCTCCGCCGCCGGCAGTGTCCCGACCCGGCCGAGTCCCTGCGACGACGGCAGCGGCGCCATCTCCAGCAGGTCGAACGCCGGCTCCTCGTAGGGGTGCGAGGCCCGCAGCGCCTCGACGACGGCGCGCCGCTTCCCGCGGGGCAGCACCATCTCGATCCGGGTCTCGGCGACCCGCTCCAGCTTCCCGACCTCGCCGACGGCGGGGACGGCGCCGTCGAGCGGGAGGAACTGGCCGGTCCCGGCGGTGGCGAACGAGCAGTGCGAGTAGTTGCCGAAGTGCCCGGCGCCGGCGTCGGCGAGCGCGGCGTGCACCTGCGCGATCGCCGGGCCGACCGGCACGAACGTGACGATCTTGTCCAGGGCCGGGCCGGGCTCGGGCTCCAGCGGCCCCTCGACGGTGACCCCGAGCGCGCCGGCGAGCGCGTCGGAGACGCCGGGGTCGGCGAGGTCGGCGTTGGTGTGCGCGGTGAACAGCCCGACGCCGCCGCGGATCAGCTTGTGCAGCAACGCACCCTTCGGCGTGTCGGCACCGACGCCGTGCACCCCGCGCAGCAGCAGCGGGTGGTGGGTGACGAGCAGCTGGGCGCCGGTCTCCAGGGCCTCGTCGACGGTCTCGACGACCGGGTCGACGGCGAAGAGCACCTTCCCGACCTTGTCGTCGGGGTCGCCGCAGACCAGCCCGACGGCGTCCCAGTCCATCGCCAGGTGCGGCGGGTAGGCCGCCTCCAGCGCCGCGACGACCTCTCCGAGCGTGCTCACACCGTCACCGCCAGGGTCCGCAGGGCCTCGTCGAGGGCCTCGACGAGCCGGTACGCGGTCTCCGGCGGGCGCACCGCGACGCGCACGTGGTCCGGGCCGAGCCCGGGGAAGGTGTCGCCCCGCCGCACGGCGATCCCGTGCTCGCGCAGCAGCCGCCGGACGTCGTGGCCGGTGCCGTCGGGCAGGTGCAGCAGCAGGTACGGCGCCAGGCCCGGCTGCACCGCGACTCCCTCGATCGCGGACAGCGCGGTGGCCTGGGCAACCCGGTGCGCGGCGAGCTCGCGGGCGCGCTGGTCGGCCGCGGACAGCGCGTCGGGCTCGCAGCAGGCGATGATCGCCTCCAGCGCGAGCGACGACACCGGCCACGGCGGCCGCGGGGCGGCGAGCCGGGCGAGCAGCGCGGGGTCGCCGATGGCGTAGCCGGCGCGCAGCCCGGCCAGCGCCCAGGTCTTGGTGAGCGAGCGGAACACGAGCAGGCCGGGCACGGCGTCGTCGGCGGCGAGGGACTCCGGCTCGCCCGGGACGGCGTCGGCGAACGCCTCGTCGACGAGCAGCACGCGGCCCGGGCGGGCGAGCGCGCGCAGGTCGGCAGCCGGGTGCAGCACCCCGGTCGGGTTCGTCGGGTTCCCGACGACGACCAGGTCGGCCTGGTCGGGGACGGCGCGCGGGTCCAGTGCGTGGCCGTCGTCGGGGTCGGTGAGCACCCGTTCGACGGGAATCCCGGCGTCGCGCAGCGCGGCCTCGGGCTCGGTGAACCCCGGGTGCACGACGGCGGCCAGCTCCGGGCGCAGCGCGGGCAGCAGCGCGAAGCCCTCGGCGCTACCGGCCAGCGGCAGGACCTCCTCGGGGCGGCGGCGGTGCCGGGCGGCGGCGACCTCGCGGGCGCGGCGGTCGTGGGCGGCCTGCGGGTAGCGGCCGAGCCCGTCGAGCGCGGTGACCAGGCGCTCGCGCAGCCAGGGCGGCGGCCCGTCGCCGACGACGTTGACCGCGAAGTCGATCAGACCGTCCCCGGTATCGGCGTCCCCGTGGTGGCGCAGGTCGTGGCCGTCGGACGCGGGATCCGCGCCCGACGCTGCTGTTCGGCCGGCCATCCACCCACCCTACGACCGCGCCGGAGCCCGCCAGGCGGGCCCGGTCGTGTGTGACGGGACCGTGACGATCGGATGACCGTACGGAGTGCCCCCGACCTGGTACTTCACCCCGGGACGGAAGCCTCTACCGTGGACGGCGTGCACGTGTGCTTCGTCTGTTCCGGGAACATCTGCCGCTCGCCCATCGCGGAGAAGATGCTGGCCTCCGAGGTGGAGGCCATGGGCCTGTCCGACCGTGTCCGGGTGACCAGCGCCGGCACGGGGCACTGGCACGTCGGGGAGTCGATGGACGCCCGCTCGGCGGAGATCCTCGACGAGCACGGCTACGACACCGCGCATGCGGCGCGGCAGGTCGACTCCGAGATCCTCGGCGCGGACCTGCTCGTCGCGCTCGACGGCGAGCACCTGCGCTGGCTGCAGCGCTCGGTGCCCGAGCCGAACCGGGTCCGGCTGCTGCGCTCGTTCGACCCGTCCGCCGCCGACGGCGCCGAGGTGCCCGACCCCTACTACGGCGGGCCGGACGGCTTCACCGAGGTCTACGAGATGGTCGACGCCGCCCTGCCCGGCCTCGCCGAGTACGTCAAGCGCCACGCGTGAGCCCCGACGCCGGCACCGTCGCGCGGCTGACCGGCCGCGACGTCGTCGGCGGCGGGCGGGGCTTCCCGCCGCGGTTCACTCTCGACGACCGCGCGGGCGGGACGACCGAGGTCGTGGTGAAGGACGGCGCCGCCGATCCGGGCTCGATCCCGGCCGAGGCCGCGGGTCTGCGCTGGCTGGCCGTGCCGGGCGGCCCGCCGGTGCCCGAGGTGCTCGGCGCCGACGACACGCTGCTGGTGAGCACCGCGGTCCCGGGCGGGCGCCCGTCCACCGACGCCGCGCAGGAGCTGGGCCACCGGCTCGTCGCGCTGCACGGCAGCGGCGCCGACGCGTTCGGGGCTCCCCCGCCCGGCGGACCCGAGGACGCCTGGATCGGGCACACCGGGATGCGCAACCGGCCCTGTGACGGTCCGTGGGGCGCCTGGTTCGCCGACGAGCGGGTGCTGCCCTATCTGCGTACGGCACGGGACCGGGGCGCGGTCGACGCCCGCGGGGCGACCGTGGTCGAGCGGGTGTGCGAGCGCCTGCACGACCCGGCCGACGACCTCGCCGGGCCGGCCGAGCCCCCGGCCCGGCTGCACGGCGACCTGTGGTCGGGCAACGTGCTCTGGTCCGCGGAGGGGGCCTGGCTGATCGACCCGGCCGCGCACGGCGGGCACCGTGAGTCGGACCTGGCGATGCTGGAGCTGTTCGGGCTGCCGCACCTGGACCGGGTGCTCGGCGCCTACGCCGACGCCGCGGCCGGCGCGGGTGTCCCGCTCGCCCCGGGCCGCGAGCACCGGGTGCCGCTGCACCAGCTGTTCCCGCTGCTGGTGCACGCCGTGCTGTTCGGCGGCGGGTACGGCTCCCGGGCCGTGGCGGCGGCCCGGGAGCTCGGCTGATCCTCCGGATTCCCCGGAGCAGGGCCCCGGAACAGGGCCCCGGAGCAGGACTCAGTAGGCCCCGTGCGCCCCGCGCAGCGGGAAGCCGGAGGACTTGTCGTCGTGCAGCTTCACGCCGAGCACCTGGTGCAGCTGGATGTTGTCCAGGTCGAACCCGAGGCGGCAGGCGGCCATGTAGAGCCGCCAGACCCGCGCCCGGCCGATCCCGACCTCGGCGACGGCGTCGTCCCAGTGCTTCTCGAGGTTGGTCCCCCAGTCGCGCAGGGTCAGCGCGTAGTGCTCGCGCAGGTTCTCCTCGTGCCGCACCTCGAAGCCGGCCTCGTTCATCTCCGAGACCAGCGAGCCGATGGTCTCCAGCTCGCCGTCCGGGAAGACGTAGCGGTGGATGAACGGGTCGGTGTGGCGGTGGTCGGGCTTGTAGGGCTGGGTGATGCAGTGGTTGAGCATCCGCCCGCCCGGGCGCAGCTTGGCGTACATCGACCGGAAGTAGCCGGGAATGTTCGCCTTGCCGATGTGCTCGGTGAGCCCGATGGAGGAGACCGCGTCGTAGACGCCGTCCGGGACGTCGCGGTAGTCGAGGTGGCGCACCTCGGCGAGGTCGGCGAGGCCCTCGCGCTCGATGGCTGCCTGCGCCCAGGCCGCCTGCTCCTTGGACAGCGTGACGCCGAGCGCCTTCACCCCGTGCTCGCGGGCGGCGTGGCGGACCATGCCGCCCCAGCCGCAGCCGACGTCGAGCAGCTTCATGCCCGGCTCCAGCGCGAGCTTGGTGCAGACCATCTCGTACTTCGCGGCCTGCGCGGTCTCCAGCGACGCGTCGGCGTCGGGGTAGGCGGCGCAGGTGTAGGTCATCGACGGGCCGAGGACGTACTCGTAGAAGGTGTTCGAGACGTCGTAGTGGTGCGAGATGGCCTGCGAGTCCCGCCGCCGGGAGTGCAGGAACCCCTTGGGCCGCGCCTCCAGGTCCGGCGGGGGCATGCGGTGCTCGCGCCAGTACGGCAGCAGCTGGCGGACCAGCTTCAGCTGCTCGCGCCGCGGGATCGAGTGCAGCGTGACCTCGGCCATCGCCGCCAGCGCGGTGTGCAGGTCGCCGTCGACGTCGATCTCGGAGGTGACGTAGGCCCGCGCCAGGCCGAGCGTGCCGGGCGCGCTCACCAGCCGGCCCAGGGCCCGCGGCGAGTTGACGTGCAGCGTCACCGGCGCGTCCTTCGGCCCCGTGGCGGAGCCGTCGAAGGCCTCGACGCGCAGCGTCGGGGTGTTGCCCAGTACCCGGGCCAGGATGCCGGCCACCGGCTCCGTGGACGTGGCCGCTCGCTCCAGCACTCCGGTCATTGCCGTTCTCCCAGTGTCGGTCGTCGCAGGTCGCGATCGATGTGCAGGCTCACCGGCGTCCGGTGACCTTGCGGAACAGGTCGAGCGCCCGCCCGTCCGGGTCGTAGCGCTCCTTCACCGCGCGGTAGGCGTCGCCGTTGTAGTGCGCCCAGAACTCGTCCTCGTCGTAGTGCACCGTCGAGTACAGCGACTTGTGGCCGCCGAGGGAGGCCACGAGCTCCTCGATCAGCCGGTTGTGTGCCCACGGGTCGCCGGGCTTCTCCGGCACCGAGGACCAGAACCCGACGTTGACGTAGAGCCGGCCGGGTTCCATCGGGTACAGCGGCCAGGACCGCTCGCCGCGCAGCTCGAGCGGGCACAGCCACACCGGCTCGATCGGCACCTCGCGGTGGAAGACCTCGAGGAACTCCGGCAGCCGCTCGACCGGGATCTCGACGTCCTGCACGACCATCTCCTCGGCCGTGCCGCCGAGCGCTTCGCGGACCCGGTTCGACGCGCCGTAGCGCTGGTCGAGGGCGACGAGGCGGCGGTAGACGTCCGAGCGGCGGTAGCGGCGCGGCCAGAACCGCCGCACCGCCGGGTTCTGCACGCCGAACGCGCGCGAGCACCAGAACCAGTCCGGGTCCCAGCGCCAGATGAAGTCGTGCGTGGTCAGGTGGTCGACCGGGCGCTGCTGCAGCGAGCGGTAGAAGACCTCCTGACCGGTGTAGTCGGAGATCCGCGCTCCGGGCATCGGGGCGTCGACGAACTCACCGACGGTCAGGTACTGCTCCTCGGGCGAGAAGACCACGCCGTCGAGGAAGTCGACCCCGCCGGCGGGACCGGCCTCGACGAAGCCGGGGATCGCGTCGGACAGCGCCTGCGCGGTCGGGTACCGGTGGTGGGTGAGCTTGACGAAGGGCTTGACCGGCGCCAGCTCCACGACCAGACGCATCGCGTAGCCGAGGGTCCCGTAGGAGTTGGGGAACGCGGCGAACAGGTCCGCGTGCTCGCCGTCGGGGGTGACCGTGAGCAGCTCACCGGACGGGGTGAGGACGTCCATCTCCAGCACCGACTCGTGCGGCAGCCCGTCGCGGAACGACGACGCCTCCACCCCGAGCCCGGTGACGGCGCCGCCCAGGGTGATGGTCTTGAGCTGCGGCACGACCAGCGGCATCAGGCCGTACGGCAGGGTCGCGGCGACGATCGTCTCGTAGGTCGCCATGCCCTGGACCTCGGCGGTACGGGCCTCCGGGTCCACCGACAGGACACCGTTCAGCGCGGTGGTGTCCAGCGCGGTGGCGCCGCGGCCGCGGTCCCGGTCGCCGAACCGGAACAGGTTCGACGACGGCTTGGCCAGCTGCACCCGGCCGGCACCGCTGCGGGCCGCACGCAGCCGCTCGACGGCCGCGTCGTGCGTGGACCGGGCGGTCGGCGCAGCTGCGAAGGTCACCATGACCTCGACGATATCCCCGCATCGTTTGCGACGCTCACGGTTGACTCACTCGTCACACAGGCCGTCCCCATGACCCGATCGGCCCTGCCCATGACCCCATTCATGATCGTCTTACGTTCCGCAACCGTCCGTGATGGACCGACCTGACCGGGTGAGCGCCACCGCGCGGAGCGGGCCGGGGCGTGGTGTCATCCGGCGCGTGGCACACACGAACGACAACCCCGCGCAGAACGTCACCTTCCCCTCCGGCGGCGGCACCGCCCACGGCTACCTGAAGCTGCCCGACTCGGGCTCCGGGCCCGGCGTCGTCGTCATCCAGGAGTGGTGGGGGCTCACCGACCACATCGTCGACGTGACGAACCGGCTCGCCGCCGAGGGCTTCGTCGCACTCGCCCCGGATCTCTACGGCGGCCGCACCACCCACGACTCCGACGAGGCCGGGCAGCTCATGGGCGAGCTGCCGGTGAACCAGGCGGCGACCGACCTGGGCGGCGCCGTGGACTACCTGCTCTCCCTCGACGAGGTCACCTCGTCGACCGTCGGCGCGATCGGCTTCTGCATGGGCGGCGGCTTCGTGCTGGTCCTGGCCGCGCAGCAGGGCGACAAGGTCAGCGCCGCGGTGCCGTTCTACGGCGTGCTGAAGGAGGACTACCCGTCCTTCGCGAAGCTGACCGCCGCGGTGCAGGGGCACTTCGGCGAGCAGGACACGATGGCGCCGCCGGAGGCCGTGGAGGCCCTCGCCGACCGGATCGAGAACGAGTCCGGCTCGCGCCCGGAGTTCCTGGAGTACCCGGCAGGGCACGCGTTCTTCAACGACGAGAACCACATGGGCACCTACGACGCCGAGCAGGCCGAGATCGCCTGGGACCGCGCCGTGCAGTTCCTGCGGCAGCACGTGAAGTAGGTCCGCCGCCGCTCCGTCCGCGCAGCAGGTCCGCCGCGGTGTCAGCCGAGCGGCCGGTCAGCCGAGCAGCAGGTCCACCGCTCAGCAGGTCAGCCGCGCAGCAGGTCACGGGCCAGGGCGGGGTACGCGCGCGGGCCGACCGTGCGGTGCACCGCCTCGGCCGCGGCGGTGAGCCCGGCGTGCTCGTCGTCGCGCAGCCGGATCTCCGCGGCCGCGGCGTTGGACTCCACCTGCGCGACGCTCGACGCCCCCGGGATCGCCACGGTGTTCGGGTGGTGCACCACCCATGCCAGGGCGACCTGGGCGGGCGTCGCGTCGTGCGCGGTGGCGACGTCGCGGAGCGCGTCGGTCAGCGGGGCGAGCGCCCGCAGGTTCGCCGGCAGCCACGCGGTGTTGCGCCGCACCCGGTTCGACGGCCGGTGGGTCTCGTCGTAGCGGCCGGTGAGCAGGCCCTGGGCGAGCGGGCTGTAGGCGATGACGACGCGCCCGTGCTCGGCCGCCCACGGCACCAGGTCCGCGGCGGGCTCGCGGCGCAGCAGGCTGAACTCGACCTGGTTCGACAGCACCGGGCCGCCGAGCGCGGCCTCGGCGGACCGCCAGCGGCGCAGCGGGTAGGCCGACACCCCGGCGTCGCGGACCAGCCCGATGCGCTGCAGCGTGGCCATGCCGCGCATGGCCGACCGGTCGTCGAGCACGGGGTGGGGCTTGTGCACCTGGTACAGGTCGATCGCCCGGACCCCGAGCGCCGACGCCGAGGTGACCGCCCGCTGCTCCAGGATCGGGGCCAGCGGCAGGATCGGCAGGAACTTGGTGGCGAGCACGACGCCGTCGCGCGGGTCGGTGCCGCCCGAGGCCCGCAGTGCGTCGCCGAGGATCTGCTCGCTGCGGCCGAAGCCGTAGAGCTCGGCGGTGTCGAAGAACGTGATGCCCAGCTCGCGGGCGCGGGCGACGATGCGGTGCGCCTCGGCGCGGAAGTCCTCGCCGTAGCCCCACTCGGTGGAGCCGAACTGCCAGGTCCCGAGCCCGATCACGGACCAGGGGATGCCGGCGGAGCCGAGGCCCTCGAGGTAGCGCATGGGGCGATCCTCCCCCGCCGCGGTCAGCGGAGCCCGAAGAACCTCGCGACGAGGTCGGTGGCGCGCACCGTCTGCGTGGTCCGCCCCTCCCCGCTGTAGCTCGTGGCGCCGGGCCAGGTGTGCCCGCCGCCGTCGACGGCGACGTGCTCGACCGTCGCCCCCGCGGTGCAGCCGGTATAGGTGCTGGTCGTGACGTCGGGCTCGGTCCGCCGGGTCGCCGGGCGGGGCGTGCAGCCGTCGCGGCGCACCCACTCGGCGACCTTGTCCGGGATCGGCGGGAGGCCACGGCTCGCGTTGCCGCCGTAGGGAATCGTGCTGTCCGCGGTGCCGTGCACGAACAGCGCGGGGACCGCACGGCCGGGCGCGCAGGCCGGCTCGCCCTTCCGGTAGTACGCCCCGGCGACGGCGGCGACCGAGGCGATCCGGTCGGCCATCCGGCAGCCGAGGATCTCGGTGAACCCGCCGCCGTTGGAGATGCCCGTGGCGAAGACCCGCTGCCGGTCGAGGCAGAGGTCGGACTCGAGGTCGTCGAGCAGGGTGCGGGTGAAGGCGACGTCGTCGACACCGGGCGCGGAGTACGGCGCGCCCTGCCAGGCCTGCCGATCGTCGGCGCCGCGGACGCCCTCCGGGTAGGCGACGACGGCAGGCTGCGACGACAGCCCGGTGAAGTTCTCGGTCTTCTCGGCGCCGGCGCCGCGGCCGTGGAAGGCGAGCACGACCGGGGTCGGGCGGGCCGGGTCGTAGTTCGCGGGGACGTGCACCCGGGCGGCACGTTGCAGGCCGCCGCTGGTGACGGTGCGGACGACCGTGGTGCCGGGCTGCTGCGGAGCGGCGGTGCCGCAGCCCGCGCTGCCGCCCACCGGAGCGCTCGGCGCCGCAGGGTTCTCCGCTGCGGTGGCTCCCGGCGCCGCGGTGGCTCCGTAGCCCGGGACTGCCGCGGCGGCTGCGTGGTTCGGGACTGCCGCGGCCGCTCCGTGGTTCGGGACTGCCGCGGCGGCGCCGCCGGCGGTGACCGTCAGGCCGGCGGCGACGGCGGTCGCGCAGGCCAGCACGGCGCGCAGGCAGGTCCTCGGTGCGGGCACAGCGGTTCCCTCTCGTCGCGGGGCGGCCACCGGCCGCCCGGGATCGATGATCACACTCACCGCCCGATCTCCTCGCGCACAAGGCATCCCGCGCGACCGTGCGGGCGACGGCAGATCACGACGGTTCAGCGGGGCCCGAGGAGTCAGCGGAGCCCGAAGAATTCCCCGATCAGCTCGGTGGCCCGTACGGTCTGCGTGGTCCGGCCCTCACCGCTGTAGGTCGTGGCGCCCGGCCAGGTGTGGCCGCCGCCCTCGACGGCGACGTGCTCGACCCGGCTCCCGTCGGCGCAGCCGGACCAGGTGCTGGTCGTGACGTCGGGCTCGGTCCGCCGGGTGGCGGGCCGCCGGTCGCAGCCCTCGCGGCGGGCCCACTCGTCGACCTTCTCCGGGATCGGCGGGAGCCCGCGCTCGGCGCTACCGGTGTACGGGACGACCGGGTCGGCGGTGCCGTGGACGAACAGGGCCGGGACCGAGCGGCCGGGTGTGCAGGCCGGTTCACCCGCCCGGTAGTACGCCCCCGCTACCGGGGCGATCGCCGCGATGCGGCCCGCCATCCGGCAGCCGAGGATCTCGACGAACCCGCCGCCGTTGGACTTGCCGGCCGCGAACACCCGCTGCGGATCGACACAGAGGTTCGACTCGAGGTCGTCGAGCAGGGCGCCGGTGAACGCGACGTCGTCGACGCCCGGTGCCGCGTACGGCGCGCCCTGCCAGGACCGCTTCCCCTCGCCGCCCTCGACGCCGTAGGGGTAGGCGACGATCGCCGGCAGCGACGAGAGCCCGGAGAACTCCTCGGTCGTCCTCCCGCCGTTGCCGCGACCGTGGAACATCAGCACCACCGGGGTCGCGCGGTCCGGCGTGTAGTCCTGCGGGACGTGCAGGCGTACCCGGCGGTCGATCCCGCCGCTGCGCACGGTGCGGTCGACGCTCGTCCCGGGCTGCTGCGGCGCGGGAGTGCCGCAGCCCGCGCTGCGCTGCCGGGTCACGCGGGGCGCGGTGCTGCTCCCGCCGGCGCCGGCCGGTGCGGCGGTGTCCTGTGTGTCCTGCGGCCCGCGGACCGGTGCGGCGGTGTCCTGTGTGTCCTGCGTTCCGCGGGACGGTGCGGCGGTGTCCTGCGTTCCGCGGGGTGGTGCAGCGGTGGCGACGCCTGCCGTGCCGGCCAGGAGCGTCGCGACGGCGGCCGCGCAGACAGAGGCGGCGCGAAGGCGTTGCGCGACAGAGGATCGGTCGATCGGTCGGGACATGCGGAGCTCCCTCGGGACGACGTCGCCGGCAGCTGCGGCGCACACCCCGTTCGAGGCGAGCGGCCACCGACAGCGTCACGTCTTGATCGACTTCGCGCACATACGGCCACCCGGGCGTGGTGGTGCAGCACCCGGGCGGCCCAGCGCGGCCGGACGTCCGGCGGAGCGCGGATCACCCACCGCGACGACGTCTCACCCGATCGCCCGCAGTCACGGACGGCACTCGTACGAGCAGCGCGGGCGCGGCCGGTCGTCACACCCGGCGCCCGGTTCGCACACCGGATATTTCGGGTGTCGGAACCGGCTCCGGGGTGTGCAGTCGGGCTGGGCCATCGGCGGAGACACCGGACGGAGCCATCGGCGGAGACACCGGCCGGAGATGCCTCAGCAGGTGAAGCATCTCCGGCCGACGTCTCACCTGCTGAGGCATCTCGCGCCCATGACTGCCGTCCGGCGCCGTGCCACCGGCGGGGGCACCCTCGACCACCTGCGTTCCGCGGAACGCGCGGCGACCGCCGGTCGCGGGCGGGAAGGGCGGAAAGGGCCGGTGCGGCTCAGGCGCTCGCGGCGGGCTCGGCCTCGGCGTCCCAGTCCGCGAGGGCCCGGTCCAGCTCGGGCCAGGTCGTGTCGCGGGCCCGTCGTCCGGTCAGCACACCGAGGTGGCCGCCGGGCGCGGTCGCGTAGCGGACGTCGGGGCTGCCGGGCAGCAGGGCCACCAGCCGTCGTACGGCCTTGAGCGGAGCGATGACGTCGTCCCGCCCGGCGACGACGAGCACCGGCACGTCCACCGAGGCCAGCTCGACGTCGCGGCCGTCGAGGCGCAGCGCCCCCGACGCGAGTTCGTTGCTGCGCAGCATCAGGTGGAAGATCTGGCCGAACACGCGCCCGGGGTAGGCCCGCATGTTGTTCATCAGGTGGTCGACGGCCTCGATCTGGGCGAGGCAGTCGCGGTCGTCGAGCCGGGACAGGATCGCCAGCGGCTTGGTGATCAGCTTGTCGACCGCGGTGAGCTGGAACGCCCAGCTGACCATCGGCGCGGGGAAGCTGCCGATCCCGCGGTAGACCGAGGAGAGGAGCCGTCCGCCGGTGATCTGGGCCAGCGGGCGCAGCGGTGCCACCAGCGGCACCCCGGAGATGTCGATCGGCGTCGCGATCGCCGACACCGACCGCACCGGCAGCGGCGCGCGTTCCTGCACCGCGGCGGCCACCGCGAGCAGCGCGAACACCCCGCCCAGCGACCAGGCGACCAGATGCACGTCGGAGTCCTCGATCGCCGCGACCTCACGGACCATGGCCGGCACCAGGTCGTCGACCCAGTGCTCGATGCCCAGCGAACGGCCCTCGAACGAGATCGGGCCGTAGTCGACGATGTAGACGGTGCGGCCCTGCTGGAGCAGGTGCTCGACCAGCGAGCAGCCGTGCCGCAGGTCGTAGGCGAAGTCGGGCGCACCCAGCGGCGGGACGAGGAGCACCGGGGCCCCGCCGTCCGGGTCGATCCCCGAGAGCGGGGTGTAGCGGTGCAGGATCCCCGCGGGCGACCCGACGATCGCCTCCCGCGGCATCCGGTGGAGATCGGCGACCCGCCCCACGACGGTCCGGTCCCAGGCGTTGGCGAGGGCGTCGAGGACGTTCACGAGCGCACCCTACCGGTACCGGTGTGAAAAAACCGTACCGCCGGTAGCCCCCAAGTTACCTGCGAGTATGTGAGACTCGCGACCATGCAGCGCGAGATCTTCAACGACGAACACGACGCGTTCCGCGACCTCTGCCGGACCTTCATCGCGAAGGAGGTCCTCCCCCATCACGAGCAGTGGGAGGAGGACGGTCAGGTCGACCGAGCGGTCTGGACGCAGGCCGGTGCGGCCGGCCTGCTCGGCATGGGTGTCCCCGAGGAGTACGGCGGCGGCGGGGTCGACGACTTCCGCTACAACGTCGTGCTCGACGAGGAGATCGTCGCCGCCGGCACCAGCGGAATCGGCTTCCCGCTGCACAACGACGTCGTGCAGCCCTACCTGCTGCGGCTGTGCACCGAGGAGCAGAAGCAGCGCTGGCTGCCCGGGTTCTGCTCCGGCGAGCTGATCACCGCGATCGCGATGACCGAGCCGGGCACCGGGTCCGACCTGCAGGGCATCGCCACCCGCGCGGTCCGGGACGCGAACGGCGACTGGATCCTCAACGGCTCCAAGACCTTCATCACCAACGGCATCCTGGCCGACCTGGTGATCGTCGTGGCGAAGACCGACGCCGACGCAGGGCACCTCGGCTTCACGCTGTTCGTCGTCGAGCGCGGCATGGAGGGTTTCGAGCGCGGACGCCGGCTGAAGAAGGTCGGTATGAAGGCCCAGGACACCGCCGAGCTGAGCTTCACCGACGTCCGGGTCCCGGATGCGAACCGGCTCGGCGAGGTCGGCCAGGGCTTCATCTACCTGATGCAGAACCTCGCCCAGGAGCGGCTGTCGATCGCCGTCGCGTCCGCCGCGGGTGCCGAGGCAGCGGTGCGGATGACGCTGGAGTACACCAAGGAGCGCAAGGCGTTCGGCCGTCCGGTGTCGAAGTTCCAGAACACCCGGTTCGAGCTGGCCGAGATGGACACCGAGGCCTCGGTCGCCCGGGAGTTCGTGGACCGCTGCATCCGCCAGCACGTCGAGTCCGAGCTGTCGGTGCCCGACGCGGCCAAGGCCAAGTGGTGGTGCTCGGACCTGCAGAACAGGATCGTCGACCGCTGCGTGCAGCTGCACGGCGGCTACGGCTACATGCTCGAGTACCCGATCGCGCGCGCGTTCGTGGACTCCCGCGTGCAGGCGATCTACGGCGGCACGAACGAGATCATGAAGGAGATCGTCGGCCGCGCGCTGATCGGCTGACCCGCGCGGCCGGTCCCCGTCTCGCAGAACGCCGTCAGCAGACGGCGTCCAGGGCCCGCGCGATGTCGGCCACGAGGTCGCGCGGGTCCTCCAGCCCTACCGACAGCCGCAGGTGCCCGTAGCGGCGGAACGGCTCCGGGAAGTGCGCGGCCCGCCCTTCTCCGCCCGCGCCGACGTGCACGACCAGCGACTCGTCGTGGCCCAGCGACACCGCCGAGGTGATCACCTCGAGGGCGGCGACGAACCGGTTCTGCAGCTCCGGCGGTCCGTCGAGGGCGAAGGCGAGCATGCCGCCGAAGCCGCCGTCGAGGGTGCGGGCGGCCAGCTCGTGCTGCGGGTGCGACGCCAGGCCGGGGTAGGCGACGTAGGCGATCCGCGGGTCGGCGTCGAGGAACTCGGCGACGGCCAGGGCGTTCGCACAGTGCGCCCGCATCCGCATCGGCAGGGTGATCGCGCCGCGGGCGATCAGCCACGCGTTGAAGGGGCTGATCACTCCCCCGGCGTCGACCATCGCGTCGCCGCGGATGCGGTCGACCAGCTCCCGGCGGCCGAGCACGGCGCCGCCCATGGCGTCGCCGTGGCCGTTGACGTACTTGGTCAGCGAGTGCACGACGAGGTCCGCGCCGCGTTCCAGCGGCCGCTGCAGCACCGGGGTGGCGAACGTGGCGTCGACGCTGCACAGCGCACCGTGCTCGTGCGCGACCGCGGCGACGGCGTCGACGTCGGTGATCCGGGTGGTCGGGTTGGCCGGGGTCTCGACGTGCACGAGCCGGGTCCGCGGGCGCATCGCCGCCCGCACCGCCTGCGGGTCGGAGGTGTCGACGAGCGTCGCGGTGATCCCCCACCGGTCCGGCAGCAGCTCGGTCAGCAGCCGGTGGGTGGCGACGTAGGTGACGTCGGAGCTGACGACGTGGTCGCCGCTGCGCAGGAACGTGAAGAACACCGCGTGCAGCGCCGCCACCCCGGACGCCAGCGCGACCGCGGCACAGCCGCCCTCGCTGACTCCGTTCGGGTCCTCGAGAGCGACGAGCTTGTCCTCCAGCCAGCCCTGGTTCGCGCCGCCGTTGCGGGTGTAGAGCCGGGTCGCGGTGCCCGACCAGTCCAGCTCGGACGGGTCCTCGGGCAGCGCGTAGGAGTTCGCGGTGACGATCGGGCGGCGAACGGCGCCGGTGCCCGGGTCGACGTCGTTGCCTGCGTGGACGGCGCGGGTCTCGAGGTGCACCCGGCCAGTCTCGTGCTCAGTCCTGCGCGACCGGCTCCGGGGCCCGCTTCGACGGGCCGGCGGAGGGGACCACCATCGGCGTCCCGGTCTCCGGGTCCTCGATCACCCGTGCCCGCAGCCCGAAGACCTCGTCGAGCATCTCCGGGGTGATCACCTCGTGCGCCGAGCCCGCGGCGTGGATCGCCCCGTCCTTCATCGCGACGAGGTGGTCGGCGTAGCGGGCCGCCAGGTTGAGGTCGTGCAGCACCATGACCACGGTGCGCCCGGCCTCGGACTGCAGCCGCCGGACCAGCTCCAGGACGTCGACCTGGTGGGCGAGGTCGAGGAACGTCGTCGGCTCGTCGAGCAGCATCAGGTCGGTCTCCTGGGCCAGCGCCATCGACAGCCACGCGCGCTGCCGCTGCCCGCCGGAGAGCTCGTCGACCGGACGCTCGGCGAGGTCGGTCAGCCCGACCCAGGCCAGCGCGTCGGCGACGGCGCGCTCGTCGTCCGACGACCACTGGCGGTACCAGGCCTGGTGCGGGTGCCTGCCGCGGGCGACGAGGTCGCCCACGGTCAGGCCCTCCGGCGCCACCGGGGACTGCGGCAGGATGCCGAGCACCTTCGCGACGTCGCGGGTGGGGACGCTGTCGATCGCCTTGCCGTCGAGGAACACCGAGCCGCGCCGGCACGGCAGCAGCCGCCCGAGCGCGCGGAGCACGGTGGACTTGCCGCAGCCGTTCGGGCCGATCACGGTGGTGACCGCGCCGGGCATGACCTCCAGGTCGAGCCCGTCGACGATCAGCCGCTCGCCGTAGCCGAGGCAGACCGACTCGGCCCGCAGGCGGCACTCGTCGGAGGTCCGGACGGGCGACGCATCGGCGGCGACGGCACCGGTGGTTCGCGTGGTCATGCGCGGGCCTCCTGACGGGCGCGGGACAGCAGGAAGAGCAGGTAGGGGGCGCCGAGGACGGCGGTGACGATGCCGACGGGCAGCTCCACCGAGCCCAGCGCGGTGCGGGCGATGAGGTCGGCGACGACGGTCAGCGCCGCGCCGAGGACGAGTGAGACCGCGATCGGCGGCGACCCGACCCGGCACAGCCGCCGTGCGATCTGCGGGGTCACCAGGGCGACGAACGAGATCGGCCCGGCGGCGGCGGTGGCGACCGAGGCGAGCCCGACCGAGACCAGCAGCAGCCAGCTGCGGGCGGCGTCGACCCGGATGCCGAGGCCGCGGGCGGTGTCGTCGTCGAAGCGCAGGCCGCCGAGCAGGTGGGTGAGCACCAGCGACACCGGGACGAGCACGGCCATCGCGATCGCGAGCGGGATCGCCTCGTCCCAGCTGCGGGCGTTGAGGCTGCCGTTGATCCAGACCTGGGCCTGGGCGGCCTGGTAGATCTGCGCGACGGTCAGCAGCCAGTTCACCGCGGCGACCAGCACGGCCTGGATGCCGATCCCGATGAGCACCAGCCGGTAGCCCTGGATGCCACGGCGCCACGCCAGCACGTAGACCAGCGCGGCGCTGACCAGGCCGCCGACCAGCGCGGCCAGCGGGATGCCGAGCGAGGCGAACGCGCCGCCGACCCCGGAGGCACCGCCGCCGAGGACGATCACGAACACCGCGGCGGCCGAGGCGCCCCACTGGACACCGATGATGTCCGGGCTGGCCAGCGGGTTGCGGGCGATGGACTGCAGGATCGCGCCGGACACCGCGAGCGCCCCGCCGACCAGGGCGCCGACCAGGGTGCGCGGCAGCCGCAGCTGCAGGACGACGAGCTGCTGGCCGGCGTCGCCGCCGCCGAACAGCGTGGCGAGGACGTCGGTGATCGCGATCGGGTAGTCGCCGCGGCCCATGTTGACCGAGGCGGCGAGTACCAGCACGACCGCGGAGACCACGAGCACGACCAGCGGCCGGACCCGCAGGACGCCGGAGAACGGGCCGACCCGCAGCGGGCGGCGCCCGGTGACCGGCTCGGGCTGCGGTGTGGAGCGCTCGGCGCGCTCGCGGGCGGGGGCGCTCACACCGCCGCCAGCTTCTTGCGGCGGACCAGGGCGACGAAGAACGGGCCGCCGATCAGCGCGACGACGATGCCGACCTGCAGCTCACCGGGCCGGGCGACCACGCGTCCGACGACGTCGGCGAGCAGCAGCAGCACCGCCCCGGCCAGCCCGGACGCGGGCAGCAGCCAGCGGTGGTCGGGCCCGGTGAACGACCGCACCACGTGCGGGACGACCAGGCCGAGGAAGGTGATGGGCCCGCAGGCCGCGGTGGCGGCCCCGGCGAGCAGGGTGATCGCGACGACGCCGATGACCCGGGTGCGCTGCACCGAGTGCCCCAGCGAGGTGGCGACGTCGTCGCCGAGCGAGAGCGCGTTCAGCGCAGGCGCACTGGCCAGGGCCAGCAGCACCCCGGCGACGATGAACCAGACGACCTGGCCGGAGACGTCGGCGTCGCGACCGGCGAGCGAGCCGACCACCCAGAACCGGTAGGCGTCGAGGCTGGACTCGTCGAGCAGCACGATCGACGAGGTCAGCGCGCCCATGAGGAACGCCATCGCGGCCCCGGCGAGTGCGAGCGAGACCGGGGTGGCGCCGCCGCGGGCGCGGGTGCCGATGAGGAACACCGCGACACTGGCGACCAGGGCGCCGGCGAAGGCGAACCAGACGTAGCCGAACAGCGAGGTGACGCCGAACAGGTAGATCCCGCAGACGACGAACAGCGCGGCGCCGGCGTTGACGCCGAGCAGTCCGGGCTCCCCGAGCGGGTTGCGGGTGAAGCCCTGCACCAGGGCACCGGACAGGCCGAGTGCGAGACCGACCAGCACGCCGAGCTCGGTGCGCGGGATCCGCAGCGAGCGGACCACGACGTCGTTCTCCGAACCGGTCGGCGCGACGAGTGCCGAGATCACCTCGTTCAGCGGGATGACCTTGGTGCCGATCGCGATGCTGGCCAGCACCGCGGCCACGAGCGCCGCGGTGAGCAGCAGCAGCCCGATCAGCCGGCGGGTGCGCAGCGACCGCGGGCGGTGCTGTTGCTCGGGCGCGGCGTCGGTCGTCGGCGGGGAGGCACCCGCCCCGGTCACGGTCACTGCTACCTGCTCCCCCCCTGATCGGCCTCGACGCCGTGGCCAGCGGGTCACGACGTCCGTGCTCACCATAGGTGAGGCATGCCTTCGGGGGACACACCCCTGGGGAACGGCTGCATCACGGCCGCACCGGCGGCATGATCGCGCGATGACCGACCGACCCCACGTCACCGCGGTGATGGTGTCCTCGCTCGACGGCGCCGTACACGCGGATGGCGGTTCGCAGGGGCTCAGCACCGACGCCGACCGTGTGCTCTTCCGGTCGCTGCGCCGGGCGGCGGAGGTCGTGCTGGTCGGTGCGGGCACGGTGCGCGCCGAGAACTACCGCGGGATCCGGCCGCGCCGTCCGAGCGCCGACGACCCGCAGCCCGGCCCCCCGCCGCCGGTCGCGGTGGTGACCGGCTCGGCGGGCCTGGACCCGGCGTCGCGGCTGTTCACCGACACCGTCGCCGCCCCGCTCGTGCTCACCACCGCGGCCGCGCCGGCCGCCCGCAGGGACGCCATCGCCGCGGCCGGGGGCGAGGTCGTCGTGCTCGGCGACCTGTCCCCCGCCACGGTGCTGGGCGCGCTCGCCGCCCGCGGGTACCGGCAGGTGCTGTGCGAGGGCGGCCCGACACTGCTGGGTGATCTCGTCGCCGCCGACGCCGTCGACGAGCTGCGGCTCACGCTCGTCCCCCTGCTGGTCGGCGGGCCTGCGGCCCGGATCGCGGCCGGCCCGGACGCCGTGGTGCCGCCGCACCGGATGCGCCTCGCCGGGCACGAGGCAGCCGTGGACGGCACCCTGCTCCTGCGCTATCTCCGCGACCGCCCCGCAGGCTCCGTCACCACCGCCGTCACTCCTCCGAACGAGTGAAGCCCGGTGAAGCCGCGTGAGGACGGGCATCCCGGAGGCATCACACGGGTGTCCGCACGATCGATCCGCCGGCGCCGCCCGCGCCGGGAGAGGAGCCAGGGATGACCACCAGCACCCCCGCCACGACCTCCGACAGCTCCGCCGCGACCAAGATCGGCGGTGACACGAGCCAGGGCCGCACGTCGATCGCGGCGTCGGTCGTCCAGAAGATCGCCGGCATCGCCGCGCGCGAGGTCAACGGCGTCTACCGCATGGGCTCCGGGGCGTCCCGCGCGTTCGGCGCGCTGCGCGAGCGCATCCCGGGTGGCGGCGCGACCGGCGCCTCCAACGTCGCCGGGGTCGCCGTCGAGGTCGGCGAGAAGCAGGCCGCGGTGGACCTCGACATCGTCGTGGAGTACGGCGTCTCGATCGCCGACCTGTCGAAGGCGGTCCGCCGCAACGTGATCGGCGCCGTCGAGCGGATGACGGGTCTCGAGGTCGTCGAGGTCAACATCGCCGTCAACGACATCCACCTGCCCAACGAGGACGACGAGGAGGACACCGAGTCCGCCCCGGCGTCCACCGGCCGCGTCGTGGAGTGACCGTGCCCCGTTCCCCCCAACCCGTACCGGGCGGCACGTCCGCAGGCCGCACCACCGAGGTCGTGCCGGCCGAGGACGCCCGTCCCGACCCGGCGACGCTCGCCGAGCTCGTCGCGGGTGCGCTGGCCGCCCATCCGGCGGTCGCCCGGCTCGACGGCGGCACCTACGGCGGCGTCGTCACCTGGCTGCCCGGCCGCAAGCTGGTCGGGGTGCACGTCGGCGACCCGGGCGAGCCGATCGAGGTCGGCGTCGTCCTCACCCTCGACCGGCCGATCCCCGACGTCGTGTCGGCGCTCCGCGAGGAGCTGTCGGCGCTGGTCGGCGGGGCACCGATCGACGTGACGGTGTCCGACGTGGTGGTCGCGGGCGAGCCCGCGGCCCCGACGGGGGATCCCGCCGGGCCCGGCCGGGTGGACACCGCAGGCACCGTCGACACCGCAGGCACCAGCGACACCGCAGGCACCGGCGGCACCGGCGGCACTGTCGACACCGCGGGCACGCCCCGCACCGGCAGGACACTGGCATGACCGCGGGGACGGAGGCACCGATGCGCGACGGGCTCACTCCCGAGCAGCGTGCGGCGTACCGGGCGTTCGTCCGGACGCACCATCCGGACCGCGGTGGCGACCCCGTGGTGTTCCGCGAGGGGCTCGCGCGCTTCCGGGCGCTCGAGCGCGCGGGAAACCCGGGGAACACTTCCTCGCGCACCGCGCCCGACGACGACGCACGTTTCGACCGCCCGATCGAGATCGTCCCGGACCTGCCGCTGCCGACCAGGGTGCTGGTCGCGGCGATCCGGACGGTCCGCCGCCGCACCCATCCCCGCGTCGACCGGCCCGCGCACCGCCGCCCGCGGTGGCCCGGGCCCGGCCGTCCCACATCGTTCGGAGGAGAATCATGAACGCCACCCAGACCGGCCTCCTGGCAGGCCTGCTGCTGGGCATCGCCGGTGCGATCGGCGGTTTCCCGGCCTTCGTCATCGCCCTCGTCCTGGGCGTGATCGGTTTCGCCGCGGGCCGCGCCCTCGACGGCGAGCTGGACGTGTCCGCGCTGCTCGGCCGCGGGCGCGACCGATGAGCAGCCTGCCGGATCCGGAGGACCGCGGGCGGCTCGACGTCGACCCGTCGGTCCTGCGCAAGATCGTCGAGTACGCGGCGGACACCGCCCCCGCGACCCGCCGGCGCACCCGCACCGTTGCCGGTGTGGGGGTCGGCGAGAGCGGACCGAGCGCGAAGGTCACACCGCGCACCGCCGACGAGGTCGACGTCCGGCTCACCCTGGCACTCGCCTACCCGGGTCCGGTGCGGGCCGCCGTCGCCGACGTCCGCGAGCGGGTCACCTCCGACCTGCGCCGGATGACCGGGCGCCGGCTCGGCGCGCTGACCGTGGACGTCGACCAGCTGCAGAGCGACCGCGCCCCGGAGCCGGCCCGGGTCTCCTAGGCCCCTTCCCCATCCACCACCCGATCACAGCAGGAGGAACACCGTGCGGGTCCTGCTCCGCGTGCTGGCACCGCTGGTCAGCCTGGCCGTGGCCGCGCTCGGCGCGCTCGTCCTCGTCGAGACCGTCGCAGACTGGGCGCAGTTCGAGGCCGGGCCGGCCGCCCCGGCCGGGGTGCTCGTGCCCTGGCGGGACTGGCGCACCACCCTCGAGAACCTGCTCTGGACCGACCCGGTCGTGCTGTGGGTCGCGATCGGGGCGATCGTCGCCGGGGTGATCCTGCTGGTCGTCGCGCTGCTGGCGCGCCGCCACGAGGTCCCGATCGTCTCGCCGTCGGCGGGGCTGACGGTCAACACCTCGCCGCGGGTGCTGGCCCGCCTGGTCGGCAGCCGGGTCCGTGCCGAGGACGTGATGACCGGCGCCTCGGTCACGGCGTCGAAGCGTTCGGTGCTCGTGCGGGCGACCGGGCGCGGCGACACCGTCCGCGACGACGCGCGCGCCGCGGCCTCCGCCGTGCTCGACGGCCTGCCGCTGATGCGCAGGCCCAAGCTCACCGTGCGGGCCACCGAGGACCAGCCCGGTGCGAAGGGAGTCCACTGATGACCGTCTCCGCCACCCCGGAGTCCGGGCCGGACACCTCGCCGATCCCGACCGCGTCGCCGCCCGCGCCGCCGTCGCCGGAAGGCACGCGCCGGTCGACGCGCCGCGCCCGGAAGGCCCGCGCCCGTTCCGCAGGCGGCGCCCGCTGGGGGCTGACCCTGCTCGGGCTGCTGCTGCTCGCCGCGGGCGTCCTGACCGTCCTGCTGGTCACCGGGCTGTTCGGTGCCGGGCGCGCGATGCGCCCGGTGATCGACCCGATGATCGTCGACGCGCTGTCGGCGCAGCCGGACATCACCCGCGGGGTCGCCGTCGCGGCCGGCGTGGTGCTGCTCGTGCTCGGCCTGGTCTGGACGGTGCGCGCGGTGCGCCCGGAGTCCCGCCCCGACGTCGTCCTCGACGACGGTGCAGGCACCACCATCCGGGTCGACGCCTCGGCCGCCGCGGACGCCGTCGCCGACGGCGCCGCCGCGCTGCCCGGTGTCACCCGGGCCCGCGCCCGCACGGTCGGCTCGGCGGCGAAGCCCGCGGTGCGTGCCGTCGTCTGGATCGACGAGGACGCGCCCGACCACACCGTGACCGAGCTGTGCCGCCGTCTGGACGACGAGGTGCTCGCCCAGGTGCGCGACTCGCTGAGCCGTCCGGACCTGCCCGTCGCCGTCCGGCTGGAGCTGGACAGCAAGGCGGCGAAGAAGGCCCCGCGCGTCGAGTGACCCCCGGGACCGCATCGGGTGACCCGGCTCACTCCTGAGCCGGGTCGCCGGCGTCGTACGGTCGGGCCATGAGTGGGTTGCTGGAGGGGAAGAAGGCCCTGGTCACCGGGGCCGGCAGCGGGATCGGTGCGGCGGTGGCCCGGCGGGTCGCCGCGGACGGGGCCGCCGAGGTCTACGCCGTCGACCTCGATCCGGAGCGGGTGAAGGCGCTGGCCGCGGAGGTCCCCGCCGTCACCCCGATCGGCTGCGACCTGTCCGACCTCGACGCCGTCGAGACCCTGCCCGCCGACGTCGACGTCCTGGTCAACAACGCCGGCCGCCAGCACGTGTCCCGGCTCGAGGCCTTCGATCCGGACCTGTTCTCGAACATCCTGCGGCTGATGCTGGAGTCGCCGTTCCGGCTGATCCGCCGCAGCCTGCCGCACATGTACGAGCGCGGCTGGGGCCGGGTCGTGAACATCTCCAGCGCGCACGGGCTGCGGGCCTCGCCGTACAAGTCGGCCTACGTCTCGGCCAAGCACGGCCTGGAGGGCCTGTCCAAGGTGACCGCGCTGGAGGGCGCCGAGCACGGCGTCACCAGCAACTGCATCAACCCCGCCTACGTCCGCACCCCGCTGGTCGAGGCCCAGATCGCCGACCAGGCCCGCACGCACGGCATCAGCGAGGACGAGGTGATCGAGAAGATCATGCTGACACCGGTGGCGCGCAAGCGGCTGATCGAGCCGTCCGAGACCGCGGAGCTGGCCGCGGTGCTGTGGGGCCCGGCGTCGCCGTCGATCACCGGCGCCTCGCTGACCCAGGACGGCGGCTGGACCGCCCGCTGACCGGCTCACCGGGGCCACACCCCGCCCGCGGCACACTCGGCTCGATCATGGGTGAGCTGTGGGCGGGACGCGGGACGGGCGGGATGCGCAGGCGGTGCGCCCCCGCGGTGTTCGTGCTGCTGCTCGCGCTCCTCGCGGGCTGCTCGGTCGGCCCGTCGATCCGCCCGCCGGTGGCGGTGCGGGGCGAGGACCTGCCCGCCCCGCCCGCGGCCGCGGGCCCGGCGCAGCCCGAGCCCGCGGACCCGGACGCGCTGCCGCCCTCCGAGCCCGTCCGGTCGGGCCCGGAGTTCACCGACTGCACCGCACCGGTGCTGGCCGGGCTGAAGGCCGCGGGCACCGCTCCCCCGGCCGGGCGGGTGCTGTCGGTCGGCTGCGGCAGGCTGTCCGTGCCCGCCGACCGCACCCGCCCGGACCTGGGGCCTGCCCGGCTCGGGCTGACCCGGGTGACCCAGCGCGGCGCCGCGCCGGACCTGCCCGCGCTCGTCGTCGTCGGGGACACCGGGACCGACGGCTCCGCGCGCGCCGCGGCGACGCTGGCCGCACGGCTGCCCGCCGACGTGCTGAAGCACTACCAGGTGATCGGGATGGACCGGCGCGGCAGCGGCGAGGACCTGCTCGACTGCGGCCCGCCCGATGCCCGCGCCGCGCTCGTCGACGCCCGTCCGACCGACGCCGACGAGGCCGCGATGACCCGGCTGCTGGAACGCTCCCGGTCGATCGTGCAGGACTGCTACCTGCTGCTCTCCGGCACGCTGACCGACTTCCGCGCCGCGTCCACCGCCGACGACCTGGAGTCGCTGCGCAGCGCGCTGGGCACCCTGCGCCTCGACGTCGTCGGGACCGGCGACGGCGCCGACGCGACGGCCACGTGGCTGGCCCGTCACCCCGAGGCGGCCGGCCGCGTCGTGCTCGACGGTCCCACCGACCCCTCCGTGGACGGCCCGGCCCGGGCCGAGGCCGCCACCGCCGCGGCCGAGGGCGCGTTCGACGCGTTCGCCGAGGCCTGCACCGAGGCCGGCTCCTGCCCGCTGGGCGCCGACCCGCGCGCCGCCGTCACCGGGCTGGTCGCCCGGCTCGGCCGCACCGCCCTCCCGCTCGGCGACGGCGACTCGATCACCTCCGGCGCGGTGCTGCACGCCGTGCGGGGACTGCTCCCCCAGCCGGCCCGCTGGCCCGAGCTGGCGGCGGCGCTCGGCGCGGCGAACCGCGGCGACCCGGCCGGGCTGGAACGCGTCCTCGGGCCGCTGGCCGGGCCGCGCAGCCGCTTCGACGGCGCTCTGGCCACCCGCTGCAACGACAGCCGGGTCCGAACCACACCCGGCGAGGGCGCGGCGCTGGCCGGCCAGTGGCGCGGGCGGTATCCGCTGTTCGGGGTGGTCGCCGCGCAGGACCTGGTGACCTGCGGACCGTGGCCGTCCGGCGGGCCGGAGACGCCGGGCGCACCGGCCGGGGCCGGGCCACCGGTGCTCGTGGTGGGCACCGCGCACGACCCGCGGGCCCCGCAGGCCGGAGCCGAGCAGACCGCCCGCCGGCTCGGCACCGGGCGGCTGGTGCGCTGGGAGGGCGCCGGGACCGGCGCCTACCCGCGCACGCCGTGCGTCACCGCCGTCGTCGGGAAGGCGCTGGTCGGCGGCCGCGCCCCGGCCGATGACGTCGTCTGTCCGCCGTAACGCAGCCTGCCCGCCGTAACCCGCTGCACCGGACGGACGACGCTCGGTGGTCATCGGGCCGCCGCGGAAGGTCACGATTCCGTATCCGCAGTTTTCCGGCACTGTTGCCGGACCCCCGCCGACGGGTCCCTCCACCTGCGGGGACGGTTCGAGTAATGGTTTCGCGAATCGGGAGCGGTTCGGTCACGGAACTCCCGGAACTGCTGACCCGGGGCCCCTCTCCGGGCTAGTCTCAGCTCCGGTGACGCGGTCGCCGCAGGTCGCCGGGGGGATCACGGCGCCGGGCGGTGACCGGTCGACGCCGTCGGAGGGTGTAACGCCGGTAACACCCGTGGCCGAGTGGTCCCGAAGGACCGGCGGGTCCGGGCCGCTCGGCGGAACCGGTTGTGGGCGGAAGGAGCACAGTGGATTTCTTCTCGTATGTCAGCGATCAGTTCTCCACCATTTTCTTCAACGGGCAGCAGCACTTCCTCCTCGTCGCCATTTCGGTGGGGATCGCTGCGGCCATCTCGCTGGTGGCGGGGATCGTGCTGCACACGAACCGGCTGACGCCGGAGTCGTGGAGCAAGCCGCTGCGGGCGGGCACGCGGGAGGGGCTGCTGCTCATCACCTCGGCGGCGCTCACGGTGCCGTCGCTGGCCCTGTTCGGCCTGCTCGTGCCGCTGGTCGGCCTCGCGGTCGCCCCGTCGGTCACGGCGCTGACGATCTACTCCATCTACCCGGTGCTGCGCAACGTCGTCGCCGGGCTGTCCTCGGTCGACGACGCGGTGCTGGAGTCGGCCCGCGGGATGGGGATGGGGCCGATCCGCCGGATGGCCCGCATCCAGCTCCCGCTGGCGTGGCCGGTGATCCTCTCCGGGCTGCGCGTCGCCGTCCTGATCATGATCGGTATCGCGGTCGTCGCGGGCACCGTGAGCGGCCCGGGCTTCGGCTCGGAGCTGTTCCGCGGGCTCAGCCGCCTCGGTGCCACCAACTCGCTGAACCAGATCCTCGCCGCGACCCTCGGCTGCCTCGTCGTCGCCGCGGTCTACGAGGTCGTCTTCTACGTCGTGCAGCGACTCACCACTCCCAGGGGGATCCGTGTCTGAGCCGTCCCAGTCCGTCTCGTCCGGCGCCGTGCCGCTCGGCAGCGAGGACGCGCCCACCGGCACCGCGACCACCGGATCCCCGGCAGGCACCGCGGGCGGCTCCGCGGGCCGGGCGATGATCTCCCTCGAGGGCATCACCAAGACCTACCCGGGCACCGAGGCCCCTGCCGTCCAGACCCTCGACCTCGACGTCGAGGCCGGCCACATCGTCATGTTCATCGGCCCCTCGGGCTGCGGGAAGACGACGACGCTGAAGATGATGAACCGGCTCATCGAGCCGAGCAGCGGCCGGATCGTGCTCGACGGCGAGGACGTCACCTCGGTCAACGCCAACGAGCTGCGCCGCAAGATCGGCTACGTCATCCAGCAGGTCGGCCTGTTCCCGCACTTCACGATCGGCGACAACATCGCCGTCGTCCCGAAGATCCTCGGCTGGGAGAAGAGCCGGATCTCCGCACGGGTGGACGAGCTGCTGCACCTGGTCGGGCTGGAGCCCAAGGACTACCGGGACCGCTACCCGCGCCAGCTCTCCGGCGGCCAGCAGCAGCGCGTCGGCGTCGCCCGCGGTCTCGCCGCGGACCCGCAGGTCATGCTGATGGACGAGCCGTTCGGCGCGATCGACCCGATCACCCGCGAGCGGATCCAGGACGAGTTCCTGGAGCTGCAGCGCCAGATCGCCAAGACGATCTGCTTCGTCACCCACGACCTCACCGAGGCCGTGAAGCTGGGTGACAAGATCGCGGTGTTCGGGCCCGGCGGGACGCTGCAGCAGTACGCCTCCCCCGACGACATCCTGACCCACCCGGCGAACGACTTCGTCGCCGAGTTCGTCGGCTCGGGGGCCGCGGTGCGTCGGCTGTCGCTGCTGGACCTGTCCCGCCTGGAGCTGGGCACGATCGGGCTCTACGGCCAGGGCGAGCGCAACGGCTCCCCCACCTACCACGCCGACGCGGCAGGCCGCCCGGAGCGCTGGGCCTCGCTGCCCGGCACCGAGCAGCTGCCGCAGCTGGTCACGGTGCCCGCGTCCGGGACCGTCTACGACGCCGTCGACGTCATGCTCGACGCCGGGTCGCCGCTGGTCGCCGTGGTCGACGACCAGCAGAAGGCCACCGGCGTGCTGTGGTGGAAGGACCTCGTCGGGGGCCTGCACACGAAGCGGCCGGGCCGGTGACCGCCGTCGCGGACGCCGAGGCCGAGGCCCGGCCGGACGACGGCGGCAGTGCCGGACCGTCGGCGTCGCCGCCGCGGAAGAAGCTCGACAAGTCGCTGATCGTCATCCCGGTCATCGTGATCGTCGGGCTGGCGCTGGTGTTCGGCTACCTGTCGACCCAGACGCTGGACTCCGTCGAGCGCACGGTGATCAACGCCGACAACATCTCGGCCCGGCTCGGCGAGCACCTGCTGCTGACGGCGCTGTCCACGATCGTCGTCATCGTGGTGGCGATCCCGCTGGGCATCCTGATCAGCCGCCCGCAGTTCGGCCGCATGCAGCGCCCGATCCTCGCCTTCGGCGGATTCATGCAGGCGCTGCCGCCGTTCGGCGTGATCGTGCTGCTGGCGTTCAGCCCGCTGGGGCTGGGCACGCCGACCGCGGTGATCGCGCTGGCCCTGGCCGCGCTGCTGCCGGTGCTGACCAACACCGTCGTCGGGCTGCAGCAGGTCGACCGGGGTGTCATCGAGGCCTCGCGCGGCATCGGGCTGTCGGCGAAGCAGACGCTGCTCAAGGTCGAGCTCCCGCTGGCGACCCCGGTCATGGTCGCCGGGGTGCGGGTCGCGCTCGTGCTGAACGTCGGCACGGCGGCCCTGGCGACCTACATCGGCGCCGGCGGCCTCGGCCAGATCATCAAGGGCATGCTCGAGCTGAACCGGCCCAACGGCACGCTGGCCGCCGCGGCGCTGGTCGCGGCGCTCGCGCTGATCGTCGACTGGCTGGCGGGCATCGCCGAGTTCCTGGTCTCCCGGCGAGGTGGGTGACCCCTCCCCGGACCGCTCCCCGCGCACCACTTCCCGCTCCACCCCGAACCGGCCGCCGGTCCCACCGGACGCCGAACGCAGTTCTCCAGGAGGAACACGTGAGAATCGGACGATCCACGCTCGCCGCGTCGGCGATCACCGCCGCGGCGGCGCTGCTGCTCTCGGGCTGCGGCGGGCTCAGCAGCAGCGGGCCCTCGGCCGGTGCGGGCTCGCTGGCCAAGGCGGCCAACCTGCAGGGGCAGAACTACACGGTCGGCGGCAAGAACAACTTCGACGAGCAGTTCGTGCTCTGCGAGGCCACCGACGCCGCGCTGGAGTCCGCGGGCGCCACCGTCACCAACCGCTGCGGTACCGGCGGCACCGACGTGACCCGCCAGGCGCTGCTGCGCGGGGACATCGACACCTACTGGGAGTACACCGGTACCGCCTGGGCGTCGTTCTACAAGAACCCGACCGACAGCGTGAAGGACGACAACCAGCTCTACGAGAAGGTCAAGCAGACCGACGGGGCGCCGAACAAGACCAACAACAACGTCCCGATCGTCTGGATGGACAAGGCCGGGTTCAACAACACCTACGGCTTCGCCATCCCGCAGGCCAAGTCGCAGGAACTGAAGATCAACACCCTGTCGGACATGGCCGCCTACCTGAAGGCGGGCAAGCCCGGCAAGATCTGCGTCGAGACCGAGTACCAGAGCCGCGACGACGGCCTGCGCGGCCTGCAGAAGACCTACGGCTTCACGCTCAAGCCCGAGCAGGTGGAGACCCTCGACGCCGGCGTCATCTACGACTCCACGGCCAAGGGCCAGTGCCTGTTCGGCGAGGTCTACACCACCGACGGCCGGATCAACGGCCTGAACCTCAAGGTCCTCGAGGACGACAAGAAGTACCACGTCACCTACAACGCGGCGCCGACCATGCGCAAGGACGTCTACGACCGCAACCCCGACGTCGCGAAGGTCCTGGACCCGATCGCGCAGGCACTGGACTACCCGACGATCCTCGAGCTCAACAAGCAGGTGTCGGTGGACGGCAAGAACGCCCGCGACGTGGCGCGTGACTGGATGAAGCAGAAGGGCTTCATCGGCTGATCCCCTTCATCGGCTGAGCACGCCGCCGTCGCGCGACGGTACGGCGGCCGACCCGCAGGACCAACACGCAGGACCACACGGAGGCCTCCACCCGCACCGGGTGGGGGCCTCCGGTGCGTCACCGTTGCGCCTCCGGGGATTCCGTGGTCGGCTGAGCGGGCCGCCGCCCGCTCCCCGTCCGGGAAGGACACCCGTGACCGCACGCCGCCCGCTGCGCCGCGTCCGCGCCGCCGCGCTGTGTGCGGTGACCGTGCTGGCCGCGGGGGTGGTCGCCGGCTGCGGGCTGTCCTCGGCGGGCCCGGACGTCTCCCCCGGCTCGCTGGCCGACGCCGCGGACCTCACCGGGCGCACCTACGTCGTCGGGTCGAAGAACTTCGACGAGCAGATCCTGCTCTGCCACATCACGATCGCCGCGCTGCAGTCGGCGAACGCCTCGGTGACCGACCGGTGCGACACCGGCGGGTCGGACGTCACGCGCCGCGCACTGCAGTCCGGCGACATCTCGATCTACTGGGAGTACACCGGCACCGCGTGGGCGTCGTTCCTGCGCCAGACCCGCAAGCTGCCCGAGCCGCAGCTGCTCACCGCGTTGCGCCACGAGGACGAGCAGCGCAACGGCATCCTCTGGCTGCAGCCCGCCGGGTTCGACAACACCTACGCGTTCACCGTCGCCGGGACGACCGCGGCCCGGCTGAACCTGCGCACCCTCGACGACATGGCCGCCTACGTCCGGGCGAACAAGCCGGGCACGGTGTGCGTGGAGACCGAGTACAGCTCCCGCGAGGACGGGCTGCGCGGCCTGCAGAAGGCCTACGGCTTCACGCTGCCGCCCGGCCGCTCCGAGGTCCTCGACGCCGGGCTGATCTACCAGTCCACCGCCGACGGCGTCTGCCTGTTCGGTGAGGTCGGGACCTCCGACGGCCGCATCCCCGGCCTGGGCCTGAAGGTCCTCGCCGACGACCGCGGCTACCACGGCACCTACAAGGCCGTCCCGACGATCCGCAAGGACGTCTACGACCAGGACCCGGACGTCGCGAAGGTGCTCGACCCGATCGCGTCGGCGCTGGACTACCCGACGATCCTCGCGCTCAACGAGAAGGTCTCCGCGCAGGGCCAGGACCCGCGCACCGTGGCGCGGGAGTGGCTGGCCCAGCGCGGGTTCACCGGCAGCGAGTGAGCCCGGGCTAGGGGTGCTCGACGCGGTTGCCGTCGTCGTCCCAGTGCTCGGCGACCTTCTTGCTCGGCTGTACCCGCGGCGGCTCGCCGGGCTGCTTCGGGTGGTCCGGCGGCCAGTTCAGCTCCCCGCCGGGCAGGGTCTCCCACAGCTCCAGCAGCGGCTCCAGCGAGTACGCCTGCTCGTCCATCTCCGCCCACGGGTCGCCGCCGGCGAGGTACTCCGGCACGGTCGTCAGGTCGAACTCGGCCGGGTCGTCGAGGGCGGCGAGACGTTCCCAGGTCAGTGGGGTGCTCACCGGGGCACCCGGGCGGGCGCGCAGGCTCCAGGCGCCGGCGATGGTGCGGTCGCGGAGATTCTGGTTGTAGTCCAGGAAGAGCCGGGCGCCGCGCTCCTCCTTCCACCACGAGGTGGTGACGCCGCCGTCGCGCCGCTCCAGCTCGCGGCCGAGCCCGATGGCGGCGTGCCGGACGTCGTCGAAGCTCCAGCGCGGCTCGATGCGGACGTAGACGTGCACGCCGCGGTTGCCGCTGGTCTTCGGGAACCCGCGCAGGCCGAGCTCGGCGAGCAGCTCGCGGGTGACGCCGGCGACGCGGCGTGCGTCGGCGAACGTCGTGCCGGGCTGCGGGTCGAGGTCGATGCGCAGCTCGTCGGGATGGTCGAGGTCGGGGCTGCGGACCGGCCACGGGTGGAACGTCAGCGTGCCCATCTGCGCCGCCCACACCAGCGCGGCCGGTTCGGTCGGGCACAGCTCGTCGGCGGTGCGGCCGCTGGGGAACCGGATCCGGGTGGTCTCGACGAAGTCGGGGGCGCCGCGGGGCAACCGCTTCTGGTAGAAGCCGTCGGCGTCGCGGTCCTGCGGGCCGGTCGCCAGCCGCATGCCCTCGCGCCAGCCGCCGGGCCAGCGCTCCATCGCCGTCGGCCGGTCGCCGATGCTGCGCATCATGGTGGGGCCGACGGTGGCGACGTACTCGCAGACCTGCAGCTTGGTGATCTCCGGGGTCCGGCCGGTCGCCGCGTAGACGACCCGGCCGGGGCTGGACACCCGCACCTCTCGCGGGCCGTCCGGCCCGTCGACCGGCAGCATCACGGCATCGCGGCTCGCCACGGCGTGAACCTACCGCTGCGGGGTGTCCGCCGACACCGCTCGCCCTCCCGCGGTCACGGGCGTGCACGGCGGAGACGGGTTAGCGTGGGTGCATGGGTCTGTTCAACCGCAACACCACCGCGGCGGCCGAGGAGCTCCCGGCGCCGGCGGTGCAGAAGTCCGAGGACGAGTGGCGGGCCCAGCTCAGCCCGGCCGAGTTCCAGGTGCTCCGCAAGGCCGGGACCGAGCGCCCGTTCACCGGGGAGTACACCGACGAGAAGCGCACCGGCGTGTACCGCTGCCGGGCGTGCGGGTCCGAGCTGTTCCGCAGCGACTCCAAGTTCGATTCGCACTGCGGGTGGCCGTCGTTCTTCACCCCGCTGGCCGGGGACGCCGTCATCGAGCGCACCGACTCCAGCCTGGGCATGGAGCGCACCGAGGTGCTGTGCGCGAACTGCCACGGCCACCTGGGGCACGTGTTCGCCGGTGAGGGCTACGGCACGCCCACCGACCTGCGCTACTGCATCAACTCGGTGTCGCTGGAGCTCGAGCCCACCGAGTGAGCCTTCCCGACACGACGGCGGCCGGTCCCGGAGCTCCGGGGCCGGCCGCCGTCGTCGGTCGTGCGGGTGCTGAGGCAGGGACAACTACGGCAGGGACTACTACGGCAGGGACGCGACCAGGTCGCCGACCTGGACCCGCGGCCCGGTGTAGAACGGGGTCTCCTCTCGGACGTGCCGGCGGGCCTCGGTGGCGCGCAGGTGCCGCATGAGGTCGACGATCCGGTACAGGTCGTCGGCCTCGAAGGCGAGGATCCACTCGTAGTCCCCCAGCGCGAACGCGGGGACGGTGTTGGCCCGGACGTCGGGGTAGTCGCGGGCCTCCATGCCGTGGTCGGCGAGCATCTTGCGGCGCTCGGCGTCGGGCAGCAGGTACCACTCGTAGGAGCGGACGAAGGGGTACACGCAGATGTAGCCCTTCGGCTCCTCCCCCGCCATGAACGCCGGCACGTGGCTCTTGTTGAACTCCGCCGGGCGGTGCAGCGCGGTCTGGCTCCACACCGGCTCCGACGCGCGGCCGAGCGCGGTGGTGCGGCGCAGGTCGTTGTAGGCGGCCTGCAGCGGCTCGATGTTCTCCGCGTGCCACCAGATCATGTAGTCGGCATCGGCACGCAGGCCGGCGAGGTCGTAGACACCGCGGACGGTCACGTCCTTGTTCGCCAGCGAGTCCAGGTACTCCGTCGCCTCGCGACCCGCCGCGGCACGGTCGTCACCGAGCTTGCCCGGCTCGATCCGGAACACCGACCACATGGTGTAGCGGATGCTGTCGTTGATGGCTTTGACGTCGACACGGGCCATGACCCGATCCTACGCCCGAGGTCAGGGCACCCTCACCGAGGAGTGACGAGCCCCGCGGCCAGCCGATCGGCGGCAGCTCGGGCGGTCCCGACGCAGGCCGGGACGCCGACACCGTGCAGCATCGCGCCGGTCACCTCCAGCCCGGCGACGCCGGCGAGGGCGCCGGTCAGCGCGGCCACGACGTCACCGTGCCCGACGCCGTACTGCGGCAGGCCGCCGCCCCAGCGGGCGACGTGCGCGGCGACCGGCTCGGCACCGATGCCGTCCAGCTCGGACAGTGCGCGGCGGGTGCGGGCGACGAGCTCGTCGTCGTCGACCTGCAAGCCGGCCTCCTCGCCGAACCGGCCGGTGGACGCCCGGATCCGGACGAGGCCGTCGGCGCCGAGGTGCGCCCACTTCGCCGAGGAGTGGGTGACACCCTTGACCGGCAGCGGCTCGTCGGCGGCGACCAGGCAGCCCGACGTGGCGGGCATGCCGGTCACGTCGCAGGCACGGTAGGCGAGCGCCACCACCGCCGACGACGCGAGGTCGATCCGCCCCGCCGCCGCGGCCGCGGCGGGCACCACCGGCTCCAGCAGCCGGCGCACCGCGGGCGCGGGGACGGCGAGCACGACGGCGTCGACGTCGAGGTACTCCGGCGACGGCACCGGGCCGAGCGTCAGGCGCCAGGCGTCGGGGGCCGCACCCGTCCCGGTGTGCTCCAGCGCCCGCACCGTCACCCCGGTGCGTACCCGGGCCTTCGCGGCCCCGGCGAGGGCGTCGACCAGCTCCCGGTAGCCGCCGCGCAGCGCGCCGAACACCGGCCCGGCGAGCGTGCCTGCCCTCTGCCCGGACGCGGCCATCCCGGCCCCGGCGGCGGCGGTCACCGAGCCGGCGCCGTCGTCGAGGGCGGTGGCCAGCGCCGGGACGGTGGCACGCAGGCCGAGGGCGTCGACACGGCCGGCGTAGACCCCGCCGAGCAGTGGATCGGCGATCCGGTCGACGACCTCCGGGCCGAAGCGCTCGCGCAGCAGCGCGCCCAGCGCGACGTCGGACCCGGGGGTCCAGGACAGCGGCCGCGTGGCCTCGGCGGCGGCGCGGGCGAGACCGTCGGCGGACAGGACGCCGTCGAGCGCGGCGGCCGGGCCGGGTACCCCCATCAGCGTCCCGCGGGGCAGCCCGACGGTGCGGCCACCGGCGCGGATGGTGGCGGTGGCGGCCGTGGGGTGGGTCAGCGAGTCGCCGAGCCCCAGCTCGGTGACGAGGTCGAGCACCTCGGGGCGGCGCACGAGGAAGGCCTCCGCGCCGACGTCGACCGGGGTGCCGGCCAGGTCCACGGTGTCGAGCACTCCGCCGAGCCGGTCACGCTGCTCCAGCAGCAGGATCTCCGCGGCCGGGCCCAGCTGCGTCCGGAGCCGGTGCGCCGCGGCGAGACCGGAGACCCCGCCACCGACGACGGCGACCCGGGGCGCGGCCCCCGCGGTCACGGGAGCGGCTGGGCGTGGATCGTCTCGACGGCGCGGGTGATCGCGTCCGGGTCGGTCGCGGGGAGCACCCCGTGGCCGAGGTTGAACACGTGCCCCGGGGTGCGGGTGCCCTCGTCGGCGATCCGGGCGACCTCGGCGTCGACGGCGTCCTGCCCGGCGAACAGCACGGCCGGGTCGAGGTTGCCCTGCACCGGGGTCGCTCCCCCGGCGCGGCGGGCGGCCTCGTCGAGCGGGGTGCGCCAGTCGACGCCGATGACGTCGGCGCCGGCCTCGGTCATCGCACCGAGCAGCTCACCGGTCCCGACGCCGAAGTGGATCCGCGGGATACCGGAGATCGACCCGAGCACCGCGGCGGAGTGCGGCAGCACGAAGCGGCGGTAGTCGCGCTCGGACAGCGCCCCGGCCCAGGAGTCGAACAGCTGCACGGCGTCGGCCCCGGCGGCGACCTGGCGGCGCAGGAAGGTGCCGGTCAGCGTGGCGAGCTTGCCCATCAGGGCGTGCCACAGCTCCGGGTCGGAGTACATGAGCGCCTTGGTGCGCTCGTGGTTGCGGCTGGGCCCGCCCTCGATCAGGTAGGACGCGAGGGTGAACGGGGCACCGCAGAAGCCGATCAGCGGCGTCGTCCCCAGCTCGGGCAGCAGCAGCCCGATGGCCTCGCCGACCCGGTCGGCCTGCTCGGGGGCCAGCTCGGGCAGCGCCTCGACGTCGGCGGCGGTGCGCACGGGGGCGTCCATCACGGGCCCCGTGCCGGGCACGATGTCGACGCCGATCCCGGCCAGGTACAGCGGCACGACGATGTCGGAGAACAGGATCGCCGCGTCCACCCCGTGCCTGCGCACCGGCTGCAGGGTGATCTCGCAGGTCAGCTCCGGGGTCAGGCACGCCTCGAGCATGGCGTTGCCCTCGCGCAGCTTCCGGTACTCCGGCAGCGAGCGCCCGGCCTGGCGCATGAACCACACGGGCAGGCGCGAGGGACGACGCCCGTGGGCGGCGTCGAGGAACGGGGATCCGGCGAGGTCGCGACGCGCGGCCGGAGCGGGGGCGTCGCCTGCGAGGGTGCCTGCTGTCATGACCGGCCCATCGTCCCACGCGCCCGCGGCGCCCGCGCACGCGCCCGGCGCGCCTGCCCGTACCGGCCGACGGGCGTGCCTAGAGTGTCCCGCCGTGCCCGACCCGATCTCACCACCACCGCTGTTCCGCCGCGCCGTGCGCTCGCTCGGTGCCGTGGCGCCGCGTCCGGAGCTCGTGGTCCGCCCGCTCGAGGCCCCGCCGAGGCTCGCCCCCTACAGCTGGGCGACCAGCATGGAGGCCGACATCGGCCACCGTGGGGACGGCACCGACGATCTCGACGAGCCGGACACCTCGGGCCGGCTGATCCTGCTGCACGACCCGGACGGCCACGAGCGGTGGCAGGGCACCTTCCGGCTCGTCTGCTTCGTCCAGGCCCGTCTCGAGGCGGGTCAGCTGGGTGACGAGATGCTTCCCCGGATCGGGTGGTCCTGGCTGACCGATGCACTCGATCAGGCGGGCGCCGGTCACACCGCGCTCGCGGGCACGGTGACCCAGACGTCGTCGGTCCGGTTCGGCGGCCTGCAGGACGGGCCGGACGCCGAGCCGCCGCAGGAGGACGACGTCGAGCTGCGGGCCTCCTGGTCACCCACGGAAAGTGACGGTGACCTGTCCCGACACGCCGCAGCGTTCGCCGCGCTCATCGCGACGGCCGCCGGGCTGCCACCGGTCGGCGCAGTACCGCTCAGCCGTTCGCCGGGCTGATTCCTGCTGGTCAGTGACCCGTGGCAGATTCGTGGCCACGAATCGTCACCCGACGGAGTGGGACGACGGCCACACGTGTGTAACTTCGCGGCCCAGAAGTTCGAGTGCACACGCGACGTTAGGCCGCATGGCGGGATACCATCTCCGCCATGGCACCCACCCGGGCGGCCGAGCGCCACTCTCCGTCCCTCGGGTTCCGGTGTTGGTCGGGGGCTGACGACCGACTCCAGGAAGGTTGACGACGTGGCTGTACTTGGCCAGCAAGCGCCCGCACAGGGCTCCGGGAACGCCGCCACCGGCGGTGCCCCGCTCGGTGGAGCGATGCTCTCGCCGTCGATGGTCCCGCACCCGCGGGAGGAGTTGTTCACGGTTCTCGTCGTGGACGACCACCCGCTGCTGCGCGAGGCGATCGCCGGCCGCCTGCGCACGATGGGCGCCGGCACCGTGCACGAGGCGGCCTCGGTGACCGAGGCGCGGGCCCGGGCACACGCGGCGGGTCCGTGCGACCTCGCCATCCTCGATCTCACACTGCCCGACGGCAGCGGCCTGGACCTGGTCAGCGAGCTCCGCTCCCTCGGGTGGAACCGGCTCGTCGTCCTGGCCTCCTCCGACGACCCGTACGCGGTCCGCTCGGCCTTCCAGGCCGGCGCGCAGGCGTACCTGCTCAAGTCCGCGTCGCCGTCGGTCGTGACCGACGGGGTCAAGCGGGTGCTCGACGGCGGCGTCTACGCCGACCCGACGGTCGCCCCGCTGCTGGCCACCGGCTCCCGGGTGCCCGGAACCGACAACACCCCGCGCGAGCTGTCGGCCCGCGAGGTCGAGGTGCTGCAGCTGGTAGCGGACGGGCAGTCCAACAAGGAGATCGGTGAGGCGCTGAACCTGTCGGCGCTGACCGTGAAGAGCCACCTCTCCCGGATCGGGCGCAAGCTCGGCACGGGTGACCGCGCCCAGATGGTGGCGCTGGCGATGCGTGCGGGGGTCATTCGCTGAACCAGGGGCCGGGCACAGGGGGCGACACGGAGGTCATCCGGTCGCCCGGCTCGGCGAGTCCGGACGGTTCACCCGATCCGGTGCCCCTGCTCCGGCCTGCCGACGGCCTGCCCCCGGTGACGGCGTCCGCGGACGCCCTCGCCGAGGTCGCGTCGGCGTTCACGTCCGGTACCGGCCCGGTCGCCGTCGACGCCGAACGGGCCTCGGGTTTCCGCTACTCCCAGCGCGCCTACCTGGTGCAGCTGCGCCGCGAGGGTGCGGGCACCGCGCTCGTCGACCCCATCCCGCTGCACGGCGCGCTGACCCCGCTCGCGACGGCCCTGGACGGGCCGGAGTGGGTGCTGCACGCCGCGTCCCAGGACCTGGCCTGCCTGGCCGAGATCGGGCTGCGGCCGGCATCGCTGTTCGACACCGAGCTGGCCGGACGCCTGGCCGGGCTCCCCCGCGTCGGGCTGGGCCCGATGGTGGAGAACCTGCTCGGGCTGTCGCTGGAGAAGGGGCACGGGGCCGCGGACTGGTCGCGGCGGCCGCTGCCCGAGGACTGGCTGGTCTACGCCGCCCTCGACGTCGAGGTGCTGGTCGAGCTGCGCGACGTGCTCACCCGGATGCTCGACGAGGCAGGCAAGCTCGAGTGGGCCCGCCAGGAGTTCGAGGCGGTCCGCACCGCCGGGCCGCCTGCCCCGCGCGCCGAGCCGTGGCGGCGGACCTCGGGCATCCACAAGGTCCGCAAGCCGCGCCCGCTGGCCGCGGTCCGCGAGCTGTGGCAGGCCCGCGACCAGCTCGCCGCCGAGCGCGACATCGCGCCGGGCCGGGTGCTGCCGGACGCCGCGATCGTCGACGCCGCGGTCAAGAACCCGGAGTCTCCGCAGGTCCTGGCCGGGCTGCCGGTGTACCGGGGCCGTTCCCAGCGCCGGCTGGCCCGCTACTGGTTCGACGCACTGCGCCGCGCCGCCGACCTGCCGGACTCCGACCTGCCCCGCGGTTCCGCCCCGGTCGACGGCCCGCCGCCGGTGTCGCGCTGGGCCGACCGCGACCCGGACGCCGCCGCCCGGCTGTCCGCGGCCCGCTCGGCGCTGGCGTCGGTGTCGGAGTCGCACGACGTGCCGGTGGAGAACCTGCTCCAGCCGGACCTGCTGCGCAGGCTGTGCTGGGCCCCGCCCGCCGACGGCGACGTCCGCGGCGCGCTGGGCACCGGCGGTGCGCGGCCCTGGCAGGTCGAGCTGCTGGCCCCGCTGCTCGAGCCGGTCCTCGCGCCGTAGCCGCCCGGTCAGGGCAGCGCGGGCGCGTCCACCGGCATCCGCACGGCGGGAAGCTCCACCCGCACCGCCAGTCCTCCGCCGTCGACGGCCGTCCCGGTGACGGTGCCGCCGTGCGCGGCGGCGACCGCGCGGACGATCGACAGGCCCAGCCCCGACCCGCGGGTGTGCGCGGTCCGCGCGACCGGGCCGCGGCGGAAGGGCTCGAACAGCTCCCCCACCCGGTCGGCGACCAGCTCCGGCCCGGAGGAGGCGACCCGCAGGACGACGGTCGTGGCCTCCACGTGGCACCCGGCCTCGATCCAGCCGCCGTCGCAGTTGTGCCGCACCGCGTTCTCCAGCAGGTTCGCCACCAGCCGGCGGAGCAGGACGTCGTCGCCGCTGGTCGGAGCGGGTCGCGGGTCGGTGCGCACGGTGAGCCCGCGTGCGGCGACCCCGGCGGAGACGGCGTCGAGCTCGGTGTCGAGGACCGCGGACAGGTCCACCGGGCACCGGTCGGCGGCGGCGAGCGGACCGGTCGCCTCGGTGCGGGCGAGGAGCAGCAGGCCGGTGACGAGCTCGTCGCAGCGCCGGCCGGCATCGCGCACGACCTCGGCCATCCGGCGCAGCTCGGCCGGGTCGGCGTCGGGGTCCTGCAGGGTCACGTCGATCTCGGTGCGCAACACGGCCAGCGGGGTGCGCAGCTCGTGCCCGGCGTTGGCGACGAACCGGGACTGGGCGTCGAATGCCGCCTGCAGCCGGTCGAGCATCGCGTCGAACGCGGCGGCCAGCTCGGCGACCTCCCCGCGGGCCGAGGCGAGGGCGACCCGCTCGTCGAGCGAGCGGGCGGACAGCCGCGAGGCGGTGTCGACGACCCGGTGCAGCGGCTCCAGTGCCCGCCCGACCAGCACCCACGCCGAGACGGCCCCGGCCAGCACGACCAGCGGGAACGCGATGAGCCCGGCGCGCAGCACCTCCCGGCGTGCCGACGCGGCGACGGCGGCGCGGGCGGTGTCGGCGGGCACCAGCACGCCGCCGACCTCCACGGTGCCGGGCAGCGCCGGGGTGCCGGCGACGGCCGCGCCGACGAGCAGCCAGCCCAGCCACAGCAGCAGGGCGGCGACCGCCGCGACCAGCGCGGTGGCCAGCAGGGTCAGCCGGGGCCGCAGCGACACGGCTCAGCCCGCAGCGGTTCCGGGGGCCGCGGCGTCCGGGACCCGGTAGCCCGCCCCGACGACGGTGTCGATCAGCCCGGGCTCGCCGAGCTTCTTGCGCAGCGTCATCACGGTGACCCGGACGGTGGTGGTGAACGGGTCGGCGTTCTCGTCCCAGACCCGTTCGAGCAGCTCCTCGGAGGACACGACGGTGCCGCCCGCGGCGAGCAGCACCTCCAGCACCCCGAACTCCTTGCGGGTCAGCTCGACCGGCCCGGCGTCGCGGTGCACGGTGCGCCGCGCCGGGTCGAGCACGAGGTCCCCGGCGACGAGCGTCGGCGGGACCGCGGGGGTGGCGCGCCGGCCCAGCGCACGGACCCGGGCGACGAGCTCGGGGAAGTCGAAGGGCTTGGCGAGGTAGTCGTCCGCGCCGCGGGACAGGCCCTCGACCTTGTCGGCGAGGGTGTCCGACGCGGTCAGCATGAGCACCCGGGTGGTGCCGCCTGCGGCGACGAGCTCGTCGCACAGCTCGTCGCCGGAGCGGCCGGGCAGGTCCCGGTCGAGGACGGCGACGTCGTAGCGGGTGACCGAGAGCTTCTCCGAGCCCTCGTCGCCGTCGTGGGCGACGTCGACGGCCATCCCGTCCCGGCGCAGGCCGCGGGCGACGGCGTCGGCCATCGCCGGCTCGTCCTCGACGACGATGACCCGCATCAGCCTGCCCGCTCCGCGTCGAGGGCGGGGACCTGCGGCACGGCGACCGCGGCCCACTCGATGACCCGGCGCGCCACGTCCTGCGCGGTGAGCCCGGTCGCGGCCAGCACGTCGTCGCGGCTGCCGTGCTCCAGGTACTCCTGTGGCAGCGCGAGGTCCCGCTGCCGGACGTCGATGTCGTTGCCGCGCAGAGCGTCCGACAGCGCGGAGCCGAACCCGCCGTGGGTGCAGGCGTCGGAGACGGTGACCACGAGGCGGTGTTCGGCGGCCAGCTCCAGCAGCTCGCCGGGCACCGGCAGCACCCACCGCGGGTCGACGACGGTGACGTCCACGCCCTGGTCGGCGAGCCGCTTCGCCACGGCCACACCGAGCTGTCCGAACTCGCCGACGCACACCAGCAGCACCTGCGCGTCGCGCCCGTCCGGCTCGTGCAGCACGTCGACGCCTGCGGAGCCGGCGAGCCGGCGCACGGCGGGCACCGAGCCGATCACCGAGCCCTTCGGGTAGCGGAGCGCGGTCGGCCCGTCGGTGACGGCGACGGCCTCGCGGAACTCCTCGCGCAGCGTCGGCTCGTCCCGCGGGGCGGCGACCCGCATGCCGGGCACGATCCCGAGCAGCGACAGGTCCCACATGCCGTTGTGCGACGGCCCGTCGGAGCCGGTGACCCCGGACCGGTCGAGGACCAGGGTGACGGCCTCGCGGTGCAGCCCGGCGTCCATCAGCAGCTGGTCGAAGGCCCGGTTGAGGAACGTCGAGTACAGCGCGACGACCGGATGACGCCCGCCGCGGGCGAGCCCCGAGGCGCAGGTCAGGGCGTGCTGCTCGGCGATGCCGACGTCGACGATGCGGTCCGGGAACGCGGCGGCGAACGGCGCGAGACCGGTCGGGCCGAGCATCGCGGCGGTGATCGCGACGACGTCCTCGCGACGCCCGCCCAGCTCGACGAGCTCCTCGGCGAACACGTCGGTCCAGCCGGTCTTCGCCTCACCGGTCGGCTCCCCGGTCTCCGGGTCGAACGCGGCCGGGCTGTGCATCTGCTCGGCCTCGTCGTTCTCCGCCGGCGGGTAGCCGTTGCCCTTGCGGGTCACCGTGTGCACGATGACCGGCCCGCCGAAGCGCTTGGCGCGGCGCAGCGCGGACTCGACCTGGCCGATGTCGTGGCCGTCGACCGGGCCGAAGTACTTGATGCCGAGGTCGGCGAACAGTTCCTGCGGGCTGAGCGCGTCCTTCACCCCGGCCTTGAACGCGTGCACCCCCGCGTAGAGCGCAGGCCCGACGACCGGGGTGCCGCGCAGCGTGTTCTTCCCGGCCTCGAGCACGCGCTCGTAGCCGGGCTGCAGCCGCAGCGACGCGAGCCGGTCGGCCAGCCCGCCGATCGTCGGCGAGTAGGAGCGGCCGTTGTCGTTGACGACGACCACCAGGTTGCGGTCGGGGCCCGAGGCGATGTTGTTGAGCGCCTCCCAGGCCATGCCGCCGGTGAGCGCGCCGTCCCCGATCACCGCGACGACGTGCCGGTCGCGGTGGGTCAGCGCGTTGGCGCGGGCGATGCCGTCGGCCCAGGACAGCGACGACGACGCGTGCGAGGACTCGACGTGGTCGTGCTCGGACTCGGTGCGGCTCGGGTATCCCGACAGCCCACCGGTCTTCTTGAGCCGCTCCCAGCCGTCCTGCCTGCCGGTGAGGAGCTTGTGGACGTACGCCTGGTGCCCGGTGTCCCAGATCAGGGTGTCCTGCGGCGAGTCGAACACGCGGTGCAGCGCGATCGTCAGCTCGACCACACCCAGGTTCGGGCCGAGGTGCCCGCCGGTGCGCGAGACCGCGCGGATCAGGAAGCCGCGGATCTCCGCCGCGAGCGACGCCAGCTCCTCGGCGCCCAGTGCCCGCAGGTCGGACGGCCGCCGGATCGCGGCCAGCCCCCGGGTCTTCGTCACGTGCTGCCTCCTCGCCGCCGGCCCTGGTTCGGACCGGCCTCGACTCGTCGGCACCACTCTACGGAGCAGTAGCGGAGCCGACGCGTCGGCGCGCGTCGGATCTCCGGTAGCGCTCGTCACCCGGACGGGGAGCAGCCATTGCGCGCCCGTCCGGCTCCGTGACGACCGTCGTGCTCCACACCGTTCCCGGAGACGTGGAAGAAACGCACTCCACGCCCCCGGGTCTCATACATGGATACGCAATCAGTACTCGAAACCGCGCACGGTTGAACACCACCTTTCATCCTCGTGAACTGGCGATCTTCGACGAACGTGATCGAGTTCTCGTCGGCGCATCGGCCCCGGTGCGCCGCTCCCCGGAATTCTGACCCACGAACGCAGGAAATGCACGACCTTCGTGACGGGTTTCAAAGCGAGCGGGGCGCAGACGGCGGAACACGCTGCGCCGCTCGCGAGGAACTACTACTCTGTGTGAGCGCCTCGCCGCGGCGAGCTGGGGCAACGACGCGACACCCCGGCGCCGATCACGATGAGCGATGTTTCCCGGCTACGATCGGCCGGGACGGTGGCGGGGACGCGGATCGCGTCGGAGATGACAGCGGGGGGCTCATGACCTCGTCGGCCGCGCTGTCCACGCCACTCCAGCGGATGTCTCGCTGGCAGCTCTGGCGGGCCCCCGCAGCGGTCATCGCGCTCTCGCTGCTCGTCGACGCGGCCGCGGTCGGCGTCATCGTCGGCGACTTCACGCAGCTGGCCCTCCCGCCGCACCGCACGGTGTTCACAGGAGTCTTCCTCGCCGTCGCCGGCGTCCTGCACACCGAGATGGTGTCCGGCGTCGAGCGGCTGCGCCGGTATGCGATGGAGACCCACCACGTCAACCTGACCTCGGTGTGGACGCTCGCCGGGGCACTCCTGCTGCCGCCGGCCCTGGCGACACTCGTGGTCCTGGTGATCTACGCACACCTCTACCTGCGGGTGCAGCGCGCCATCCCCGCCCCGGACCGCCGACCGCTGAACCGCACCCTCTACAACGCCGCGACCATCGTGCTCGCCGTCGAGGCCGCCGCCCTGGTCACCGCGACGGCCCGGCCCGGCGGCCCGCTGGCCGGCACCTCCGAGCTGGTCACGACCGCCCTGGCGATCCTCGCGTTCACGGCCGTCAACGCCGGGCTGGTGATGACCGCGGTCCGGCTGGTCGACCCGCAGGCCCGGCCGCTGCACATCCTGTTCCGCACCGATGCACTGACCCTGGAGCTCGCGACCCTGTGCCTCGGCGCGCTCACCGCGGGCGCGCTGGCGCTGCTCGGGCCGATCATCTCGCTGCTCGCGGTCCCGCCGATCCTCGCCCTGCACCGCACGATCCTGGTGCGTGAGCTGCGCAGGCGCGCCGACACCGATGCCAAGACGGGGCTGCTCAACCACTCCGCCTGGCGCCGGCGCAGCGCCCACGCACTCCGGGTCGCCGAGCAGGAGGGCCGGCCTGCCGCGCTGCTGCTGCTCGACCTCGACCACTTCAAGGCCGTCAACGACACCTACGGCCACCTCACCGGCGACCAGGTCCTCGCCACGATCGCCGGGGCGCTGCGGGCCGAGCTGCGCGACCACGACCTGATCGGCCGCTTCGGTGGCGAGGAGTTCGTCGTACTGCTCCCCCACCTGCACCCCGGGGACGGCCGCGAGGAGACCTGGCACATCGCCGAGCGCCTGCGTCGCAGGGTCGCCCGGTCGGCCGTCGTGGCCCCCCACGACACGGTGTGCCCCCGCGGCGCCGCGGCCCCGGCCGACGGCCCCGCCGGACCGGACGGCACCACCACCGGCAGCACCGCCACGGGAAGCGCCGCCACGGGAAGCGCCGCGGGCCCGGACGACGCCCCCCGCCCAGGGATCGCCGTCACCGTCTCGATCGGCGGCGCCGTCTTCCCCGCCGACGCAGGCGCCCTCACCGCCCTGCTGGAGATCGCCGACGGCGCCCTGTACGCGGCCAAGCACTCCGGGCGGGACACCGTCCGCATCGGAGCGCAGCCCGCCCGCTCCCGGAACGACACGGATGCCGGTGTCGTCGAGGACCTTCCCGCCGAGTGAGAATCGGGCGGCGAACGTTCAACTCATGAACATTCGCGCTACAGTCGCGTTCCTCGACGTGGAGGGACCGACATGCAGGAGCAGGACGACCGGCGCAACCCCGGCTCGCAGGGCGCGCTGCGCCGCGCGAACCGGGCACGGGTGGTCGCCGAGCTCCAGCGCGGCGGCACCCCCAGCCAGGCCGAGCTCGCCCGGACGACCGCGCTCGCCCCGGCCACGGTGTCCAACATCGTGCGCGACCTGGAGGCCGACGGCGTCGTCGTCGTCGACGGGAACGGGCGCCGGCGCCGTATCCGCCTCGACCCCACCGGGGGCCGCCTGGTCGCCGGGATCGACTACGGCCACCGGCACGTCACCGTCGCGCTCGGCGACTCCGACGGCACGATCCACTCCGAGCGGCGCACCGACCTCGCCGCCGGGCTCGACGCCCGCGACGGCATGCGGATCGCCGCGGGGCTCCTCGACGAGCTGGTCACGGCCGTCGGCACCACCGTCGACGGACTCGCCGCGGTCGGCATGGGCATCCCGGCCCCGCTGGACAGCCGCTCCGGCCGCGTCGGCTCCCCCACGATCCTGCCCGGCTGGGTCGGTGTGCCCGCCGTCGAGATCGCGAGCGACTGCCTGGGCCGGCCGGTCGTCGTCGACAACGACGCCAACCTGGGCGCCCTGGCCGAGCTGCGCTGGGGCAGCGGCACCGAGGTCGCCAACCTGATCTACGTGAAGCTCTCCGACGGCGTCGGCGCCGGCCTGATCACCGACGGGCGGCTGTTCCGCGGGCCATCGGGCACGGCGGGCGAGTTCGGGCACACCACCGTCGACGAGCTGGGGACGCTGTGCCGCTGCGGCAACCGCGGCTGCCTGGAGACCCGGATCGCCGCCCGCAACGTCGTGCAGCTGGTCAGCACGGTCGCCGGGCGGGACCTGTCGGTGGGCGAGATCGTGGCGCGGGCCCGCGGCGGCGACCGGGCCTGCGCCCGCGTCCTCGCCGACACCGGCGAGGAGGCCGGACGCGCCGTGGCCGACATGTGCAACGTGTTCAACCCCGAGCTCGTCGCGATCGGCGGGGAGCTCGCGCAGGCAGGCGACCTGCTGCTCGACCCGTTGCGCCGGGCCGTGATCCGGCGCGGCATCCCCGGCGCCGTCGAGAGCCTGGAGATCACCACCGCCACGCTCGGCGCCCGGGCGCACGTGCTCGGCGGGATCGCGGCGGCGCTGGACTCGGTCACCGTCGTCGACGCGTGAACCGCGACCGGCACGGCCGGACCGTCCTGTTCCGTCCCGTTCGGTCCTGTTCCGTCCTGTTCCGCGACCGTTCAAGCAATAGCGACGTAAACTGATCTTCACTTCGGTCTTGTTCACAGCTTCACTTGTGTCTAGGGTCACAGGCTGCTACGGGGCGATCCCCGGAACGGACGAAAGGGCTCACCGATGAGCGAGCACGGGGCATTCAACGACGAACCGTCCGTCTTCGACGACGACGAAGGAGGCGGCGGCTCCGGCGTCGTCCGGATCGCGTCCGTCGCCGCACTCGGCGGTCTCCTGTTCGGCTACGACAGCGCCGTCATCAACGGCGCGACCAGCTCCATCCAGGAAGTGTTCGGCACCAGCGAGGCAGGGCTCGGGTTCGCCGTGGCCTCGGCCCTGCTCGGCGCCGCCGCCGGCGCGATGACCGCGGGCCGCATCGCGGACAGGATCGGCCGGCTCAAGGTCATGAAGATCGCCGCGGTGCTGTTCTTCGTCAGCGCCGTGGTCACCGCGATCACCCCGAACCTCGAGATCCTGGTGCTCGGGCGGATCATCGGCGGGCTCGGCGTCGGCGTCGCCTCGGTGATCGCCCCCGCCTACATCGCCGAGACCTCCCCCGCCCGTATCCGCGGGCGCCTCGGCTCGCTGCAGCAGCTCGCGATCGTCGTCGGCATCTTCCTGTCGCTGGTCATCGACTGGATCCTGGCCGAGCTGGCCGGCGGCGCGAACGAGGAGCTGTGGCTCGGGATGGCCGCGTGGCGCTGGATGTTCCTCGCCATGGCGGTGCCCGCGGTGGTCTACGGCGTGCTCGCCACGACCATTCCCGAGTCCCCGCGGTTCCTGGTCGCGCAGCAGCGGATCCCGGAGGCCCGCAAGGTTCTCTCCGCGCTGCTCGGCGAGAAGAACCTGGAGATCACGATCAACCGGATCCAGTCCACGCTGGACAGCGCAACCCAGCCGTCGTGGAGCGACCTGAAGCGCCCGGGCGGCGGGGTCTGGCCGATCGTCTGGGTGGGTCTGCTGCTGTCGATCTTCCAGCAGGCCGTCGGCATCAACGTGATCTTCTACTACTCGAACGACCTGTGGCAGGCCGTCGGCTTCGACGAGAGCGCCGCGTTCGGGATCAGCGTGTTCACCGCCGTGCTCAACATCCTGACCACGCTCGTCGCGATCGCGCTGGTCGACAAGCTCGGCCGCAAGCCGCTGCTGATGATCGGATCGACGTCGATGAGCATCGCGCTCGGCGCGATGGCGATCTGCTTCGTCACCGCCGACGTCGGCCCGGACGGCGGGCTCGTCCTCAACGGCATCGCCGGGCCGATCGCGCTGATCGCGGCGAACGTGTTCGTCATCGGGTTCGGCATGTCGTGGGGCCCGATGGTGTGGGTGCTGCTCGGCGAGATGTTCCCGAACCGGATCCGCGCCGCCGCGCTGTCGCTGGCCGCGGCCGGCCAGTGGGCGATGAACTGGGTGGTCACGGTGTCGTTCCCGGCCCTGGCCGCGTTCTCGCTGGGCTTCGCCTACGGCCTCTACACCCTGTTCGCGGTGCTGTCGCTGCTGTTCGTCGCCCGCTTCGTCCGCGAGACCAAGGGCATGGACCTCGAGAGCATGGGCGGGGACGTCACCCCCGCCCGCAAGCCCACCTCCGACGCGAGCTGACGGGAGAGACGCGATGAGCCCCACGACCGGACGACGGGTGGCCGTGCTCGGCCCCATCCCCCGCGACCACGTCACCACCCACCGCGGCGAGGTCTTCGACAAGTACGGCTGCGCGCTCTACACGACCGCGGCGCTGGCCGCCCTGCTCGGCCCGGACGACGTCGTCATCCCGGTGGCGCACGTGCGCGAGCAGGACCGCGGCCCGATCGAGGACCTGCTCGGCCACCTCGGCAACGTCGACCTGTCGCTGGTGCGCACGCGCACCGACCGCGGCGACGTCATCGACCTGACCTACGTCGACCAGAACGCCCGCAACGAGCGCCAGTCCGGGTTCATGCACCCGATCGTCCCGAACGACGTCGGCGAGATCGAGGACGTCGACGCGATCGTCTGCGTCCCGATCACCGACTACGAGGTCCCGGCGACGACGCTGGCGTACCTCAAGGCGCGCACGAACGCGACGATCCTGGTCGACGCGCACGGTCCCTGCGTCAGCCTCGCCCCGGGCGGGGTCCGCACGCCGCGGCTGTGGATCGACCGCGACGCCTGGCTGCCCAGCATCGACATCCTCAAGATGAACCTGGAGGAGGCCGGGCGGACCTGGTTCCCGCCACCCGGTGGCGACCCGGACGAGATCGGCCTCCCGCTGGACCGGGCGCAGCTGCCCGACCTGGCCGCACACTGCATCGACCGCGGGGTGAAGGCCGTCTGCGTCACCCTCGACGAGGACGGCTGCGCGCTGTACTTCCCCGGCCCGGACGGCACCATCGCCGAGCACCTGGTGCCCCGCATTCCGGTCGACGACGTCGTCGACACCACCGGCTGCGGCGACTCGTTCGCGGCAGGCATGGCGTTCGGGCACCTGATGTTCGGTGACTTCGTCGCGGCCGCGCACTACGGCAACGCGATGGGAGCCCAGCGCGCCGGGGGCGCGGACCTGACGTCGTACCTGTCGTTCGAGCGGACGGCCAAGCAGATCGAGGCCGCGTACGGCGAGCAGGACTACACGCGGGCGGAGCCCGCGTGACCGCGCAGGCCGCACCCGCGGGCGAGGCGGCGGAGCCGGGACCGGTGCCGCGGCTCGACCACCTGGGCGCGCCGTCGGGCGAGCCGGGCTGGACGCTGGCCGAGCACGGCTTCGACCCGGCCCGCGCCGGGTACCGGGAGACGGTGTTCACCGTCGGCAACGGCCGGCTCGGGACCCGCGGGTCGCTGGAGGAGGGCCACCTCGGCGCGCTGTCGGGGACCTACCTGGCGGGGGTGTACGACGCGCACGACTCCCCCGTCGTCGACCTGGTGAACTGCCCGGACTGGCTGGACACCGAGGTGTGGGTGCACGGTGTGCGGCTCGACGTCGACTCCGCCGAGGTCGTCGAGCACGAGCGGGTCCTGGACCTGCGCACCGGGCTCCTGCACCGCAGCACCACCTTCGCCGACCGGGACGGGCGCCGCACCCGGGTGCGCAGCCTGCGGCTGGCGAGCGTCGCGGACCGGGACCTGGCCGGGTTGCGGGTGGAGGTGACCCCGCTCGGGCACGACGCCGACGTCGTCGTCGTCAGCGGGGTGGACGCACACCGGCGCAACCTCGAACGCCTCCCGCTCTACCCGGACGGGCTGGACCTGGCGCCGCAGCAGCGGTGGGACAAGTGGGCCCGCTCCACCCACCTCGACGTCCGCGGGGTCGGCTTCCACGGCGACGGCACCGGCTGGGCCGACGTCCGCACGATCGAGCGTGACGTCCGGGTCGCCTACGCCTTCACCGTGACCACCGCTCCGCAGCCCGAGCGGGCGACCGACCAGGTCGGCGCCGAGCGGGCGGGCAGGCGGTGCGAGTTCCGGGCCGCAGCCGGGGAGGCCGTGACCGTCGACAAGCTCGTCGGCGTCGCCACCTCCCGGGACCCGGGCGTCTCCGGCGACCCGGGCGAGCGCGCACGGGCGACGGTGACCGGCCGGACGTTCGACGACGCCGTGCGGGCGAGCACCGCGGCGTGGGGCGAGCAGTGGCGCGACGCCGACATCGAGATCACCGGGCACGCGAAGGACGCGCTGGCGCTGCGGTTCGGCGCCTACCACCTGCAGATCGCCGCCAACCCGGACGACCCGACGGTGAGCATCGGGGCGAAGTCGCTGTCCGGCGAGGGCTACCGGGGCCACGTGTTCTGGGACTCGGAGATCCTGCTGCTGCCGTTCTACCTGTTCACCCACCCCGAGGCGGCCCGGTCGCTGCTGCGCTACCGGCACCACACGCTGCCCGGCGCCCGCGCGCTGTCGGAGAGCTACGGCACCCGCGGCGCGCGCTACGCCTGGGAGGCCGCCGACACCGGTCTCGAGGAGTGCCCGCGCTGGACCCCGGACGGCAAGGACCGGTTCTGGACCCGGGAGGAGGAGCTGCACGTCACCGCGGACGTCGCACACGCCGTCGGCGAGTACGTGGCCGTCACCGGGGACGAGGCGTTCCTGCTCGACGCCGGCGCCGGGATCCTGTTCGAGACCGCCCGGTACTGGGTGTCGCGGCTCGACGAGCGCCCGGGCGGGCGCCTCGGGCTCGACGACGTCATGGGCCCGGACGAGTTCCACAGCCACGTCGCGGACAACGCCTTCACCAACCGCATGGTCGCCCGGAACCTCACCGACGCCGTCGCGGTGCACGAGCGCCTGTCCCGGACCGCACCGGAGCGCCTCGCCGTGATCGTCGCCGAGCTGGGTGTCGACGACGACGAGGTCGCGGGCTGGGCCGACACGGCAGCCCGGATCGTGGACCCGGTCGTCCGGCCGGACGGGGTGGTCGAGCAGTTCACCGGCTACTTCGACCGGCTCGACGTGCCCATCGAGTCGTGGGACGAGAACGACATGCCCCGCTACCCGGCGGGCTACCACCACTTCAACTGCGAGCCGACGATGCTGCTCAAGCAGCCCGACGTGCTCATGCTGATGTACCTGCTGCCCGACGAGTACGACGAGGCGGCGCGGCGGGCGAACTTCGAGTTCTACGAGGAACGCACGCTGCACAAGTCGTCGCTGAGCCCGTCGATCCACGCGATCATCGGGCTGCAGGTCGGCGACCCGAGCATGGCGGTGCGCTACTTCGAGCGGTCCGGCTACGTCGACCTCGACGACAACCAGGGCAACACCGCCGACGGCATGCACATCGCCGCGGCCGCCGGGACCTGGCAGATCGCCGTGCACGGCTTCGGCGGGATGCGGGTACTGGGCGGGCGCCCGACGTTCGCGCCGCAGCTGCCCGAGCGCTGGGAGCGGCTGCGGTTCACGGTGCGGTGGCGGGGCGACGCGATCCGGGTCGACCTGGGCCACGACGCGTCGACGTTCACCCTGGACGCCGCGCCCGGCACCTCGCTGACGATCGTGGTCGACGGCGCCGAGGTGACCCTGCGGGCCGGCGAGCCGGTGACCGTGCCCGCCGGGCGCTGACGCTACGGGCTCAGACGCGCGGGCCGGGCAGGTCCGGTCCGGCTCCGGCGAGCCGGACCCGGTTGCGGCCCGCGCGTTTGGCCTCGTAGAGGGCGTAGTCGGCGACCTGCAGGAGCTCGTCGAGCCCGTCGCCGTCGAGCCCCTGCAGGGCGACGCCGACCGACACGCTCAGCTCCCCGACGGTCAGCCCGCCCTCGGGGGCGTCCACCTGGACGTCGAGGGTGTGCACGGTCCGCCGGATCCGCTCCGCGGCGGCCTGGGCCTGCACCCGGCCGTCCGGGCCGTCGGGCAGCCCCACCAGCAGGACGACGAACTCCTCCCCGCCGAAGCGGCCGACCGGGTCGGCGTCGCGGACCTCGGCGAGCAGCGTCCCGGCGATGGCCGAGAGCACCTCGTCCCCGGCGAGGTGGCCGTGGGTGTCGTTGACGACCTTGAAGTGGTCGACGTCGAGGATCAGCAGCGCCGCCGTCGTCCGCTGGCGGCGGCTGCGGACCATCCCGCGGTGTGCGCGGCTGCGCCAGGCCGCGGCGGTGAGCAGCCCGGTCTTGGCGTCGGTGTTGGCGCGTTCCTCCAGCTGGCGGATCAGCACCGCGCGGTGCAGCACCAGCAGCGGCGGCAGGACCAGCAGGGTCAGCGCCGGCTCGCGGGTCGCGGCCAGCGACGCCAGCGCCCCGAGACACAGCGTCGCGAGCTCGAGGACGTGGTCGTCCCAGTCCCCCATCATCGACCGCAGCGGGACCCGGGTGCTCGACGACGTGGCCAGTGCCGCCGCGACCAGCACCTGGTTGACCAGCACGTACACCAGCATCGCCACGAGCAGGATGCCGCATCCGGCGATCCGCGAGGCGATGGTGCCGACGGAGACGATCCCCTGCACCCCGTGGGGGACCAGCACGGACACCGCCATCGCGGCCAGCACCACCGTCGCCATGGTGAACACGTGCCGGTGCAGCGCGGCCCCGGCCGGGCGCCACACCCGCCACCACAGGTGTCCGTAGATCGCGGCGACGACGAGCCCGGCCAGCCCCGCGGGCAGCAGCAGCGCCGCGGCGAAGGTCCAGACGCTCGACAGGTCGAAGTACGAGCTGTGCGCCACCCGGCGGCGGACGCGTTCGATGCCCGTCGCGAGCTCGGTCTGGAGCATGCCCAGCACGGCCAGCGCGACGGCACCGAGGACCTCGCGCCCGGTCGTCGCGTCCGGGGGCAGCCGCAGCAGCCCGATCAGTACCAGCACCCCTGCGGCGACCTCGACCGCGGTGAGCAGGACCAGGGTGGCCGTCGGCTGGCGGCGGACGGGCCACTCGTCGATCCGGAAGACGCGGTACCGCCGGGCATGCCCACGGAACGTCACCGCCGCACCACCCCGGATCGTCCGCAGGCCACCACATCCGGCTCCCGGGTCATCCGGTGGCCCCCGCCGCCTCGTCCGCCACCACCCGGCCGGACCGGCCCAGTGTGAACAGCATCAGCGTGAGCAGCACGCCGAGCACCCCGAACGCGGCGAGTGCCTCGGCCGGTGCGCTCCACTGCGCGACGATGCCTGCCAGCAGGATCGCGACGCCCTGCGAGGCCATGAGCCCGGAGGCCGCCACCCCGACCGCGCGGCCGCGGACCTCCGACGGCGTGGCCCGGATGAAGCCGGTCTGGGCCTGCACCATCGAGGCCATCGCGCAGGCACCGGACACCGTCCAGAGCGCGAACGCCGCCCACATGCCGGTGGCCAGCGGCGTCAGCGTCAACGGCACCGCCGCCCCGACGGCGAGCGGCACCATCCACGACTCGCGGCGGGCGGCCGGGATCGCGAACGCGAACAGCGCACCGCCGACGACGCTGCCGACCGGGCCGGCTGCCATCAGGATCCCGGTGTCGGCGGGGTCGGCACCCAGCTGGGCCGCGTATCCGGCGGCGAGCGCCTCGGGGAGCACGTAGATGCCGATCAGCCAGGACATCAGCGCGGTGTAGCGGCGGCGCGGGTGGAGCAGCACCGTCCGGAGCCCGGTGCGCGGGTCGGCGAGCGCGCGCCGCTTCCCCTCCGGCGCACCACCGGCCGGATCGGTGCCCGTGGGATCGGGGCCGGTGGGATCGGAGCCGGTGGGATCGGAGCCGGTGGGCAGGCCCGCATCCACGGCGAGGTCGGCCGCCGCGGCATCGGGATCCTCCGCGGAGCGGGAGGGCCCGGCCGCACCGGATGCCCCGGTGGCCTCCGCCGGGCGGACCGCGGCGGCCGCACGGACCCCGAACGCGACCAGCAGCGAGGACACCGCGAAGGTCACCGAGTCGATCAGCAGCGCCCCGGCCGGGGTCGCGGCCGCGACCAGGACACCGCCACAGGCGAAGCCCACGACCTGCGCGAGCTGCGCGGACACCTGCCGCAGGGCGATCCCCTGTGGCAGCAGGTTCCCGCCGAGGATGTCCGGCAGGACCGACGAGCGGGCCGCTCCGTGCGGGCCGGTCAGCAGCACCGTCACCACCAGCAGCGCACACACCACCGGCAGCGGGATCCCCGGCACGGCCATGAGCGCGACCAGCACGCACCGCACGAGGTCGCACGCGGCCATGACGGTGCGCCGGGCGAACCGGTCGGCGAGATGACCGAGGAACATGCCGCCCAGCAGGGCGGGCAGGAAGGTCAGGGCGTAGACCGCGGCCGACCCGGCGATCGACCCGGTCCGCTGCAGCACCAGGACGGTGAGCGCGACCCGGGCGACCTGGTCACCGGCCACGGAGAGGATCTCGGCCAGCCAGAGGTAACGGAAGTCACGGTGGCGCAGCAGGGCAAGCCGCTGTGCCCACCGGCCCTCCGCGGGCCCGGCCTGCGACCCGGTCGCGGACTCGGGCATCGGCTCGGGGGACGATTCGGGGCCGGAGGCGTCCGCGCCGGTGCTCACCATCGGTGCTCCGGATCCTTTCGCCCAGCTCGGAAACCTGCGACACCCGATGAGACGTGTGCATGCCCGGACATGGGGACCGGACACGGACCGGCACCGGCTCGGCGCCGTGGTCTGGACGCCGCGGAACCGGACGCCCGGTGATCACCCGGGCGTCCGACGCGTCCCGTCGAGCGTAGATACACGACCGTACGGCGTCAGGTCGGGACACGGTCGTGCCGCCGGACGGCCCCCTGCGCACGACGAACGGGCGGACCTGGTCGCCGGGTGCTGATGCGGCGGCTCCCCCACCCGAGGGAGCCGCCGGGGGAGATCAGCTTTCGGGGACGAACTCCCCGTGGCCGTGGCCCTTGAGCGCGGCGCGCAGGGACTCCGCGTGGGCGTCCTGCTCGGTCGCGTCGGTGTCCGCGGCGGCGTTGGCGAAGTCGAAGGCCGTCATGTCCCACGCCGGGAAGACATGGACGTGCATGTGCGGTACCTCGAAGCCGGCGATCATGGTCCCGACCCGCGGCGGGGTCCAGACGTCGCGGATCGCGCGGCCGATCAGGCGGGCCACGCCTGCGATGTGCTCGTTCAGCTCAGGGCTCGCGTCGAGCCACTCGTCGACCTCCTCGCGCGGCACGACGAGCGTGTGCCCCGGCCCGAGGGGGTTGATCGAGAGGAACCCCACGCACTGGTCGTCGGACCAGACGAACCGGCCCGGGATGTCACCGTTGATGATCTTCGTGAAGACGCTGCTCACGGGGCCGGACCCTAGAGCATGCGGCGGGGCCCGGGGGACGGTCGACCGCGCCGGGCGCCGGTCGGGCAGGCCGGTCGGGGCGGTTCTAGGGTTGGCCCATGCCACGTTCCGTCGCCACGAACACCCGCGTCGGGTCCGATGAGCTGCTGGAGTTCGTCCGCCCGCGCCACCACATGGTCCTGATGACCACCCGGTCCGACGGCGGTGTGCAGGCGTCCCCGGTCACCGGCGGCGTCGACGACGAGGGCCGGATCGTCATCTCGACCTACCCCGAGCGGGCCAAGTCGGCCAACGTCGCCCGGCACGGCCGGGCCGCGGTGCTGGTGCTCTCCGACGAGTTCGACGCCGCGTGGGTCCAGGTCGAGGGCGACGCCGAGCTGCTGACCCTGCCCGACGCCCTCGAGCCGCTGGTCGACTACTTCCGCGCGATCTCCGGCGAGCACCCCGACTGGGACGAGTACCGGCGGGCGATGTCCGACCAGGGCAAGGCGCTCATCCGGATCACCCCGGCCCGGTGGAGCCCGGTCGCGACCGGTGGCTTCCCGGCCCGCCTCGCGGACTCCTGACCGCCTGCCACCACACCGGTTTCCACGACACCTTCCACGACACCGCCGCACACCCCCTTCCGGGACCTCCGCGAGGGGGTGTCCGGTGATCTGCGTCCCCACCCGGCCCCCGGCCGGGCGCGGAGCCTGCGACGACGCCGTCCACCCCGATAGGTTGGAGCGCGCACCACGGCCGCTGGCCGGGTCGCGACGAGAGGACCACTGATGCAGCCCTGGCCCGGGCACGCCTACCCGCTGGGTGCCAGCTACGACGGCACCGGCACCAACTTCGCCCTCTTCTCCGAGGTCGCGGAGAAGGTCGAGCTGTGCCTGTTCGACCCCGACCCCGACGCGCCCGGCGGGCTCGCCGAGACCCGGGTGCCGCTGACCGAGGTCGACGGCTTCGTCTGGCACGGCTACCTGCCCAACGTCGAGCCCGGCCAGCGCTACGGCTTCCGCGTGCACGGCCCCTACGACGTCGAGCAGGGCCTGCGCTGCAACCCGAACAAGCTGCTCATCGACCCCTACGCCAAGGCCGTCGACGGCCCGGTGGACTGGGACGAGGCCGTGTTCGGCTACAACTTCGGCGACCCGGACTCGCGCAACGACACCGACTCCGCGCCGCACGTGCCGAAGTCGGTCGTGGTGAACCCCTACTTCGACTGGGGCTCGGACCGCCCGCCGAAGATCCCGTACAACGAGACCGTCGTGTACGAGGCGCACGTGCGCGGCCTGACCGTGCAGCACCCCGACATCGAGGAGGAGCTGCGCGGCAGCTACTCCGGCATCGCCCACCCGGCGATGATCGAGCACTACAAGCGGCTCGGGATCACCGCGGTCGAGCTGATGCCGGTGCACGAGTTCGTGCAGGACCACCACCTGATCGAGAAGGGCCTCTCCAACTACTGGGGCTACAACACGATCGGCTTCCTGGCGCCGTACCACGGCTACGCCTCCGGCCCGGCGCGCGCCGGCTCGCAGGTCCAGGAGTTCAAGGCGATGGTCCGCGACCTGCACGCCGCGGGCATCGAGGTCATCCTCGACGTCGTCTACAACCACACCGCCGAGGGCTCGGACATGGGCCCGACGCTGTGCTTCCGCGGGATCGACAACCACGCGTACTACCGGCTGGTCGACGACGACACCCGCTACTACATGGACTACACCGGCACCGGCAACTCGCTGAACGTCCGGAACCCGCACACCCTGCAGATGATCATGGACTCGCTGCGGTACTGGGTCACCGAGATGCACGTCGACGGTTTCCGCTTCGACCTCGCCTCGACACTGGCCCGCGAGTTCTACGACGTCGACCGGCTGTCGACGTTCTTCGACCTCGTCCAGCAGGATCCGGTGATCTCGCAGGTCAAGCTGATCGCCGAGCCGTGGGACGTCGGTCCCGGCGGCTACCAGGTCGGCAACTTCCCGCCGCTGTGGACGGAGTGGAACGGCAAGTACCGCGACACGGTGCGCGACTTCTGGCGCGGTGAGGAGGGCACGCTCGGCGAGTTCGCGTCCCGGATCACCGGCAGCTCGGACCTCTACCAGGCCGACGGCCGCCGCCCGCACGCGTCGATCAACTTCGTGACCGCGCACGACGGCTTCACCCTGGCCGACCTCGTCTCCTACAACGAGAAGCACAACGAGGCCAACGGCGAGGGCGGCAACGACGGCGAGAGCCACAACCGCTCCTGGAACTGCGGCGTCGAGGGCGTCACCGACGACGAGGCGGTGCTCGACCTGCGCGGCCGCCAGCAGCGCAACTTCCTCGCCACCCTGCTGCTCAGCCAGGGCACGCCGATGATGCTGCACGGCGACGAGCTGGGCCGCACCCAGGACGGCAACAACAACGTCTACTGCCAGGACAACGAGATCTCCTGGCTGGACTGGGAGCAGTCCGGCAAGTACGAGGGGCTGACCGCGTTCACCGCCGGGGTCGCCGCGCTGCGCCACGCGCACCCGGTGTTCCGCCGCCGCCGGTTCTTCGCCGGGCGCCCGATCGGCCGTTCCTCGACCTCGGACGCGATCGCCGACATCGGCTGGTTCACCCCGGCCGGGCGGGAGATGACCGAGGAGGACTGGGACAACGACCTGGGCCGTGCCGTGATCGTGTTCCTCAACGGCGAGCAGATCGCCGACGTCGACCACCGCGGCCAGCGGATCACCGACGACTCGTTCCTGCTCTGCTTCAACTCCTACTGGGAGGACATCGACGCGACCCTGCCGCCCGCCGAGTTCGGCCAGGCCTGGGAGGTCGTCGTCGACACCCACTCCGGGGAGGTGCACCCGCCCGGCGCCAACGGCTCCGGCGAGGACCTCGACCCGGTCTCGGCGGGCTCGGTGCTCACCCTGCCCGCGCGTTCCCTGCTCGTCCTGCGATCGAAGGGCTGAGGCACCACCGCATGAGCCTTCCCGGGTCCACCTACCGGCTGCAGTTCTCCGCCGAGCGGACGTTCGACGACGCCCGCGCGATCACCGGCTATCTGGACCGGCTGGGGATCGGGGCGCTCTACGCCTCGCCGCTGCTGGCGTCGGGCACCGGGTCGAACCACGGCTACGACGTCGTCGACCCGACCCGGATCTCCGCCGAACGCGGCGGCGAGGCGGCGCTGCGGACCCTGCTCGGCACGCTGCGCGAGCACGGGCTGCGGATGCTGATCGACATCGTGCCCAACCACGTCGGCGTCGCCACCCCGGTGGAGAACCCGTGGTGGTGGGACGTGCTCACGCACGGTGCGGCGTCGCGGTGGGCCGACCACTTCGACGTCGACTGGGGTGCGGAGAAGCTGCTGCTCCCGGTGCTCGACGCCGACGAGGAGGGCGCTCTGAACAAGCTGGAGCTCTCCGCCGACGGCACCGAGCTCCACTACTACGAGCACCGCTTCCCGGTGGAGCCCGGCACCGGGCCGGACGCCGACGAGACGGGCACCGCCACCGCGCAGGAGGTGCACGACCGCCAGCACTACCGGCTGGTGTCCTGGAAGCGCGGTGCCGGTGAGCTGACCTACCGGCGGTTCTTCGACGTCTCCGATCTGGCCGCGGTGCGCGTCGAGGACCCGGCGGTGTTCGACGACACCCACCGGAAGGTCCTGGAGATCGTCCGCTCCGACGACACCGTCGCGGGCCTGCGCGTCGACCACCCGGACGGCCTGTCCGACCCGGGTGGCTACGCCCGCAGGCTGCGCGCCGAGCTGGGCGCGGACAAGTGGCTGCTGGTGGAGAAGATCCTGGCCGTCGGCGAGGACCTGCCGATCTCCTGGCCGGTCGACGGCACGACCGGCTACGAGGCGCTGCGCGAGGTGTGCGGGGTGTTCGTCGACCCCGACGGCGCCGGCCTGCTCACCCAGTTCACCGCCGAGCACACCGGCGGGAAGCGGTCCGCGCACGCCGTCGAGTACGACGGCAAGCGCCTGGTCTGCGACGAGATCCTGGTCGCCGAGGTGGAGCGGATCGCCGACGCGTTCCGCGCAGGCCCGGGTGCCGACGACGCGCTCACCGGACTCGACCTCACCACCGTCACCGCGGGCGACCTGCACGACGCGGTGTCGGAGTTCCTCTGCGCGTTCCCGGTGTACCGGTCCTACCTGACCCCGGAGATCGCCGAGGGCCGCGCGCACGCCGACACCGCCGTCGCCACCGCCCGCACCCGCCGCCCCGACCTGGCCGCGGTGATCACCGCGCTGCACGCCGGGCTGGTCGGCGACCCGGGATCGCTCTACGCCACCCGGCTGCAGCAGACGTCGGGGATGGTGACCGCGAAGGGCGTCGAGGACACCGCGTTCTACCGGTACAACCGGTTCGTCGCACTCAACGAGGTCGGTGGCGACCCGGCCCGCTTCGGCGTCTCCCCCGACGAGTTCCACGCCGGGCTCGCGCACCGCGAGGCCGGCAGGTCGCGCACCATGACCTGTCTGTCCACGCACGACACCAAGCGCTCCGAGGACGTCCGCGCGCGGCTGGCCGTGCTGGCCGAGCGGCCCGCGGAGTGGGCGGAGAAGGTGCGCTGCTGGTCGGTGCGCCACCCGCTGCCCGACCGGTCGCTGGAGCTGCTGGCCTGGCAGAGCGTCGTCGGGGCGTGGCCGATCTCCGCCGAGCGGCTCGCCGGCTACCTGGGCAAGGCCTCGAAGGAGGCCAAGCTGGTCACCTCGCACACCGAGGCCGTCGCCGAGGTCGACGAGGCGATCGCCGCCTGGCCCGGGGAGATCCTCGCCGACGACGAGCTGGTCGCCGAGATCGACGCGTTCGTCGAGGAGATCGCCGGCCCCGGCCGCTCCAACTCGCTGGGCCAGAAGCTGCTGCAGATGGCCGGGCCGGGTGTGCCGGACGTCTACCAGGGCACCGAGCTGTTCGAGTACTCGCTGGTCGACCCGGACAACCGGCGCCCGGTGGACATCGAGGAGCGCTCCCGGCTGCTCGCCCGCCTCGACGAGGGCTGGCAGCCGCCGGTCGACGCCGACGGTGCGGCGAAGCTGCTGGTCACCGCCGCGGTGGCCCGGCTGCGCCGGTTCCGCCCGGAGCTGTTCTCCGGCTACGGCCGGATCGACGCCCAGGGCGAGGCCGCCGGGCACGCCGTCGCGTTCTCCCGCGGGGGCGGCGCGATGGTCGCCGTCGCGACCCGGTTGCCCGAGGGCCTCGCCCGGCGCGGCGGGTGGGGGGACACCACCCTGCCGCTGCCGGGCGGGTTCGACGACTGGCACGACATGGTCGCGAACCGGCCGGTGAACGGTCCGGCTCCGCGGCTGGCGGAGCTGCTGGACCGCTATCCGGTGGCGCTGCTGGTGCGGCCTGCCTGAACGCGTATGTCGGCGGCACAGCCGGCCGGCTGACCGCCATACGTCTCAGGCGGGAACGGCAACGTCCGCTCCGCGGGCCGGGACAGGTGTGGCTGCAGCCGTGTGCGTCGTCGCGGTGCTGGTCTAGGACGGCACCCGGCGATCGTGGGACTGTGGTGTCAGGCGAGCAGGAGTTGGCACAGCGTCTGGTGCAGCCAGGCTTCGACGCGGTCCGGTGACCAGCCGCGTTCGCCGGTGAGCACGCGGTAGACATCGATGTTGCACAGCGCGGCGTAGGTGTCGACGGCCTGGTTCTGGTCGAGTCCGGCGCGCAGTGCCCCGCGCGGCCAGGTGGCAAGCACCGCGTGGCGCACGTGGTCGGCGTGGGCTCGGGCGGACTCGTAGGCGGCGGCGAGGTCGGGTTCCGAGCGGCCGGCGTCGCGCAGCGCGGCGAGTACGCCGCCGCCGTGCTCGTACAGCCTTCGGTCGAAGCCGATCATCGCTGCGAGCTGCGCGGCCGGGTCTCCTTCGGCGGTCGACAGCTCGGCGGCTTGCTGGTCGCGATCTGCAGTCGATGCGATCGCATCGACGAGCGCATTCGCCAGGCCGGCTTTGTTGCCATAGGTCGCGTACACGGTGGGCTCCGACACACCGGCCTCGCGCGCGACGTCGCGCACCGTCGTGCCGGACCAGCCGCGTTCGGCGAACAAGCGCCGTGCCGCGGTGGCAACAGCGGCGCGGGTCGCCTCGGCCCGTGCGCGCCGCTGCGGCGAGTCGTAACGGCGCACGGCGCCGGTTTGCCTGCGGGTCGTGCGCCGCCCGTGTACCGTCACTTTAGTGAGTCTATATCGAATTCCGAGGCGGCCGTGACCGCGCGACTCGTGATCCTCTACGGGCATCCCGACGATGCCGCGGCGTTCGAGGACTACTACGCGAGCACCCACATCCCCTACGCCGTGAAGCACATGCCCAACGTGCGTGACGCCCAGAACTCGCGTGTCGTCGAGCTCGCGGACGGCAGCAGGGCGCCGTACTACCGCGTCTCGCAGATGAGCTACGACGACCTCGCGGCGCTACGAGCGGGGATCGAGTCCGAGGACGGCCGGTCGACGATCGCCGACCTCGCCAACTTCGCCACCGGCGGCGCGACGCTGCTCGTCGTCGAAGACGACTGACGACCGGCTGCCGGCGTCGACGAGACGTTCCGGGTCGGCCCCGTCCATCGGCCCCCGCCCACGCCCACCGGTCGAGCGGGGAGGCCTTGACGATTCGCAGCAGGGCCTGCACGGCGGCTACCGGGCCGGCCGAGGCGGGCCCGGGAGAGCGCGCTGTCGGACACCGGTGGGGACACCGAGGAGAAGCACCCGCGGACGAGGCGCATGGCCTCCGAGTTCCGCACCGTGAACGAACGGCCGGCCCACGTGGCCCCCGGCCGCCGGAACACGTGCCGCGCTCCGGCCAACGGCCGGATCCCTGCGCCGAATGACCGCAACTTTTACTGGAGAACTGACTGCACACTCCGGTAGAATCGAACACGTGGTCGACACAACGGTCGAAGAGGCACTCGCCGGGCACATGCCGCCCGGCGGGACCCTCGCCGCGTTGTGCGAGACCACCGCCGCCGTACCCGGCGACCTGTCCGACCGCGACCTCCTGAAGACCGTCGAAGCCGCCGTGCAGCTGGAACGCTGGGCCGGTGCGGTCCGCACCCGCCTGCTCGGCGCCCTGGTCGAACGACACCCACCCGGCAGCACCGCACCCGTCCCCGACGCTGCCGGGAAGACTCCGGTGCCGGTGGCCCGCTGGCTACCGTCGCAGGTGGCCATGGCGACGCACCTGACCGAGGACCAGGCCCGCGGCGAGCTCGGCATGGCCGAACGCCTCTACCGGGTGCTGCCCGAGACCCTCGCCGAATGGGAGGCCGGGCGGATCGGGGAACGTGGCGCCGAAGCGATCGCCGAGTCCACCCAGGTCCTCGACGACGATGCCGCCCGGACGGTGCAGGCCGCGATCCTGCCCGGCGCCTCCACGATCACCCAGACCCGGCTCCGCGCCCGGTTGCGCACCGCGATCCACCGGACCGATCCCGAGGGTGCGTCCAAGCGTCATCAGCGGGCGTTCGACGACCGCGAGGTGTCGATCAGCCGCAGCGACAACGGCATGGGCTCACTGTGGCTGTCCGGCTCGGCGGCGCAGACCGAAGCGTCCTGGAACTCCCTGGACCGCCTCGCCCGCTCACTGGGCACCGAGGATCCGCGGACGCTGGCACAGCGGCGCTGCGATCTGGCCCACGAACTGCTGCAGGGCACGGTCACGATCACCAACCTCTCCGCAGTGGCCTCCGCGGTCACCAGCGTGATCACCGAGCGTCGATCCACCGGCACCGCAGCAGATACTGAGACCGCGCAGGTCACGGAGTCGACGACAGGCACAGAGACCGGCGCAGCGACCGACGAGCCGACCGGAGTGGACCCCGAGATCATCGCCACCGCCGTCGCCGAAGTCCTCGCCCACAAGCCCGACCCGAACGCCACGATCGGCCGCAAACCGCTGATCCAGGTCGTGGTCGGCCTCGACACCCTGCTCGGCGGTAACCGACCCGGGGAAATCACCGGCCACGGACCCATCCCCGCCACCACCGCCCGCGCCCTCGCCGCCGGAGGCGACTGGAAACGCCTGGTCACCGACCCCGCCACCGGACAACTCCTCGACTACGGACGCAACACCTACCGGCCACCGGCGAACCTGCACGACCACGTCCACGGACGTGACGGCACCTGTCGTGGTCCGAACTGCGAACGCCGGATCCGAGATCTGGATCATCACCAGGACTGGGGCAAGGACGGCCACACCGTCGACGACAACTTGTTTGGCCTGTGTCAACGGCATCACAAGCTCAAGGACGTCACCGGCTGGCACGCACTGGTACGCCCCGACGGTGGACTGACCTGGATCAGCCCGGACGGGTATCAGTCGACGACGTATCCGAAGGACTACCGCGTCTTCACCGAAGACACCGTGGTGACCGAGGGCGTCGCGGAGCGGCGGGTGATCGACCCCGACGCCGATACCGGCACCGACGTGCCCAGCGTCCGGACCAGGTTCACTCGCCCCACAGGCGACGGGGAACCCTTGATCCCGGAACCGCGCGACGGCGAGGACGACACCCCGGCCCCGTTCTGAGACCGGGTTCCGGAGCCGGTTCCGAGTCGGGTCCCGAGTCGGGTTCCGAGTCTGTCTGGTTCCGAGACCGGCCCACGACGGGAGAGCCGGGTCATGGGAACCGATCAAGTACTGCGTCTCGGCGCAGAACGTAAGCAGGGACGTACATGGGGACGCCGACCTCGGCGTCGGCGTCGTCTACGCGTTCATTGAGCCCGTCCGCCGGCCGGTGACCGCCGTCCTCGCGGTGAGCTCCCGCAGACCGGGAGCTCACCGCGACCAGCTGACGACGAGCGACGAACGGCGCCTCCACCTCGCCCCCGAGATGGCCGAGATGCCGGGCCGGGTACGGCGGGCACAGCGGCTTGGCACGGTGGGCCGGGCACGACGCCCGGGCACGGCGGGCCTGGCACGGCGGCCGGGCACGGCGGCCGGGCACGGCGGGCGATGCCCGCCCCGCTCAGGCCTCGTCGCGGGTGCGGACCTGCTCGACGCGGCGGTCGCCGACCTCCTCGTCGAAGGTGTCGTCGCCGTCGTCGACGAGGTCGTAGCGGTCCTCGGCCGGGTCGTCCTCGTCGGACTCGGCGGCGTTCACCTCCTCGGCCCAGGTGTCGGGCTCCTCCTCGGAGAGCTGCTCGTCGAGGGACTCGTCCTCGCTGTCGTCCCACTCGCTGGGGCGGGTGGGGGCGGCGGAGCCGTCGTCGAGCTCGTCGTCCAGCCCGTCGTCGAGGAGGGTGTCCTCGGGCTGGAGCTGGTCGTCGGTCTCGTAGCTGTCGTCGGGATCGATCTGGTCGCCGGCCGGGTCGGCCGCGGAGTCCGGGTAGCTCACCCGTACAGGGTAGATCCGGGCGGGGTGAGCGGTGCCACCACGGGCCGGAGGCGCGCGGACCCGGTCCGGTACGGGAGGATCGCTCACCGTGACGGAGTTCTCGGTGTGGGCCCCCGGCAAGAACCGGGTCAGTGTGCTGATCGGCGACCAGCGGCTGCCCCTGCAGCCCGCGCCGGGCGGGTGGTGGCGCGCGGACCTGCCCGACCACGGCCACGGCACCGACTACGCGTTCCTGCTCGACGACGATCCGCGCCCGCTGCCGGACCCGCGGTCGACCTGGCAGCCCAAGGGCGTGCACGAGCGCTCCCGGGTCTACGACCAGGACACCTTCTGGTGGACCGACGACGGCTGGACCGGCCGCGCGCTCGCCGGTTCGGTGCTCTACGAGTGCCACATCGGCACGTTCACCGAGAAGGGCACCTTCGACGCGGCCATCGCCAAGCTCGACCACCTGGCCTCGCTGGGCGTCGGCCTGGTCGAGGTGCTACCGGTCAACGCCGTCGACGGGCCGGTGAACTGGGGCTACGACGGCGTCGGCTGGTACGCGGTCACCGAGAACTACGGCGGCCCGGACGCGTTCAAGCGGTTCGTCGACGCCTGTCACGCCCGCGGCCTGGGCGTCGTGCTCGACGTCGTCTACAACCACCTGGGCCCGTCCGGGGCCTACCTGGACCGGTTCGCGCCGTACTTCGCAGGCTCCAACATCTGGGGCCCGTCGCTGAACCTCGACGGCCCGGAGTCCGACGAGGTCCGCCGCTACGTCATCGACAACGCGCTCATGTGGCTGCGCGACTTCCACGTCGACGGCCTGCGGATCGACGCCGTGCACGCGTTGCGCGACACCCGCGCCCAGCACGTGCTGGAGCAGCTGGCCGTCGAGGTGACCGCGCTGGAGTGCCACGTCGGTCGGCCGCTGTCGCTGATCGCCGAGTCCGACCTGAACGACCCGCGGCTGATCACCTCCCGGGAGGGCGGCGGCTACGGCCTCGACGCCCAGTGGGCCGACGACGTGCACCACTGCCTGCACGCGGTGCTCACCGGGGAGAGCCAGGGCTACTACGGCGACTTCGCCGACGCCGGGCTCAACGGACTCGCGCACGTGCTCACCCGCGGCTTCCTGCACGAGGGCACCTGGTCGTCGTTCCGGCGGCGCAGCCACGGCGCGGCCATCGACACCGGGAAGATCCCGGGCTCGCGGCTGGTCACCTACCTGCAGAACCACGACCAGGTCGGCAACCGGGCCACCGGCGACCGGATCACCCACAGCGTCTCCCCCGGCATCCTGGCCTGCGGGGCGGCGCTGCTGTTCACCTCGGCGTTCACCCCGATGCTGTTCATGGGTGAGGAGTGGGGTGCGCGGACGCCGTGGCAGTTCTTCTCCCGCTTCCCCGACCCGGGCCTGCGGCAGGCGGTGCGTGACGGGCGGCGCCAGGAGTTCGCCGACCACGGCTGGTCCGACGCCGCCGAGGTGCCCGACCCCGGCGCCGAGTCCACGGTGATCGACTCCACGCTGGACTGGGACGAGGCCGAGGTCGAGCCGCACGCGACGCTGCTGCGGATGTACCGGGAGCTGATCGCGTTGCGGCGCAGCTGCCCGGAGCTGTCCGACCCGTGGCTGGACTCGGTCGGCGTCGACGTGCACGAGGCGGCGCGCACGCTCGTCGTCGCGCGGGGGGCGATGCGGATCGTGGTGAACCTCGGGCCGGAGCCGGTGACGCTGTCGCTGGGCGCGACGATCACCCAGATCCTGCTGGCCTCGGAGCCGACGCAGAGCGAGGACGACTCGTTCACCGTGCCGGCCGAGGCGTTCGCGATCTGCCGGCTGGCGAGCTGACGAGCATGGCCTCGGTCGGGTACGAGAAGGCCACCCGGACCTACCCGGGGGCGGACCGCCCGGCCGTCGACGAGCTGGAGCTGGAGATCGCCGACGGCGAGTTCCTGGTGCTCGTCGGGCCGTCGGGGTGCGGGAAGTCGACCTCGCTGCGGATGCTGGCCGGGCTCGAGGACGTCGACTCCGGCAGCATCCGGATCGGCGACCGCGACGTCACCGACGTCCGGCCGCAGGACCGCGACATCGCGATGGTGTTCCAGAACTACGCGCTCTACCCGCACATGACCGTCGAGCGGAACATGGGGTTCGCCCTGGCCAACGCCGGCAGGCCACGCGCGGAGATCGCCCGGCGGGTGGACGAGGCCGCCGGGATCCTGGACCTGACGGAGCTGTTGCAGCGCAAGCCGCGGGCGCTGTCCGGCGGGCAGCGGCAGCGGGTCGCGATGGGCCGGGCGATCGTGCGCGAGCCCGCCGTGTTCTGCATGGACGAGCCGCTGTCGAACCTGGACGCGAAGCTGCGGGTCTCCACCCGGACGCAGATCGCGTCGCTGCAGCGGCGGCTCGGGGTGACCACCGTGTACGTCACCCACGACCAGGTCGAGGCGATGACGATGGGCGACCGCGTCGCCGTGCTCGACCACGGGGTGCTCCAGCAGTGCGCACCGCCGCGGGAGCTCTACGACCACCCGGCGAACGCGTTCGTCGCCGGGTTCGTGGGGTCACCGGGGATGAACCTGGTGACGCTGCCGGTCTCCGACGGGCGGGTGTCCCTCGGGGACAGCACGATCGCCGTGCCGCGGGGGTCGTCCGGGTCGGTGACGGTCGGGGTCCGGCCGGAGGACCTGCGGATCGTGGACACCGGTGGCGTGGAGGCGACCGTCGACGTCGTCGAGGAGCTGGGGGCGGACGCGTACGTGCACGGCAGCGCGCCCGGCGGCAGCACGTTCGTGGCCCGGGTGGACCCGCGGGCGATGCCGGCACGCGGGGCGGCGGTGCGGCTGGCACCGGACCCCGAGCGGGTGCACCTGTTCGACGGGGCCACCGGCGCACGGCTGGACTGAGTCCCGGCGCGCCACGCCTCCCGCGACGCGCGCGGCCGCGACGGCGCTGCACGACGCGGCCTCCACGACACGGCACGGCGCGAGCGCGGGCGCGGGTGCGGGTGCGGGTGCGGGTGCGGGTGCGGCCCCCAACGACGCGACCCCCACGACGCGACGCGGCCGCGACCACCTCGGACAAGGTGACCGCGGCCGCGTGATGCGCTGTGCGCGGGGCGCAGCGACGGAGATGCTGCGCCGGGGATCGGACCGGGATCAGATGAGCCCGAGCTTCTTCACCGCGTCGCGCTCCTCGAGGAGCTCGTCGACGGAGGCGTCGATGCGGCCACGGGAGAAGTTGTCGATGTCCAGCCCCTGGACGATCTTCCACTCGCCGCCCTCGGAGGTGACCGGGAACGAGGAGATGATGCCCTCGGCGACGCCGTAGGACCCGTCGGACGGGATCGCGGCGGAGGTCCAGTCGCCCTCCGGGGTGCCGTTGACCCAGTCGTACACGTGGTCGATGGCGGCGTTCGCGGCCGACGCGGCCGAGGACGCGCCGCGGGCCTCGATGATCGCGGCGCCGCGCTTGGCGACGGTCGGGATGAAGTCGTTGACCAGCCAGTCCTCGTCCACCTGCTCGGCGGCGATCTTGCCGCCGACCTCGGCGTGGAACAGGTCGGGGTACTGGGTGGCGGAGTGGTTGCCCCAGATCGTGAGCTTCTTGATGTCGTCGAGGCCGACGTTCAGCTTCTTCGACAGCTGGGCCAGCGCACGGTTGTGGTCCAGGCGGGTCATCGCGGTGAAGCGGTCGGCCGGGACGTCCGGGGCGGCCGCCTGGGCGATGAGGGCGTTGGTGTTGGCCGGGTTGCCGACGGCGAGGACGCGGATGTCGCTCGCGGCGCCGTCGTTGATGGCCTTGCCCTGCGGGCCGAAGATGCCGCCGTTGGCCTCGAGCAGGTCGCCGCGCTCCATGCCCTTGGTACGGGGGCGCGCGCCGACGAGCAGGGCGACGTTGGCGCCGTCGAAGGCCGGCGTGGCGTCGTCGTGGATGTCGATGCCGCGCAGCAGCGGGAAGGCGCAGTCGTCGAGCTCCATCGCGGTGCCCTCGGCGGCCTTCACGGCCTGCGGGATCTCCAGCAGGTTCAGCTTGACCGGGGTGTCGGGCCCCAGCAGCTGCCCGGAGGCGATCCGGAAGAGCAGCGCGTAACCGATCTGGCCAGCGGCTCCGGTGACGGTGACGGAAACGGGGGTAGCAGACACGCCCCGGACCCTAGCCCCGTCGCGGCTCGCGCACCGCGACGGGGAGCACACGGATCGCTTCAGGTGGTCAGGACCACACGGAGGGTGTCCTCATTCGCGGCGCCGCGCGCTGATCACCCCGGTGTCGAACCCGGCCAGGTGCAGTCCCCCGGCGAACCGGGCGTGCTCGACCTTGAGGCACCGGTCCATCACCACCTCCAGCCCGGCGGCCTCGGCGCGGCGGGCCAGGGCGGCGTCGAACAGGCCGAACTGCAGCCAGAACGTGCGCGGCCGCGGGTCGAGGGCCAGGACGTCGTCGAGCACCCCGGGCAGGTCCTGCGGCCTGCGGAACACGTCGACCAGGTCCGGGGTCACCGGCAGGTCGGCCAGCGAGGCGTACACCGGGCGGCCGAGGATCTCGGTGGCGTTCGGGTTGACGAAGCAGACGTCGTAGCCGGTGGAGGCCAGCAGGTAGGTGGCGACGAAGTTGCTGGCCCGGGCCGGGTTCGCGCTCGCCCCGACCACCGCGACGGTCCGGGTGGCGCGCAGGATCTGCTGCCGCCGCCACGCGGGCGGGTTCTCCCAGGTCTCGCTCACGCTCACGCCTCCTTCACGGCCGCGGTCAGTGCCTGGTCGAGGTCCCAGACGATGTCCTCCGGGTCCTCCAGACCCACCGAGATCCTGATCATGTCGGCGGGGACGCCTGCCTGCTCGAGCTGCTCGGTGGTCAGCTGCTGATGCGTCGTCGACGCCGGGTGCAGGACCAGGGTGCGGGCGTCGCCGACGTTGGCGAGGTGGCTGCACAGCTGCACGGACTCGATGAACCGGGCCCCGGCCTCGCGGCCACCGCGGACACCGAACGCGAACACCGCGCCGGGCCCGTCGGGCAGGTAGTGCTCGGCCCGGTCGTGGTGCGGGTGCGACGCCAGCCCGGCCCAGGTCACGTACTCCACCCGCGGGTCGGCCTCCAGCCACTCGGCGACGTGCCGGGCGTTCGCGACGTGGGCGGGCATCCGCTGCGGCAGCGTCTCCACGCCCTGCATCAGCAGGAACGCCGAGTGCGCGGACAGCGTCGCCCCGACGTCGCGCAGCTGCTCGGCGCGCAGCTTGGTGAGGAACCCGAGCTCCTGGAAGTTCCCCCACCAGGACAGCCCGCCGTAGGACGGGACCGGCTCGGTCATGCCGGGGAAGTTGCCGTTGCCCCAGTCGAACGTGCCCGCCTCGATCACGACGCCGCCCAGGGTGGTGCCGTGCCCGCCGAGGAACTTGGTGACCGAGTGGATGACGATGTCGGCGCCGAACTCGATCGGCCGGCACAGGTACGGCGTCGCCAGGGTCGCGTCGATGATCAACGGGACGCCTGCGGCGTGCGCGACCTCGGCGAGCCCGGAGATGTCGGTGACCTCGCCGCCGGGGTTGGAGATCACCTCGGCGAACACGAACTTCGTCTCCGGGCGGATGGCCGCGGCGTAGTCGGCCGGGTCGGTGCCTGCGACGAAGGTGGTGTCGACGCCGAAGCGGCGCAGCGTCACGTCGAGCTGGGTGATGGTGCCGCCGTAGAGCCCGGCCGCGGCGACGGCGTGGTCCCCGGCCCCGGCGAGCGCGGCGAAGGTGAGGAACTCCGCCGACTGGCCCGACGCCGTGCACACCGCGCCGATGCCGCCGTCCAGGCTGGCCAGGCGTTCCTCCAGCGCGGACACCGTGGGGTTCGCGATGCGGGAGTAGATCAGCCCGTACTTCTGCAGCGCGAACAGTGCCGCGGCGTCGTCGGTGTCGCGGAAGACGTAGCTGGTGGTCTGGTGGATCGGCACGGCGCGGGACCCGGTGGCCGCGTCCGGCACCGTCCCGGCGTGTACGGCCCGGGTGCGGAAACCCCAGGCGCGGTCCGGTTCGTGCTGCTCGGCGTCACTCACGCCCCCATCCTGCCCCGGCGATCAGCCGGAGGCCTTCGGCAGGCGTACCAGGCCCTCCTGCATGGTCGTCGCGACCAGCCGGCCGTCGGCGGTGAAGAAGCGCCCGCTGCCCAGCCCGCGCCCGCCGGACGCCGCCGGGGAGAAGCACTCGTAGAGCAGCCACTCGTCGGCGCGGAACGGCTCGTGGAACCACATCGCGTGGTCCAGGCTGGCCATCTGGATGCCGGTGGACGGCACGTCGTGCCGGGCGACGACCGAGCCGAGCAGGGTGAGGTCGCTGGCGTAGGTGAGCAGGCAGACGTGCAGCAGCGGGTCGGCGGGCAGCACGCCGTCGGCGCGCAGCCACAGCCGCATCGGCTCGTCGGAGGCCCCGGTGCGGCGCTGCGACCAGATCGGCTCGTCGATCAGCCGGATGTCCAGCGGGCGGGGCAGGTTCGCCAGCCACCCGCCGTCGCCGCGCAGGGCCCGCTCCCCCAGGTCCTCGACGTCGTCGGGGCCGGGCAGCCCGAGCGGCATCGGCTCGGAGTGCACCAGGCCCTCCTGGGCCATCTGGAACGACGCCGACAGCGCGAATATCGGCTCGCCGCGCTGGATCGCGAGCACCCGCCGCGTGGTGAACGAGCGCCCGTCCCGGACCCGCTCGGTCTCGTAGACGATCGGGATGCTCGGGTCCCCGGGCCGGATGAAGTACGCGTGCAGCGAGTGCACACCCCGGTCCTCGGGCACCGTGCGCCCGGCCGCGACCAGCGCCTGCGCTGCCACCTGACCGCCGAACACCCGCGGCAGCGACTCGGGCGGGCTGACCCCGCGGAACAGGTTGTCCTCCAGCCGCTCCAGGTCGAGCAGCGCGACCAGGTCGTCGAGGACGGCCTGGCCGCGCGGCCTCCCGTCGGCGGCGGTCTGCGGGGACGATCCGGTCTCGGCACTCACGAGGGGTGAGTATGCCGAATCCGGCTCAGGTCAGGTCGTCCTCGCCCAGCCGGTGCACGCGGATCAGGTTCGTGGAGCCGACCGTCGAGGGGGGCGAGCCCGCGACGATGACGACGACGTCGCCCGGCTTGAACCGGCCGATCGACAGGATCGCGTGGTCGACCTGGCGGACCATCGCGTCGGTGGTCTCCACCTGGTCGACCAGGAACGTCTCGACGCCCCAGGTCATCGCGAGCTGGCTGCGGACCGCAGGCTCCGGGGTGAAGGCCAGCAGCGGCAGCCGCGAGTGCAGCCGCGCGAGGCGCCGCACGGTGTCGCCGGACTGGGAGAACGCGACCAGCGCCCGCGCCGAGAGCCGCTCGCCGATGTCGCGGGCGGCGTAGGACAGCACGCCGCGCTTGGTCCGCGGGACGTGGTTGAGCGGCGGCACGGTCGCCGGACCGGCCTCGACCTCCTCGATGATCTCGGCCATCGTCCGGACGGTCTTGATCGGGTACTTCCCGACGCTCGTCTCGCCGGAGAGCATCACCGCGTCGGTGCCGTCGAGGACGGCGTTCGCGACGTCGGAGGCCTCGGCGCGGGTCGGGCGCGAGTTGGTGATCATCGAGTCGAGCATCTGGGTCGCGACGATGACCGGCTTGGCGTTCTCGCGGGCGATCTGGATCGCGCGCTTCTGCACCAGCGGCACGTTCTGCAGCGGCAGCTCGACGCCCAGGTCACCGCGGGCGACCATGACGCCGTCGAAGGCGAGCACGATGGCCTCGAGGTTGTCGACGGCCTCCGGCTTCTCCAGCTTCGCCACGACCGGGATCCGGCCGCGGCCGGAGTTGTCCATGATCTTGTGGACGAGGTCGATGTCGGCGGGGCTGCGGACGAACGACAGCGCGATGACGTCGACGCGCAGCGACAGCGCGAACTCGAGGTCGGCGACGTCCTTGTCCGACAGCGCCGGGACGGTGATGTTCATCCCGGGCAGGTTCAGGCCCTTGTTGTCCGAGACGGGGCCGCCCTCGGTGACCCGGCAGACGACGTCGTCGCCCTCGACGGCGACGACGCGCAGGCCGACCTTGCCGTCGTCGACGAGCAGCCGATCGTCGACCTTGGCGTCCTCGGCGAGGCCCTTGTACGTGGTCGACACGCGGTCGTGGGTGCCGGGGACGTCCTCGACGGTGATCCGCACCTCCTCCCCCGTCTGCCACTCGGTGGGGCCGTCGGCGAACCGCCCGAGCCGGATCTTCGGCCCCTGCAGGTCGGCGAGGATGCCCACGGAACGGCCGGACGCGTCGGCCGCCTCCCGGACCATGTCGTAGACGTGTTGGTGGTCCTCACGGTCTCCGTGGCTGAAGTTGAGCCGGGCCACGTCCATCCCGGCGTCGATCAGGTCGCGGATCCGGTCCGGCGTCGCGGTGGCGGGGCCGATGGTGCAAACGATCTTGGTACGACGTGTCACGGGGCTAAGCGTAAACCCGGACTGGAACGATCAGGTTGTCGGAACACGGCGGAACGGTGGCCGGTTGCGCCGTCCGGTGTACCCGGTCGCCCGATCAGCGGCGCCGCGGCAGCTCCGACGGGCCGACGTGGTCGTCGAGCCACTCGGTGACCGGCCGGGCGGCCCGCCAGACCCGCCGCACGCGGTCGCGCGCGCCGGGGCCGTGCAGCACGTCGTCGGGCGCCCAGCGCCGGGAGACGAACAGTCCCTTGTGCCGCAGCAGGTCCAGCCGCGGGTGGTCCGGGTCGGTGCCGCGCGGGCGGGTCCGCAGGGTCTCCCCGCCGACGGTCAGGCCGGTCCGCTCGGCCTCGGCGAGGCGGGCGCGGAGGTCCTCGCCGCGGCGCTCGTCGTCGACGGCGGTGCGGTAGCGGGTGAGCTGGTCGGGCGCCATGGCGTAGTAGCCGCCCGCGGCGAGCAGCCCCTCGGCGGACACCTCGGCGTAGAACGGCGGGGTGAAACCACCGCAGTGCGTCTTGTACGGCGTCTTGTCGTGGGAGAACCGCACGTCGCGGTACGGGCGGAAGACCTTGCCCGCGCCGAACTCGGGTTCGAGGTCGGCGAGCAGCGCGATCATCGGGCCGCGGACGTCGGCCTCGTACTCGGCGCGGTGGTCGGTCCAGTAGGCCTTGGAGTTGTCGGCGAGCAGGCCGTCGTAGAACTCGACGGCGCCGTCGCCGAAGCCGGAGAACGACGGCACGTCAGGAGTCGCCGGCGCCCTCGCGGGCGGTGCCGGCCGGGGCGCTGCCGGGGCTGCCGGTGTCCTCGGTGCTGCCGGTGCTGCCGGTGCTGCCGGCGTTGTCGGGGCTGCCGGTGCTCCCGGTGCTGCCGGTGCTGCCGGTGCTGCTTCCGGGGCCGTCGGCGCTGCCGGTGCCGGTCCCGTCCGGGTCACCCGCGCCGGGGTCGTCGGGGGTCACCGGAGGCTGCTCGCGGCCCCGCTTCGCGAGCGCCAGGTAGGCCGCTGCGGCGAGGAACACGACGACGGAGACGACGACGTTGATCCGCAGGTCACCGAACACCCGGGTGGCCGGGTCGGTGCGCATGATCTCGATGAAGAACCGGCCGAGGGTGTAGCCGGCGACGTAGACGGCGAACGTACGGCCGTGCCCGAGCCGGAACCGCCGGTCGGCCCACACCACGAGCACCGCGACGAGCAGGTTCCAGATCAGCTCGTAGAGGAACGTGGGGTGCACGACGGCGATCGGGGTGTGGTCGAGCGCGACCCCGGCGAGCGGGTCCTCGGCGCCGGTCGCGGGGTCGACGCGGCGGTAGATCTCCAGACCCCAGGGCAGCGTCGTCGGGCCGCCGTGCAGCTCCTGGTTGAACCAGTTGCCGAGCCGCCCGATCGCCTGGGCGACGACGATCCCGGGCGCGACGGCGTCGGCGAACAGCGGCAGCGGGACTCCGGCCTTGCGGCAGCCGATCCAGGCGCCGACCGCGCCGAGCGCGACCGCGCCCCAGATGCCGAGGCCGCCGTTCCAGATCTCCAGTGCGCCCCACGGGTTCCCGCCCGGCCCGAAGTAGGTCCGCCAGTCGGTCGCGACGTGGTACAGCCGTCCGCCGACGAGGCCGAACGGCACCGCCCACACGGCGACGTCGAGCACGGTCCCGGCCGGGCCGCCGCGGGCGACCAGGCGCCGCTCGCCCCACCACAGGGCGACGACGATGCCGGCGATGATGCAGAGCGCGTAGGCCCGGATCGGGATCGGGCCGAGGTGCCAGACGCCCTGGTCGGGACTGGGGATGTTCGCGGGGAGCAGTGCGGGGAGCACAGCGGCGGTGGGCACGCGCTCAGGCCCGGCTGCAGGACGGGTGGAACCCGGCCGCGACGAGGCCGCGCACGGCCGCCGCGGGGTCCCCGCTGGTGACCAGGCCCTCGCCGACGAGCACCGCGTCGGCGCCCCAGCCGGCGTAGGTCAGCAGGTCGCCGGGGCCGCGGACGCCGGACTCGGCGACCCGCAGGACGTCCGAGGGCAGGCCGGGGGCGATCTCGCCGAACACCGAGCGGTTCACCTCGAGGGTGTGCAGGTTGCGCGAGTTGACGCCGATGAGCTTGGCACCGGCCTCCAGCGCGCGGTCGCACTCCTCCTCCGTGTGCACCTCGACCAGCGGGGTCATCCCGAGCGACTCGACGCGGTCGAGCAGCGACTCGAGCACCGGCTGCTCCAGCGCGGCGACGATCAGCAGGACGACGTCCGCGCCGTGCGCGCGCGCCTCGTGGACCTGGTACGGCGTGACGATGAAGTCCTTGCGCAGCAGCGGGACGTCGACGCGGGCGCGGACGGCGTCGAGATCGGCGAGCGAGCCGCCGAAGCGCCGCTGCTCGGTCAGGACGCTGATCACGCGGGCGCCGCCGTCGGCGTAGATCTCCGCGAGCTCGGCGGGGTCGGGGATGTCGGCCAGCGCACCCTTGGACGGGCTGGCGCGCTTCACCTCGGCGATGACGCCGACGCCCGGGCTGCGCAGCGCGGCCATCGCGTCCCGCGGGGCGGGTGCAGCGGCGGCGCGGCGCTTGATCTCGTCGAAGTCGACGGCCTTCTCGCGCTCGGCGAGGTCGGTACGGACGCCCTCCACGATGGACGCCAGCACGCTCGGCACGCCTCCCGTGGCTCCGTCGTGCCCGCTCGCTGTGGCCATCGCGTCGATTCCTCCTCCGCTCACACGCCGCTCTGCCGCTCGCGCCATGCTAGAACTCGGTCAGCTCTCGCCCTCACGCGGGCGGACCGTGGGGTCCCCACCCGCGTCGAGGCTCTCCCAGGCCGCACGGTCGGGATCGGCGGGCGCGGTCTCCTTGCGGGCTCCGGGGGCGTCGTAGCGCGACCCCAGCTTCGGCAGCCGCGGCTCCCGCACCACCAGCAGGACCGCGGCGGCGAACGCGACGACCGCACCGGCCACCGCGAGCCACGGCGCCGCCGTACCGGCCACCGGCCCGACGCCCTGCGGGGCGCCGCCGGTGTTGAGCCCGGCCCGGGCCGAGGCCAGCTCGGCGGCGGTCGGCGGGACCGTCATCAGGTGCACGGTCAGCACCAGCGCGGCGACCGAGGCCAGCCCGACCAGCCCACCGAGGATCCGGCGGGCGATCCCGGAGAGCGCGACGAGCGCGGCGACCGCGGCCAGCAGCAGCGCCGCGACCGCGGTGAGCGCCGGCTGCAGCTGCGCCCCGGTGGCGGACGCCTGCACCGTGCCGCGGGTCGGTGTGGGGACGTCGACGGTGAACCAGGCCAGCGCGCCGGAGCCCCACAGCGCCGCGGCGCCGGCGAGCTGCCCGACGACGACCAGGCCGTAGGACCGCTTGTCGTCACGCGGCGGGTCCTCGCGCGGCGTGCCGGCGCTGCTCACGTGCGCTCCGCGGCCGGGGACCCCGTCACCTCGTCCGGCGCGGCGAGCGTGCCGGCGGCGGCGATCGCCGACAGCACGGCGCGGGCCTTGTTGAGGGTCTCGGTGTCCTCGGCCGCCGGGTCGGAGTCGGCGACGATTCCGCCGCCGGACTGCACGTAGGCCGTGCCGTCACGGATCAGCGCGGTACGGATCGCGATGGCGGTGTCGGCGTTCCCGGCGAAGTCGAGGTAGCCGACGATGCCGCCGTAGAGCCCGCGCCGGGTCGGTTCGAGGCGGTCGATGACCTGCATGGCGCGCACCTTCGGCGCGCCGGACAGGGTTCCGGCCGGGAAGCAGGCGACGACGGCGTCGAACGCGGTGCGGTCCTCGCGCAGCAGGCCGGTCACCGTCGAGACCAGGTGCATGACGTGGGAGTACCGCTCGACCTCGAAGAAGTCGACGACCTTGACCGTGCCGGGCTCGCACACGCGGCCGAGGTCGTTGCGACCCAGGTCGACGAGCATGAGGTGCTCGGCGCGTTCCTTCTCGTCGGCGCGCAGGTCCTTCTCCAGGAACCGGTCCTCCTCCTCGGTCGCGCCGCGCCAGCGGGTGCCCGCGATGGGATGCGTCGTGGCGCGCCGGTCGAGCACGCTGACCAGCGCCTCCGGGCTGGATCCGACGATGGAGAACGGCGGCCCGCCCGCGGCGTCGTCGAGGTGGAACAGGTACATGTACGGGCTCGGATTGCTGGTCCGCAGCACCCGGTACACCTCGAGCGGGTCGGCCTCGCACGGCATCTCGAAGCGCTGCGACAGCACGATCTGGAACGCCTCGCCGGCCCGGATCTGCTCCTTGGCGTCCTCGATCGCGGCGTGGTGCTCGGCCGGGGTGCGGCGGCGCAGGAACTCCGGCTCGCCCGGCCGGTAGACCGAGACGGTGCTCGGCGCGGGTGCCGCGAGCTCGCCGGTCATCCGGTCGAGGCGGGCGACGGCGTCGTCGTAGGCCTGGTCGACGCGTTCGTCGGTGGCGTCCCAGTTGATCGCGTTCGCGATGAGGGTGACGGTGCCCTCGTGGTGGTCGAGCGCGGCCAGGTCGGTGGCCAGCAGCATCACCAGCTCGGGCAGCTGCAGGTCGTCGACGGCGGGGTCGTCGGGGTCGGCGATGCGCTCCACCCGGCGGACGATGTCGTAGCCCAGGTAGCCGACCATCCCGCCGGTCAGCGGCGGCAGTCCGGGCAGCGGCTCGGAGTGCAGCTCGGTGACGACGGTGCGCAGCGCCTCGAGCGGGTCACCGGAGGTCGGGAGCCCCTCGGGAACTCCGCCGATGCTCGTTCCGCCTGCGCTGCTCTCGGTACCCGTCCAGCGCAGCTCTCCGTCGACCGAGGTGAGCGCGGCGGCGCTGCGGGCACCGACGAACGACCAGCGCGACCAGGACCGGCCGTTCTCGGCCGACTCGAGCAGGAACGTTCCCGAGGCACCCCCGGCGAGCTTGCGGTAGACCCCGACCGGCGTCTCGTCGTCGGCGAGCAGGCGGCGGGTCACCGGGATGACCCGGTGGACCTTCGCCAGCTCACGGAACTCCTCGCGGGTCGGGGTCACCGCGCCGAGGGCGGCCGCGGCCGGGACGGGCGTGGCGCTGGTCATGGTCGTCATTCTCCCCGACCGCGACCGGGGCCGGCCGCGGGGTGAAGATGGAGTCGTGAACGCCGCACCCGATCCCGCGCCGCGCCGCCGCGGGCGCCGCTCCGGCGGGACCGACACCCGCTCCGGCCTGCTCGACGCCGCCCGCGCCGAGTTCGCCGAGCGCGGTTTCGAGGGGGCGACCGTGCGCCGGATCGCCGAGCGCGCCGGGGTGGACCCGGCGATGGTCAACCACTGGTTCGGCGGCAAGGAGAAGCTGTTCACCGCGTCGCTGGAGCTGCCGCTCGACGTGCACCGGGTCCGCGGGACGATCCTCACCGCCGACCCGGACGACATCGGCGAGGCGGTCGTGCGCGGCTTCCTGACCGTGTGGGACGGCGCGGAGGGCGGCGCGATTGCGGCGATGCTGCGCTCGGTCACCGCGCACCCGACGGCGGCGCGGATGCTGCGTGAGTTCATCACCCGGGCGATCCTGCGGCCGGTCGTCGAGCGGGTGTCGCCGGACCGGCACGACGAGCGCGGCGCGCTGGTCGCCTCGCAGCTGATCGGGATCGGGATGATGCGCTTCGTCGTGGGGCTGGAGCCGCTGGCGTCGGCACCGCAGGAGGAGATCGTCGCGGCCGTCGGGCCGACGGTGCAGCGCTACCTGACCGGGAACCTGGGGTCGACGAACCCGGACTCGTAGGCCCGGACGACGGCCTGGGTGCGGTCCCGCGCGCCGGTGCGGGCCAGCACGCTGCTGACGTGGGTCTTCACCGTCTCGACGCCGAGGTGCAGCTCCGCGGCGATCTCGGCGTTGGACAGGCCGCGGGCCATGGCGCGCAGCACCTCGCCCTCCCGTCCGGTGAGCCCGGCCCCGGCGAGCCCGTCCCCGCCCCCGGCGAACCCGGCGACGAGCTCACGGACCGCGGCCGGGAACAGCAGCGACTCCCCCGCCGCGACGGTGTGCACGGCACGGACGACGTCGCGCGGCGGAGTGCGTTTGAGCAGGAACCCCGACGCGCCGGCGCGCAGGGCGTCGTAGACGTACCGGTCGTGGCCGAACGTGGTCAGCACCAGCACCCGCGGCGGATCCGGGCGGCGCAGCACGGCGCGGGTGGCGGTGATGCCGTCGACGGTGGGCATGCGGACGTCCATCAGGACGACGTCCGGGCGCAGCCGCTCGACCAGTCCGGGCACCTCGGCGCCGTCGGACGCCTCACCGAGCACGGCGAGATCGGGGTCGGCGCCGAGGACGGCGAGCAGCCCGGTGCGGATGAGCTCCTCGTCGTCGACCAGCAGCAGCCCGATCATGGTCCCGGTCCTACCGGGCCGGGCGGGTGTCGTCGTCGTGCCGCGCCGGTGACGCGGCCCAGCTGGTCCGGTCGGAGCAGTGCGGTGCCGCCGTGGGGAGTACGGCGTGCAGGACCCAGTCGGTGCTGCCGGTGCTGTCGGGGCCGGCCGTGAGGGTGCCGCCGAGCGGGGTGACGCGGTCGGCGGCACCGGTGAGCCCGCGCCCGCCGACGCGACGCCCACCGCTGCTCTGCTCACCGCCCCGGGAGCGGCGCGGGTTGCGGACCGTCAGCTCGACCGCGGTTCCGGTGCGGCGCAGCGTGACCGATGCCGAGCCGGTGCCGTGGCGCAGTGCGTTGGTGAGGCCTTCCTGGACGAGCCGGTAGATCTCGCGGGAGACGGGGCCCGGGATCGCGGTCAGGTCGTCGAGATCGGTACGCAGGGCGAGTCCGGCGGTGCGGGCGCCGTCGAGGAGGTCGTCCAGCATGCGGAGGTCGCGGACCGGCGAGGCGCCGTCCGCCCCGCCCCGGTCCGCGCCGCGTCCGCCAGGTGCCCGGTCGTCCCTCCCGGCCGGCCCGGACTCACGGGGCTCGGCGGTCCCGTCGGTCCCGTCGGCTCCCTGGGTGTGCAGCAGCCCGAGGACGTGGTCGAGGTCGTCGAGGGCCGCCCGGCCGGTGCGGGCGATCGCCTCCAGCGCCGTCCGGGCGAACGCGGGGTCGGAGTCCAGCAGCTCCGCCGCCGCGCCCGCCTGCAGGGTGGTGACGGTGAGCGCGTGCCCGACCGAGTCGTGCAGCTCCCGGGCGAGCCGGGCGTGCTCGGCGTCGCGGGCGGCGGCCCTGCGGGTGCGGTCCAGCTCGTCGGCGAGCCGCTCGGCCGGGGTCGGGCCGAGGAACCACGGCGCGACCCGGGCCTGGGCGGCGCCGAGCAGCACCGGGACCGCGCCCGCGACCAGCAGCAGGACCGGCCCGAGGATCGGCGCCCACCAGGCACCGGCGCCGGTCGGGAAACCCGGGTAGGCGACCCACGGTGCCGTGATCAGCCCGATCGCCTGCGGGATCCCGGCGAGCAGCGCCGACGCCGCGAGCAGGCCCACCGCCATCCCGAGCAGCACCCAGAGCGCGCCGCGCAGCCGCCCGCCGCGCGGAGTACGCCGGTCCGGGAGGGGGGTGTCGGGCAGAGGGCAGGCGTCGAGCAGGGTGCGGGCGGCGGCGACGGCCAGCTCCCGCACCCCCGGCAGCACCAGAACGCCGAGCCCGCCGGCGACCGCGGGCACCGTCAGCAGCACGGTGACGAGCGCGCTGTCGCTCTCCTGCCCGGTCCGGACCAGCACCCAGCCGAGCCCGAGGTAGGGCAGCAGGACGGCCGCGCCGAGCAGCGCGTGCAGCGCCCGCCGCGCGGCCGTTCCGGCGGCCCGTCCCCTGGTCACGGGGGAATCGTCGCAGATCAGCAGGGTTCCGCGGCTCCCTCGCGGGAGGGAGGCGGTCCCCACGCGGGCGGGATCCGGCGACGACGGCGCCGCAGCACGCTCGACGGCATGACCTTCACACCGCTGTCCACCCGGGCGACCGGTTCCACACCGGTCCGCCACCGCGCCCTCGCCCTCCGGCGGGCCCTCGGCGTCGCCGCGGCGCTCGGCACGCTGCCCTACCTCGGCCTCAAGTGCGCCTGGCTGACCGGCGCCGCCGTCGGCGTCACCGACGCGGCGCTGCTCACGAGCGGGTCGATGCGGGTGCTGAACGCGGTGACCGTCGTGCTCGACCTGTGCGTCGTCGTCCTCGCGGCGGCTCTCGGCTCGCGCCGCGCCGGCCGGATCCCCGCGCTCGCCGTGCTGTTGCCCGCCTGGGTGGCGACCGGGCTGCTGCTGCCGATGGTGGTCACGTTCCCGCTCACCATGCTCGCCGGCGGGCCGGCCGCGTCGGTCGGGCTCCAGCCGTGGGTGCGGCCGCTGGTCTACGGCGGTTTCGCCTGGCAGGGGCTCTGCCTGCTCGCCGCGTTCGCGGTGTACGCGGCCGACCGCTGGCGGGACCGGCTGCGCCGCCCGGCCCCCGTGGACACCGCCGTCCGGCCGCTCCTGCACGCCACCGCCGGTGGTGGCGCCGTGCTCGGTGTGCTCGCCGCCGGACTGCTCATGGTGTCCGGTGCAGGCAGCGGATCGGGGGTTCTCGTGATCGTCGCCGCACTGGACGCCGGGTTCGGGCTCGCCGGGGTGGTCGCGGTGGTGCGGCTGGCCCGCGGCCGTGGCTCGGCGGCCGTGGTGGTCACGGCGTGGGCCGGCACGGCGGTGCCGTTCGCGAACGGGCTCTGGTCTGCGGTGACGACGATGGGCGCCACCGCGCTGTCCGGGTCCGGGGACCCCGCGCAGGGGCTCGCACAGCTGTGCGGGCTGCTCGGCGGGTTCGCCCTCGCCGTCGCCGGGCTCCTGGCCGTCGGCGGCAGCAGTGTCGTGGAATCGTCGTGGAGTCCGGCGCCACGGGAGCCGGGGCCGTGAATCCGGGCACCGCACGACCGGGCGGCATGGAGTCCGGCGCGGCGGGATCGGTTGCCGCACAGGGAGCCGGGATCGACCGGTCGCCGACCGCCCGGACCGGCCGCACACTGGGGTGATGGCCGACCTCACCGCCGTCGCCGACTACGTCCCCGACGCCGTCACCGCCCGGCTCGCGGCACTCCGGTCCCAGGTCGGGCAGGCGGTGTTCTCCCGGGTCGCCGGCGACGAGGGTGCCGGTCGCCGCAGGCGCATCCTCGGCGCCGAGGGTCCCCGCTGGTTCGACGACGACGCCGCGATCCGCCGCGTCCACGGCGACGCCTCGATGTTCATCGGCGGTCTGCGCGCGCTGCTGCTCCAGTCGCTGCACCCGCTGGCGATGGCCGGGGTCGCCGGGCACTCCGGTTTCCGCGGCGACCCGTGGGGACGGCTGCAGCGCACCTCGTACTTCCTGGCCGCGACGACGTTCGGCCCCGCCGACGAGGCCGACCGCGTCATCGCCGCGATCAAGCGCGCCCACTCCTACGTCCACGGCACCGCCCCCGACGGGCGCCCCTACTCCGCGTCGGATCCGCACCTGCTGCGCTGGGTGCACATCGCCGAGATCGACAGCTTCCTGTCCGCGCACGACCGCTACGGCGGCGAGCCCCTCGACCCGGCCGGGCGCGACGCCTACGTCGCCGACACCGCGCGGGTCGCCCGTGAGCTCGGCATCCCGGACCCGCCGGAGACCACCGCGGAGCTGGCCGCGCAGATCGCGGCGTACCGGCCGGAGCTGCGCGGCACCCCGGAGGCCCGCGACGCGGCGAAGTTCCTGCTGTGGGAGCCGCCGCTGCCGCTCGCCGCCCGGGTGCCCTACGGCGTGCTCGCCGCCGCGTCGGTCGGGCTGCTGCCCCGCTGGGCGCGGACACCCCTGCGGCTGCCGTGGCTACCGGTCACCGAGGCGACCGCCGTACGTGCCGGCGGGATGCTGATCACCGCAGGGATCCGCTGGGTGACCAGCGCGCCCCGGGAACCCACGCCCCCGCCGATGCCGCCGGTGCACGCCTGACCCGCAGCGGACCGCGCGCCGGGTGCCGCGGGGTCAGAGACCGCCGCCGCCGGCGAGCCGGGTGGCCACGTAGGTCCGTTCCTGCTCCAGACGCCGGGCCTCGGCGTCGGACAGGGACTCCGGGATCGGGTCCGTGTCGTGCTCGGCCACCCACTGGTCCGGGCGGATGGGCTCGGGCATCGTCCGCCAGCGCGCCCGCGGATCGGTGTCGTCGTCAGGCTCCATGTGCCGACGATGCCGTGCGGCGCAGGCCTCGGCAAGTGGGCCGATGGGGTCGGCCCCCGGTCACGCTGCGTCGGTGTGCATGGTTCAGGCGCCGTCCCTGGCGAGCAGGACGTCGGTGTTCAGGCGCCGCCCCTGGCGAGCAGGACGTCGGTGTCGAAGCAGGTCCGGGTGCCCGTGTGGCAGGCCGGCCCCTCCTGGTCGACGACGACCAGCACCGCGTCGCCGTCGCAGTCCAGCCGGACCTCGCGCACGTGCTGCACGTGCCCGGACGTGCCGCCCTTGACCCAGTACTCCTGCCGCGACCGCGACCAGTACGTGCCACGGCCGGTGGTCAACGTCCGGTGCAGCGCCTCGTCGTCCATCCAGCCCACCATCAGCACCTCACCGGCGCCGGACTGCACGACCGCGCAGACCAGCCCGTCGGCGTCGCGCTTGAGTCGCGCGGCGATGGCGGGGTCGAGCGCGGACTCGAACGGACGAACCCGCTCGGAGACGCTCATCGGACCTCCACTCCCCCGGCGCGCATCGCGTCCTTGACCTCCCCGATCCGCAGCGTGCCGAAGTGGAAGACGCTCGCGGCCAGCACCGCGTCCGCCCCGGCCTGCACGGCGGGCACGAAGTCGTCGACCGAACCGGCGCCGCCGGAGGCGATCACCGGGACGTCGACGACCTTGCGCACCGCCTCGATCAGCTCGATGTCGAACCCGGCGCGGGTGCCGTCGGCGTCCATCGAGTTCAGCAGGATCTCCCCGACGCCGAGCTCCTGGCCGCGCCGGGCCCACTCGACGGCGTCGATCCCGGCCGAACGACGGCCGCCGTGCGTGGTGACCTCGAACCCGGACGGCTGCGGCGCCTCCCCCTCGGGGACACGCCGCGCATCGACCGACAGCACGATGCACTGCGACCCGAACCGGCGCGACATCTCGTGCAGCAGCTCCGGGCGCGCGATCGCCGCGGTGTTCACGCTGACCTTGTCCGCACCGGCACGCAGCATCCGGTCGACGTCGTCGGGAGTCCGGATGCCGCCGCCCACGGTCAGCGGGATGAACACCTGCTCGGCGGTGCGGCGCACCACGTCGATCATCGTGCCGCGCTCGGACGACGACGCGGTGACGTCGAGGAACGTCAGCTCGTCGGCACCCTCGGCGTCGTAGACCCGGGCCATCTCGACCGGGTCGCCCGCATCGCGCAGCTCCTTGAAGTTCACGCCCTTGACCACCCGGCCGTCGTCGACGTCCAGGCACGGGATGACGCGCACGGCGACGCCCATCAGGCACCCACCTTCGCGACCGCGGCCAGCGCGTCGGGCAGGGTGAAGCGGCCCGCGTAGAGCGCCTTGCCGACGATCGAGCCCTCGATGTTCACGCCGGTCGCGGCGACCTCGGCGAGCCGGGTCAGGTCCTCGATCTCGGAGATCCCGCCGGAGGCGATCACCGGGGCGGTCGTGGCCTGCGCGACCTCGGTGAGCAGCTCGACGTTCGGGCCCTGCAGCGTGCCGTCCTTGGAGACGTCGGTGACCACGTAGCGGGTCGCACCGGCGCCGTCGAGCCGGGCGAGGACCTCCCAGAGGTCGCCGCCGTCGGAGGTCCAGCCGCGGCCGGCGACCCGGCGACGCCCGTCGATCATCTTGACGTCCAGGCCGATCGCGATCTTCTCGCCGTGCTCGGCGAGGACCTTCGCGCACCACTCGGGCTGCTCCAGCGCGGCGGTTCCCAGGTTCAGCCGGGCCGCGCCGGTGGACAGCGCGCGCTCCAGCGAGGCGTCGTCCCGGATGCCGCCGGACAGCTCCACCGACACGTCCAGCTTCCCGACGACCTCGGCGAGCAGCTCGGCGTTCGAGCCGCGACCGAACGCCGCGTCGAGGTCGACCAGATGGACCCACTCGGCGCCGTCGCGCTGCCAGTTCTGGGCGGCGTCGAGTGGCGAGCCGTACCCGGTCTCGGTCCCGGCCTCGCCCTGCACCAGGCGCACGGCCTGACCGTCGACGACGTCCACCGCGGGAAGCAACGTGAAGCTCACCGCCCCAGGGTATCCAGCGGGCCCCGAGCCTCCGCCGGTGCCCGAGCTGCCTCAGATCACGCCGATGGCGACGGCGGCGAGCACCATCAGGATCGAGAAGATCCACATCGGGAGGAACGAGTACTTGATGTGCCGGCCCATCTCCGCGCCGGCCAGGCCCAGCGCCAGCCACACGGCGGCGGTGAACGGGCTGACGTAGGTGCCGATGATGTTGCCGACGACCATCGCCGCGGCGACCGAGGTGCCCTCCACGCCGAACTGCCCGCCGATCTCGACGGCCAGCGGCAGCAGCGCGAAGTAGTACGAGTCGGTGGACAGCGCCAGGTCGAACGGCACCCCGAGCAGGCCGACGATCACGTGCATCTGCGGGCCGATCGACTCCGGCAGCACCGAGACCATGTCGGTGGCCAGCGAGCGAAGCATCCCGGAGTTGTCGAGGATCCCGAGGAAGCTGCCGGCCGCGAGGACGATCGCCCCGGTGCCGAACGCCGGGCCGCCGTGCCGCTTGATGGCGTCCATCTGGTCGGAGACCTTCGGGTGGTTGACCATCAGCGCGACGCTCAGTCCGAGCATGAACACCAGCGCGGGCGGCAGCACGTCGGCGAGCAACAGGCCGATCGTCGTGACGACGATGCCGGCGTTGAGCAGAAGCATCCGGGTCGACGTCGGAGCCGCTCCGGTGTCGGTGATGTCGGTGCCGGCCTCGGTGCCGGCCCCGGTGTCGGTCTCGGTGTCGGTCTCGGCCTCGGTGTCGGTGTCGGTCTCGGTGGTCTCGTGGCTTCCGGTGATCGCGTGGCCGCCGGTGTCCCGGGCGGCTCCGGACGATCCCGCTCCGCCGGTCCCGCCGTCCCGCCCGGCACCGCCGTCACCGTCGGCCGGCAGGAAGCCCTCACCGGCGCCGTCGCCGTCGCCTCGCCTGGCGATCCGCCGCTGTTCCCGCAGCCCGAGCAGCACCGCGGCGGCGACCGCCAGCACCAGGCCGACGATCTGCATCGGGAACAGCGTGCGCCACAGCGCGACCGGGTCCATGCCGAGCACGGCCGCCGCCCGGCCGACCGGCCCCGCCCAGGGCAGCATGTTCATGACACCGAGTGCCAGGCCGAGCAGCAGGAGCAGCAGGTAGGGGCTCATCCGCAGGGCGCGGTACACCGGCAGCATCGCCGGGATGATGATCAGGAACGACGTCGCGCCGGAGCCGTCGAGATGGATCACCGCGGACATCAGGACGGTCGCGACGGCGACCCCGACGACGCTGCCCCGGCTGACCCGCAACATGCCGTTGATCATCGGTTTGAACAGCCCGATGTCGTTCATGATCCCGAAGAACAGGATCGCGAACATCAGCATCGCCGCGACGTCGATCACCGAGGACAGGCCGTCGGCGTAGAACTCACCGATGTCGTCGAGCGTGAACCCGGCGACGAGTGCGCCGGCCACCGGGATGACGGCGAGACCGACGATCGGCGAGATCCGTCCGAGGATCAGCAGCGTCGCGATCGACGCGATGACGAGGAAGCCGACGAGGCTGAGCATGACCACACCCTTGTGTCCGGATTGTCCGTCTCAGGACGGTCCCAGGACGTTCCGGGCAGGTCGAGCTTCTGGTCACCGACGCCGTTGTGGTCCTTGCGGACGCGGTCCGGACCGGGTTCCGGCCGGTGGGTGCGGGACGGGGCCGTCAGCCGACCGTCGACAGCCAGTTCTTCAGCACCGCGGCGCCCTCGTCGCCGGACTTCTCCGGGTGGAACTGGGTCGCCGACAGCGTCCCGTTCTCCACCGCGGCGACGACGTCCTCGCCGTGGTGCGCCCAGGTGACCTTGGGCGGGGCGATGGCGTGCGACTCGGGCAGCACCCACTTGCGCACGCCGAAGGAGTGCACGAAGTAGAAGCGGGCGTCGTCGGGCAGCCCGGCGAACAGCACGCTCTCCTTCGGCGCCCGCACGGTGTTCCAGCCCATGTGCGGCAACACGTCCGCCTGGATCTGCTCGACCGTGCCGGGCCACTCCCCGCAGCCCTCGGTGTCCTCGCCGAACTCGACGCCGCGGTCGAACATGACCTGCATGCCGACGCAGATGCCGAGAACCGGGCGCCCGCCGGCGAGGCGGCGGCCGATGATCTGCGGGCCGCGGACCTCCTTGAGGCCCTTCATGCACGTCGCGAACGCGCCGACGCCGGGGACGACGAGACCGTCGGCCTCGGTCGCGGCGTCGAAGTCGGACGTGACGGTGACGTCCGCCCCGACGCGTTCCAGCGCCCGCTCGGCGGAGCGGAGGTTTCCCGAGCCGTAGTCGAGGACGACGATGCGTGCCACGGGTCCAGGGTAGTCGCGCCTCACCGGCGGGCGACCGCGGCCGCCGTGCCCGCCGCCGTGACCACGCAGAGCCCGCTCGCCAGGGCGAGCACCCCGGGGTCGAGAACCGGTGTCACCGGCACCCCGGTCGCCGACGCGAGCCCGGACGCGACCGCGGCCAGCGGACCTGCCGCGACCAGCACCCCGAGTACCGCCCCCAGCGCCGTGCCCGCCGCCGACTCGGCCGTGGCCAGCCGTATCCGTTGCCCCCCGGTGGCTCCGACGGCAGCCAGTACCGCGCGGTCGGCCCGCCGGGTCAGGGCCGACGCGGCGACCCCGTTGGCGACGGCGAGTGCCCCGTACCCGGCGGACACCGCGACTAGCAGCGCGGCGAGCACGCCGGTGAGGCGGGCGTCGACGGCGTACTCGGCGAGCGCGTAGGCCTGCGCGTCGCGGACGACGGCCCCGGGCGGCAGCGGCTGCGGCACAGCGGTCGCGGGGACGAAGGCGGTGTCGGTGACCGCGGCCGGGTCGTGTGCGCGGACGTCGTCGCGGGCGAGGGCGACGTCGCCGCGACGCTCGTCCGGCGGTGCGACTGCGACACGCAGCTCCCGCGTGGTGCCGTCGGCGAACGTGACCGGGAGCCGTCCACCGGCGCCGACGCCGAGCCGGTCGGCGTAGGGCCCGGACAGCACGACGTCACCGGACCGCAGCCACGACCAGCCTGCGCCGTCCACGGTGGTCGTCCCGGCCGGCCCCCGCGCGGTGAGCACGGTGGGCAGCGGGACCCGGGCTCCGGGCACGTCCAGGGCGCGCGCTGCCGCGTCCGGGAGACCGGGCGCCCCGTCCTGCTCGACGGCGGCCGATCCCGCCAGCACGGCGGTGCGCTGCGCCGGGTAGGCGGCGGCGGTGGTGTCGACGAGCCCGCCGATCAGCACCGCGAACCCGACCGCGACGACGGCCGGGGCCGCGACCGCGGCGGTCCGGGCCGGGGCCGCGGACAGCTCCGCGCGGACCAGGATCCCCGCCGCTCCGCGGCCGAGCAGCAGCCCGGCGGCCCGGCCGAGCGGGCCGACGCACACCGGTGCCAGCAGCGCCGCCGCGACGACCAGCACCGACCCGGCGAGCAGGGCGAGACCGACCCGGCCGTCGCCGTCGGCGCCGACGGCGAGCACCGCCGCCACCGCGCCCCCGGCCAGCGCGATCGCGCCGGTGACGAGCCGGGAGCGGGCGACCCTCCGGACCGCGCCGCGCTCGGTGGCCGCGTCGAGCGGGGCCGCCCGGGACGCCGTACGCGCGGCCACCAGCCCACCGGTCACGGCGAGCAGCAGGCCCGCGGCCGCCGCGGCGAGCAGCGGGCCGGGCACCGCGGGTACCGCGGCCGGGCGGGCTGCGCCTGCGGTCAGCAGCACGTGCTGCAGCACCGGGGCGAGACCGGTCGCGGCGAGTGCCCCCGTCACCGACCCGGCCGGCCCGGCGAGCGCCGCCTCGCCGAGCACGATGCGCCGGACCTGGGCCGGGGTCGCGCCGACGCAGCGCAGCAGCCCCAGCTCGCGGCGGCGTCCGGCGACGGCGGTGGACAGCGCCGACCCGGTGACGACGACCGTGGTCGTACCGGTGAGCAGGCCGAGCGCGAAGAGCATCTGCGTTCCGCGGAACCGGACCCGGGCGTCCTGCACCGGCTCGACGGCACCACGGTCGTCGCCGGTCAGCACGCTCGCCCCGGCCGGCAACGCCCCGGGCCGCAGCAGGCCGGGCGGCACCGCTCCGAGCACCCCGATCGTCCGCACGCCGGGCGCGAGGCGGGCCGCCTCGGCGTCGGACACGTGGACGCCGGGGGCGTCGGTGACGCCGGTGACCCGCACGTCGCGGAGCGCGTCCGGGAACAGCACCGGCAGTGTCGCCCCGGGTGCGACGCCGAGCGCCCGGTCCACGACGGCCTCGCCCGGTGCCCGGGGTTCGGTCCCGCTGATCCGGTGGCCGCCGAGCGCCAGGCTCGCGACGCCGTGCCCGCCCTCGCGGTCGTCGGGGTCCCCGGCCGCCCGGCCGCCGGGCATCGGGACGGCGGGGAACGACCGGTCCGGTACGGCCGCGGTCACGCCGGGATCGGCCGCGATCCGTGCCGCGAGCGCGCCCGCCGCGGCGCCGGTCCACGGGATCCGCCCGTCCGAGCGCGGTGCCGCCTGCCGGTCCGCCGGTGGGGCCACGACCAGCGCGGACGTCGCCGCGAACCGGTCGGCGACCGGTGGGCGGGCGGCGAGCGCGACGAGTCCCACCGCCCCCAGCAGCCCGACGCCGACGGCGACGGCGAGCGCCACCGCCACGAGCTCCCGCCACCGGGTCCGCAGGTTTGCCCAGGCGATCACCGGGCACCTCCGGCGATCGATCCGGTGGCCTCGGCGAGCCGCAGCCCGATCGCGGCCGCGGTGTCCGTCCCGCCGACCGGTCCGGGCGCGGCGAACCGGTCGTGGACGCGGCCGTCGCGCAGGACGACCACCTCGTCGGCGTGCGCGGCCGCCCACGGGTCGTGGGTGACCAGCAGCGTCGTCGTGCCGCGGGTGTCGGTGGCCCGGCGCAGCAGCGCCAGCACGGTCGCCGACGCCGCCGAGTCCAGCGCCCCGGTCGGCTCGTCGGCGAACAGGACCTCCGGCCCGCTGAGCAGGGCGCGGGCGATCGCGACGCGCTGCTGCTGGCCTCCGGAGAGCTGCCCGGGCCGGTGCCCGGCGCGGTCGGCGAGCCCGACCTCGGCCAGCGCGGCGGCGACCGCGCCCGCCGGCACGCGGCGTCCGGCGAGGCGGCCCGGCAGTGCCACGTTCTGCGCCGCGGTCAGCGAGGCGACGAGGTTGAACGCTTGAAACACCACACCGATCCGGTTGCGGCGCAGCACGGTGCGCCGCCGCTCGGACAGTGCGGTGAGGTCGGTGCCGCCGAGCAGCACGCGTCCCGACGTCGGCCGGTCCAGCCCGGCAGCGCAGTGCAGCAGGGTGGACTTGCCGGATCCGGACGGCCCCATGACCGCGGTGACGGTCCCGGGGTCCAGGGCGAGGTCGACGTCGTCGAGGGCGGTCACCGGAGTGGCGCCGCCGGTGTCGTGGACGCGGCGCAGCGCGTCCAGCCGCAGGGCTGGTTCGGTCATGACCCGATCCGACCGCGGGCGCGGTGTCCGGCGCGGTCACCCGCACGGGACAGCTGAGGTAGCCCTGGCACTACCGCGGCCGGGCCGCCGATCTCCTACGTTGCGGGGTGTGCGGATCGCGACGGCCTGGCAGGCCATGGACCAGCGGCCGCTGCGGTTCCTCGCGACGCCGTGGCCGTGGCGGTCGCTCGCCTACCTGCTGACGGGTGCGGCGCTGGGTGCCGTGCTGGTCGGGGCGTTCGCCGTCCCGGCGTCCGGGCTGGTGCTCGGCGGGACGATCACCGCGGTGGTGACGGCGGTGCTGCTGGTCGCGGCGGTCCTCGCCGCAGGGCCGCTGCTGGGGCGCCTCGAGCGTCACCGGCTCCGGCTCGTCGACGACGACCGGCTAGCCACCCCGGGACGCGGCTCCTTCTGGCGGGCCCCGGCGACCTGGCGGGAGATCGGGTTCGGGCTGCTGGCCGCCACCGGTCTGGCCGGCCTGGACGCGCTGGTGCTCGGGGTCGTGTTCGTGCTGCCGGTGCTGCTGTTCGTCTCGCCCGCCGACGACCCGGCCGCGTGGCCGCTGGTGATCCTCGGGGTGCTGCTGCTCGGGGCGGCACCGTGGACGGTCACCGCGTGGGCCGGAGCCCGGGCGACGCTGACCCGGACCGTGCTCGGCCCCCGCGACGGCGAGCTGGGCGCGGAGATCACCGAGGTGCGGCGTCTGGTGAGCGCGTTCGAGTCCGAGCGGTCCCGGATCGAGCGGGACCTGCACGACGGCGCCCAGCAACGGCTCGTCGCCCTGGGCATGACACTCGGCCTGGCCCGCCTCGACGTCCCCGACGACTCCCCCGCCGCCGCCCGCGTCGACGACGCCCGGGACCAGCTCGGCGTCACGCTCGCGGAGCTGCGCGATCTGGTCCGCGGCCTCGACCCGGCGCAGCTGGCCGACCACGGTCTGGCCGCCGCCGTCGCCGAGCGGGCCCGCCGCTGCCCGCTCCCGGTGCAGGTGGACCTCCCGCTGCCCGAGCGGCTGCCGCCGCGGGTGGCGACGACGGCGTACTTCGTCATCGGCGAGGCGCTGACCAATGCCGTGCGGCACAGCGGCGCCACGGTGGTCGCGGTGCGCGGCAGGGTGCACGCCGGGCAGGTCGTGCTGGAGGTCGGCGACGACGGCCACGGCGGCGCCGACGCGGATGCCGGCACCGGTCTCGCCGGGCTGGCCGAACGGGTCGCCGTCGCCGGCGGGCGGATGCGGCTGTCCAGCCCGGCCGGCGGGCCGACGTTGCTGCGGGTGGAGCTGCCGTGCGGGTGACCGTCGCCGAGGACGCCGCGCTCATGCGGGCCGGGCTGGTCGCGCTGCTGGAACGGTTCGGGCACGAGGTCGTCGCCGCCGTCGGGGACGCCCCGGCGCTGATCGGGGCGGTCGGGCGCGACCGGCCGGACCTGGTGCTGGCCGACGTCCGGATGCCGCCGGGCCACACCGACGACGGCCTGCGCGCCGCCGTCGCGCTGCGTGCGGCCGACCCCGGGCTACCGGTGCTGGTGCTGTCCCAGTACGTGGAGCCGGCCGCCGCGGAGGCGCTGCTCGACAGCGGCTCCGGCAACGGCGGCTCCGGCGGTGACGGGGTCGGCTACCTGCTCAAGGACCGGGTCGCCGACGTGACCGCGTTCGCGACCGCGCTCGAGCGGGTCGCAGCCGGCGGGACCGTGCTGGACCCCGAGGTCGTCGCCCGGCTGGTCCGGCGCCGCCGCGACCCGGTCGGCCGGCTGTCCCCGCGCGAACACGAGGTGCTCGGCCTGATGGCGCAGGGGCGTTCGAACACCGAGATCGCCGCCGAGCTGGTGCTGTCCGACGCCGCGGTGAACAAGCACGTCCGGGCGGTGTTCACCAAGCTCGACCTGCCTGCCGAGACCGCCGGGCACCGCCGCGTGCTCGCGGTGCTGGCCTGGCTGCGGTCGGGCGGGTGAGTCGTCGGGCCGCCACTCCGGCGGCTACAGCGCGCCCTTGGTGCTGGGCACGCCGGTGACCCGCGGGTCGTCCTCGGTCGCGGCCCGCAGCGCCCGGGCGACGGCCTTGAACTCGGCCTCGGTGATGTGGTGCGGGTCCCGGCCGTCGAGCACCCGCACGTGCAGGGCCAGCTGCCCGTGGAAGGCCAGCGACTCGAACACGTGCTTGTTCAGCACCGTCGGGTAGTGCCCGCCGACGACGAAGCCGCGCATCATCTCCGGCTCGCCGGTGCACACCGTGTAGGGCCGCCCGGACACGTCGACGACGGCCTGGGCCAGCGCCTCGTCCATCGGGATCCAGGCGTCGCCGAACCGCCGGATGCCCTTCTTGTCCCCCAGCGCCTGGTGCAGCGCCTGGCCGAGCACGATCGCGACGTCCTCGACGGTGTGGTGCGCGTCGATCTCGATGTCGCCGTCGGCGTGCACCGACAGGTCGAACGAGCCGTGCTTGCCGAACGCGTCCAGCATGTGGTCGAAGAACGGCACGTGCGTGTCGATGTCGGTCTTGCCGGTGCCGTCGAGGTCGATCTCGACGGTGATCCGGGTCTCCTTGGTGACGCGCTCGACGCGTCCGATCCTGCTCACGTCACAGCTCCTGGGTCGCGAGGTCGGTGGCGGCCTTGAGGAACACGTCGTTCTCCTCGGGAGTGCCGAGGGTGACGCGCAGCCGCCCGGGAATGCCGTTGTCCCTGATCAGCACGCCCCGCTCGAGGAAACCGCGCCAGGCGCGGTCGGCGTCGGCGAAGCGGCCGAACAGGATGAAGTTGGCGTCGGAGGGAACCACGTCGTAGCCGGCGGCGACGAGTTCGGCCGACACCCGGTCCCGCTCGGCGGCCAGCAGCGCCACCGAGCCGAGGGTGGCGTCGGCGTGGCGCAGCGCTGCCCGCGCGGACGCCTGGGCCAGCACCGACAGGTGGTACGGCAGCCGGACCAGCTGCAACGCGTCGATGACGGCCGGCGCGGCGGCCAGGTAGCCCAGCCGGCCGCCGGCGAACGCGAACGCCTTGCTCATCGTGCGGGACACCACGAGCTTGTCGCCGTGCTCGGCGAGCAGCGTCGTGGCGCTGGGCCGTCCGGTGGCCTCGGCGAACTCGGCGTAGGCCTCGTCGACGATCACCATGCCGGGCGCGGCCTCGACCAGGCGCGCCAGGTCCTGCGGCGCGATGGACTGGCCGGTCGGGTTGTTCGGGCTGGTCACGAACGTGATGTCCGGACGCTTCTCGGCGAGCAGCGCGACCGCGGCGTCGACGTCGAGGGAGAAGTCCTCCCGGCGCGGGACCGCGACGAACTCGGTCTGCGTGCCCGAGGAGATGATCGGGTGCATCGAGTAGCTCGGCACGAAGCCCAGCGCGGTGCGCCCCGGCCCGCCGAACGCCTGCAGCAGCTGCTGGATGATCTCGTTGGACCCGTTGGCGGCCCAGAGGTTGCGCTCGGACAGCTCGACGCCGGTCTGCCGCGTCAGGTACGCGGCCAGGTCGGTGCGCAGCGCGACGGCGTCGCGGTCGGGGTAGCGGTGCAGCTCACGTGCCGCCTCCTCCACCGCCGCGGCGACGTCGGCGACCAGCTCCGGCGGCGGCGGGTACGGGTTCTCGTTGGTGTTGAGCCGCACCGGGACGTCGAGCTGCGGCGCCCCGTACGGCGTCTCGCCGCGCAGATCCTCGCGCAGCGGCAGGTCCTCCAGCCGGACGTTCTCCCCGGGGATCACGAGCGGGCCTCCTCGAATCGCGCGGACACGGCCTCGCCGTGCGCGGGCAGGTCCTCGGCGTCGGCGAGGGTGACGACCTGGCCGGCGACGTCGCGCAGCGCCTGCTCGGAGTAGTCGACGACGTGCACGCCGCGCAGGAACGTCGCGGTGGACAGCCCACCGGAGTGCCGCGCGCAGCCCCCGGTCGGGAGTACGTGGTTGGACCCGGCGCAGTAGTCGCCCAGCGAGACGGGCGCGTACGCCCCGACGAAGATCGCGCCGGCGTTGCGGACGCGGGCCGCGTCGGCGGCGGCGTCGCGGGTCTGGATCTCCAGGTGCTCTGCGGCGTAGGCGTCGACCACGGCGATGCCGTCGTCGACAGAGCCGACCAGGATCACCCCGGACTGCGGGCCGGACAGCGCGGTGCGGACCCGCTCGGTGTGCTTGGTGGCCGCGACCCTGCTCGTGAGCTCGGCCTCGACCGCCTCGACGAGCTGCTCCGAGGTGGTGACCAGCACCGACGCCGCGTTCGGGTCGTGCTCGGCCTGCGAGATCAGGTCGGCGGCGACGTGCGCGGGGTCCGCGGTGTCGTCGGCCAGGATCGCGATCTCGGTGGTGCCGGCCTCGGCGTCGATCCCGACGACGCCGCGCAGCATCCGCTTCGCGGCGGTCACGTAGATGTTGCCCGGCCCGGTGACCATGTCGACCGGCTCCAGCTCCGCGCCGTCGGTGTCGGTGCCGCCGTGGGCGAGCAGGGCGACGCACTGCGCACCGCCCACGGCCCACACCTCGTCGACGCCGAGCAGCGCGGCCGCGGCCAGGATCGTCGGGTGCGGGCGGCCGCCGAACTCGGCCTGCGGCGGCGACGCGACGACCAGCGACTCGACGCCCGCGGCCTGCGCCGGAACCACGTTCATGATCACCGACGACGGGTAGACGGCCAGGCCACCGGGTGCGTAGAGCCCGACCCGGCGCACCGGGACGAACCGCTCGGTGACGGTGCCGCCGGGCACCACCTGGGTCACCACGTCCGGCCGGCGCTGCTCCTCGTGCACCGTCCGGGCGCGCTCGATCGAGGTCTCCAGCGCCTCGCGGACGCCCGGGTCGAGGTCGCGCAGCGCGTCGGCGAGCGCCGCGGCGGGCACCCGGACGGTCTCCGGGCGAACCTTGTCGAAGCGCTCCGTGGCGTCCAGCGCGGCCTCGGCACCGTGCTCGGCGACGGCCTCGACCAGCGGGCGGACGGCGTCGATCGCGCCGTCGACGTCCATCTCGGCGCGCGGCATCATGCCGCGCAGCGTGGCCGGACGGGGCAGCGGATCCCCGTTCGACGCGGTCGGTCGCAGGTCGAGGCGGCGGAGCATGCCCCTCAGGGTACGGGCGGGGACCGACAGGATCAGCGGGAGGGATTGACCGGCACCAGGATCACGTTCTTGCGCCCGGACCAGGGTGTCCCCACGTTCACGCCGTCCGGATGCCATCCCTTGCGCATGACCAGCTTCGTCGTCGCGTGCACGTACGGCGCCGGCTGCAGCCAGCGGTAGTTGACGTCGAGCAGTGCCGCCTCGACCGGCCCGGCCGCGGCCCGCTGCTTCGCGATCCGGGCCAGCATCGGGGCGCGTTCGGACAGCGAGTCGTCGATCGCACAGCGGTCCCCGCAGAAATACGCCAGTGTCCCCAGCTCCCCCGCACTGCCGACCTTCCCCTGCAGGTAGGAGGCGATGTAGGCGTACTGCGCGGGGGTGGCCCAGTTCGACTCGATCGGTGACACCGTCCACGGGGTGCCGTGGTCGAGGTCGAAGGACGCGCCCGCAATCACCAGCACCGCGAGTGCCCCCGCCACGACGGCCCGGACGACGGCGCCGCCGAGTGCTCCGGCCGACCAGGCGGCGAGCACGGTCAGCGCGCCGATCGCGGGGCCGTAGTACCAGTGGAACGGCGCCGTGCCGAGTGCCGCGAACGCCACCACGTGCGCCACCGCGCCGGCTCCGAGGACGGTGACCGCAGCGCCGCCAGGGCGCCGCGCGAGCAGCCAGCCGAGCCCGCCGAGGATCCCGGCCGCGGCGGTGAGCAGGGCCAGCGTCGTCGCCGTCGGGAAGACGCGGTCGTAGGTCTCGAGGCCGTTGGTGAACGTGGTGTGGCCCCAGCTCGAGCCGACCTTCCACAGCACGGTGTCCGGCACGATCGACCCGAGGACCACCCAGGACACCAGGTACCAGGGCAGTGACACCGCCAGCGCCGCGGCGACCGTCGTGAGCAGCCGGCGGCGGAAGGCGGGCACGGCGAGCGCCGCGACGGCGGCGACCACCACCAGGTCCGGCCGGGTGAGCGCGAGCAGCCCGCACAGCACCCCTCCGAGCACGACCCGGCGGGCGACGGCGGCGTAGGCGAGCCCGACGAGCAGGGTGATCGCCAGGTAGGTCTCCAGGCCGACCGTCGAGAGCAGCAGCGGGTTCGTGACCAGCAGCGGGACCGGCAGCGCTGCGGTCCACCGCGGCCACCCGAGCTCGTCGGCGACACCACGGGACCACACAGTGACCAGCGCGGCGAGCCCGGCGAGCACGATCCCGGCGGCGAGCACCGCGTCCCGGACGACGACGGTCACCGCCGCCTGCACCAGTACGTTCAGCGGTGAGGTGGCGGTGTGCGAGATGCCGTCGAGGTTGGCGCCCCAGTGCCCGTGGAACGCGAGGTTCCGGACGTAGGTCAGGGTGATGTAGGCGTCGTCGACGAGTGCACCGCGGACCAGCAGGAACGCGACGTAGGCGAGCAGCGCGGCGGCGGCCGGGAGCAGCAGCGGGCGGACCCGGGCGGCAGCGCGGCCGGGCGGGCGCGGGGGTGCCGGCCACGGCTGCCCGGCCCGTTCCCACGGCGCAGGACGACGCGGCGCCGGTACCCGGTGCCGCCCCCGTTCCCACGTCGCCGGGCGGTGCAGAACGCTGACCACCGACGCAGTCTTGCATCACTGTGTTGCCAAGTCGTGTCACTTCGCACGACTTTTCTGTCGGTGTCGCGTGCGACGGTTCCGTCGTGCCCCGATCCGCGACCCCGGCCCCGGTCCGCCACGTGACCGACGACGAGCGCCGTGCCCGCCTCGTCGTCCGGCACCGGCTGGCACCGGACGGGCGCACCGACGACGTCGTCCGGCTCGCCGACGACCTGGTCGCCCTGCACTCCAGCGACCCGGTGACGGTGTACCTGTCGGCGGCGGCGCGGATGGCCACGCCTGCGCTGGAGCCCGTCGAGCGGGCGCTCTACGAGGACCGCACGCTGCTCCGGCACCACGCGATGCGCCGCACGCTGTGGGTGCTGGGGCACGCCCACGCCGCGTTCGCCCACCACGGCGCGACCGCCGGTGTCGCCGCCGCGCAGCTGCGGGCGCTGCTGGGGCAGCTGGGCGCCTCCGGGATCGCCGATCCCGGCGCCTGGTACGACGAGCAGGCCGCCCGGGTGCTCGACCTGCTCACCGAACGCGGCCCGACGACGGCGCGCGAGGTCGGTGCCGCGCTGCCCGACCTCGCCGGGCACCGGGTCACGATCCAGGGCGGCACCCAGCCCACGCACACCCGGCTGCTGCTCCTGCTCGGCTTCACCGGCCGCGTGCTGCGCGGCCGCCCGACCGGGACGTGGATCAACGGGCAGTACCGGTGGTCGGCCACGGAGGACTGGCTGCCCGGCGGTATCCCCGACGTCGCGCCGCGGGAGGCCGCGGCCGGGCTGGCCCGGGCGTACCTGCACGCGTTCGGGCCCGCGACGCGCGAGGATCTGCGCTGGTGGGCGGGCTGGACGGTCACCACGACGACGACCGCCCTGGCCGACGTGGGCGCCGTCCCGGTCGCGCTCGACGGTGGCTCGGGCAACACGACCACCGGCTATCTGCTGCCCGACGACGTCGATCCGGTCCCGGACCCCGGCCCGTCGGTGGCGCTGCTGCCCGGCCTCGACCCGACGACGATGGGCTGGAAGGCCCGCGCCTTCCACCTGTCCCCCGAGGCCGCCGCGCAGGTGTTCGACCGCAGCGGCAACGGCGGCCCGGCGATCTGGGTGGACGGCCGGGTCGCCGGCAGCTGGGTGCAGCGGCCGGACGGGGAGATCGCGACCCGGCTGTTCACCGACGTGGGCGCCGCCGCCGAGCGGGAGGTCGCGGCCGCCGCCGAGCGACACCGGGTGCTGCTCGGCGACGCCTGCGTCTCGGTCCGCTACCCCGCTCCGATCCAGGCCGAGCTGCTCGGTTCCGGTGACATCAGGTCAGGTCCAGCCCCAGGTCGAGGGCGGTGACCGAATGCGTCAGTCCACCCACGGCGAGGAAGTCGACCCCGGTCGCGGCGTAGTCGTGCGCGGCCGGGAACGCGAGCCCGCCGGAGGACTCCAGCAGCGTCCGGTGCCCGGTCGCGGCGGCAGCGTCGTCGCGGCGGCGCACCGCCTCGGCGGTCTGCTCGACGGTGAAGTTGTCCAGCAGCACCAGCTCGGCCTGCAGGTCGAGGACGTCGTCGAGCTGGTCGAGGGCGTCGACCTCCACCTCGCACGGCAGGTCCGGCGCGGTGGCTCGGGCGGCGGCCAGCGCGGCCGACACCGATCCGGCCGCGGCCACGTGGTTGTCCTTGATCAGTACGGCGTCGCCGAGACCGAGCCGGTGGTTGACCCCGCCGCCGCAGCGCACCGCGTACTTCTCCAGCAGCCGCAGCCCGGGCAGCGTCTTGCGGGTGTCGCGGATGCCCGCCCCGGTCCCGGCGACGGCGTCGACCCAGGCCCGGGTGGTGGTCGCGATCCCGGACAGGTGGCAGAGCAGGTTCAGCGCGGTGCGCTCGGCGGTGAGCAGCCCACGCACCGGCGCCCGCACGACCAGCGCCGGGGTGCCCGCGGTGAGCCGGTCCCCGTCGGCGGCCGCGGTCAGAACCTCGTAGCCGTGCGCGCCGAGGACCTCGTCGAGCACCGCCCGCGCGGCGGGCAGCCCGGCGAGCACCCCGGGAGCGCGCGGAGTGAACGCGGCGGTCGCGACCGCGTCGGCGGGGACGGTGGCGGTGGTCGTGGCGTCCGGGCCGTGGGCGAGGTCCTCGGCCAGCGCGGTGCGCACGACCCGCAGCAGGTCCTCGTGGTCCGGGGTGCCGATCCCGGTGCGTCCGCCGACCCCGGCGGCGACCCGTGCGGCGGTCACGCGGCACCCACCAGGGCGTCGGCGACGACGACCGGGCGCCCGCCCGCGTCGAGCCGCACCGGCAGCGAGGCCCGCTGGTGGGCGTCGTCGCGGTCCGGGAAGTCGGTGCGGACGTGACAGCCGCGCGACTCCCGGCGGGTGCCGGCCGCGGCGAGCAGCGCCTGCGCCACCAGCGTCAGCGCCGCGTCCTCCACCCCGGCGCGGCCGGCCGGGCCGGCCCCGGCACCCGTCGCGCCGGTCCCGGTCCCGGTCCCGGTCCCGGTCCCGGTGTCGGCTGCGGCGTCGATCGCGTGCTCGATCACGTCCGACGCGGTCGCCAGCCCGGTGGCGTCCCGGCCGATCCCGGCGAACGCCGACATGGCGTGCTGCAGCACGGCCCGGTCCGCGGCCGGGTGCAGCGGGGCGGGCGCGGTGCCGTCCCCGAGTCCGGCCAGCGGCCGGTCGTCGAGCACGGCGCGGACCGCCCGCTCCCCGACGACGAGGCCTTCGAGCAGCGAGTTCGACGCGAGCCGGTTCGCCCCGTGCAGCCCGGTGCGGGCGACCTCCCCGGCGGCGTAGAGCCCGGGGACCCCGGTGCGGCCGTGCGTGTCGGTGACGACGCCGCCGCAGCTGTAGTGCGCGGCCGGGGTCACCGGGATCGGATCGGTGCGCGGATCGACCCCCGCGGCCCGGCAGGACGCGAACACCGTCGGGAACCGGGTCGCGAAGCCGTCGATGCCGGTCGCGTCGAGGTACACGCACTCCGCGCCGGTCGCGGTGAGCCTGCGGGTGATCGCCCCGGCGACGACGTCACGCGGGGCCAGGTCGGCCCGCGGGTGCACCTCGGCCATGAACGCGGCCCCGGCGCGGTCGCGCAGGATCGCGCCCTCCCCGCGGACGGCCTCGGTGACCAGCGCCCGGCGGCCCGCGGCCCCGGCCGCACCGGTCCACAGGACAGTGGGGTGGAACTGCACGAACTCCAGGTCCGACGCCGTCGCACCGGCCCGCAGGGCGAGCGCGATGCCGTCCCCCGTCGTCGTCGCGGGGTTGGTGGTGGAGGCGTAGACCCCGGCGTAGCCGCCGGTGGCCAGCAGCACCGCCGGGGCACGCAGCACGCCGGCGCGACCGGCGTCGTCGAGGACGGTGAGGCCGGTGACCCGCCCGCCCGCGTCGTGCAGCGTGTCGAGTGCGGTGTGCCCGGCGAGCACCGTGAGCCCGCCCGACCAGGTCGAGTCGGACCGGGTCGAGGCCGGCCGGGTCGAGGTGGACCGTGCCGACGTCCGCGCCGCGGCGACCAGCGCGCGCTCGATCTCGGCGCCGGTCGCGTCGCCACCGGCGTGCACCACCCGGTACGCCGAGTGCCCGCCCTCGCGGGTGCGGTCCAGCCGCGGCCCGGAGAGCGCGTCGAACAGCGCGCCCCGCTCCCGCAGCCGGCGGACCGCGTCCGGGCCGCCGCGGACGATCGCGTCGACCGCGGCCGCGTCGTTCAGCCCGCCGCCGGCGCCGACGGTGTCGGCGACGTGGGCCTCCAGGGTGTCCCCGGCGACGTCGCCGAGCACGACGGCGATCCCGCCCTGGGCCCAGCGGGTGGAGCCCTCCTCGACCGCGTCCTTGGTGACCACGACCGTGCGCAACCCGGCCGCGGCGGCGTCGAGCGCGGCGGTCAGCCCGGCGACACCGGACCCGACGACGACCAGGTCCGCCCCGGCCTCCCAGCGCGGCGCGGTCACTCCCCGCCCCCCGGCGTACCGATCTCGATCATGCGCTGGACCGCGGCGCGCCCGCGGGCGGCCAGGTCGGCGTCGACGTGGACCTCGTCGGTGCCATCGCGCACCGACCGCAGCAGCGCCTCGGGGGTGATCATCTTCATGTAGGTGCAGGACGCGCGGTCGTTCACCGCCCGGAAGTCGATCTCCGGGGCGGCCCGGCGGAGCTGGTGCAGCATCCCGACCTCGGTCGCGACCAGCACCTCCTTCGCGCCGGTGGCGCGCGCGGCGTCGATCATCCCGCCGGTGGAGAGGATCTTGACCTGATCCTCGGGGACCGCACCGGTCCCGGCCAGGTAGAGCGCCGAGGTCGCGCAGCCGCACTCGGGGTGCACGAACAGGTCCGCCTCCGGGTGCGCCTGTGCCTGGTCGGAGAGCTGCTTGCCGTTGATCCCGGCGTGCACGTGGCACTCCCCGGCCCACACGTGCATGTGCTCGCGGGCGAGCACCCGGCGCACGTGCGCGCCGAGGAACTGGTCGGGCAGGAACAGCACCTCACGCTCACGCGGGATGGAGGCGACGACCTCGACGGCGTTCGACGACGTGCAGCAGATGTCGGTCTCGGCCTTCACCGCGGCGGTGGTGTTGACGTAGGAGACGACGACGGCACCGGGGTGCTCGGCCTTCCACTCCCGCAGCTGCTCGGCGGTGATCGAGTCCGCGAGGGAGCAGCCGGCGCGGGCGTCGGGGATCAGCACCGTCTTCTCCGGCGCGAGGATCTTCGCGGTCTCGGCCATGAAGTGGACGCCGCAGAACACGATCGTCGACGCCTCGGACTCCGCGGCGATCCGCGACAGCGCCAGCGAGTCCCCGACGTGGTCGGCCACGTCCTGGATCTCGGGCAGCTGGTAGTTGTGCGCCAACAGGACCGCGTCCCGTCGGCGGGCCAGCTCGCGGACCTCGTCGGCCCACGTCGGGGCCGTCAGCGTCGACGTCATGTCGCCCTCCCGGGCTTTCCAGGTTTTCGCCTAGTGAGCGGAAACTAGCGGGATCGTAACACCGCGATCCGCTCCTGAGTAGCTCTCCGGTGACCGGGACCTCACCGGACGGACACCCGGCCGTCATGTTGCGGTGCCGGGAGCCCGGCCCCCTAGGCTTCGGTGCGTGACGTCTCCCCCGGTGCTGCACGAGGTCCTGGCCGCCGTGCTGAGCATCCGGGACGGCCGGCTGTGCGTGCTGCTCTGGCAGCGCGCCCTGTCCCCCGACGCCGGCCGGTGGGCGCTGCCGGGCGGGCGGCTGGCCGCCGACGAGGACGTCGAGACCTCGGTACGGCGCCAGCTCGCGGAGAAGGTCGACGTCCGGGAGGTCGCCCACGTCGAGCAGCTGTCGGTGTTCTCCGACCCGCACCGCACCCCGGGCGCCCGGACCATCGCGACGGCGTTCCTCGGTCTCGTCCCCTCCGACGCCGACCCGGAGCTGCCGCCGGACACCGCGTGGTGCGAGATCGACGCGCTGCCCCCGACCGCGTTCGACCACGCCGAGATCGTCGGGTCGGCGCGGGCGCGGCTGCGCGCCAAGCTCTCCTACACCAACCTCGGGTTCGCGCTCGCCCCCGCGGAGTTCACGATCTCCGCGCTGCGCGAGCACTACGTCGCCGCGCTCGGCCACCCGGTGTCGGCGACGAACCTGCAACGGGTGCTCACCCGCCGCCACCTGCTGGAGCCGACCGGCGAGGTCGCGCCGTCCGGACGTGCGGGCGGGCGCCCGGCCGCGGTGTTCCGGTTCACCGACCGCACTCTGCGGGTCACCGATGCGTTCGCGGTGCTCCGGCCGCCGGGCGCTCCGGGTGGGCGCGACGGTGAACCACATGCACGACCGGGCACGGGGGCCGACGCCGTACTACCGTGAGCCGGTGACCGCCACGCTTCCGCTGTTCCCGCTGGGGACGGTGCTGATGCCCGGCGCGCCACTGCCGCTGCACATCTTCGAGCCGCGCTACCGCGCGCTCACCGCGGACCTGGTCTCCGAGAAGGTCCCGGGCGGCGAGTTCGGCGTCGTCGCGGTCCGGGAGGGCCACTCCGCCGACCGCGACGGCCTGGCCGGCGTGCAGCCCGTCGGGTGCAGTGCGGTGCTGCTCGACGCCCGCCCGCTGCCCGACGGCCGCTACGACGTCGTCACCCGCGGGGCACGGCGGTTCCGGCTGCTCGACGTGCTCGACCCGGCCGACACCGGCCGGCCGTACCTGTGCGGGACGGTGGAGTTCCTGCCGGACGCGATCGAGGGCGACGCCCCGGACCCGCGGCTGGTGTCGATGCTGGAGAGCTCCGCGCGAGCCGCGCACCGCGCGTACTGCGACACGGCCTGGCGCAACGACGACTGGTCCGAGCCCGGCGAGGACGTCCCGACCGCCGAGCTCCCGCACCTGCTCGCCGGGGACTGTCTGCTGCCGATGGGCGACCGGCAGGACCTGCTGGAGCAGACCTGCCCGGTGCAGCGGCTGCGCGACGTCCGGCGGCTGCTGGTGCGCGAGCAGGGGCTGCTGCGCAGGCTGCACGCCGTCCCGGCGCCGCTCGACGCGTTCCCCGCCGAGCCGAGCCCGAACTAGAGTTCCAGCTCACGGCCGGTCCAGCGCTCACGCAACCACCGGTCGTGCGAGGTGACGACGACGGTGCCGGGCGCGGTCCCGATGGCGTCCTCCAGCTCGCCGGCCAGCCGCAGCGAGACGTGGTTGGTGGGCTCGTCGAGCAGCAGCAGGTCCGGCGCGTCGGCGACGGCGACGGCGAGCGCGAGGCGGCGCCGCTGGCCCAGTGACAGTGCGCCGACCGCCGTGGCGTGTTCCGCCGGTGGGAGCAGCCCGAGCTCGACCAGCGGGACCCGGTCGGCGAGCTCCGGTCCGAGCAGCGCGGCGTAGGCGTCGCGGGCGCTGCGCTCCGGCGGGCCGACGTCCGGGTCCTGGGCGAGCAGCCCCACCCGCCGCGCCCGGACGTCGACGGTGCCACGCGTCCGCGCGAGATCGCCCTTCAGGACGGCGAGCAGCGTCGACTTCCCGGCCCCGTTCGGGCCGGTGACCAGGATCTTCTGCCCCACGGCCAGGTCCAGCCGGTCGAGCGCGAGCCGCCCGGGGATCCACAGGTCGCGCACCCGTACCGCGAGGCCGTCGGCCGGGCCGGGGCCGGTGAGGGCGCCGGAGAACCGCAGCGGCGCGGGTGGTTTCGGCAGGGCCTCGCGCTCGGCGACCTCCAGCCTGCGGCGGGCATCGGCGACGCGGCGGGCCCGGGTGCGCTCGACGCGGGCGCCCTTGAACGTGGTGATGAACTTGTCGTTGTCCCGCGGCCCGCGGCCGGGCGCGATCGTGCCGAGGCCGTCGCGGGTACGGGCACGCAAAGTCGTGATCCGCTCCTGCTGGGCGGCGAACGTCTCCTCCCAGCGGCGGCGGCTCGCGGCCTGGGCGTGCAGGTACGCGGTGAAGCCGCCACCGAAGCGGCGTCCGCCGCGCCCGTCGGTGCCCAGTGCGCCGGCGTCGAGGTCGAGCAGCTCTGTGCAGACGCGGTCGAGGAACGTGCGGTCGTGGCTCGCGGCGACGACGATGCCGGGCAGCGCGACCAGCGAGCGTTCGAGCAGGTCGAGGGCGGTGTCGTCGAGGTGGTTGGTGGGCTCGTCGAGCAGCAGCACCGCGGGGCGGCGGACCAGCGCGGTGGCCAGCGCGAGCCGGGTGCGCTGCCCACCGGACAGCGCGCCCAGGGCACGGCCGCGGTCCAGGTCGTCGACGCCGAGGGCGCCGGCGACGACGGTGGCGCGGCGGTCGGCGTCCCAGGCGTCGTGCGCGACGGCCCAGGCCAGGACGCGGTCGTAGGCGGCCGAGACGTCGCGCCCCGGGACGCCGGGCCTCGGATCACCGGGCGCCGGGTCGCCGGTCGCCGCGCCATCGGGGGTCGGGTCCGTGGTCGCCGCGCCATCGGGGGTCGGGTCCGTGGTCGCCGGGCCACCGGGCTCCGGAGCACCGGTCGCCCTCCACCCGGCAGCGGCCACTCCGGAGGCTCCGGCCAGCTCGGCGGACAGCTGCTCCAACTCGGCGACCGCGTCGTGCAACGGCTGCAGCGCGGCGTCGAGCAGCTCCCCGACGGTGTCGTGCGCGTCCAGGACGGGCTCCTGCGGCAGGTACACCACGTCGGTGGGCCCCGCGACGGTGCCGGAGTCCGGTAGGTCGACGCCGGCGAGCAGCCGCAGCAGCGTGGACTTGCCCGCGCCGTTCTCCCCGATCAGCCCGAGCCGGGAACCGGGGGCGACGCTCAGGTCGACGCCGTCGAGGACCGGCGGGCGGTCGGCCCGGGTGGCGTAACTGCGGACCAGGCCACGGGCGGACAGGGATTCGGGCACGACGACGCTCCGGTGTTGCGGAGGACGACCGCGCGGGCAGTGCCGCGGCGCGGTCGGGACGTCGTCAGAGCTCCATGATGAACGGAACGCTAACCGCCCCCGCCCCGGCCGCGCCACCGGATAAACCCGCTCCGGTCGATCAGCACCCCGATACGGCCGCCGCGGCGGAATCGTGCTGATCAACCACCGGAGCGCTGTCGATCAGCACGGTAGCGCTGCGCACAGCGCGGAAAGGTGCCGATCAACAGCGGGACGGCGGGGCGCCGGGGCGGCGGAGCTACCGCCAGCCGTAGCGCGACCGCAGCTGCTCGGCGACCCGGTCGAAGCGGTCGCGCTCCAGGACCGCACCCTCGCGGCGGATCCCGTGCTCAGCGACCTCGAGGACCCGGTCGAGGCGGATGTAGGAGTCGCGGCCCTCCCGGTCCCACGGCCCGGTGCCGATCGCGACCCAGTCCGGGTCACCGGCGCGCTTGCCCTGGCTGGACAGCATCAGCCCGAGCAGGTCCGGCCCCGAGCGTCCGACGACGAGCAGCGGCCGGTCCTTGCCCTGGCTCGCGTCCTCCTCGAACGGCACCCAGCTCCAGACGATCTCGCCCGGGTCGGCGGCGCCGTCGGGCTCCGGGGCGTAGACGACCTCACGGGCGCGGTCCCCGGTCGACGCGGTGCGCACCCCACCGGGCCCGCCCGAACCACCGCCGGAAGGACGCCCGGGCCCGGACCTGCGTCCGGAGTCGGACTCCTTCAGCAGCTGCATCGCGATGTCGACGCCCTTGCGCAGGACCCGTCCCCAGTCGATCGCCATGCCGCCACCCTGCCGCATGCGCGGTCCCCCGGACGCAGGAGGGCACGCATACGCCGGTGCGCATGCGGGAATGCCAGGTGCATGAAGGCCACCCTCATCCACGGCAAGCACGACATCCGGATCTCCGACGACGTGCCGGACCCACGGATCCGCGACGACACCGACGCGGTCGTGCGGGTCGTGCGGTCCTGCATCTGCGGCAGCGACCTGTGGCCGTACAACTCGGCCGAGCCCAGTGCGCAGGGCAACCGGATCGGCCACGAGTTCCTGGGCGTCGTCGAGGAGGTCGGGTCCGGGGTCCGGAACACGAGGAAGGGGCAGCTCGTCGTCGCCCCGTTCGTGTGGGCCGACAACACCTGCGACTACTGCGAGCAGGGCCTGCAGACCTCGTGCCGGCACGGCGGCGGCTGGGGCTCCGACGACACCGACGGCGGCCAGGGCGAGGCCGTCCGCGTCCCGTTCGCCGACGGCACCCTGGTCCCGATGCCCGGCGAGCCCGACGAGGCGCTGCTCGCCTCGATGCTCACTCTGTCCGACGTGTTCCCGACCGGCCACCACGCCGCGGTCTCGGCGAACGTGCGCAAGGGCGACACCGTCGCGGTCGTCGGTGACGGCGCGGTCGGCCTGTCCGCGGTGCTCGCCGCGCACCGGCTCGGCGCGGAGCGGATCATCCTGCTCGGCAGGCACACCGACCGCACCGACCTGGGCCGCGAGTTCGGCGCCACCGACGTCGTCGCCGAACGCGGCGACGAGGCCATCGAGAAGGTGCGGGAGCTGACCGGCGGCGACGGCGTGCACGCCGCACTGGAGTGCGTCGGGTTCACCGAGGCGCTGCGCACCGCCATCGAGGTCACCCGCGACGGTGGGCTGGTCGGCCGCGTCGGCGTCTCCCAGTACGACGAGGTGCCGCTCGGGGTGAAGTCGTTCATGCGCAACGTCGGCATCCGCGGCGGTGTCGCCCCCGCGCGGGCCTACATCGAGGAGCTGCTGCCCGACGTGCTCGACGGCACCGTGCAGCCGGGCAAGGTCTTCGACCGCACCGTCGGCTTCGACGGCGTCCCCGACGGCTACCGCGCGATGAACGACCGCGAGGCGCTGAAGGTCCTGATCAAGCCCTGACCCGGACACCGTCCCCCGGACACACGCCGGCCCCGCACACGATTCCGTGTGCGGGGCCGGAGTACGTCGTACGTGCCGGGGCTCAGGCCTGCGGGGCCTGGCCGCCCTCGGCCTCCTGGCGCTCCTGCTCGGCGACGGCGGCACGGACCTCGTCCATGTCGACCTGCTTGACCTGGCCGATCAGGTCCTCCAGGGCCTCGGCGGGCAGCGCGCCCGGCTCGGAGTAGAGCACCACCCCGTCCCGGACGGCCATCAGCGTCGGGATCGAGGAGATGCCGAACGCACCGGCCAGCTCCTGCTGCGCCTCGGTGTCGACCTTCCCGAACGTCACGTCCTGGTGCTTCTCGGATGCCTCGTCGTAGACGGGCGCGAACTGGGTGCACGGCCCGCACCACGAGGCCCAGAAGTCGACCAGCACGGTCGCCCCGGGCGCGCCCACGACGTCGTTGAAGTTGTCGGTGGTCAGTTCCACGGTGGCCATGCTGTCTCCAACGAGCTGCTGATAGGTGGCATTCCCGAGCCGCGGAGTGTAGTAGCCGATCACGTGTCGAGCAGGTTCCGAGCGGCGGCGGCGACGCCGTGCCCGTGACCGGCGGCGATCCGGTCCAGGCCGGAGCCGACCGCGTGGGGGTCCGGATGGACCTCGACGAACCGCTGGGCCTGCTCGTCGAGCACCAGCACCCGGGCGGACCCGATGTCGTAGAACAGGCCCAGGACCTCGGCCCCGGAGTCCTGCGCCCGCAGCAGCTCGAGCTGCATCGCGACGTTGACCATGGCGAGCTGGTCGTTCTCGTCGAAGCCGTCGCGGGCGGCGGCCTCGCCGACCGGGTGCCCGGTCTCGAACGCCCGCAGCACCGGTCGCGCCTCCAGCAGCCAGCTGCCCAGCGCGCCCTCGGTGCCGGCGGCTCCGGCGCGCAGGCCCTTCATCGCGCCGCAGGACGAGTGCCCGCACACGGTGATCATCGGGACGTTCAGCGCGCTCGTGGCGAACTCGACGGCCGCAGCGGTGCCCGGCCCGCAGGCCAGGTTGCCGACGTTCTGCACCGTGAACACGTCGCCCGGGCCGCTGTGGGTGATCAGGTGCGGCAGCACCCGGGAGTCCGCACAGGTGATCATCATCGCCGACGGGGCCTGCCCGTTGGCCAGCCCGGACATCGTCGGGCGGATCTGCTCGCGGGTGTTCTCGTGGTACGCGGCCAGGCCCGCCATCAGCGGCTCGTGGGCGCCCTGCTCGGCGTTGCGGGTCTGCCACTCGCCCCAGGTCAGGAAACGGGCACCGTCACCGTCCCCGGCGGCGTGTGCGGCCGCGGCCGCCCGCGCATCCTCCGGCTCGATGACGGTGACGGTGCCACCGGTGGCCTCGTGCAGGGCGGTCCAGGCGTGCAGGTGGTCGTAGGCGGCGTGGTCGAGGTAGTCGGTGACCAGCCGGACGGTGACGTCGGCGCCGCGCGGCACCGAGTTGAGCTCGCGGGACAGCCGCGGCACGGCCAGGAAGCTGACCGAGCCCTCGATGACCAGCTCGCAGCTGCCGTCGGCGTTCTGCTCCAGGTGCGGGCGGGACCGCACGGCGCGCCAGAGCAGCATCAGCCCGGCGAGCACCAGACCGGCGAGGACACCCTCGAGCAGGTTGAGGAACACCACACCGGCCAGCGTGGCCAGGTAGATCGGCAGCTCGCCGTGGGTCTTCGCGGTGCGCAGGTCGGCGGGCTTGACCAGGTTGACGCCCATCATCACCAGCAGGCCTGCCAGCGCCGCCATCGGGATGAGCTCGATGACACCGATCAGCACGATCGCGAACAGCGCGATCCAGACGCCGTGCAGCACGGCCGACGCGCGGGTCTCGGCACCGGCACGGACGTTGGCGGCGGACCGGACGATCACACCGGTGATCGGCAGACCACCGATGAGACCGGAGACGGTGTTCGCGGCGCCCTGGCCGAGCAGCTCACGGTCGGCGTTCGTGCGCACGCCCGGCTTCATCCGCTCGACGGCGACGGCGGAGAGCAGCGACTCGACGCTGGCGATCAGCGCGACGGTCAGCATGCCGCCGAGCACGCTGCCCCAGTTCGACTCGGGCAGCATCGGTGTGGAGAGCGCGTCGAGCAGCGACCCGCCCAGCTCGACGCGGGTGACGGCCGGGCTGCCGGCGAACAGCAGCAGCGACACCGCGGTGGCCAGCACGATCGCGACCAGCGCGGCCGGGACGACGGTGAACCTGGCGGGCAGCTTGGCCCAGCTCAGCATCACGGCGATGACCAGCACGCCGAGCAGCACGGCGGGCCAGGAGATGTTCGCGATCGACGAGGGCAGTGCGGCGATCGAGGCGATACCGCCGGTCTTCGCGGTGCTGCCGAGCACGACGTTGATCTGCGCGAGCGCGATCGTCACCCCGATGCCGGCGAGCATGCCGTGCACGACGGCCGGCGGGATCGCCTGGGCGAACCGCGCGAGGCGGCTGAGCCCGAAGATCACCTGCAGGACACCGGCTCCGGCGGTGATCAGGCAGGTGACCTCCCAGCCGAACTTGTTCACCAGCTCGGCGACGATCACCGTCAGGCCGGCGGCGGGGCCGGAGACCTGCAACGGCGAGCCGCCGAGCAGGCCGGCGACGACCGCACCGACGACGGCGGCGACCAGACCGGCGAGGATCGGGGCGCCCGAGGCGACCGCGATGCCGAGGGAGAGCGGCACGGCGACCAGGAACACCACGATCGACGCGGAGAGGTCGGCGCGGGCGTGCGGGAACATCCGGCCGAACGGGCCGGGCAGGCCACCGCCGGCCGGAGCGGCTCCGGCGGCGGTGGCACCAGCTGCGCTGGTGGGACTGTTGTTGCTGGGCGAGGGCACCGGGTTCCTCCGGGACGGATCCGTTGGGGGCGAACGGACCGCGGCGCTGCGGTCTCGGTGACGACCCGGGAGGCCCGGCGCGGCGGCTGCCGCACCGGCCCGTTGATCGTCTGACCCGTTCACGGAAACCGATCACCATGAGAGCGCTTCTCATGGATCCGGTGGCACACGACGAAACCGCCGGTCAGCGACGCCCTACGCAGCGCTATGTGATCTGTGCCACTGCAATGATCACCCGTTCGGGACGCCCGGTGCCCCGGGCCGACCGGCGGCCGCGCTCAGCCGGTGAGGCAGCCCGGTCCCAGCAGCGCCTTCAGATCCCCCATCAGCGCGGAGGTGTGCAGCACCTTCAGCGAGTCGTCCAGCTTCAGCGCGGTGACCTTGCTGCCGTAGACCAGCGACAGGTGGACCTCCGAGGTGCCGGGGTGGTGGGTGAGCACCTCCTTGAGCGCGGCAACGCGCTCGGGGGTGCACTGGTCGGTCCGCAGCGACACCCGCACCGGCAGGCCGCCCTCCCCCGCCATCGCCAGCTCCGGCACGGCGAGGTCGTTGGCGATCAGCGAGACCCGGTCGTCGCGCTTGTTCACCCGCGCCTTGACCAGCACGATCGCGTCCTCGGCGACGTCGACGCCGACCACCTGGTACGCCCGCGGGAAGAACAGCACCTCGATGCCACCGGCCAGGTCCTCGATCTGCGCCGACGCCCACGGCTCGCCGTTCTTGTTCACCCGGCGGTTCACGTTGGCGAGGATGCCGCCGACGGTGACCTGCGCGCCCTCGGCGACGGTGCCCTCGACGATGTCGGCGATCGAGGTGTCGGACTTCGCGGCGAGTGCCTGCTCGACGCCGTGCAGCGGGTGCCCGGAGACGTAGAGGCCCAGCATCTCCCGCTCGACGGCGAGCTTGTACTTGGTGTCCCACTCCTCCTCGGGCACCTTCACGTCGAAGATGCCGCCGAGGCCGCCGTCGTCGGCGTCGTCACCGGTGCCGTCCATCGACCCGAACAGGTCGAACTGGCCCATCGACGCGGCCTTCTTGGTGCTCATGACGGCGTCGATGGCGTCGGCGTGCACCAGCAGCAGGCCCTTGCGGGAGTGCCCGAGCGAGTCGAACGCGCCCGCCTTGATCAACGACTCGACGACCTTCTTGTTGCAGACCACCGCGTCGACCTTGCGCAGGAAGTCGGAGAAGTCGACGAAGTTCCCCTTCTCCCGCCGGGCCGCGACGATCGCGTCGACCACGTTGTGCCCGACGTTGCGGATGCCGCCGAGGCCGAACCGGATGTCGGAGCCGACCGGGGCGAAGTTGCGCACCGAGTCGTTGACGTCCGGCGGGAGCACCGTGATGCCCATCCGGCGGCACTCGGCCAGGTAGACCGCGGCCTTGTCCTTGTCGTCCTTGACCGAGGTGAGCACCGCGGCCATGTACTCGGCCGGGTAGTTGGCCTTGAGGTAGGCCGTCCAGTACGAGACGACGCCGTACGCCGCGGAGTGCGCACGGTTGAACGCGTAGTCGGAGAACGGGAGCAGGATGTCCCAGAGCGTCTTGACGGCATCGGCGGAGTAGCCGTTGTCCTTCATGCCCTGGGCGAACCCGACGTACTCCTTGTCGAGGATCTCCTTCTTCTTCTTGCCCATCGCGCGGCGGAGCAGGTCCGCCTGGCCGAGCGAGTAGCCCGCCAGCACCTGTGCGATGGACATGACCTGCTCCTGGTAGACGATCAGACCGTAGGTCTCGCCCAGGACGTCCTTCAGCGGCTCGGCCAGCTCCGGGTGGATCGGGGTGATCTCCTGGCGGCCGTTCTTGCGGTCGGCGTAGTCGTTGTGCGCGTTCGCGCCCATCGGGCCCGGCCGGTAGAGCGCGCCGACCGCGGAGATGTGCTCGAACTCCGAGGGGGCCATCCGGCGCAGCAGGTCCCGCATCGGGCCGCCGTCCAGCTGGAACACGCCCAGGGTGTCGCCGCGGGAGAGCAGCTCGTAGGTCTTCGCGTCGTCCAGCTCGACGTGGTCGAGGTCCACCGGCTCCTTGCCGTTGAGGACGATGTTCTCCAGGGCGTCGTCGAGGATCGTGAGGTTGCGCAGCCCCAGGAAGTCCATCTTGAGCAGACCGAGGGTCTCGCACACGCCCATGTCGAACTGGGTGATGATCGCGCCGTCGGACTCACGGCGCTGGATCGGGATGACGTCGAGCAGCGGCGTCGACGACATGATCACGCCGGCGGCGTGCACACCCCACTGGCGCTTGAGGCCCTCCAGGCCCCGCGCGGTGTCGACGATCTCCTTGACCTGCGGGTCCGCCTCGTAGAGGGCGCGGACCTCGGTGGCCTCGGAGTAGCGCTTGTGCGCCGGGTCGAACACCCCGGACAGCGGGATGTCCTTGCCCATGACCGCGGGCGGCATGGCCTTGGAGATGCGGTCGGCGACGGAGTAGCCGGGCTGGCCGTAGAGCACCCGCGCCGAGTCCTTGATCGCGGCCTTCGCCTTGATCGTGGAGTAGGTGATGATCTGAGCGATCCGGTCGTCGCCGTACTTCTCGGTGACGTAGCGGATCATCTCGCCCCGGCGGCGCTCGTCGAAGTCCATGTCGATGTCGGGCATGGACACGCGGTCCGGGTTCAGGAACCGCTCGAAGATCAGCTTGTGCCGGATCGGGTCGAGGTCGGTGATGCCCAGGACGTAGGCGACCAGCGAGCCGGCCGCCGATCCGCGGCCGGGGCCGCAGCGGATGCCGACGGACTTGGCGTGCTGGATGAGGTCCGCGGTCACCAGGAAGTAGCCGGGGTAGCCCATCTTGATGATGACGCCGACCTCGTACTCGGCCTGGCGCCGGTACTGCTCGGTGATGCCGCCGGGGAAGCGCTTGTGCATCCCCCGCTCGACCTCCTTGATCAGCCAGGACTCCTCGGTCTCGCCCTCGGGCACGGGGGCCTTGGGCTGCAGGTCCTGGCCGGTGGTGAAGTCGATCTGGCAGCGCTCGGCGACGAGCAGCGTGTTGTCGCAGGCCTCGGGGTGGATCGGGTCCCACAGCGAGCGCATCTCGTGCGCGGCCTTGAGGTAGAAGTCCTGGGCGTCGAACTTGAAGCGGTTCGGGTCGGCCAGGGTCTTGCCGGTCTGGACGCAGAGCAGCACCTCGTGCGCCTTGCAGTCGTCCGGGTAGGTGTAGTGCAGGTCGTTCGTGGCCAGGCCGGGCAGGTCGAGCTTCTTCTTCAGCCGGAACAGGTCCTCCTGGACCTGCTTCTCGATCGCGATGCCGTGGTCCATCAGCTCGCAGAAGAAGTTGTCCTTGCCGAAGATGTCGCGGTAGTCGCTCGCGGCCTGGCAGGCGCCGTCGAAGTCGTCCTGCTGGAGCAGCCGCGCAACCTCCCCGGACGGGCAGCCGGTCGTGGCGATGAGGCCCTTGCCGTACTGCGCGAGCAGCTCGCGGTCCATACGCGGCTTGTAGTAGTACCCCTCGAGGCTGGCCAGCGAGGAGAGCCGGAAGAGGTTGTGCATCCCCTCCGTGTTCTCCGCGAGCAGCGTCATGTGGGTGTACATGAGGTCGGGGTTGTTCTCCGACCCGTTGCCCAGCGCGGTCCGCTTGCGCTCGTGCCGGGAGCCGGGGGCGAGGTAGCCCTCCATGCCGATGATCGGCTTGATGTCGTGGGCCTTGGCCTTGCGCCAGAACTCGAACGCGCCGTACACGTTGCCGTGGTCGGTCATCGCGATCGCGGGCATGCCGAACTTCTTGGCCTCGGTGAACAGGTCGTCGAGGCGGGCCGCACCGTCGAGCATCGAGAACTCGGTGTGGGTGTGCAGATGGACGAACGAACCCGTGTCCGAGCTACCGGCTGCCATGTGTGTTCCGCGCTCCTCTCCCGCGCCTGGGGACGGCGCGGTCTCCCCGCTTCCGCGGCGCCCTGGCGGGGGCGCGCCGCGGGAGTGCTGCCACCGGTCGCCGGACGGCTCGGGGCTCGGCGTGGCCGCCGCCGCGGGGCCCTCCGGGGAGGAGCCACGGGGCGCCGGTGGGACCCCGCTGCGGGGCCCGGCCGACCGGATCCGGTGGAGGGTTCAGGGTAGCCGCGGGCACCGACAGTTCCGGCGACGGCGCCCGCTGCGGACCGGGCCCGGCGTGTCGGTCCAGCTCAGGGCCCCGGCAGCCGGGAGGTGGCGTGTCGGGACCGGCGCCGGCGGGGTTACCGTCGACGGGATGGAGCACCACGGAGCGCCCGGCGACCCACCCGCACGGCCGCCGCGGACGGTGGTGTTCGACCTCGGTGAGGTGCTGGTCCCCTCCACCGGGCTGATCCGGACCCTCGCGGCCGAGCTGGGCGTCCTGGAGCGGGCCCTCGACGAGGCCTACTGGCGGCATCGCCACCGGCACGACCTGGGCGACGCGCCGCAGCGGTACTGGTCCGCGGTGTTCGCCGACCTCGGGCTGGCTCCCGACCCGGACCGGATGGACGCCGCCGAGCGCAGCGACGTCGCGTTCTGGTCGACGCTGCCGACCGAGTCGCTGACCCTGCTCGCCGGCCTGGCCCGGGCGACGGTCCGGCTCGCGGTGCTGTCGAACGCGCCGTGCGGACTCGCGGCCGCCGTGCGCTCCTCCGCGTGGCGGACCCCGTTCGCCCGGATGCTGTTCTCCGCCGACGTCGGGGTGGCGAAGCCGGCGGCGGACATCTACCGCCGCGCCGACGTCGAGTTCGGGACGCTGCCCGATCAGGTCGTGTTCTTCGACGACCGCGCCGACAACGTGCGCGCCGCCGTCGCGCACGGGTGGGACGCCCACGTCTGGCGGGGCGGGACGGCGGCGGTGCGGGTGCTGCGCGAGCGCGGCGTCCTGGGCTGAGCCGGGCCGGTGATCACCGGTTGTGGAGCGCTGCGACCGCTGGGCGTGCGTTCCGCTCCTGAACCGGTGATCACCGGGCCGGATCAGCCCGCCCCGGTGATCAACGGTCCGGGTCAGCCCGCGGGGACCGGGCCGTCGTCGGCGGGCGGGGTCACCGTGCGGGTCTGCTCGGGCAGCAGCGGCGAGAGCGCCAGGTCCCGCGGTCGGGTGCCGGGCGGCGCGGCCTGGACGGCGCGGACGCCGTCGTCGCGGGACAGCGCCTCCAGCCCGGCGCGGTCGGCGGTCACCACCAGCGCGAGTACGCAGGTGCAGCCGGGGTCGTCCAGCGCGCGCTGCTCGGCCCGGGCGACCGCGGCGCGGCGGGCCAGGGCGGTGCGGGCGTCGGCGGGGGCGTCCGGGGCGAGCGCGGCGACGGCCTGGTCGGCGCGGGCCGCGTCGGCGTCGGCGGCGTGCGCGGCCCCGGCCCGGGCGACGTCGAGCGCGGCGACGAGGTCACCGGTGCCGGTGACCGGCTGGAACCGCAGCGCCGTCTGCACCCTGGTCAGCGGGACCCGGAACACCGCCGTCGCGACATCGGCTGAGCCGGCGGAGCCGGAGCGATCGGCAGAGCCGGCGGGGGCGGCGGGGTCGACGGAGCCGGCGAGCGCCGCGGCGTCCCGGACACCGACCGGCCGGGTGAGCTGCACCAGCGCGGGCGCCGGTGCCCCGGCGGGCGGCAGCGTCGCGGGCAGCCCGGCCAGGTAGGTCCGCACGTCCTGCCCGGGGTCGGGGCCGAGGCGCACCGAGCCGACCGGTCCCCCGGAGTCGGGCGCCGCGGGGCGGAACCCGCCTCCGGCGGCGTACGCGGCCACCGCCAGCACCACCAGCAGCCCGGCCGCCACCGCGAGCCGGGCCCGGAGCCGGGTCGTCACGGGTCGCGCAGGACGTCCAGCGCCGCGGCCAGGTCGGCCGGGTACGGGCTGGTGAACTCGACCCACCGGCCGTCGGCGGGGTGGTCGAAGCCGAGCGTGCGGGCGTGCAGCCACTGCCGGGACAGCCCGACGCGCTGGGCAAGGGTCGGGTCGGCGCCGTAGGTGACGTCGCCGACGCAGGGGTGGCGCAGCGAGGAGAAGTGCACCCGGATCTGGTGAGTGCGGCCGGTCTCCAGGTGCACGTCGAGCAGGCTGGCGTGCCGGAACGCCTCGATCGTGTCGTAGTGGGTGACGCTGTCCTTGCCGCCCTGTACGACCGCGAAGCGCCAGTCGTGGCGCGGGTGCCGGTCGATCGGCGCGTCGATCGTCCCCGACGACGGGTCCGGGTGCCCCTGCACGACGGCGTGGTAGCGCTTCTCCACGGTGCGTTCCTTGAACGCCCGCTTGAGCACCGTGTACGCGTGCTCGGAGGTCGCGACGACCATCACCCCGGTGGTGCCCGCGTCGAGCCGGTGCACGATGCCCTGGCGCTCCGCGGCGCCGGACGTCGAGAGCCGGTAGCCCAGCGCGGCGAGCCCGCCGGTGACGGTCGGCCCCGTCCAGCCCGGCGACGGGTGCGCGGCCACCCCGACGGGCTTGTCGACGACGACGATGTCGTCGTCGGCGTAGAGCACGTCCAGGCCCGCGACGACCTCCGGGGCGGCCTCGATCGTCGCCGGCGCCGCCGGGTCGGGCAGCTCGACCTCCAGCCACGACCCGGCCGGGAGCCGGTCGGACTTGCCGGCATCGTGGCCGTCGAGCCGGATGCGGCCCTCCTCGGCCAGCCCGGCGACGACGGTGCGGGACAGCCCGAGCAGCCGGGCCAGTCCGGCGTCGATCCGCATGCCGTCGAGACCGTCGGGGACGGGCATGCTGCGCAGCTCACCCACGGCCTGCCTCCCCGCTGTCGGTGTCATCGGCCCTGTCGGTGTTGTCGGCACTGCCGGCTTTGCCGGTGTTGTCGGCACTGCCGGCGTTGCCGGCACTGCCGGGTTCCCCGCCGCGGCTGCCGTCGATCTCGATGCCGCGCAGCGCCATCAGCACCAGCAGGATCCCGCCGCAGACGATCCCGGAGTCGGCGATGTTGAACACCGGCCAGACGCTGCCGTCCGGGGCGAACAGCGAGAACATGTCGACGACGTGCCCGCGCAGCGGCCCGGGTGCGCGGAAGAACCGGTCGCCGAGGTTGCCGAGCGCACCGCCCAGCACCAGGCCGAGCCCGAGCGCCCAGCCGGCCGAGGCGAGCCGCCGCGCGATCCGCACGATCACCACGACGACGAGCACCGCGACCAGGGTCAGCACCCAGGTGTAGCCGGTGGCCAGCGACCACGCCGCACCCGGGTTGCGCAGCACCGTCAGGTACAGCGCGCCGCCGGCCAGCTCGACCGGCGGCTTGCCCTCCAGGGTGGCGACGGCGATCGTCTTGACGATCACGTCGAGCACCAGGACCGCGGCGGCGACCACGGCCAGCAGCAGCACACCGCGGTTGCGGGCCCGCGCGTCGAGAGGATCGGCGGGGCCCGCGGACTCCGCGGCGTCGCCGCCGGGTGGTCCGCTGCGGGGTTCGGTGCTCACCCCCCGATTATGCGGGCGCCCACTCAGCCGCCGTCGCTCCGCCCCTCGTGCCAGCGCACGAGCTTGCCGCCGCGGTCGACGTCGCGGATGCGCTGCTCGGTCGCCTCCCGCGAGTCCCGGGTGCTCACGACCAGGAACTGGTCGCCCTCGCGCAGCCGCGTCCCGGGCTCCGGGGAGAACGCCGCGGACTCCCGGACGACGAGGCTGACCGTCGCCCCCTGCGGCAGCCGCAGCTCGCGCAGGTAGACGCCGTGCAGCCGCGACCCGCCGGGCACCTTGACCTGCAGCAGCTCGGCGTCGGCCTCGTCGAGCGGGGCGGCGTCGATCGCGACCTCGCGGGTCTCGGTGCGCGACACCACCCCGAGCAGCTTCGCCACCCACGGCAGCGTGGTGCCCTGCAGCAGGGTCAGGAACACCACCAGCACGAACACGACGTCGACCAGCTCCTGGTTGGCCGGGCCACCCTCGGTGAGCGCGACCAGCGCCAGCACGATCGGCACCGCGCCGCGCAGCCCCGCCCAGGACAGGAACGCCTGCTCCCGCCACGGCATCCGGTACGGCAGCGCCGCGGCCAGCACCGACAGCGGCCGCGCCGCCAGCAGCACCACCGCCGCGCAGATCAGCGCGGGCACGATCGCGCCCGGCAGCCGGGCCGGGGCCGCGTACAGCCCGAGCAGCACGAACAGCCCGATCTGGGCGAGCCAGCCGGTGCCCTCGGCGAAGGACACGACACCGCCGCGGTGCGGCAGCGCGGAGTTGCCGAGCACCAGCGCGCAGACGTAGGTGGCGAGCAGCCCGGAGGCGTGCACGGTCTGCCCGCCGGCGAACGCGAGCAGGCACACCGCGATCGCGGCCAGCGGGTACAGGCCGGTGGAGGGCAGCGCGGCGCGGCGCAGCGCCCACGCCCCGGCGAAGCCCAGCGCCGCACCGACCGCCGCGCCTGCGACGAGCTCGTAGCCGACCAGGAACGGGGTGTACCAGGCGATCGGGTCGGTCCCGGCGAGGACGGCGACGGCGATGACCACCGGCGCGTCGTTCATGCCGGACTCGAGCTCCAGGGTCCCGGCCAGGCGCCGCGGTACGGCGACGCCGCGCAGCACGCTGAACACCGCCGCCGCGTCGGTCGAGGACAGCACCGCGCCCCACAGCAGCGCCACCCGCCACGGCAGGTCCAGCAGCAGGTGCAGCAGTCCGCCGGCGACCGCGATCGACACCGCCACCGACAGCGTCGACAGCAGCAGCCCCAGCCCGAGGGACGGGCGGACCGCCTTCCACGACGTCGTCAGGCCGCCCTCGACGAGGATGAGCACGAGCGCGGCGAGGCCGAGGGTCTCGGTGAGACGGGCGTCGGAGAACTGGACGCCGAACACCGCCTCGCCGAGCAGCACCCCGATGCCCAGGTAGAGCAGCAGCGACGGCAGCCCGAGCCGCACCGACAGCCGGACGGCGACGGCCCCGAGCAGCAGGACGCCGGCGATCACGCCGAGCGTCGCCTCCAGGCTCACGTGCGGCCCGTCCAGACCAGGGTGACCGCGGTGGTGGTGCGCGCGGTGACGTCGCCGAGCGCGGCGGCGACCTCACCGGCCCGGTCCTCGGGCAGGCAGAGGCGGCGGGCGACCCACGCGGCGTCGTGCGGCAGCCTGCGGGCCCGTTCCCAGGTGCGGACCTCGGGGACGATCCCGAGCTCCTCGCCCAGCACGGCGACGACGTCGTCCGCGGTCGCCGACGCCGGTCGGTGCAGGTCGTGGAAGCGGGCCCACAGCGGGTCGAGCCAGGCGAGCGGGTGCTCGGGCAGCATCTCGACGACGACCCCGCCCGCCGGGCGGGCGGCCGCGGTGAGCGCGTCGAGGAACGGCGGCAGGTCGACGACGTTGTGCAGCACGTGGTGGCAGAGCACGACGTCGTGGCGGCCCGCCTCGCCGGCGGCCTGCGGCCAGGAGCCCTGCACGGTGGCGTACGGCAGGTCGCGGGCCCGCGCGGCGGCGGCGAACACGGCGAGCATGTCGGCCTGCCGGTCGACGCCGACGACCCGCGCCACCGGTGACGGGTCCGGCCACGCCGCGGCGAACACGGCGTCCCCTCCCCCGCAGCCGACGTCGAGCACGCTCGCCCCGGCGCACGACCAGGCGGCGGCGCGTTCGGCCAGGGCCCGGGCGGCGTGCCGGGACGGCGTGTCGGCGGGGACGTCGGCCGGGGTGAAGTCGGCGGCGTCGTGGGTCCACGGGTCGGCCGGGGCGTCGCGCAGGATGCGCTCGGGGATGCCGCGCGCGGCCTGCCGCTGCGCCCACCGATCCGCCGCCCCACCCACACCAGGAGAGTAGTGGGCGGGTGCTCCGTGGCCGGTCGGCGCGGGTGCGGTGTCCCGCACACCCGCACCCGGGTGCCCCGGCGCGCGTCCCGCACCGCGGTGTGACGCCGGTTTACCGTCACCGGGGTCCGACGCTGTGTTCCACGTCTCCCGGAGTGATCATGCGCGTTCCCCGGCTCCGCCCGGCCGTCCTCGTCGCCGCCCTCACCGCGGCGCTCACCGGAGTGGGCGGCGTCGCCTGGTCCGCGACCCGTGAGCCCGCCATCCGGACCACGACGCCGTCGTCGGCGTCGCAGATCACCAACATCGACGTCCTGCGCCAGCAGATCCGCAACTACTACGGCGACCCGCTCGGCACCGGCACGTTCGCCCCGGACGGCAACTACGCGAAGGAGGCCGGCCGGGTCGCCGCCGACGGCAGCCGCTGGCTCGACGCTCTGGCCCGGACTCCGGGGCGCAAGGCGGTCGTCCTCGACGTCGACGACACCACGCTGTCGACCTGGAACTACGAGGTCGCGAGCAACTGGGACTACGACAAGGCCGAGAACGGCGAGTACGTCACCGGGCAGCGCTTCCCGGCCGTGCCGGGCATGGTCGCGATGGTGCAGCGGGCGCAGAAGCAGGGCTACGCCGTGTTCTACCTGACCGGGCGCGGTGCGGCGCAGGAGCAGGCGACGCTGGGGAACCTGACCCGCGACGGCATCGGCGTCGACGCGGGCTACCCGGTCCCGGCCACGCTGCCCGACGGCGAGGACGGCATGTTCACCAAGCCCGCCGCGGGGCAGGGGCCGGACTACCTGAAGCAGGCGTGCGCGAAGGACCCGGGCGGGGCGTGCACCACGGTGCACTACAAGGCCGCGACCCGGGAGCAGATCGAGAAGCAGGGCTACCGGATCGTCGGGAACTTCGGCGACCAGGACAGCGACTTCAGCGGCGGGCACGCGCTGCGCACCTTCCGGCTGCCGAACCCGAACTACGTCGTGCCCTGAGCCGTGACGATCGCGGGCCCGGGACGTCCCGGGCCCGCGATCGTCGTTCAGGCCCTGGTGACCGCGGCGCGCAGCTCGACCGTGGCCCCGTCCGGGCCGACGACCTGCCCGGACGACGCGGCGTCGGCTGCGCCGTAGGCCACCGACGTCGCCAGCACCTCACCGGCGACGAACGCCTCGTGCGCGCGGACCGCGTCGAGCACCCCGCCCGGGCCGTCGAGGGCCAGCGCGATCCGGTCGGCGACGGCCAGGCCGGCGTCGCGGCGGGCCTGCTGCACGACGCGGACGACGTCGCGGGCGGTGCCCTCCGCGGCCAGCTCCGGGCTCACCGCGGTGTCGAGGACGACGAGGCCGGCGTTGCCGGGCAGCGCCTGGGTCCGCTCCGGGTCGGCGGCGACGAGCTTCTCGGTGAACTCGCCGTCGTGCAGCGCGATCCCGGCGGCGACGACGATGTCGTTGCCCTCGGCGTCGGTCTCGCGGGTCCAGTCCCCCGCCTTCACCGCGCGGATGCAGGTCTGCACGTCCTTGCCCAGCCGCGGCCCGGCGGCGCGGGCGTTGACCGCGACCTCGAACCGGCCGTACGCGGCGACGTCGTCGGTCAGCTCGACCTCGCGGACGTTGACCTCCTCGCGCAGCAGGTCGACGAACGGCAGCAGCGTCTCCGCGTCGTCGGCGGCGACGGTCAGGCCGGGCAGCGGCTGACGCACCCGGACCTTCGCCGACTTGCGCAGCGACAGCGCCGCCGACGCGACCTGACGGATGCGGTCCATGCCCGCCACCAGCGCCTCGTCGTGCGGGAGCCCCGCGCCCCGCTGCTGCTCGGAGACCTTCGGATCGGTATTGATGGTCCGCTTCGCAAGCTTCGCGTCCGGGTTGATGGTCCGCTTCGCAAGCTTCGCGTCCGGTCCCCCCGGCCAGTCAGTGAGGTGCACCGACCGCTCACCGGTCAGCCCGCGCCAGATCTCCTCGGTGGTCAGCGGCAGCAGCGGCGCCGCGACCCGGCAGGTCACCTCCAGCACCGTGTGCAGGGTGTCGACGGCCTCCCGGCGCACCGCATCGTCGTCCGACCAGAAGCGCTCGCGGGAGCGGCGGACGTACCAGTTGGTCAGCGTCTCGGCGTGCTCGCGGATCCGCTCGCAGGCCCCGGCGATGTCGTAGGCGTCCATCGCGGTGGTGACGCCGTCGACGAGGTCGGCGGTCTTGGCCAGCACGTAGCGGTCCAGCACGTGCTCGCTGTCGGTGCGGAACTCGCCCCGCTGCCCGCCGGCGTAGAGCGACAGGAAGTACCAGGTGTTCCACAGCGGCAGGATCGCCTGCCGGACACCCTCGCGGATGCCCTGCTCGGTGACGATCAGGTTCCCGCCGCGCAGGATCGGGCTCGCCATGAGGAACCACCGCATGGCGTCGGAGCCGTCGCGGTCGAAGACCTCGTTGACGTCCGGGTAGTTCTTGCGCGACTTGGACATCTTCGCGCCGTCGTCGCCCAGGACGATGCCGTGCGCGACGCAGTTGCGGAACGCGGGCCGGTCGAACAGCGCCGTGGCCAGCACGTGCAGCGTGTAGAACCAGCCGCGGGTCTGGCCGTTGTACTCGACGATGAAGTCGCCCGGGTAGTGGTGCTCGAACCAGTCGCGGTTCTCGAACGGGTAGTGCACCTGGGCGAACGGCATGGAGCCGGACTCGAACCAGCAGTCCAGCACCTCCGGCACCCGGCGCATCGTGGACTGCCCCGTCGGGTCGTCCGGGTTGGGCCGGGTGAGCTCGTCGACGTAGGGGCGGTGCAGGTCGTCGGGCCGCACGCCGAAGTCGCGCTCCAGCTCGTCGAGGGAGCCGTACACGTCGGTGCGCGGGTAGCGCGGGTCGTCGGAGACCCACACCGGGATCGGGCTGCCCCAGTAGCGGTTGCGGGAGATGCCCCAGTCGCGGGCGCCCTCCAGCCACTTGCCGAACTGGCCGTCCCGGATGTGCGCCGGCGTCCAGTTGATCTCCTGGTTGAGCTCGACCATGCGGTCGCGGAACTCGGTGACGCGCACGAACCACGAGTCGACGGCGCGCTGGATCAGCGCGTTGCCGCAGCGCCAGCAGTGCGGGTACGGGTGGTCGTAGGTCTCGTGGCGCAGGAGCACCCCGCTGACGTGCGGGTTCGTGCGCTCCTTGAGGTCCCGGATGATCTGCGGGTTGGCGTCGAAGACCTGCATTCCCGCGTACGGCGGGACCTCGGTGGTGTACTCGCCGCGCGCGTCGACCGGGTTGACGACCTCGATCCCGGCGGCGTCGGTGACCTCCTTGTCCTCCTCACCGAAGGCGGGGGCGATGTGCACGAGCCCGGTGCCGTCCTCGGTGGTGACGTAGTCGGCGGCGAGCACCTGATGGGCGTTCGCGCGTCCGGTGAAGAAGTCGAACGGCGGGGTGTAGGTCAGCCCGAGCAGGTCGGTGCCCTTGAAGGTCGCGAGGACCTCGGGCTCCTCCCCCAGCTCACGGGCGTAGGCGGCGACGCGTGGCTCGGCGAGTACCCAGCGCTCGCCGTTCGCGCGCAGCACGACGTAGTCGACGTCGGGGTGCACGGCGACGGCGAGGTTCGACGGCAGCGTCCACGGGGTCGTCGTCCACACCAGGGCGAGCGCCCCGTCGAGCTCGGGACGGTCCGGGGCCGACAGGCGCAGCCCGACGGTGACGGCCGGGTCCTGCCGGTCCTGGTAGACGTCGTCCATCTTGGTCTCGGTGGCCGACAGCGGCGTCTCGCAGCGCCAGCAGTACCAGAGCACCCGGAAGCCGGAGTAGACCAGCCCCTTGCCCCACAACGACTTGAACGCCCACATGACGGACTCCATGTAGTCCAGGTCGAGCGTCTTGTAGTCGTTGTCGAAGTCGACCCAGCGGGCCTGGCGGGTGACGTAGTCGCGCCACTCACCGGTGTAGCGCAGCACCGAGGTGCGGCACGCCTCGTTGAACGCGGCGACGCCCATCTCGTCGATCTCGGACTTGTGCTTGATGCCGAGCTGGTTCTCGGTCTCGACCTCGGCGGGCAGGCCGTGGGTGTCCCAGCCGAAGCGGCGGTCGACCCGGTTGCCGCGCATGGTGCGGTAGCGCGGGACGACGTCCTTGACGTAGCCGGTCAGCAGGTGGCCGTAGTGCGGGAGGCCGTTGGCGAACGGCGGGCCGTCGTAGAAGACGAACTCGTCGGCGTCGTCGGTGCCGGCGGGGCGCTGGTCGATCGAGGCGCGGAAGGTGTCGTCGGCGTCCCAGGACGCGAGCACCTCGTGCTCGAGCGTCGGGAAGGACGGGTGTGCCGGGACCTCGGGGTATCCGGTCTCGCTCACGGCTGGCTCCTCGTGCGGTGCTCGCGCTTCGCACGGGGACGACGGCGACCCGTCCGGATCGCGCCGCGGTACCACCCCGCTTGCCCGCGCACGACGTGCCCGGGCCTCTCGTTCGGCGGCGCTGACGGGCCGCACCCGTCCGGTTCTACTCCGGCCGCGCCGTGGGAGACGTCGCCCGTTTCTTCCGGAGGCTCCCCGGTGATGGCCGGATCGGTGCCTGTGTGACCAGGGTAGCGCGGATGCGCACGTCGATATTCCCGGGCTCGGTACACCGCGGCGGCGCCTTGCCTCCGGAACGTTCCACCGGCGAGGCGCCGCCGGCAGTCGATCAGCGGGCCTGCGCGGGGTGGCGACGGTCGAGGGTGCGGTTCGGCGAGCACCAGCCGCACGGCGTGAATCCCAGCTCGACGGCCTCGCTGACCGGCAGCGGGATCACCGAGTTCCCGGGCAGTGCCCGGCAGGCCTGCACGTGGTAGCGCGGGTGCTCGTCGATGACGAGGACCTCGTCGGCCAGCCGGGCGACGCGGTGGGTCAGTGTCGGGGTGCCGGACTCCTCGGGGGCGTCGCCGTCCATCAGCGGGCCGCCGGTCTGCTGCGGCTCGTGCCCGGTGGCCGCGCCGCTGCCGCCGGTTGTCGAGGTGGTTCCGTAGGCCGCGCCGGTCGCGGCGCCACCGGCCGCTGCGGTGCCCGCGGCGGCAGCGCCGCCGCGGCTCCCGGCGGTGTCGGACGCGGCCGCGGTACGGCCCGCCCCGTCCTGCTGCTGTGCTGCGGCGCCCTGCTGTGCTGCGGTGCCCTGCTGTGCTGCGGTGCCCTGCTGTCCGGTGCCGGTGGGCTGCCGGTCGGCTCCGTGGCCGACAGGTGCACCGGCGCCGGTCCACGGCGAGTGCGCGGTCGTCCCGGTGTGCGACACCGCGGCGCCGGTACCGGCGGGGGCATCGGAGCGGTGAGGAGCCTCGGAGCTGCCGGAGGCATCGGCGTTCCCGGAGGTGTCCGTGTTCCCGGGTGCGCCTGCGTTGTTCCCGAGTGCGCCTGCGTTGCCGGATGCACCTGCGGGGGTGTCGGCGGTCGCGGCCCGGTCCTGGGACGTGGCGGCGTCCCGCTCGCCGGGAGCGGCGTCGTCGGCCGGACCGGAGGTCGTCGGCTCGGCCGTGGGCGGGGCATCGGCCGTGGGCGGGGCACTCGTGCTCGAGGCACCAGTGGCCGGGATCTCTCGTACGGGGATTCCGGGTGCGGCGGTCCCGGGTGCGGAGGTGGAGCTCGAGCCTCCACCGCGGGATGCGGCCACGGCGGCTCCCGCCGCACCGGCCAGTCCTGCTGCACCCGCGGCACCGGCCACGGCACGCCCGGGGCCGCCGGAGCGGTCGTGCGTGTCCGCGGTGGCACCGGATGCGGGCTCCGACCCGGACTCCGGCGAACCGGTCGTCGGACCGGTGGAGTCCGGGGAACCCGGCACGGCGTCCGCGGCCGACCCGGACGGGCCGGACCGGGCGGGGTCGCCGCCACGATCCGCGCCGTCCGGCCCGTCCGTTCCGCCGTGTTCGTGTGCGGACCCGGCCGCGTTCGGCGTCCGGTCCGACGGAGCACCCGCACCTCCGTCGGCCGGCACCGCCGCAGCGGGGCCCACCGGATGACCGTCGGCGGATCCCGAGGGACCCGATTCGGTCACCGAGGGTGACGAAGAAGCACTCGATCGGGAGTCGCCCGACGGTCCGCCCGGAGAGCCGGACGGTGGCACCGCCGGCATCCGGATCGTCGCTTCGGAGGCGTTCACGCCGCCGTCGCCGGCCGCGTTCCCGCCACGGACCGCCGGGAGGACCTGTGTGGCGGGCTCCATGTCGGCGCCGTAACGCGCCTGCATGGCCGCCCGCTCGGGGTCCTGCCCGGCTCCCGGCCGACCCACGTCGTCACCGGTGCCGGAGCCCTCTCCCCGGTCCCCGGACCGCACTGCGGACCGGGTCTGCCACCAGTCGTAGGCCAGGAGGGCGGCAGCGACCAGCGTCACTGCCACCGACACCCAGGCCAGGGCCACGACCTGCAGGAACCAACCTGCGAGCAGCAGCGCCAGAGCGATGACCACGAGGATCAGGACCAGCACCAACATCGGTGAACTCCGTGGGTCGGCAGCGGAACCCGTCCGCCACCCGTTCGTCGTCGGTCGTCTCCGGGGCGGCTCTCACCGCCCCGGGACATCAGCTCCCGGTGTCGGCGCGCTGCGCGTACCCGGAGGACGCGTAGCCGCCGTTGGAGCCCGACCCGTTGGCGGACCCGCTGGTGGAGCTGCCGGACGAGCTCGAGCCGGAGCCCGAGCCGCTACCGGACGACGTGCCGGTGGAGCTGCCTGTGGCGTTCGCCGAGTCCGACGGTGCGGCCGACCCGCGGCCCTCGAGGTCCCGCAGCTGGGACTCCAGGTAGGTCTTGAGCCGGGTGCGGTACTCGCGCTCGAACGTGCGGAGCTCGTCGATCTTCTTCTCCAGCACGGACTTGTCGCGCTGGATGGCACCGATGATCTCGGTCTGCTTGCGCTCGGCGTCGCTGACCAGGCCGGATGCCTTGTCGCGCGACTGGCGCTCGAGGGTCTCGGCCCGCGTGCGGGCGTCGTTGAGCATGGTCTCGGCGCGCGAGCGCGCGTCATTGACCAGGCCGTCCGCCTTGGTGCGGGCGTCGGAGAGGAGCTGCTCGGACTTGGTCCGGGCATCCGACAGCATCGTGTCGGCCTCGTTCTTCGCCTCGGCGGTCAGCCGGTCGGCCATCTCCTGGGCGAGGCCCAGGACCTTGGCCGCCTGCACGTGGTGGTCACCCCCCTCGTCGGACGAGGAGCCCGTGCTCGCACCGGCGGCGGCGAGCTGCGGGGCCGGGGCACCGGTGGACGGACCACCGTGCGCACCGCCCTGGGCGGGCTGAGCGGTCGTCGGGGCGGACGCCTGGATCGCCTGGGTCTGGGCGGGCGCGGACTGGGACTGGCTTCCGCGTGCCTCCTCCAGGTCGGACTCGGCATCGCCGAGCCGCTGCTCCAGCTGCGCGACCTGGTCGCGCAGGTCGTCGTTCTCCCCGATCAGGCGGGCCAGCTCGGCCTCCACCAGATCGAGGAACGCGTCGACCTCGTCCTCGTTGTAACCCCGTTTCCCGATAGGGGGTTTGCTGAACGCGACGTTATGAACGTCGGCGGGCGTCAGCGGCATCGTCGGATCACCTCATGCGGTCCTCGGCGGCAAACCGGGTGACTGGGGCTCACACCGGTCTAGGGTCGGTGACGTTCATCAGGATGAACACCACCAACAGAAGCACCATAATCGACAGGTCCAGTCCGACGCCTCCGATGCGGACGACGGGGATCACTCTCCGCAGCAACTTGATGGGCGGATCGGTGACCGTGAACACGACCTCGAGGGCGACCGCGCCGGCTCCGGCGGGCCGCCACTGGCGCGCGAACGTCCGGACCATCTCCACGACGATCCGGGCCGCGAGCAGCAGCCAGAAGAAGAACAGCAGGTAGTAGATCAACAAGCCGATCGCTGAGGACACGGCTCAATCCTGTCGTACGGCTCCGCGCTCGGCGAGCCTGCGTGCGTCATCGGCCGACACGTCGACATCGGCCGGGGTGAGGAGGAACACCCGGTCGGTCACCTTGTCGATCGATCCGCGGAGGGCGAACGCGAGGCCTGCGGCGAAGTCCACCAGGCGTTTCGCGGCCGCACCGTCCAGGTCGGTCAGGTTCATGATGACCGGGACGCCGTCCCGGTAGCGCTCGCCGATCGTGCGCGCCTCGTTGTAGCTGCGCGGGTGCAGCGTGGTGATCGAGGCCGGCCCGGAGGCGGCGCGGTCGCGCTGCTCCGGGCTCGACGACGGCGCGGGCACGGCGGCCACCGCGGGCCGCTCCTCGCGGGCCGGGCTGCGGACGCTGTCGGGGTCGACGGCGAGGGCTCCGCGGACCGGTGCGCCTGCGCCGCCACCGATCGGCGTGGGCAGCCCGCGGTCGGTTCCGCGGCTGCCCGGGAGCGACTCGGTGTCCCGCTCGACGCGCGGATCCGTCCGCACGGCGCGCGCCGGACGGAGGGCCTCCCGCGCCGGGCGGCCGCTCCAGGGCTCCTCGAAGCGGTCCGCACGCTCGTAGCGGTCGCTCTCGTAGTCGTCGGCGTAGGTGTCCGGCTCGGCGAAGCGACGGTCCGCGGAGGACCAGCGGTCCGAACGCGACCCGGCGTGGTGGTCGTGGCCGCCCAGGTAGTGGTCCTGTTCGTCCACATAGTCCATCTCGTCCGCCGGGACCATGCCGAAGTAGGCCTTCAGCCGGTACATCGCGCTCATCCGCTGTCCCCTCGCGTTACTGCTCGACTCCACGCGCACGAGTCGTGCGTACGCGCGTGTTGGCGACGGTCTCGCCGATGGCCTCTTACCCGTACCGACCAGCGATTAGTCGGAGGTTATCCGTCGTTCCCCCACAAGAGCCGTACCGACACGCACCACGGTCGAACCGTGCGCGATCGCGGTCTCGAGGTCCCCGCTCATGCCGGCCGACAACTCCACGGCGCCGGGGTGGGCCGCCCGGACCCTGGCGGCGGCCTCGGCGATCCGGGTGAACGCCTCCTCCGGCGTACGGTCCAGCGGTGCGACGGCCATCAGGCCGCCGAGGGTGAGGCCGTCCAGCTCACCGATCAGATCGGTCAGCTCGGCGAGTCCCTCGTCGGGCACGCCGCCGCGGTCCGGGTCGCCGTCGACGCTGTACTGCACCAGCACCGGCAGCGGTGTGTCCCGCTCGCCGCGGTCGCGGGCCTTGACGACCTCCTTGTCGATCGCCCGGGCCAGCCGCGGCGAGTCGACGGAGTCGATGCGCGCCACCCAGGGCAGCACGGCGCGGACCTTGTTGCGCTGCAGCCCGCCGACGAAGAACCAGCGGGGCGCGGCGTCCGGGCGCAGCGCGGCGACCTCGCCGACCTTCGCCGACGCCTCCTGGGCCCGGTTCTCGGCGAACGCGGTCTGCCCGAGGTCGAGCAACCCGGCGACGTCGGCGGCGGGCACCGTCTTGGTGACCGCGGTCAGCGCGACCTCGGCCGGGTCGCGGCCGGCGTCCCGGCAGGCCGCGTCGAGGCGTTCGCGGACGGCGGCGAGCCGGTCGGCCAGCTCGGCGGCCCGGTCCGCGGTGACGTCCCGGGGCCCGGTCGCGCCACCGGGATCGGTCGCGCCACCGGGATCGGGGGCGCCATCGGGATCGGTCGTGTCTCGGGGGTCGGGCGCGTCGTGGGGATCTGAGGGAGCGGAGGACACGCCGCTCATCGTGCCGGGCGACCCGCCGGTGCGCCCTCGGGGCGGGGGTCGAGCCAGGTGATCGCGGCGTGGCGCCCGCAGCGGCCCTCGCCGCGGTGGCTGTAGAGGTCGGGGTCCTCGACGGTGCAGCGCGGGTCGAGCCCGACCCGGGTGACGCCGCGGTCGGCGAGGCGGCGGGTCAGCCCGGCCCGCAGGTCGAGCCCGGCGGTCCCCCGCCGGGTCCGCGACGCGCTGCCCGGCAGGGCGGCGTCGACCTCGGCGCGCATGGCGGCCGGGACCTCGTAGCAGGCCCCGCAGACGGCCGGGCCGAGCAGCACCTCGACCTGCTCCGGGCGGGCGCCGAGGGCGACCATCTCGTCGAGGACGGCGTCGAGGACGCCGTCGGCGGCGCCGACCCGTCCGGCGTGCGCGGCCCCCACGACCCCGGCGACCGGGTCACCGAGCAGCACGGGGACGCAGTCCGCGGCGAGCACGGCGATGCCGAGCAGCGGTACGTCGGTCACGACGGCGTCGACGTCGGCGATGTCGGGGGCGACGCCACCGGTCCCGGGCCGGGCCCGGGGCGGCTCGCGCAGCACCGCGACGTCACGACCGTGGACCTGCTTGAGGAACACCAGGCCGGCCAGACCCAGCTCCCGGACGACCCTGGCCCGGTTCGCGGTGACCGTGGCGGGGTCGTCACCGACCCCGGAGGACAGGTTGAACGTCGAGAAGGGGCCGCCGGAACGGCCACCGGCCCGGGTCGTCGTCACCCGCCGCACCCGGAGTGGGGTGGTGGGGCGCCCGGACTCCGCGGAGGGAGCCGGGGTGGACGATCCCGGGCCGGTGGTGGTCACCGTACGAGGGTACTGCTCGGCGTCACAGGAGGACCTGCGCCGTGGACTGCTCAGCGCCGCATGAACGGCGGCACGTCGACGTCGTCCTCGACCTGCTCGTCGGCCGGCCGCGCGCCCGAGGACCGCTCCGGCGTCGACGCCTGCGGGGCCGGGGTGGCGGCCTGCTGCTGGGTCTGGGTCGCGACCCCCGAGGTCTGCTCGCCGCCCTCCGGGCGGACCTCCGGCTGGCGCGGTGCCGGGGCGGTCGGCTGCGCGGGCGGCAGGACGCCGGTGCGCTCCGGGTTCTGGTTCTGCTGACCCGGCTGGTTCTGCGGCTGCACCGACGCGGGCAGGCCCGGGGCCTGCTGGTTCGGCGCGCCCTGCCCGTTCTGGTGCTGCCCGTTCTGGTACTGCCCGTTCTGCTGCTGGCCGTTCTGGCCGTTCTGCGGCAGGCCGTTCTGCTGCGGCTGGCCGTTCTGGGCCTGCCCGGCGTACTGGCCCTGCTGCTGGTTCTGCGCGTACGGGTTCTGCTGCTGGGCGTACGGGTTGGGCTGGTTCTGCTGCCCGTACTGGTTCTGCTGCCCGCCGTACTGCTGCTGGTTCTGCTGCTGGTTCGGCTGGGAGGCGGTGAACCGGGCGTTCGGCGACTGCTGCTGGTTCTGGTTCTGCTGCTGGTCACCGCCCTGCTCGGATGCCTTGGAGCTGCCTCGCCCGAAAACGCCCGGGTCGAGCTTCTTGTGCGTCGGGGTGCCGCCCTCGAACCCGGCCGCGATCACGGTGATCCGGACCTCGTCGCCGAGCGAGTCGTCGATCACCGTGCCGAAGATGATGTTGGCCTCGGGGTGCGCGGCCTCCTGCACCAGCGACGCCGCCTCGTGGATCTCGAACAGACCCAGGTCGGAGCCACCGGCGATCGACAGCAGCACGCCCTGGGCGCCGTCCATGGACGCCTCGAGCAGTGGCGAGTTGATCGCACTCTCCGCGGCCTGCACCGCTCTGCCCTCGCCGCGGGCCGAGCCGATGCCCATCAGCGCGGACCCGGCACCGGACATGACCGACTTGACGTCGGCGAAGTCCAGGTTGATCAGACCCGGGGTGGTGATCAGGTTCGTGATGCCCTGGACACCGGAGAGCAGCACCTCGTCCGCGGAGCGGAAGGCGTCCATCAGGGAGACCCCGACGTCACCGAGCTGCAGCAGCCGGTCGTTCGGGATGACGATCAGGGTGTCGCACTCGTCGCGCAGCTGCTGGATGCCGTCCTCGGCCTGACCGGCGCGGCGACGGCCCTCGAAGGTGAAGGGGCGGGTGACGACACCGATGGTCAGGGCGCCGAGCTTGCGGGCGATCGACGCGACGACCGGCGCTCCGCCGGTGCCCGTCCCGCCGCCCTCGCCTGCGGTCACGAAGACCATGTCGGCCCCCTTGAGGACCTCCTCGATCTCCTCGGCGTGGTCCTCGGCGGCCTTGCCACCGACGTCGGGGTTCGCGCCGGCACCGAGACCGCGGGTGAGCTCGCGGCCGATGTCGAGCTTGACGTCGGCGTCGGACATCAGCAGGGCCTGGGCGTCGGTGTTCACCGCGATGAACTCGACACCCTTGAGGCCGACCTCGATCATGCGGTTGACGGCGTTCACGCCGCCGCCACCGATGCCGACGACCTTGATCACGGCCAGGTAGTTGTGCGGGGGCGTCATGCGGCACCTTCCAGTCACTCGGGGTTTCCGGTTGCAGCTCCGGGTGCCCCGGGCCGTCAGAGCGCGACGCTAAGTGGCGGGCAGGCCCCGGGTCCAGCAGGCGCGCCGCGCGTCGGCAACACCCCGCCCGGGTGGTGCCGGTCCCGGACGGCGTGAACCGCGCAGCGTGGCCGCACCGTCACGCAGCGCATACCGTGCCGGTACGCGCGCGGGAGAGCCGAGCGTCCACCGCCGCGGGCCGCCGCGACACCGCCGGACGGACGAAGTGGATCACCCGATCGGGACGACGTCCCGGCGCGTCGCACCGGGCCCCGGCCGGGCCGTACCGGCCGGGAGCCGGACACCGTCAGCGACGGACGGTGACCAGGTCCGGGCTGGAGACGTCGTAGACCGAGCCCTCGCGGGACAGCAGCGGCCCGAGCGCGACGGCCCGCCGCTGGGTCGCGGCCGGGTCGGCGGTGTCGGCCCACGGGCCGAACAGGACCCGGCGGTTGCCGGACAGGGTGAGCTCGACCGTCGACCCGCCCGCTCCGAGCACGACGGTCTCGACCTGGCCGCGGATCTGCGGCGGCAGCGCCTGCAGCACGGCGACGGCGCCGTGGGTGGCCGGGTCGTCCGGGGCCACCCGGGGCAGCGCCAGCACCGGCAGCTTCGCCGTCGGCGGCGCGGTGCGGTAGGCGAACCCGTTGACGTCGACGAGCTTGCGGCCTCCCGGGGTGTCGATCACCCCGGCCGGGGTCCGCTCGGTGACGGTCACGGTGAGGGTGTGCGGCCAGGACCGGCCGACGTCGACGGTGGCGACGCCGGGGATGGCCGATACCCGGGAGGCGACGGCGTCGGTGTCGACGGCGGCCAGCGGCGTGCCGGGGTCGACGGCGGCGGCGTCGGACACGTCGCGCTGCGGGATCTGGCGGGTCCCGGCGATCTCGACCTGGTCGACGCCGGGGCCGAAGCGCGACAGCGCCCACCAGCCGCCCGCGGACACCCCGAGCACGACGACGACCGCCGTCGCGACCAGCGCGATGGCGCGGCGCATCGCGTGCCGGCCACGGGGGCGTGCGGCCGGTGCGGGACCGCTGCGGGTGCTCCGGGTGCGGGTGTCGCGGCCCGCGGGGCGGGAGCCCGAGCCGCCGCGGCGGTCGCGGCCGGGCGCCGGACGGGCCCCCGACGAGCCGCGCCGGGCGCCGTCGCGGGCACCGCCGGCGCCGCTCATGCCGGGTCCCCGCCCGCCAGCTCGCGCAGGACCTCCGGTCCGAGCACGGTCACGTCGCCCGCTCCCATCGTGATGACGGTGTCGCCGTCGGCGGCCAGCCCGGCCAGCGCGGCGGGCACCTGCTCCCAGGACGGGGCACGGTGCACGTGCTCGTCGGGCAGCCGGACGGCGTCGGTGATCAGCGCCGGGCCGACGCCGGGCTCCGGGTCCTCCCGGGCGCCGTAGACGTCGAGGACCATGACCTCGTCGGCCAGCGACAGCGCCTCGCCGAACTCGGCGGCGAACAGCCGGGTCCGCGAGTACAGGTGCGGCTGGAACGCCACGAGCACGCGTCCGCGGCGGCCGTGGCCGGAGCCGGTGGCCTCCCGGGCGGCGCGCAGGGTGGCGGCGACCTCGGTGGGGTGGTGGGCGTAGTCGTCGTAGACGGTGACGCCGCGGACCCGGCCCTTGAACTCGAAGCGGCGCTGGACGCCGCCGAACCCGGCGAGGCCGTCGAGCAGCACGTCCGGGTCCTGCCCGACGGCGACGCCGGCCAGGAACGCCGCGAGCGCGTTGAGCGCCATGTGCTCGCCGGGCACGCCGAGGCGCAGCTCGCGCTCGACGCCGGCGTGCCGGAAGCGGGTCACCGAGCCGGTGCCGTCGGGGGTGAAGTCGAGCAGCCGGGCGTCGCCGGCGCCGGTGGCGCTGCGGCCGTAGCGGGCGACGGTGAACCCGGCCCGCTCCCCCGCGACGGCGACGTCCTCGGCGCCCGGGTCGTCGGCGCAGGTGATCAGCGTGGCTCCGGGCACCAGCCGGTCGAGGAACCGGCGGAACACCGCGTGGTAGGCCTCGGCGTCGCCGTGGTGGTCGAGGTGGTCGGGCTCGACGTTGGTGACGATCGCGACCGACGGCGCGAACACGGTGAACGAGCCGTCGCTCTCGTCGGCCTCGACGACGAACACGTCGCCGCTGCCGTGGTGCGCGCCGGTCCCCGACACGGTGAGGTCCCCGCCGATCGCGAACGACGGGTCGGCCCCGGCGTGCTGCAGGGCGACGGTGACCATCGACGTCGTCGAGGTCTTGCCGTGCGTCCCGGCGACGGCGACCAGGCGCCGTCCCTCGGTCAGCGCGGCCAGCGCGACGGACCGGTGCACGACGTCCAGGCCCTGCTCGCGGGCCGCGGCCAGCTCGGGGTTGGTGTCGCGGATGGCGGTGGAGACGACGACGGTGGGTGGGTCCTCGCCGTCGTGCTGCAGGTGGGCCGCGTCGTGCCCGGTCTCGACGCGGGCGCCGAGGGCGCGCAGCGCGGTGACCGCGCGGCTCTCCCGGGCGTCCGATCCGGTCACGGTCACCCCACGCGCCAGCAGGATGCGGGCGATGCCGCTCATGCCGGCACCCCCGATCCCGATCAGGTGCACGTGGGTGCCGAGCGCGTTGTCCTTACCGGCGGAGTTCACCGGCGTGCCACCTCCATCACGATCTTCGCGAGCTTCTCGTCGGCCTCGCCGTGGCCGGCGGCACGGGCGTGCCGTCCCATGGCCTCGGCGCGGTCGGAGTCGGTGAGGATCGGCAGCAGCTCCCGCAGGGCGGCCTCGCCGTTCATGTCCTCGTCGGGGATCAGGACCCCGCCGCCTGCCTCGACGACGGGGCCGCAGTTGAGGGCCTGTTCGCCGTTGCCGTGCGGCAGCGGGACGTACACCGCGGGCAGCCCGACGGCGGTGAGCTCGGCCACCGTGGTCATTCCGGACCGGCCGAGAACGGCGTCGGCGGCGGCGTAGGCCAGGTCCATCCGCTCGATGTAGGGCATCGGGTGGTAGCCGGGCCGCGGGTCGGCCGGGGTGCCGTGCTTGCCGTAGGCGTGCAGCACCGACACCCCGCGCTCGACGAGCCCGGGCAGTGCCTCGGCGACCGCGGAGTTGAGCGTGCGGGCTCCCTGCGAGCCGCCGAACACCAGCAGCACCGGACCGTGCGGGGGCAGGTTGAAGTAGTTGCGGGCCTCGGGGCGCAGCGCCGCGCGGTCGAGCGTGGTGATCGACCGGCGCAGCGGCATTCCGACGACCTGCTCGTGCGGCAGCCCCGTGCCCGGGACGGCGGTGGCGACGGCCGCGGCGAACCGCGCGCCGACCTTGTTCGCCAGCCCGGCGCGGGCGTTGGCCTCGTGCACGACGATCGGCACCCGGCCGCGTGCGCCCAGGTAGGCGGGCAGCGAGACGAACCCGCCGAACCCGACGACGACGTCGGCGTCGACGTCGTCGAGGACGTCGCGGACCCGGCGGACGGCGCCGCGGACGTTCCCGGGCAGCTTCAGCAGGTCGGCACTGGGCTTGCGCGGCAGCGGGACCGGCGGGATCAGCTCGAGCGGGTAGCCGCGGGCCGGGATCAGCTGGGTGTCCAGGCCCTTGTCGGTGCCCAGCGCGGTCACCCGCGAGTCCGGGACGAGCCTGCGGATCGCGTCGGCGACGGCGAGCGCGGGCTCGATGTGCCCGGCCGACCCGCCACCGGCGACGACGACGGACAGCCCGCCGCGCACGGCGGTCGTGGCCTGCTCCCCCGCCGGACGCGTGGTGGCCGGCGGGCGGCCGGGGGCCGCGTCGGGCTGCGGATCGGCGCGTGCGGAGAGGGTCGGCGCCGGACCCTGCTGGGCCGGGCCCTGCTGAGCCGGACCCTGCGGACCCGGCCGCTGCGGGCCGGGGCCCGGCGGTGGGCCGGGCGGCAATCCGCCGGGCGGCGGTCCGGGGCGGCGCGCGCCGGGCGGCGCGATCCCCGGCTGCTGCGGTCCCCGGGGACCCTGCGGCGGGGTCTGCGGATTCTGCGGCGGGGTCTGCGGATTCCCCCGGCCCTGCGGACTCCGGGGACCCGGCGAAGCCGGGAAACTCTGCGGCGCATCCGGTCCGGACGACATCGGCCCCTGCGGACCGTGCCCCTGCGGACGTGCGGGGTCATGCGGATGTGCGGGGTCGCTCGGAGGTACGGGGTCGTGCGGACGTACGGGATCGTGCGGACGCGGCCCCGGGGGCGGCGCGGCACTCGGGTCGAACAGCCCGCCGGGCTGCGGCGCGTTGGGGCGCGCACGCCCTGGCCCGGACGGCAGCGGTCCACGACGCCCTGGCACCTGCGGGCCCGTTCCCGGCGAACCGGGACCGGGCTGACCGGGCCCCTGCGGACCGGCACCGGGCTGCCCCGGGCCCTGCGGACCGGGAGCCCCCTGACCCGGACCCTGCTGCCACGGGCTCTGCTGCTCCGGAACACCCTGACCCGGGCTCTGCGGAGCGGGGCCCTGCTGCCACGGCCCCGGCTGTGCCGGACCGTGCGCGTCCCGGCCCTGGACGTCCTGACTCTCGATGTCCCGGCCCTCGATGTCCCGGCCCTGAACGTCCCGATCCTGCGCGTCCTGGTCCCGCGCGTCCCGGTCCCGCGCATCGTCGTCCTGCGGGCCCCGGGGCCCCGGACCGAACTGCTGCGGTCCCCCCGGCTGCCGCGGACGCCCGGGCGGCATCCCCGCCGGAGGCATCCCGACTGGCGGCGTCCCCTGGTCCCCGGAAGGCTGGTCCCCGGACGGCTGGTCCCCGGACACCGGGCCGCGGTGCGCACCGTCGGACGGCGCACCCGCAGACCCCGCCGCCCCCTCGGCGGACGCGGACCCGGCGGACGCGGAGCGGCCCTCCGCGTCGGGGTCCGCGGCCCGCGGCACGCCGTTGCGGCCGGAGCGGGCGCCGTCGTGCAGGTCCGGGTTCCAGCCGGTCGCGGGGAACCGGGCCCCACCCCCGTCGTCGGCCGGTCGGTACGGCGCCTGGCCGCCGGTCCCGGTGGAACCGTCGTCGGCGCTGCCGTCCTGCTCCCTGCCCGTCACGCTCTCGTGCCCCTCGTCCCAGTCGCGGTCATCGGTGTCGCTCACACTCGCACCCGCGGATCATCCGATCGCGCGGGGCACCTTCATCATCGGGCCGCCGACCGCGGCGCCGGCGGACCGGCCGCGCGGTACGGCTCGGGCAGCGGCAGCCGCAGCAGCCGCGCCACCCGGCCCTGGCCGTCCTTGCGCAGGGCCGCGATCGCCTCCGGCTCGTGCCGGGCGGCGTTGGTCAGCACACCGAACACGAACATCGTGACGACCATCGACGTCCCGCCGGAGGAGATCAGCGGCAGCTGCAGGCCGGTGACCGGCAGCAGACCCACCACGTAGCCGATGTTGATCGAGGCCTGGACGATCAGCCCGGCCGTCGACGTCGCCACCACGATCCGCAGCCACGGGTCGGTGTTGCGGGCCGCGATGCGCATCCCGGTGTAGGCCAGCACCGCGAACAGCGCCAGCACCGCGAACGCGCCCACCAGCCCGAGCTCCTCGCCGATGATGGCGAAGATGAAGTCGTTGTGGGCGTTGGGCAGGTAGTCCCACTTCGCGCGCCCCTGCCCGAGCCCGACGCCGAACAGGCCACCGTCGGCGAGCGAGTACAGCGCCTGCGTCGCCTGGTAGGCCGGGCCGAGCGGGTCCGAGCCGCCGGACAGGAACGAGGAGATACGGCTGGCCCGGTAGCCGGCCGTCAGACCCAGGACGATCGCGCCCACCAGGCCCCCGCCGGCGATCAGGGCGAGCAGCCGCATCGGGGCGCCGCCGAAGTAGAGCAGCGCGAGCATCGCGATCCCGATCGAGATCGTCATGCCGAGGTCGGGCTGCAGGACGAGCAGCGTGAAGATGACCAGGGTGACCGGGACGACCGGGTTCAGTGCGTGCTTCCAGCGGTGCATCACGGCGCGGCGGGCGGCGAGCACGTGCGCGCCCCACAGTGTCAGCGCGATCTTCACCGCCTCCGACGGCTGCAGCGAGATCGGCCCGAACGCGAACCAGGACCGGGAGCCGCCGCGGACCGCGCCGATCCCCGGGATCAGCACCGCGACCAGTGTGCCCAGCCCGATCAGCAGCAGGATCGGCGCGACCGAGCGCAGCCGCTGCGGCGACACCCGCAGGCCGATGTAGAACAGCACCAGCCCGACCGCGCAGAACATGAGCTGCTTGGTGAAGATCGAGTACGACGACCCGCCGGTGGACAGCGACGACACCGACGACGCCGAGAGCACCATGACCAGGCCGAACAGCGTCAGCAGGCCGAACACCCCGAGCACCAGGTGCAGCGAGGTCAGCGGGCGACGCAGCCAGCGCCGCAGCCGGCGCGAGGCGGACCGGGTGCCGGTCCCGAGCGCGACGGCGGCGGTGCGGACCGGGCTGTCGTCGGCGCCCGAGCCGGACCCGGGGCTCTCTCCCGGGCGCCGTGCACCGGCGGACTGCCTGCTCGCCGGGCTCACGGGGTCTCCCCGAGCGCGGCGACCGCGGCCGCGAAGGCGTCCCCGCGGTGGCCGTAGTCGCGGAACTGGTCCATCGACGCCGCCGCCGGGGCCAGCAGCACCACGTCACCGGGCCCGGCCAGCGCCGCGGCACGACGCACGGCCTCGGGCATCGGGTCCGCGGGAGTGTCCGCGGGTGTGCTCGGGGCAGGGGTGTCTCGCTCGGAAGAGGGCACCATCGCTCCATCGTGGCCCCCGGTGACCTCCTGAACCGGGAGGCCGGGGGCGTGTCGCGTGAGCGCCTCGACGATCGGCGCACGCTCGGTGCCGATCACGACGGCCCCCGCGAGCAGCGCGGAGTGCTTCGCGGCGAGCTCGCCGAGCACCTCCGGGGCGACGCCCTTGAGCAGCCCGCCGACCACCCAGACCGCCTTCGCACCGGGCGAGCGGGCGGTGACCGCGGCCAGCGCGGCGTCGGTGGCGTGCGGGTTGGTGGCCTTGGAGTCGTCGAGGTAGCGGACGCCGTCGTGCTCCCCCACCGGGGCGCTGCGGTGCGGGCCGGGGGTGAACTCGGCCAGGGCCTTGCCGATGGTCCCGGCGTCGACGCCGTACGCGCGGGCGAGCGCGGCCGCGGCCAGCGCGTCGGTGACCCCGGGCGGTCCCGGCGGGACGACGGCGTCGGCGGGCAGCAGGTCCCCGCCGCCGAACGCGCGGTCGACCAGCATGCCGTCGACGACGCCGAGCTGGTCCGGCCCGGGCTCGCCGAGCGTGACCCCGGCCTTGCGCGGCGCGGGCGCCCCGGCGAGCAGCGCGGCGGCCACGGCGTCGTCGGCTCCGGCGACGGCCACGTCCCCGACCAGGGCGTGTGCCTTCGCCGAGGAGTAGCCGGCCATCCCGCCGTGCCAGTCCAGGTGGTCCTCGGCGACGTTGAGCACGACGCCCGCGGCCGGGTGCACCGACGGCGACCAGTACAGCTGGAAGCTCGACAGCTCCACGGCCAGCACCTCGTAGCGGGGCCCGGCCGACGCCACGGCGCTGACCACCGGGTAGCCGATGTTCCCGCAGGCCACCGAGGACAGCCCGGCGGCGTGCAGGATCGCGGCGAGCATCTCGGTCGTCGTCGTCTTGCCGTTGGTGCCGGTGACGACCAGCCAGGCAGGCGGGTTCGACGACGCCCGCCCGAGCCGCCACGCCAGCTCCGGCTCGCCGATCACCTCGGCGCCCGCGGCGTGCGCCTGCGCGACCAGCGGGTGGTCGGGACGCCGTCCCGGCGAGGTGACGACGGTGTGCACGCCATCGGGCAGGCCGTCGCCGGTCCACGGCGCGACGCCGTCGGGCAGCGCGGCCAGTGCGTCGGCCCGGTCGTCGGAGACCAGGACCTCGGCGTCGGCGTCGCGCAGTGCGGCCGCCGCGGCGAGCCCGGAGATCCCGGCCCCCGCGACGAGGACCTTCCCGAAACCGCTGCCCATCCCGACCCCTGTCCTCGAAAACTCCGCATGCCGGACGCCGTCGCGCCCGGACCCCGTCACGCCGAACCGGACGCGGCGAGCCACTCGCTGTAGAAGATGCCCAGCCCCATCGCCGCACAGATCGCGGCGAGCAGCCAGAACCGGATGATCACCGTGGTCTCGGCCCATCCGGCGAGCTCGAAGTGATGGTGGAACGGCGCCATCCGGAACAGCCGCCGCCGGGCCGTCCGGAACACCACGATCTGCAGCGACACCGACAGCGCCTCGACCACGAACACGCCGCCGATGACGACGATCAGCAGCTCGGTGCGGGTCACCATCGACAGCCCGGCGAGCAGGCCGCCGAGCGCCAGGGACCCGGTGTCGCCCATGAAGATCCGGGCCGGGGCGGCGTTCCACCAGAGGAAGCCGATGCAGCCGCCCATCGCGGCCGCGGCGACCAGGCCGACGTCGAGCGGGTCACGGATCTCGTAGCAGCCGGCGTTCGCCGCGATCGCGCAGCTGTTGCGGAACTGCCAGAACGCGATGATCACGTAGGTGCCGAGCACCATCGCCGCGGTGCCTGCGGCGAGGCCGTCGAGCCCGTCGGTCAGGTTCACCGCGTTCGACCAGGCTGCGACGATCAGGTTGCACAGCACGATGAACCCGATCGTGCCGAAGCTCAGCACCGTGATGTCCCGGACGAAGGACAGGCTGTCCGAGGCCGGGGCCAGGTTGCGGTCGTTGGCGAATCGCAGCGCGACGACACCGAACACGGTCGCCGTCAGCACCTGCCCGACGATCTTCGAGGTCTTGTTCAGACCCAGGTTGCGCTGGCGGTGGATCTTGAGGAAGTCGTCGAGGAACCCGACGACGCCCAGCGCGGTGGTCAGGAACAGCACCAGCAGCGCCGACGCGGTCACCGGCTCCTGGGTGAACACGTGCGAGCCCAGGTAGCCGACCCAGATCGCCAGCAGGATCGCGACGCCGCCCATCGTCGGCGTGCCCCGCTTGGACTTGTGGCTCTGCGGGCCCTCCTCGCGGATCTCCTGCCCGAAGCCCTGCCGGGCGAAGAACTTGATCAGGTACGGCGTCAGCAGGATCGACACCGCGAGCGCGAGGCCCGAGGCCAGGAAGACACCCCTCACCGGCGCACCAGCCCCTCGGTCGTCTCCGCCAGGACGGCGGCCGCGACGCGCTCCAGCCCGGCGCTGCGCGAGGCCTTGACCAGTACGACGTCACCGGGCTCCAGCTCGTCGCGCAGCAGCGCGGCCGCCGCGCCGACGTCGTCGACGTGGGTGACGCCCGTGCTGTCGGTGCTGCCGGTGCTGCCGGTGCTGTCGGTGCCGCCGTAGTCCGGGGCGCCGACGGCCAGCACTCGGGCGCCTGCGGCGCGCGCCGCGGCCGCGGTGTCCCGGTGGGCGGCGGCGACCTCGCCGGGATCGCTGCCGATCTCGGCCATCGGCCCGAGCACCGCCCAGGTCCGGCGTCCCTCCCCGGCCAGCGAGGCCAGCGCGGTGAACGCGGCGGCCATCGACTCGGGGTTGGCGTTGTAGGCGTCGTTGACCACGGTCACGCCGTCGGCGCGGTCGGTGACCTCCATCCGCCAGCGCGACGCGGGCGTCGCCGCGGACAGCGCGGCGGCGACCCCCTCGGGGGTCCCGCCCAGCTCCAGGGCGACGGCGGCCGCGGCCAGCGCGTTCGACACCTGGTGCTCGCCGAGCAGCTGCAGCGCGACGTCCGCGGATCCCTGCGGGGTGTCCAGCCGGAACGACGCCCGGCCGGCCTGCACCGTCACGTCCTCGGCCCGGACGTGCGCGTCCGCCGAGCGCCCGAAGTACACGACCCGGGCCGGGGTGCGCGTGGCCATGGCGGCGACGGCGTCGTCGTCGGCGTTGAGGACGGCGACACCGCCCCGGTCCCCTGGCAGGTCCCCTGGCGGCAGCGACTCGACCAGCTCGCCCTTGGCCTGCGCGATCCCGGCGCGGGAGCCGAACTCGCCCAGGTGCGCGGACCCGACGTTGAGCACGACCCCGATCCGGGGCGGCGCGACCGCGCACAGCGCGGCGATGTGCCCGGTGCCGCGCGCGGAGAACTCCAGCACGAGGTGGCGGGTCGTCGCGTCGGCGCGCAGCGCGGTGTAGGGGGTGCCGAGCTCGTTGTTGAACGACTCCGGCGGCGCGACCGTCGGCCCCAGCGGGGCCAGCACGGCCGAGAGCAGGTCCTTGGTGGAGGTCTTGCCCGCGCTGCCGGTCACCCCGACCACGGCCAGCCCGGGCAGCGCGCCCAGCACGTGGCGGGCCAGCCGGCCCAGCCCGGCGAGGACGGCGGCGCCGTGCCCCTCGGGGTCGACCGCACCCAGGTAGGTGTGCGCGTCGCGGTGCTCGGCAGGCGGGCAGACCACCGACGGCGCGTCGACCTCGCGGCCGGCGAGCACCCCCGCGCCACCGCAGAGCGTCACCTCGCGGGCGAAGTCGTGCCCGTCGGCCCGCTCACCGGGCAGCGCGAGGAACAGCCCGCCGGGGCCGATCCTGCGGGAGTCGAACTCCACCGCCGTGACGGTCGTCGCCGCCGCCTTCTCGTCGGTGACCCCGTGCAGCCGTCCCCCGGTCACCGCAGCGACCTCGGACAGCGTCATCTCGATCATCGCCGGCTTCCGCTCCTGTCCACCTGCTCGTTCGTCCCCCCACCGGCACCGGTCGCCGCGACCGCGGCGGCCAGCTCGTCGGCGTCGTCGAAGGGGTGTTTCACGCCGCGGATCTCCTGGCCGGTCTCGTGTCCCTTGCCCGCCACGACGACGGCGTCGCCGGGCCGGGCGTGCGCCACCGCGTACTCGATGGCCGCGCGCCGGTCGCCGATCTCGACGACGTCGCCCCCGGCAGGCTCGCCGTGCGCGCCCTCGAGCATCGCGGCCCGGATCGCGGCCGGGTCCTCGCTGCGCGGGTTGTCGTCGGTCACGACCAGCAGGTCCGAGCGGATCGCGGCGGCCGCGCCCATCAGCGGGCGCTTGCCGGTGTCGCGGTCCCCGCCGCAGCCCAGCACGGTGATCACCCGCGCGGACGGCTCGACCTGGTGGCGCAGCGCGTCGAGCAGCGCCGCGACCGCGGCCGGCTTGTGCGCGTAGTCGACGACGCCCAGCCACGGCTGGCCCGCCTCGACCTTCTGCATCCGGCCCGGGACCGACAGCCGGGCGAAGCCCTCCGCGGCGGTGGCCGGGTCGATGCCGTCGGCGTCGAGCACGGCCAGCGCGACCAGCGCGTTCGCCACGTTGTAGTGGCCGGGCAGCGGCAGCGTCACCGGCTGGGCCAGCCCGCCCGGGCCGACCGCGGTGAAGGTCTGGGTGCCGTCCGGGTGCGCGACGAGGTCGCGGACGGTCCACGAGGCGTGCGGCCCGTCCGGGTTCGACGACACCGTCACCGCGTCCGGGCGGCGGGTGGCCAGCTGGCGGCCCCACTCGTCGTCGACGCAGACGACGGCGTGCCGGGACGCCTCGACACCGGCCCCTCCCCCGCCGAACAGCCGGGCCTTGGCCTCGAAGTAGTCGGCCATCGTCGGGTGGAAGTCCAGATGGTCCTGGGACAGGTTGGTGAACGCACCGACGGCGAACCGGGACCCGCCGACGCGGCCGAGCGACAGCGCGTGGCTCGACACCTCCATCGCGACGTCGGTGACCCCCTCCTCCACCATCACCGCGAACAGTGCCTGCAGGTCCGGGGCCTCCGGGGTGGTGAAGGCGCTCGGCAGTGCACGCGACGGCGCGCCGGGCACCTGCACCCGGGTGCGGACGGTGCCGAGCAGCCCGGTCGCCCGCCCGGCGGCCACCAGACCGGCCTCGAGCAGGTGCGCGACGGTCGTCTTCCCGGACGTGCCGGTGACCCCGAGGATCCGCAGCCGGGCGGTCGGCTCGCCGTAGATCGCGGCCGAGACCGGGCCGAGCACCTCGCGCGGGGCCGGGTGGACCAGCACCGGGAGCCGGGAGTGCCGGATCTCGGCGCGGTCGGCGCCCGCGGCGTCGGTGAGGATCGCCGCGGCACCGGCGGCGATGGCCTGGCCGGCGTAGTCCGCTCCGTGCACCCGGGCGCCGGGCAGCGCCGCGAACAGGTCGCCGGGGCGCACCGCTCCGGCGCGCAGCGTGGCGCCGGTGACGGTGTACGGGCCGCCGGGCGAGGCCGGGGCCAGCGCGTCGTCGAGCAGCGGGCCGGGGCCGGCACCCGCGGTGCGCGGGTTCAGCTCCGCCCCGGCCAGGCGGGCCAGCAGGGCGACGTCGACCGGTCGTACGGTCGTCGGGCGGTCGGGCAGGGGGTCCGGGGCACGGTGGTGCCGCCCGGTCACGGGGGGCGCCGGGGTCGAGGCTCGGGCCGTCACGGCGCGGAGATTACCGACCGCGCGGGGCCGCCCCGGGCCCGGCACCGGCCTGGCCCGCCGGGGGCCGACCGGTCGGCGCAGCGGGACGCGACCCACGTCACCGTTCCACCGTACGAGTGGCGGCGCGCCGCCATCCGGCGCAGCGTGACGGCCGGTGAGCGGGCCGCCGGCGGGGCCGGGGACACCGCCCGTCGTGATCCGGACGGGTGAGCGATCGGGCCGACCGGCCGACGCACGCCGCCGCCGTTCCGACGGCCCCGGCGCGCCGGGGCCGGGCACGCGGTCACTTGATCTGCAGGATCTGCGGCGGAGCCGGCTGCGTCTGCACCGGCAGGCCGTCGCGCTGGGCCAGGTAGGACGCGATGTCGTGGAACAGCGGCGCCGCGCTGGTGCCGCCCTTCGGGGCATCCAGCATGATCCCGACGACGAAGCGCGGGTCCTGCGCCGGGAGCATCCCCGCGAAGGTGATCCAGTACGACGACCGGGAGTAGGCCCCCGTGGTCGGGTCGACCTGCTGCGCGGTGCCGGTCTTGCCCGCCACCTCGAAGCCCGGGACCGCGGCACCAGGGCCGGTGCCGGTCTGGCCGTGCTCCTTCTGCGTGACCGCGGTGAGCATGGTGCGCAGCGTCGCCGCGTTCTCCGGGGACATGACCCGCACCGGGGCGGGCGGCTGCGCCGGCTCCCGGGTGCCGTCCGGCGCGGTCTGGGCGGCAACGACCCGGGGCGGGATGCGCATGCCGTCGTTGGCGACGGCCTGGTACATCCCGGCCATCTGCAGCACGGTCATCGACAGGCCCTGACCGATCGGCAGGTTGCCGAACGTCGAGCCCGACCAGGTCGGCCGCGGCGGGACGCTGCCGCCGCTCTCGCCGGGCAGCCCGATGCCGGTCTTCTGCCCGATCCCCATCTTCGCGAGCATGTCGGAGAAGGCGTCCGGGCCGATCTTCTGCGCGGTCATCAGGGTGCCGACGTTGGAGGACTTCGCCAGCACGCCGGTCAGGGTGTAGCGGTCCAGGCCGTGCGACCAGGCGTCCTTGACGGTGCGGTCGGCGACCTGGATCTGGCCGGGGACCTCGAGCACGTCGTCGGGCTTGGCGGCGTGTGCCTCGAGCGCCGCGGCCATCGTGACGATCTTGTTGACCGAGCCCGGCTCGAACGGCGTGGTGACGGCCCTGTTGCCCAGCGTCGCCGGGTCCGACTTCAACAGGTTCGCCGGGTCGAACGAGGTGTTGTCGGCCAGTGCGCGGACCTCACCGGTGGCCCGGTCCAGCACGACCGCGGACCCGCCGCGGGCGCCGGACTTGGCGGTGTAGTCGGCGAGCATCCGCTGCACCTGGAACTGCAGGTCCGAGTCCAGGGTCAGCTGCACGTCGGCGCCCGCGACCGCGGGCTGCTCGGCACGCACGCTGCCGGGGATGACGGCGTTGCTGCCCTCGGCGGTGTCGGCGATCTGGAAGCCGTCGCGTCCGGCGAGGAGCTGGTCGTCGGAGGACTCCAGGCCGATCCGGCCGATGAGCTTCTGTGCGTCGGCGCTCCAGGTGGCGGCGCCGATGATGTTCGAGGCCAGGGTGCCGTTGGGGTAGTTGCGCGACTCCCGCGACTCCTGGGCGATCTCGGGGAATCGTTCGGCCAGGTCACGGGCCGGTCCGGGGTCGACGGTCGTGGAGAGCACGACGTAGCCGCGGTCGCTGGCCAGCGAGCGCTGCAGCTCGCCGAGGTCGCCGTGCGTCACCTGGGCGACGGCCTGGGCCATCTGCTCCTTGTACGCCGGTGCCTGCGCGCCCTTGATCTGGTTGATCTGGCGCGGGTTGGTGACCAGCGCCTTCGACTCCGTGGAGAAGGCGAGGACCTTCCCGTCCTTGTCGGTGATCGCCCCGCGCTCGGCCGGGATGACGATCTTGCTGGTGCGCTGCTTCTCCGCGTCGGCGGCCAGCGAGCCCGCCTGGAACGTCTGGATGAAGACCAGCCGGGCTCCGGAGATCAGCAGCAGCCCGGCCAGGAGCACCCAGGCCAGGCGGAGCCGGAAGCGCGGCTCGTCGGCCGCGGACCGGCGACGGCGCCGGGGGCGGCGCGGTGGCGGCCCGCCCCCGGTCCCGGGACGGCGGCCGCCCGCACGCGGCGGAGCGGCGGTCGACATCAGCCCTGCCCGCCCGCGGCGCGGTTCCGGGTCTGCTCGGCCGGCTTCTGGTCGGCGGGCTTCTGCTCAGCCGGCTTCTGCGCGGCGGGCTTCTGCTCGGCCGGCTTCCGGTCGTTCGCCTGCGGCGCGGGCGGCTTCGGCGCGGAGCCCTGGGCACCCGCGGACGCGGCCGCGTCCCCGCCCTGGGCCTGCGAGTCGGTGGTGTCCCCGGTCGGCGACGCCGGCGCGGGCGGCGGCACCGGCGCACCCGGTGCGGCCGGCGGCGCGGGCGGGGCCGTCGCGACGGCGGCCTGCGGCTCGCCGACGACGTCGACCTTCCCGTCCGGGGCGACGACGATCCGGGCCGGGTCGGTGACCGGCACCAGGCCCTGTGCGGTGGCCCGCTGGGCCAGCGACCCCGGGCTCTGCAGCACCGAGACCTCCTTGCGCAGCGCCTCGGACTGCTCGGTGAGCGTGCCGGTGCGCTGGCGGGCGTCGTTGAGGGCGTAGGAGTCGGCGGCCGCGGCCGTCGACAGCCACAGCGTCGCGACCAGCCCGACCGTCAGCAGCACCATGACGACCAGCACGAACTTCGCGCGGCCGGTGGTGTCGCGGGTGGAGCGGGCCGCGCGGGCGCCCGCGCTGCGGCGGTCCTGGGGTGCCCGCTGCGCGGGAACCGTCGCGGACCGCTGCGCGGGACCCCGCCCCGTCCGGGGTGCCGGGATGCCCGCGGGTGCCGTCGCCGTACGACGGGACTGCGGTCGCGGCCGTCCGGGGGTGCCCGGGCGCTCGATGACGGGTGTGCTCATCGCCGTTCCTGCCTCTCCGCAGTGCTGGTGGTGCTGCTGGTCGTGCTCCGCTCCGCGGCCCGCAGGCGTACCGGGGCGGCCCGCGGGTTGCGGGCCTCCTCCTCGGCGGAGGCGGTCTCCGCCCCCCGGGTGAGCAGCCGGAACTCCGGCTCGTGCCCGGGGAGCTCGACCGGGAGGTCGAGCGGGGTGCGCGAGCGCGTGCGCTCGGCCAGCACCCGCTTGGTGATCCGGTCCTCCAGCGAGTGGTAGGACAGGACGACGATGCGCCCGCCCGGCGCCAGCGCGTCGAGGGCCGCGGGCAGCGCGTCGCGCAGGACGTCGAGCTCGCGGTTCACCTCGATCCGCAGCGCCTGGAACGTGCGCTTGGCCGGGTGGCCGCCGGTGCGCCGCGAGGCGGCGGGCACCACGCCGTAGAGCAGCTCGACGAGCTCGGAGCTGCGGGTGAACGGCTGCTTCGCGCGGTTGCGGACGATCGCCTTCGCGATCGGCCCGGCGAACCGCTCCTCGCCGTACTCGTGCAGGATCCGGCGCAGGTCCGGGGCCTCGTAGGTGTTGAGGACGTCGGCGGCGGTCGGCCCGGTCGTCGGATCCATCCGCATGTCGAGGTCGGCGTCGCGGGAGTAGGAGAAGCCGCGCTCGGTCTCGTCGAGCTGCAGCGAGGAGACGCCGAGGTCGAACAGGATGGCGTCGGCGTGGCCGGCACCCGCCTGCTCCAGGGCGTCGCCGATCCGGTCGTAGACGACGTGCACGCGGTGCAGCCGGTCGGCGTACGCGGCGAGGCGGCGTCCGGCGAGGTCGAGGGCCTGCGGGTCGCGGTCCATGCCGACGACCGTCAGCTCCGGGTGCCGGGCGAGCAGGGTCGCGGCGTGGCCACCCATGCCGAGGGTGGCGTCGAGGTAGACCGCGCCGGGGTGCTCGAGTGCGGGGGCGAGCAGGTCGGTGACGCGGTCCAGCAGGACCGGGACGTGCCGGTCGCCGGGCTCGCGGGTGGTGCCGTCGCCGGTCCGTTCGTCGTGCCCACGGTCGTCGTCCACGTACCCCACCCCCCTTGCGCCGCCCCGTGTGGTTCCGGTCCCGGCCCGTACGGGCCGGGACCGGTCAGACCTGTCCGTGGACGGCCGCCCGGCCGGTTCCCACAACCGGCCTTCCGTCCGTCCGCAGACGACGAAGGCATCCACCTCCCACCCGAACTCCCCAGTCGGGGTGGTGCACCGGCGCCGTTCCCACCCGGGGACCGTGGCCCGGGGACCTGGCACCGGGGAAGGTGTGCCAGGGCCCCGCGATCACGGCACCCGGGTCGGAACGGCGACAGCGAGGTGGCCGTCCTGTCGTGCTCTGTCGTGCCTGTCGTGCTGCTGTCCGTCGGTCCCGCCCGCCAGCGGTTCGTCAGAACAGCCCGGGCAGAACCTCGTCCTGAGCCTTGGCGAACTCGTTCTCGTGCCGCTCCTGGTACTCCTGCCAGGCCTGCGCGTCCCAGATCTCGGCACGTGTGAACGCGCCGATCACCACGCAGTCCTTGGACAGTCCGGCGTACCGGCGCAGCTCGGACGTGATCGCGATCCGGCCCTGGCCGTCGGGGTTCTGCTCGTCGGTGCCCGAGAAGAGGTTCCGCTGGAAGACCCGCGCCGACTCGTTCGTCAGCGGGGCCGCGGCGACCTTGCGCGCCATCTCGGTGAAAGCGTCACGGGTGAACACGTAGAGGCAGTGGTCCTGCCCTTTCGTGATCATGCAGCCGCCTCGCAACTCGTCGCGGAATTTCGCGGGCAGCGTGAGCCGCCCCTTGTCGTCCAGCTTCGGGGTGTAGGTGCCGAGGAACACCGGACCCCACCTCCACCTGGGGCACCTGTTTGCCCCAGCGAGCACCACAGTACCCCACCGTCCCCCACCGTCAACTCGAAACGCCTGCGCCTCTTGACTTCTTCGCGGTGTTTCCGCAGGTAGATCGCAGTGGGGCGCTGTGGGGACACGCGCGTCGCGCCACTCGTACGCGGGACGGACCGCCCCGCCGGGCCCCGGGGGCGCGCCGCGCACCCACCACTCCCCCCACCGTCGTTTCCGCAGGTCGGGGGCGGATCCGGCGTCCGCGTGGGGTGCGGTGGGGGGCGAGGTGGGGAACGCCTGGGGAGCAGGGTGGGGGGACCGTGGGGTGGGAAGTGGGGAACGCGGTGGGGGACGGTGGGAACAGGGCCGTTCGGGCCAACGACGCATGCCATTCGGCGCAGCCACGACCGTGCGCGACTCGCACCCCTCGGGGTTTGACAGACTGACCCGTGCCCGCCCCTGCCCCCGAGGAGGCCCGTTGTCGCCGAGCGCCCCGTCCGTGCCGACCCCGCTGGGGCGTCGTGCCGAGTCCACCGGCTCGCACCCCGCGCCCGGGTACGCCGAGATGCCGGGCACGTCCGAGCAGCCGATGGACGCGGCCACGGTCGCCGACCTGGCAGGCCGGATCGCCGGAGCCGTGCAGCACGTCGTCGTCGGCAAGCCCGAGGCGGTGCGGCTCGCGCTCGTCGCGATGCTCGCCGAGGGCCACCTGCTCGTCGAGGACGTGCCGGGGGTCGGGAAGACCTCGCTGGCCAAGGCGCTCGCCCGCGCCGTCGACGGCGCCGTCAGCCGGATCCAGTTCACCCCGGACCTGCTGCCCGGCGACATCACCGGCAGCTCGATCTACGACCGCAACACCTCCGAGTTCGAGTTCCGCCCGGGCCCGGTGTTCGCCAACGTCGTGATCGCCGACGAGATCAATCGCGCCTCGCCGAAGACGCAGTCCGCGCTGCTGGAGTGCATGGCCGAGCACCAGGTCACCGTGGACGGCGGCACCTACTCCCTCGGTGACCCGTTCATGGTCGTCGCGACCCAGAACCCGGTCGAGATGGACGGCACCTACCCGCTGCCCGAGGCCCAGCGCGACCGGTTCACCGTCCGGATCTCCGTCGGCTACCCCGACCCGGCCGCCGAGCTGGCGATGCTCGACGAGCACGGCGCCTCGGACCCGATGGACCGGCTGCGTCCGGTCACCGACCTGCGCACCGTGCGCGCGATGATGGCCGCGACGCGGAACCTGCACACCGCCGCCGAGGTGCGGCGCTACTGCGTGGACATCGTCGGGGCGACCCGGCGGCTGCCCGAGGTGCGCCTCGGCGCGTCCCCGCGGGCGACGCTGCACCTGCTGCGCGCGGCACGCGCGTGGGCGGTCACCTCCGGGCGCGGCTACGTCGTGCCCGACGACGTGCAGGCCGTCGCCGGGCCGGTACTGGCGCACCGCCTGGTCCTGAGCCCCGAGGGGGTCGCCGCCCGCCGGTCGGAGGCCGACCTCGTGCGGACCGCCGTCGGCCGGGTGGCGGTGCCGTCCCCGCCGCGGGGCTGAGGTGCCCGGGATGTTCGGCCGCACCCGCGCCGGCGGGCGCCGGGCCGGGCTGACCGTGCGCGGCCGGTGCCTGCTGGCCGGCGGCCTCGCCATGATCGTCTCGGCGGTCGCGCTGGACGAGCGCGACCTCGTGCGGGTCGGGGTCTTCGCCGCTCTGCTGCCGGTGCTGTCGCTGCTGCTCGCGCTGCGCTCCCGGCGCACGCTCGAGGTCGACCGGCACATCGACCCGTTCCGGGCCGAGGCAGGCACCCCGGCGACGGCGACGCTGCGGATCGCAGGCGGCTCGCTGCTGGGCGCACTGCGGATCGCCGACGTCGTCCCGGACGCCGCGGGCCCCTCGGACCGCTACCCGCCCCGGTTCACCGTGCACCGGCTCGGCCGCCGCGGTGCCCGGGTCGGCTACCCGCTGCAGCCCGCGGTGCGCGGCGCCTACCAGGTCGGGCCGCTGCGCGGGCGCGGTACCGACCCGCTCGGGCTCGCCGAGTTCCGCCACGACCTGCTGGCCGCGACGCCGTGGCTGGTACTGCCGCGGGTCACCCCGCTCACCGGGCGCCCGCCGCTCGGTTCGACCGCGGCCGGGCGCGGCGCCGAGGGCGGCAGCCGCCCCGGCAACGGCACCCCGGACGTCCTGCTCCGCCAGTACCGCGAGGGCGACGGGCTGCGCCGGGTGCACTGGCGTTCCAGCGCGCGCCGCGACGAGCTCATGGTGCGCCTCGACGACCGGCCGGACCCGACCGGCGTGACCCTGCTGCTGGACCGGCGCGACGGCGCGCACCGCGGGCACGGGCCTGCCTCGAGCCTGGAGTGGGCGGTGGAGTTCACCGCCAGCGTCGCGGTGCACCTGCTGCGCCGGGGCGAGGCCGTCACCCTGGTCGACGAGGCCGGTGAGCAGCTCGGCCGCACCGAGGTCCCCGGCTCCGGCGGCGAGGACGTCGTCATGCACCGGCTCGAGTCGCTGGCCGTGCTGCGCCCGACCGCGACCGCCGGGCTCTGCTCCGGCGGCACCACCACACTCTCCCCGGACGGGGTGCTCGCCGTGCTCGGTGCCGTCTCCCCCGACGACGCCGCCGCGCTCACCGCGGTCTGGCCGCGTGGCGGGCACGCGATCCTGCTCGACGTCGAGAACTGGGGCGGTACAGCAGGTCAGCCGGGACGCGGGGTGCTCGCCGCCGCGGCCGCGCTGCGCCGCAGCGGGTGGTCGACGACCGTCGTGCCGGCCGGGCAGAGCGTGCAGGGCGCCTGGGCCGACGCCTGCGGGTCGCCGTCGCTCGCGCCTGCGCTGGCCGGAGGTGGCTCGTGAGCGCCCCCGCCGCACCCGCACCCCCGGCCCCGGGCGACACCCCGCCCACCCCGCCGCCGTCCGGGCGTGCGCCGGGCCGTCCGCGCTGGATGTCGGTGCTGCCGCCGCTGGCCTCGGGGCTGGCGGTGCTGCTCGCCGGGTCCGCGACCGGCGTCGTCGTGCAGGGGTCCGGGTGGATCGTGCACGGCGCGGTCGCGGTGGCGCTGGTCGTCGTCGTGGGCGCGCTGCTGCCGCTGCGGGCGTGGGCCGTGGCGCCCGGCCAGCTCGTCGCGCTGGCGCTGCTGGTCACCGGCTGGTTCACCACGAGCGGGGTCGCCGCGGTGCTGCCCGGGCCCGCGGCGCTGCGCGAGCTCGCCGCGCTGCTCGGCGGAGCCGGCACCCAGATCGACACCGGGCTGCCACCGGTGCCGGAGACCCCGGAGATCCTGCTGCTGGTCACGCTCGGGTTCGGGACGCTGGCGATCGCGGTCTTCGGGCTCGCGGTGACCGTCGGCGCGCCCGCCGCGGGCGGGGTGCCGCTGCTGGCGATGATCGCCGTGCCGACGGCGCTGGACCCGGACCTGCTGCCGTGGTGGGCGATCGTCGCCGCGACGGCCGGGTTCGGCCTGCTGCTGCTCCTGCGCCCGGACACGCTGCGCCAGGCGCCCGGCGGGGCCGCGGTCGTCGCCGTCGCCGTGGTGGGTGCGCTGCTGATCGGGTCCTCGGCGACGGCCGTCGGCACCGCGGGCCGCTTCGAGGCGGGCTCCGGCTCCGGCGGGCAGAACGCCGACGGCTCGATCGGGCTCAACCCGTTCACGTCGCTGCGCGGGCAGCTGACCCGCAGCGAGCCGCGGGACCTGTTCCGGGTCCACGGACTCACCACGCCCACCTACCTGCGCGCACTGACGCTGGAGAACTACGTCCCGCAGGAGGGTTGGAAGGCGAGCCGCCCGCTGCCGGGGGTACCGCTGGCCGGGCCGCTGCCGCCGTCGACGTCCGGGCCGGCCGGGCAGCAGACCGTGCAGGTCGAGAACCTCGGCTTCACCGACTTCTGGCTGCCGGTGTTCGGCGACCCGGTGTCGATCACCGGCCCGTCCGAGACCGACTGGTCCTACGACGCCTCCGGTGCCATCGCCTACAGCGAGCGCCCGCGCGAGGAGGACGGCTGGACCGAGGCGATGCGGGTACCGGCACCGTCGGCGGACCAGCTGCGCACCGCGTCCGGGCCGACGACGGTGGACCGCGGCTACACCAGCACCGCCGGGATCGACCCGCGGGTCACCGCGATCGCCCAGCAGGTCACCCGGGACGCGCGGACCCCGTTCGACAAGGCGATGGCGCTGCAGGACTACTTCACCGGGCCCGGCTCGCCGTTCACCTACAACCTGTCGACCGCCCCCGGCGGCAACGGCGACGCGCTCGCCGACTTCCTGACCCGCGGCCGTACCGGGTACTGCGAGCAGTTCGCGTCGGCGATGGCGGTGATGCTGCGCGCGTCCGGGGTGCCGGCGCGGGTCGCGGTCGGCTTCACCGCGGGCAACGACGGCCCGGACGGCCGCACGATCACCACGAACGACGCGCACGCCTGGGTCGAGGCGTGGTTCCCCGGCTACGGCTGGCAGACCTTCGACCCGACCCCGCTGCAGGACGGCCGGACCATCGAGCCGAACTACGTCCAGCAGGCACACGAGCAGGAGGGCGGGGACCCCGCGCAGGCGCAGCCGCCGGCCGACGCTCCTCCCCCGCCGCCTCCGCCGGACGCCGGTGCCGACGGCGCGTCGTCGCCACCGCCGCCGGAGCCGGAGCAGGCCCCGGCCGACGCGGCGCCGCAGGATGCGGGTGACCAGGGGTCGTCGTGGTGGCCGGCGGTCGTTGCCGTGGCCGGCGCGCTGGTGCTCGCGGGTCTGGCGCTGCTGGCGCCCGGATTCGTCCGGCGACGCCGCTACGCCGCCCGGATCGCCGCCGCCCGTGCCGGCGGGCCGGGTGCCGCGGCCGCCGCGTGGGACGAGGTCCGCGACTCCGCCACCGACGCCGGGCATCCGGTCCCCGCCGGGGACACCGTGCGCGGCGCCGCGGGCCGGATCACCGAGGACGCCGGGCTCACCGGCCGGCCCGCCGACGTGCTGCAGGAGCTGTCCGGGCGGGTCGAAGCCAGCTGGTACGGCGGCATGCAGCCGCCCGAGGGCGTGCTCGACGGCCCGGTCGACGAGGTCCGCGCGGCCCTGGCCGACGCGGGCGGGACGTCGTGGAAGCAGCGGCTGCTGCCGGCGTCGGTGCTGGCCGGGCTGCCGGGGATCACCGGGGTACGGACCCGGCTGCCGGGCCTGGCCCGGCTGACCGGCCGGTTCGGCCGTCGGGGGCCCGGGGCATCCGCCGGGCACACCGAGACGCCGTCCCCCGACGACGAGACGGTGGGCGCCGGGCGCTGAGCCCGCGCCACGGTCGGTCGGCCCCCACGGCCGGTCGGTCCCACAGTCGGTCGGCACGCCACCTCGGCGGACACCGGTCTGCCATGATCGCTGCGTTCGTGACCAGGCGTTCGCCCAGCGACCGCTCAGTCACGAACGTGCCGATCACCGATCCCCGAACCGGCCACCTCGGCGAACACCAGGCGACCGGCCCATGATCGGTGCGTTCGTGACCAAACGATCGCCGGGCGAACGGCTGGTCACGAACGTGCCGATCACCGCCCCGGACCGGCCGGCCGACTCGCACCGGCCTGCCATGATCGCTGCGTTCGTGACGTCGCGATCGCCCGGCGAACGGCTGGTCACGATTCCGACGATCTCGAACGACACCGGATGCACCGCACCCCGTACACAGCAGCGGGGCGGGACACCGTGGTGTCCCGCCCCGCCGTGGTGGTTCAGCTGTGCGCCCGCGTCACTCCTGCTCGAAGCGACGGCGGAAGCGCTCCTCCATGCGACCGGTGAAGCCACCGTTGTCGCCGGACTTGTCCTTGTCCTGCTGCGGGGACCCGGGTGTCCCCTCCTCGGTCTCCTTGGCTCCGCGCGCCCCGATCGACGTCAGCGCGAGCAGCGCGCCACCGACCATGGCGAGGAAACCGACGATGCTGAGCACCGGCACGTCGCCGACCCACAGGGCCTTCAACCCGATACCGGCGACGAGCAGGACCAGCCCGAGGACGAAGAGGACGGCCCCCTGGATCCGGCGGCGCCGAGCGGGCTTGCTCATGCGACGTCCGCTCACCGAGGAGGCGAACTTCGGGTCCTCCTGGTAGAGGGCCCGTTCGATCTGGTCGAGCAGGCGCTGCTCGTGCTCGGAGAGCGGCATGCCTTCACCTCCGGCACACGTAAACGGACGGTAGGCCGACCGGTGTGAACAAAGTGTTCGCACCGATGCGACGGGCGCCCCACCCGGGCGTCTACCGACAAGAGTACGAGCACAACCCGGTCGCGACCACCCGGACCGGACAACCCGTAGGGCTGATCGTCGAGCGGACGGCGTGGCGCGGCGTGGCGCCACCCGACGGTCATCACCGCAGGTCACCCGACCGGGGACCGTCGGTGGGATGAATATCGCCCCAACGGTGACCGTCGGTCCCGGGTACCGCGACATCGGTCACGTTCAGCAACGACGAGCGACCGGAGAGCCACCCGGGAACCTCCCCGCAGCGAAGGACTGCTCCGGACGGGTCAGCGTCGGCGCGCGAGCAGGTGAAGTCGCGGCGCGACCTCGGCCAACGACGGCACCGTCGACGCCAGCGCGTCCAGTTCGTCGCGTTCGTCACGTCCGGCCGCCTCGCCGTCCGGGCCGGGGCCGGGCAGCCACGCCTCGAGGGTGCCGTCGCCCTGCAGCGTGCCGATGTCGAGCAGCGCCGTCGCGGCGACCAGCGACCGCAGGTACGACGCGTCGAAACGGCGGACCAGCCGGTCGTCCGGGCCGTCGCGCCCGTCCGGATCGGTCAGGACGGCACGGGCCTCCGCGAGCCGCCCGGCCGCGACACGCCCGATGAACGCGCCGTAGCGCCCGACGGTCAGCACCGACACGACGCCACCGGGGGCGGTGGCCTCGGCGAGCGCCCGCAGGACCGCACCGGGGTCGTCGACGACCTCGAGCAGCCCGTGGCCGAGCACGAGGTCGGCGCCACCGGCGGGAGCGACCTCGGCGAGGGTGTCGACGTCGCCGTTGATCGGGGTGACCCGGTCGGTCACACCCGCCTCGCCTGCCCGGCGCGACAGCGTGGCCAGCGCGTTCGGGCTGGTGTCGACGACCGTCACCGCGCACCCGGCCGACGCCAGCGGCACCGCCCAGGTCCCGCTGCCGCCGCCCACGTCGAGCACGCGTGGGGTCCGGCCGCCGGAATCCCCGCGCATCCGCTCGATCTCGCCGTCGAGCGCCCGGAACACGGCGGCTCCGTGCGCGCCTCCGGCCTGCTCCCGCGTCGCTGATGCCACGCCCGCAGACTAGTGGTCCCCGGACCGGCTCGGCCCCTGGTCCCCGAACCGGCACGGCCCCGGGCACGCCCGACGGTCCGCAAGGTAGGTTGAACGGGTGCAGGTCGTCGCCACGCTCAGTCTCAAGGGCGGCGTCGGCAAGACCACCGTCGCACTCGGTCTCGCCGGCGCAGCGCTGCGACACAACGTGTCCACACTCGTGGTCGATCTCGACCCGCAGGCGAACGCGACGACCGCGCTCGACCCGGAGCCCACCACCGCGACCGTCGCCGACGTCCTCGACGACCCGCGACGCCCGGTCGTCGAGCGGGCCATCGCCCGTTCGGCCTGGGGCGATGGGCTCGACGTGCTCGTCGGTGCGGAGCAGACCGAGCGGCACAACCACCCCGATCCCGGCGCTGCCCAGCTGCACCGCCTCGACCGGGCGCTGCAGCGGATGGCAGGCGAGCTCCTCGCCGACGACGAACCCGCCGGCGACTTCCCCACCGACCGCTACCGGCTGGTGATCATCGACTGCCCGCCGTCGCTGGGACAGCTCACGCGCAGCGCGCTGTCGGCCGCGGACCGGGCGATCCTGGTGACCGACCCGACGATGTTCTCGGTGTCGGGGGTCCAGCGGGCGTTCGACGCGGTGCAGACCGAGCGGGAGCGCTCCAACGACCGGCTGCAGCCGCTGGGTGTGCTGGTGAACCGGGTCCGCCCGCGCAACACCGAGCACGACTTCCGGATCGCCGAGCTCCGCGAGCTGTTCGGGCCGCTGGTGTTCAACAGCGTGCTGCCCGACCGGTCGGCGGTGCAGCAGGCCCAGGGCGCCTGCCTGCCGATCCAGGCCTGGGACACCCCCGGCGCACGGGAGATCTCCGCGGTCTTCACCTCCCTGCTCGGACGCGTGCTGCGCAGCACCCGCACGGTTCCCTCCGCCTGACCCCCGGTCACCGGCACACCGCCCGGCGCCGGGCCGGCTCAGCGCGGCAGCAGTTCCTGGACCCGCCGGACGAACAGCTCGGACCGGTGCAACAGCTCGTCCGCCGTGTCCCGGTCCACCAGCCGCTCGATGCCGGCCTCGACGGCGGTGCGCGTGCGCGAGCAGGACGCGAAGAACGCCGCCCACTCCGCCAGCTCCGGCTCGGCCTCGGTGAGGCGGTGCCAGACGTCGCGCGGCTCCCCGCGGCGCGGACGTGCCCGGGGCCGCAGCGCCAGCGCCGCCGCCCCGCCCCGCAGCGCGGCCAGGTAGGCGAGCGGGTACCGGCGCGCCGGCTCGGTCGCGTGGTGGGCGTCGGTGAGCAGCCCGGCCGCCTCGCGGAGCAGCGACAGCGCCTCCCGCGACGCCGGCACCCCGGCCGCGTCGGGACGCGGAGCCGGGCGCGCACCACCTCCGCCCGGGCGGCGACCCGGACCACGGGCCGGGCGCCGCCGCCCGGCGTCCTCCGCCGGCTGCGGCTCCCGGCCCTGGGCCTGCCGGACGGGCAGGCACTCCCGGGGCACCGCCGGGACACCACTGCCCCGCGGCGCCGGCACCCACAGGTCGAGCTGCATGGGGTCGGACCGTGTCGTCGTCCGCATCGCGCACCTCCCTCTCGCTCCGCGCCCGTTCACTCCGCCGCCCGCACCAGGTCCCAGACCCCGGGCCCGGCGCGCATCCGCAGCACCACCTCGCGGGGCGGCTCGTGCGGCTCCTCCACCGACCGCGCCAGTACCCGCCAGCAGCTCAGCCGGTCCCCGCCCACCGGCATCGGCGACGGGAACGGCCACGGCGACTCCTCGATCCACTGGTCCCGCACCCCGGTGACCAGGTAGCGCTCACCCCGCCGCGTCGGCCGCCGCTGGAACTCGACGGGCTCGCCGTTCTGCCAGCGGACGTCGATCGCCGCCGGATGCCGTGCCCCGAACAGTCGGGAGAAGCCCACTGTGACCACGTCCCTTCCCGGTGACCGGGCCCTCGGCTCCCGCTCACCGCCCTCGCCGGACGCCCGGCCACGGGGTGCTTCCCCCACCCCGCGGGCCGGACGACCGCCCGTCGAACGCGCGTTCGACGTATCAAGTAGAACGCGCGTTCGACCTCCCGTCAAGTCGCCGTTCGGACGCAGCCCGGGCCACACCGGGGACCGCGTCGTGATGTGATGGGGGGTATGGAGCCGCCGCACCGGGGACGCACGACCCGGGTGGCGTCGTGACCGCGGCGCCGCCCCAGCCGCGGCTGGTCTCGTTGAGCCGCACGGACTTCGCGGACCGACTGACCGAGGCGATCGACGTCTACGTCACCGCCATGGACTACCCCCGCTCGACCGCCCGGCAGCGTCGCTCGCTCTGGCTGGAGCACTCCTACCGCCCGGGCTGGCGCGCGGTCGGCTGGATCGACGGCCGGGACCGGCTCGTCGGCATCGGCTACGGCTACTGGGGCGGTCCCGGGCAGTGGTGGTTCGAGGAGGTCCGCCGCGGCGTCCGGCAGCGTCGCGGTGAGCCGGGCACCGGGCACGCCGACTGGCTCACCGACTACTTCGAGCTCACCGAGCTGCACGTCCACCCGCAGGCTCAGGGTTCCGGGCTCGGGGAGGGCCTGCTGCGCGCCCTGGCCGCGGACGCCGACCGGTCCCGCATGCTGCTCTCCACCCCCGAGTACGCCCCCGGCCCACCCGGCCGGGCGTGGCGCCTCTACCGCCGGACCGGGTTCTCCGACGTCCTGCGCGACCACCTGTTCACCGGCGATCCGCGCCCGTTCGCGGTGCTCGGCCGGGAGCTCCCGCTCGCACCACCGGGCGGCGCACCGGATCACCCGACACACACCCGCGCGTGAGGACGGCGTCGTCGGTGCCGGGTGGCACGATGACCGCCATGCCGCTCCCCCGCACCGACGCAGCAGTCCCCGCACCCCCGGGAACCGCACGCCCGGCAGCGGCCCGCCGCGCGCGGGCCGTCGTGCTGCTCGTCGTGCTCGCCCTGGTCACCCTGACCGGCTGCACCCGCGCCCAGGTGGCACTGGCCGTGCAGCCCGACGACACGGTGGACGGCACCGTCACCGTCGCCACCCCGGACGGTGCACCGGGCGGCAAGGGCCCGCAGCTGACGGTGCCCGAGGACCTGCAGAGCCAGGTCGACGTGAGCTCCTACGACCAGGACGGCTACGTCGGCTCCACCGCGAGCTTCTCCGGCCTGAGCTTCGCCGAGGTCAGCAAGCTCAACGCACTCGGCGGGTCGGCGGCCGGCCGGGCGAACATGGAGATGCGCCGCGTCGGCGAGCGGATCCTGGTCCAGGGCCGCGCGGACCTCACGACGATGCCGGTGGACAAGGCCGACGTCCGGCTCGCGATCAGCTTCCCCGGCGAGGTCGTCGGTACCGACGGCGAGGCCGAGGGCGGCACCGTGAGCTGGAACTTCAGCCCCGGCAAGGTCAGTCAGTTCAACGCGCAGGTGGTCGCGACCGACCCGCACGCGCCGTCGGTGCTCGGCTGGACGCTGCTGCTGGTCCTGCTGGTGCTGGTCGCGGCAGGCGCCGCGGTGTTCCTGGCCCGCCGCGACCGGAACCCGCCGGTCCACTCCTGAGCCGCACCCTCACGAACGACGGCGGCGGGTCCGGGGAGATCCAGGGCCCGCCGCCGTCGTCGGGTCAGCTGGTCCTGCGGTGGGTCAGCGTGCCCCGGCCGGCACCGCCGCGGACTCGCCGCGGTGCGCGGCCAGGCCGAGCCGCTCGACCAGCTCGGTCGTCGCCGTCGACCGGTTGAGCGAGTAGAAGTGGATCCCCGGGACGCCCTCGGCGAGCAGTCGCTCGCACAGCTCCCCGGTGACCTCCATACCCGCGGCCCGGAAGGACTTGGCGTCCCCGGTGTAGGGCTCGAGGCGCTTCACCAGGTCCTCCGGCAGCGGCGAGCCGGACAGCTCGGGCCCCTTGTGGAAGGTCTTCTCCGAGGTCAGCGGCATGATGCCCGGGATGACGGGCTGGTCGAACCCGGCCGCGGCGACCCGGTCGCGCAGCCGCAGGAACCCGTCGGGCTCGAGGAACAGCTGGGTCACCGCGAACTCGGCGCCTGCCCGGAACTTCCCGACCAGGCGCTCGGTGTCGGACTCGAGGTCGGCCGAGCGCGGGTGGCCGTAGGGGAACGCGGCCACGCCCACGCAGAACGGGCCGGAACGCTTGATCAGCGTCACGAGCTCGTCGGCGTACTCGAGGCCCTCGGGGTGCTTCACCCACTCGCCGAGCGGGTCCCCCGGCGGGTCGCCGCGCAGCGCCATGATGTTGCGCACACCGGCTGCCGCGAGGGAGCCGATGACGTGTCGCAGCTCGTCGGTCGAGTGCGACACCGCGGTCAGGTGGGCCATCGAGCACAGGGTGGTGTCGGTGGCGATCCGCTCGACGGTGCGCACGGTGCGGTCACGGCTCGAGCCGCCCGCCCCGTAGGTCACCGACACGTACGCGGGGTCGAGAATCTCCAGGCGGCGGATGGCCCGCCAAAGGTCCGCCTCGCCCTGATCGTCCTTCGGCGGGAAGAACTCGACCGCGAAGAACGGGCGCTCGACACTGATCCTTTCGGTCACCGTGGATGCAGAAGTCGTCGTCACGAAGGGGACCCTACGTGGCCGGACGCCGGGATGGGACCCCACGGTGGACCGCAGGCGGGGCCCGGTGACCCCGGATAGCCTGGGGCCGTGGCCGATCCCACCCAGCACGACAGCGCCCCCGGTCCGTACGGGAACGCCGGTTACGGCCCGGCCGGAGCGGAGCCCGCCGCGCCGACCCCGTTCGACGACGACCTCCCCCAGCACGTCCAGCGGATCCTCGCCGGCTACCTGGAGCAGCGCCGCGAGGACGTCGTCGCCGTCGACCCGTCGGTCGGGCAGGCCGCGGAGGCGCTCGCCGCGTTCGTCCTGAACGGTGGCAAGCGGCTGCGGCCCACGTTCGCCTGGTGGGGCTGGCGCGGCGCGGGCGGCGACCCGTCGTCGCCGGACGCGGCCGGGGTGCTGACCGCGATCTCCTCGCTGGAGCTGATCCAGGCCTGCGCCCTGGTGCACGACGACCTGATGGACGCCTCGTCGACCCGGCGCGGCCGGCCGACGGTGCACGTCGACTTCGCCGGGCGGCACGCCGAGCGCGGCTGGTCGGGCCCGCCGTCGCGGTTCGGGGCGGCCGTGGCGATCCTGGTGGGCGACATGGCCCAGGTGTGGGCCGACGACATGTTCCACTCCGCCCCGCTGCCCGCGGGCGCGCACGACCGGGCCGCCCCGGCGTGGCGCGGGATGCGCACCGAGGTACTGGCCGGGCAGTTCCTCGACGTCGCCACCCAGGCCTCCGGCGACCCGGGCGAGCAGGCCGCGCTGCGGATCGACCGGTTCAAGACCGCCGCCTACACCGTGGAGCGGCCGCTGCACCTGGGCGCCGCGATCGCCGGGGCCGGGCCGGACCTGGTCACGGGCTACCGCCGCTACGGCGCGGACATCGGCATCGCCTTCCAGCTGCGCGACGACCTGCTCGGTGTGTTCGGTGACCCGCGGGTCACCGGCAAGCCCGCCGGGGACGACCTGCGGGAGGGCAAGCGGACGCTGCTCGTCGCCGTCGCGCTGCAGGAGGCGCAGCGCCGCGGTGACCGGGCGTCCTACGACCTGGTCACCGGCGCGCTGGGCGACCCGGGCCTCGACGACGCCGCGATCGAGCGGGTCCGCTCGGCGCTGGCCGGGCTGGGCGGGGTCGACGAGGTGGAACGCCGGATCGCCGCGCTGACCGGGTCGGCGCTGGACGCCCTGGACTCCTCGCCGGTGGCCGAACCGGGGCGGACCCGGCTGTTCGAGCTGGCCGAGCAGGCCACCCGGCGTACCTGGTGAGGCACGTACCGGGGCGGACCGACCACGTCGTCGTGGTGGGCGCGGGGCTGGCCGGGCTGTCGACGGCGCTGCACCTGCTCGGCGCGGGCCGGCGGGTGACGCTGGTGGAGCGCGACGCGTTCCCGGGCGGCCGCGCCGGGCGGGCCGACGTCACCGACGCGCACGGCACCTACCTGCTCGACACGGGCCCGACGGTGCTGACGATGCCGGACCTGCTCGAGGAGGCGTTCGCCGCGGCGGGCACCCGGATGGCGGACCGGCTCGACCTGGTGCGGCTCGACCCGGCGTACCGGGCGGAGTTCGCCGACGGTTCCGCGATCTCGGTGCACACCGACGCGGCGGCGATGGAGCAGGAGGTCCGCGACGTCTGCGGGCCGGACTCCGCGGCCGGGTACCGGCGGCTGCGGGAGTGGCTGACGGCCTTGTACCGCACCGAGATCGACGGATTCATCGGCGGCAACGCCGACTCCCCGCTGTCGCTGCTCGGCCCGGACCTGGCGCGGCTGGCCGCGCTGGGCGGTTTCGGCCGGCTGGGTCCGAGGATCGCGAAGCTGCTGCCCGACGAGCGGCTGCGGCGGATCTTCTCCTTCCAGTCGCTCTACGCCGGTGTCGCCCCGGCCGACGCGCTGGGCGCCTACGGCGTGATCGCCTACATGGACACCGTCGCGGGCGTGTACTTCCCGCGCGGCGGGATGCGCGCCCTCGGTGACGCGCTGGCCGGGGCCGCCGTCGACGCCGGGGCGGAGCTGCTGCTCGGCCGTACGGTGACCGGTCTGGAGCGTTCCGGGGACCGGGTGACCGCGGTGCGCCACACCGGATCCGACGGGACCGAGGGCCGGGTCGCGTGCGACGCCGTCGTGCTCACCGCCGAGCTGCCCGCCGCCTACGACCTGCTCGGCGGGGCGCCGCGCCGGCCGGTACCGCTGCGGTGGTCGCCATCGGCGGTCGTGGTGCAGGCGGGGCTGCCCGAGCCCGGTCCGGACGCGCCGTCGCGGCACCACCACACGATCTCCTTCGGGGCCGCGTGGGAGCGGACGTTCCGCGAGATCGTCGACGACGGCCGGCTGATGTCCGACCCGTCGTTGCTGGTCACGCGGCCGGGGCTGACCGAGCCGGGTGTGGCGCCCGCGGGGCGGGAGCTGGTGAGCGTGCTGGCGCCGTGCCCGAACACCGCGGTGTCGGACATCGACTGGGACGCGGTCGGGCCGGCCTACGTCGAGGAGCTGCTCGGGGTCGTCGCCGACCGGGGGCTGCTCGACCCGCACGTCGTCGCCGCGGGCCCGAGCTGGACGCGGACCTGGACGCCGGCGACGTGGGCGGCGCAGGGCATGGGCGCCGGGACGCCGTTCTCGCTCGCGCACACCCTCGCCCAGACCGGGCCGTTCCGGCCACGGAACCTGGTGTCCGGTGTGGAGAACGCGGTGCTGGCCGGGTGCGGCACCACCCCGGGTGTCGGGATCCCGCCGGTGCTGATCTCCGGGCGGCTCGCCGCGGAGCGGGTCACCGGCACCCCCGCGCCGGTCAGCTCGTTCGCCCCGGTGGGTGCCCCACGGTGACGGCCGTGGGCACGGGCGCGGTGCCCGGTGCGCCGACCCGCGCCGAGGCCGCCGAGCTCGACGCGGCCGGGATCACCGACCCGGCGCTCCGGACGGCCTACGCGGCCTGCCGGAGGTTGCACGCCGCGCACGGCCGGACGTACTACCTGGCGACGCGGCTGCTGCCGCCGGACCGGCGGATGGACATCCACGCGCTGTACGGCTTCGCCCGATACGCCGACGACATCGTCGACGAAGTCGACACCAGCAACACCCTCGACGAAGTCGACACCAGCAGCACAGTCGATGAAGCGGATGCCCGTGCCAATCCGCGGGCCGAGCTCGACGCGCTGGACTCCGAGCTCACCGACGCCCTCGCCGGGGCGTCTCCCCCGGGGCCGAGCCCGGTGGTCACCGCCGTTGCCGCGACCGCGCACCGGCACGGGCTGGACCCGCAGCTGTTCACGGACTTCATGGCGTCGATGCGGATGGACCTGACGGTCGAGGGCTACCGGACCGACGCCGAGCTGGGCCGCTACGTGCACGGCTCGGCGGCGGTGATCGGGCTGCAGACGCTGCCGGTGCTGGGCACGGTCGTGCCGCGGACCGAGGCGGAGCCGCACGCGGCACTGCTGGGGGTGGCGTTCCAGATGACGAACTTCCTGCGCGACGTCGGCGAGGACCTCGACCGCGGCCGTGTGTACCTGCCCGCCGACGAGCTGGCCGCGTTCGGGGTGGACCGGGAGCTGCTGGCCTGGTGCCGGGCCCACGGGCGCGGGGACCGCCGGGTGCGCCGCGCGCTGGCGCACCTGTGCTCGCGGACCCGGGCCACCTACCGGCGCGCCGATCCGGGCATCCCGATGCTGGAACCGGTGTCGCGGGCGTGCGTGGGTGCGGCGCGCGTCCTGTACTCGGAGATCCTCGACGAGATCGCCGACGCCGGTTACGACGCCGTGCTGCACCGCCGCGTCGCCGTCCCGAACCGGCGGCGGCTCGCCGTCGCGCTGCCGGGGCTGGGGCGGGCGGTGGCGGCGCGGGTGGCCGGTCGCTGACGCCGGCTCAGGCCGGTGCCCGGTCCGGGACACACCCGCCCCACTCAGGCCGTGGCGGGCCGCAACCGCATCGAGTACAGCACCGCCACGACGCCGAGCAGCGCCGTTCCGACCATGTACAGCGAGACCGGCCAGGACGCGCCTCCGCTCCAGGTCGTCAGCGAGACCGCGATCAACGGGACGAGGCCGGCGGCGATGGACCCGAGCTGCACCCCCAACGACGCGGCGGTCGCCCGGTACCGGACGTCGAACATCTCCGGGTAGTACTTGCCCTGCACGCAGTAGAGCCCGTAGAGCACCCCGTTCGCGAGCGTGTACGCGACGAACACCAGGACGAGCACACGCGACTGCAGCAGCCAGAACATGGGGAAGGCGATTGCCGCGGAGGCGATCGAACCCACCAGGTACACCCTGGCCGCACCGACCCGGTCGGCGATCCGCACGACGAGATAGATCGGCATGGCCGCGATCCCGCCGAGCAGCTTGAGGGTGAGGACCGATGCCGCCGCCATCCCCAGTGATCCCGTCGTGTAGGCGACGGTCCAGGTGAGCAGGTAGGTGATGCTGGCCTGGGTCGTGTGCAGACAGGCCACGGTGACGACCTGCCGGTAGTTGTCGCGCAAGACCTCACGTAGCGGGGTGCGCACGGGCGCCTGCTCGCGGACCCGCTCGAACTCCGGGCTCTCCGGCAGGCTACGGCGGATGTACAGGCCGATCGCGACGATGCCGACGCTGACCAGGAACGGGATCCGCCAGCCCCACGACAGCAGCTGTTCGGAGGTCAGCAGCCCGGTCATGAGGATCATCGACACCGACGCGAGGATCGATCCGGCCGAGGAGCCGAACTGCACCCACACCGTGTAGCGCGCCTTCCTGCCCGGTGGCGCGTGTTCGTTCAGCAAGCTCGCAGCGCTCCCCCACTCGCCGCCGATGGCGAGGCCGTGCGCGAACCTCAGCAGGGTGAGCAGAATCGGAGCCGCGGCTCCGGCCGCCGCGTAGGTCGGGAGCGCACCGATCCCGACGGAGGCGACCCCGACGACCGCCATCGATGCGACGAGCGCGGGCTTGCGCCCCAGGCGGTCGGCGATCCCACCGAAGACGATGCCGCCCAGAGGCCGTGCGACGAATCCGGCCGCGAACGTTCCGAACGAGGCGAGCAGCGCCGTGCTCGGATCGAGGCCGGAGAAGAACAGCTTGTTCAGAACGAGCCCGGCCATGAGGCCGTAGATGAAGAAGTCGTACCACTCGAGCACCGTCCCCGCGAAGGTCGCGGCATAGAGACGTCGGCGCACGGACGGCGACAGCTCCGCGGGGCGCGTGCCCGTTGCAGGCAGTCCGGTCATCTGAGAACGCCCTTCACCGGGGTCCGGACGGCACGAGCAGCAGCCGCAGCACGGTGTGGCGCTCCACCGCCGAGCGGCTGTAGTGCAGTGGGAACGTGTCCCCGGCGGCCCAGCGCGGCAGCAGGTCGCGGTAGTGGTCGTCCTCGGGACGCCCCGACTGACCGGGGGCGTTGACCGCCCGGGAGTTGTCCCAGTCGCCGACGTCGATCACCATGCTGAACGACGCTCCGCTGGTCTGGACGTAGGTGTCGTCGAACGCGGTCTGCATGACGGTGTCGGGGCCACCGCCCCGCTCGACCGGCGGTACCGCGACCCGCTCGTCGGAAAGACGCCCGGCCAACGGGTGCTGCGGCCTCGACAGGTGCAGGGCACCCCAGCGCCAGAGCTCAGGTGTCTCCCCGAGCCGGGACCGCAGGTCGTCGACCGCCGCACGCAGCGAGCGGGTGAGGATCTCGTCGAGGACGGTGCGCTCGCCGGTGAGGGCGGCTGCCATCTCCAGCGTCGTGCGGGTGTCGACGAGGGCGACCCGGCCCGGCATGAACCGTTCGACCGTGGTCTCCAGGTCCTCGGGCGCGACGCGGTCGGCCAGTGCGTTCCGGAGCAGCTCGGGCCGGAGGTGGGCCCGGCTCCACACCTGGTAGAGCGCCGCGGCCGCCGAGTCGGTCGTCTCGTCGCAGTCCCAGCCACGCAGCATCGCGACCGCGTCGGCGACGTCGGGCCCGGGCACGAATTCGTCGAGCACCTGCAGCAGCCTGCGGGCGGCGACGTCGACGGTGTCGCGCTGCAGCGCCTCGCAGGCGGCGATGGACACGTCCGTCGCCGAGCCCAGGACCTCGGCGATCCGTGCGTAGCGGAAGCCGGGGAGCCAGTCGTAGCCGACGGTGTGCTCGGCGTTGTCGTGGTCGTCGGGAAGGTTCATCTGGTTGGCCGTGGCGACCCAGTCGCACTCGGGGTCGCGCAGCGAGGGGAGACGGTCGACGTCGTAGAAGCCGTCCCACTCGTAGCGGCCGTCGCCCGGCACCGGGAGGGTGCCGTCCCAGTTGGGCCGGATCGGCACGAGACCGGCGGGGCGCCAACCGATCGTTCCGTCCGGTGCGGCGTAGACGTGGTTCAGGCCGGGTGCGCCCCAACGGTTCAGCGCGTCGACGTAGTCGTCCGGGGTCTCGGCGCGCTGGTAGGCCAGGCTCGACAGGTACGGGGCCATGCCGGGCTCGAGCCAGGCCGCCCGCACGGCGAACGCCGTGCGCCGCTCGGGATCGGCCCACACGACGGGTCCGTGCCGGGTGAACCGCAGCTCGACCTCCACCGGCTCCCCGCCCGCGACCGGCACGGTCTCGGTGACCACGGTCATCGGCTCCCACCCGTCGCGGTACCGGTAAAAGGTCGGGTTGCCGGGCTCGGTCTCGTAGACGTAGAGGTCCTGCATGTCGATACCGAAGATGGTCAGGGCGAAGGCGACGTTTCCGTTGTGCCCCATCGCCACGCCGGGCAGCGCCGGCTCCCCGGCACCGATGATGTCCACACCGGGGGCGGACAGGTGGGTGATGTAGCGCATCGACGGGAGGTCGATCGCCCGGTGCGGGTCGCCGGCCAGCAGGGGTCTGCCGGTCGCTGTCCGCGACGCACCGACCGCCCAGTTGTTGCTGCCTTCGGGAGCGTCGCGGTCCGGTGCCGGGTCCTCGCCGTCGAACACCGGCCAGCTCGTGGCCAGCCGGAAGTCGTCGAGGACGACCGAGGGGTCCTCGGGGAAGGCGGCGAGGTCGAGTCCCTCGGGAACGCGGATGGTGTGGGCGGGCTCCCGTGCCTGCCGCAGGTCCTCGGCCTCCGGACCGAGATCGCGCAGGGTCGTGACGCGCTCGATCTCCTGCTCCACGTTGTAGTAGAGGCCGTGGCTCCGGACGCGGACGACGTCGGCGGGCGCCCAGCGGCCCGGCTGGAACCCCAGCTCGCGGAACTCCAGCGGGAGCCGTTCGGGCTCCTGCTCGCAGACGTCGATGAACGCGTTGATGCCACCGACGAAGGCCGTCACGATCCGCTTGGTCGCGTCGCCGTAGGCGAGCCACTCCGCGTGCATGTCACCGCGGTAGAGGAAGAGTCGTGCTGCCCGGTCCCGCGCGACGAACCGTTCGCCGTAGACCTCGGCGAGCCTGCCGAGACCGCGCCGACGCCAGAGGTCGAGCTGGAAGAGGCGCTCGCGGGCGATGGTGAATCCCTGCGCGCGGTACAGGTCGTCGCCGGACGCCGCGTAATGGTGCGGCACTCCTGCGGCGTCGACGAGCACTTCGACCGTTGCGCCCAGACCCGCGACCGGAAGCTGCTCCTCGGGTGTCCCCGGTGGGATCTCACTCGCGTCGAACGGCATGGCGACACGCTAGGGATCACGCCGTTGATTCCGCTAACACTGAGATCATCTCACCGTGATGCCCGAAAGGCATCATCGCGCTGGTGAACCTGCAGCGTCTCGAGTACTTCCTCGCGATCGTCGACACCGGCACGACGCGGGCCGCTGCCGAACACCTGCGCATCGCCCAGCCCGCGCTGAGCCGGCAGCTCCGCGGTCTCGAACGCGAACTCGGACTCGAGTTGTTCACCCGGCACCGCCAGCGGTTGCAGCTGACTCCGGCGGGCCGGGAGACCGCTCGGCTGGCCCGCGAGCTCGTGGCGCACGCCGACTGGATGGAGAACGCGCTCGCCGATCTGACAACCGGGGCGGTCCGGCAGCTGACCGTCGCGGCCAGCATCCCGGTGATCAGCGAGATCCTCGCCCCGTTCATCGCGGATCTGCGGACGACCGATCCGATGATTCTCACCAAGGAGGGACCACACCTCGAGCTGGAGGCGCTGCTCCGCGGCGGGGCCGATGCCGTGATCTCCCCCGTCCGGCTGCACCGTGGATTCGCCCAGCACCTCATCGGCCGCAGGTCCGTGCGGGCCTTCGTCGCACCGACCCACCACTGGGCCCGTGACGGGCGTACCGCCGTCGGCGTGCGCGAGCTCGTGGACGAGCACCTGATCGTCCCCTCCGACGGTCTGGTCAGCAGGCGGCTGCTGGATGCGTCGACGACCCGGCTCGGCCTCACCTACGGCCGCAGGTCGGAGTGCGACTCGAGCAGTACCGCGATCGCCAACGCCGCTGCCGGGAAAGCTGTGGCGGTGGCCGCGACGCTCCGCGGCCCGGGCACGTATCCGATCCCCGTCCTGGAGAACGCCGACCGCCCGGACACCGTGCTGTACGTGCCGTTCCACCTGGTGTGGCACCCGCAGCACCACGCCGGGGCGGTGATCGAGGACCTCGCCGTCCGGCTCACGGCGTTCTTCCACGACGGGCCCGCGCGTCCGATGGCGTCGGCCGGGCCGGCCTCGCCTGCGCGCGGCGCCTGACCTCCTGGTGCCATACCGCCGTACTGCGGCCGGTCGCCCGGGTCGTCAGGTCGCCCGGGTCGTCAGGTCGCCGTCGACACCACGAGCTCGACGACGTAGCCGCCGTCGTCCTGCACGACGGTCCCCTGCCGGACCTCGGAACGCCCGAGGTCGATCCGCCGCTCGGCCACCGCGTCGTACAGGCCGACCGCCGCGGGATGCAGCGGGCCCTCCGGGAGGTTCTCGGCGTCGGCCGGGCTCCAGGTGACGACGAGCTCGGTGCGCGCCGGGAGGATCCCGGCGACCTCCTCCGGTCCGCACCACCCGTCGTCGACGGCACTCGTGGTGGGCCAGCAGCACACGAGGTCGACCGTGTCCTGCTCGCCGCTGCGCAGGCTCGACCAGGCCGGGCCGCTCGGCCCGAGACCGTCGGTCCGCAGCCGCGTGTACAGCGCTCCGAACGCCGCGTTCGCGACGTCGTCGGAGAGCTCGTCGAGTTCCTCGGGCCGTCCCCGGATCACGTGGCCGACGAACGGCTGGGCGGGCATCTCCCGCTCGGCGACCGCCACGGGCGCCGCCAGCGCACGCAGCACCTCACCGGCCGTGGCGAACGCCTGGTCCTCGGCCTCGCGCTCGGCGAGGACCGACCGGCGGTGCGCGGCGAGCGCGGCCGCCGCGTCACCGCCTGCGACGGCGTCGGAGACCTGCGGCAACGGGACACCGGCGTCACGCAGTGCGCGCACCGTCACCCCGGCCCGGACCTGGCCCTCGCCGTAGCGCCGGTACCCGGAACGGGCGTCGACCTCGGCGGGGACCAGGATCCCCTTCTCGTCGTAGTGGCGGAGCGCCTTGACCCCGAGCCCCGTCAGCCCTGCGAACTCGCCGATTCCCAACATGGGACCAGCGTCGCGTCTCCCCCTGCGGGAGGGTCAACCGACGACGGTGGAGGCGTCGCTCCGCGAGATCACGCCGGACGCCGCCGGACGCGCGGCCCCGACGTGCGGTGCCGCGAGAACGAAGTCGCGCCGCTCAACGCCAGCCGCAACGCAGCCACCTCGGGGAGGTCGGGCGGCGTGTCCCGCCGACAGGCCGGCGACCACACGCGAGTCGTCCCGCCCGCGTCGAGCTGACGCACCCGGGCAGGGTGTCCGGCCGGGCCGGGCGACGCCGTCAGAACGCCATCGCCTGCGCGCGACGCTTGATCTCCTTGTGCCGCCCCGCACGGATCGCGGCGATCGGCGTACCGGAGAGCGTCTCGTCGTCGGTGAACAGCCAGCGCAGGATGTCGGCGTCGTCGTAGCCGCCGTCGCGCAGCACCATGATCGTGCCGGACAGGCCGCGGACGACGTCGTCGCCGTCGAGGAAGACGGCGGGCACGACGACGTCGCGCTCGTGCTTCAGCGACAGCAGCTGGCCGTCACGCACCAGCTGGAACACGCGGGACACCGGGACCGACAGTCGTGCGGCGACCTCGTCGACCGGGATGATCTCCTCGGTGACGGCCGCGGGGAGGGACTCGCTCACCGGGGAACTGTCCCACATCGCACTACCGGGTGAACGGGGCCGCCGCCGGATCGGGTGGGTCGCCCCGCGGCCCGGCGGGGGCGCTGAAGTAGCCTTCCGGCCGTGAGCCCACCCTCCGGACCGGGCGATCCCGGCACGCCGGGTGGGGCCGCTCGGACGATCACCGACGGCCCGGCGCCGGTGTACCTCGACGACCGCTACCTGGTCGGCCCGGTGCTGGCCCGCGGCGGCATGTCGACGGTCTACCACGGCACCGACACCCGTCTCGACCGCGCGGTCGCCATCAAGGTCATGGACCCGCGGATGGCCGGTGACCAGGCGTTCCGCACCCGGTTCGACCGGGAGGCGCGGTTCGCGGCCCGGATCGACCACCCCGCCGTCGTCGCCGTCTACGACCGGGGCACCACCCCGGCCGGGCCGCTGGGTGAACCGAGCCTCTTCGTCGTCATGGAGCTGGTCGACGGCGGCACCCTGCGCGACGTGCTGCGCGCCCGCGGCGCGCTCGGCCTGCCCGCCGCGGTCCGCGTGCTGGAGCCGGTGCTGGCCGGGCTGGCCCGCGCGCACCGCCAGGGCATGGTGCACCGCGACGTGAAGCCGGAGAACGTGCTGATCTCCGCCTCCGGTGAGGTGAAGGTCGCCGACTTCGGGCTGCTCACCGCGGCCGCGGAGGCCGGCGTCAGCCACGCCGGGATGATCCTCGGGACGATGGCCTACCTGTCCCCCGAGCAGGTCGAGACCGGCCGCGCGGATGCCCGCAGCGACGTCTACGCCGCCGGGATCATGCTCTACGAGGTCCTCACCGGCGTCGCCCCGTACACCGCGGACAACCCGCTGTCGGTGGCCTACCGGCACGTGAACGAGGACGTCCCGCCCCCGTCGGCGCTGGTCCCGGGCCTGCCGCCGGCTGTCGACGCGCTCGTCGCCCGGGCGACCGCCCGCGATCCCGAGCTGCGTCCGGCGCACGCCGAGCAGTTCCGCCGCGAGCTGATCTCACTCGCCGACGACCTCGCGCTGCCCCGCGCCGCGGTCCCCCGCCCGCCGGCCCCGGTCGACGACGCCGAGACCCTCCCGGCCGGGCCGCGCCGGATCCGCGCCACCGCGCTCGAGGGCGCCGGCGCGAACGGCACCCGGGCCGCGACCCGCGGCGGTCCGCGCCACGGCGGCGGTACCGGCACGACGGTCACCCCCGCCGCCGAACCGGAGCCGGTGTCGCGCACCGAGCTGCGCCGCGCCAGGCGCCGCGGCAGGCGCACGTTCGCACTCTGGATGGTCCTTCTGGTGCTGCTCGCGGCGCTGGCCGGGACCGGTGCCTGGTGGCTCGGTGCCGGGCGCTGGACGACGATCCCCGCCGTCACAGGGCTCGATCGGGACCGGGCGGCGGCACTGATCGCAGAGTCCGACCTGACGCCATCGGTGGACGAGCGCGCCGACGACACCGTCGCGCCGAACCTGGTCGCCTCGGTCGACCCGGCCCAGCAGTCCCGGCTGCTGCGCGGCAGCACCGTCACCCTGGTCGTGTCGACCGGGCGTCCGGCGGTCCCGGAGGTCCCGCCCGGCAGCGCGGTCGGCGCCGCCGAGGACGCGGTCCGCCGCGCCGGGCTCAGCCCGGTCCGCAGCACCGAGGCCACCGAGTACTCCTCCACCGTCCCGAAGGACGCGGTGATCCGCACCGACCCGGTCGCGGGCACCCGGCTGCCCGGCGGAGCGCCGGTCACCCTGGTGACCAGCAACGGCGCCGAGCCGCCCCCGCCCCCACCCTCGCCGCCCGCACCGGTCGCCCCGGAGACGCCCGAGACTCGGGAGCCGACCACCAGCGCCCCGCCGACCAGCTCGGAGCCGTCCGGTTCCGGCTCGGTGCCGTTCGTGATCGGCATGAGCGCCGATGAGGCCCGGGAGCTGCTGGAGTCCGAGGGTTACTCGGTCGAGGTGGACAACAGCTTCCCGTTCGGGCGGCGCGACGACGGGCGCGTCGTCGGCCAGGACCCCGAGGCAGGCGACGAGGTGTCCGCCGGTGACACGATCACGCTGAACGTGCTCTGAGATGCCCCGGCCGGGTCCGGAGCAGCCGAGGCCCAGGGGCAGCCGGGGTCAGAGCCCGAACCGGGCCCGGGCCTCGCCGGTGAGCGGCCGCAGCTGCGCCCCGGGCGCGGTGACGGCGTAGGCGCCGGCCCGCACCGCGTAGCGGGCGGCGTCGGCGAGGTCGTCGCCTGCGGCGAGCCGGACGGCGACGGCGGCCAGGAACGCGTCCCCGGAACCGGTGGTGTCGACCGGGTCGGCCCGCACGGCGTCGACGTGGACGCAGTCGGTCCCGGTGCCTGCGTCGTGCACCCGGGCGCCCTGCTCGCCGAGCGTGACGATCGAGCGGGCCACGCCGTGCTCGCCGAGCAGCCGCGCCTCGTGCTCGTTGACCACCAGCACCCCGGTGAGCTCGAGCAGCTCGGCCGGGACCTCGGCGTAGGGCGAGAGGTTGAGCAGCACGGTGACCCCGGCGTCGCGGGCGGCACGGGCCGCGGCCAGCACGGCGTCGAGCGGGATCTCCAGCGACATGGTGAGCACCGCGGCACCGCCGAGGCCGGCCGGATCGGGGATGTCGGCCGCGGACAGCGTGCCGTTCGCCCCCGGCGACACGACGATCGTGTTGTCCCCCTGGGCGTCCACGGTGATCACGGCGGTGCCGGTCGCGGTGCCCGAGTCCGCGGGCCGCACCGCGATGCGGGAGACGTCCACCCCGGCGTCGGCGACGGCGGCGGTCACCGCGCGGCCGTGGTCGTCGTCGCCGACGGCGCCGATCATCGCGACGTCCCCGCCGAGCAGCCCGGCGGCGACGGCCTGGTTGGCCCCCTTCCCGCCGGGCCCGGTCACCAGGTCCTCCCCCGCGACGGTCTCCCCGCGCCCGGGGAAGCGCTCGGTGCGGACCGTGAGGTCCCCGTTCAGCGAGCCGACGACGACGATCCGGTTCACTCCGGCCTCCCGTTCGCCACCGCGGTCTCCCGCGGTGCGGTCTCCGCGGCGCTCGGCCGCGGGATCAGCAACGACACACCCAGCGCGGCCGCGGTGAGCACCGCCCCGGTGATCATCCCGCCGGTGTAGCCGGCGGCGGAGTGGTCGCTGCCGCCGAACGCGATCTGCGCGGCGGGCAGGACCACGAAGCTGATCCCGGCGCCGAGGTTGAACGCGCCCGCGTTGAGCCCCGGCAGCATCCCCGGGTTCTCCGGCGGCGACAGCAGCACCCCCAGCCCGTTGAGCATGATGTTGGCGATGCCGGCGTAGGTGATGCCGAGCAGCAGCGTCCCGGCGACCAGCACCGGCAGCGACGCGACCCCGGCAACGGCGAGCAGCACGGTCGCGGCGACGCTGCCCGCCAGCCCGATCCGCAGCACCGTCCGGTAGCCGAGCACCGGCGCGAGGCGTCCGGCGAACGGCCCGACCAGCCACCCGACCAGCGCGTACGGCGCGAGCAGCACCAGCGCGGTCAGGTCGGCGGGCAGCCCGAACCCGGCGCCGGTGGTGTTCTGCGCGAGCGAGGCGACCAGGCCGTTCGCGATCGCGAACACCCCGGTCATGGTGAGCAGCGTGGTCGCCAGCGTCGCCCAGGTGCCGCGGCGGCGCAGGAACGCCACCGGCACCAGCGGCTGCACGGTCCGCGCCTCGAGCGCGGCGAACACCGCCCCGGCCACGACGGCGACGACCACGTAGAGCGCGACCAGGCCCCAGTCGGCGTCGCCGAGCGCACCGGCCTCGTCGAAGGCCAGCAGCAGCGCGCCGACGGCGACGACCAGCGGGACGACGCCGCGCCAGTCCATCCGGGTCCCGGCCGAGGGTCGCGACTCGGTGCCCCACACCGCGACGCAGCCGATCGCGGCCACGGTGACCACGGCGATCACCCAGAAGATCGAGCGGAAGCCGTAGGCGGTGGCGAGCCAGCCGCCGGCCAGCGCGTCGAGCCCGGCGACGCCGCCGTTCACCGCGGTGACCAGGCCGAGGGCGACGCCGTAGCGGCGCGGGTCGGTGATCTCGCTGCGCAGCATGAGCAGCCCGATCGGGACGACCGGACCGGTGACGCCCTGCAGGATCCGGCCGGCGAACAGCATCCCGACGCCGGTGGCGAGCGCGGCGATCACGCTGCCCAGCAACATCACCGCGAGCATCCCGAGCAGCACCCGGCGGCGCCCGGCGATGTCGGACAGCCGCGGCAGGAACAGCGAGAACATCGCGGCGAGGGTGAAGAACATCGTCTGCGACAGCCCGACGGTCGCCTCGTCGGTGCCCAGCTCGCGGGCCATCGTGACCAGGGCGGGGCTGAGCATGGAGGCGTTGAGCTGGAACGCCACACAGGCGGCGACGACGGCGGCGACGAGCGCGGTCACCCGGCCGCGGGCGGCGGTCATGCGGCGTCCCCGGCCGTGCGCGCGGGCTCGCCGATGGTGCGCAGCGCGCCCACGACGAGGTCCCAGAACCGGGCGTGGTCGAGCTCGGTCGCCGCGTGCGTGCGGCAGCCGGCCGGGGCGGGCCCGCGCCGGTCGGCGACGGTCATCCCGGTGGTGTACCGCCCGGCTGTCTCGACGACGATCGGCATCGGTACGGCACGCACGACGCGCGGGTCGATGACGTGCGCGACGGCGCAGGGGTCGTGCACCGGCGGCGCGTCGAATCCCTGCACGTCGCGGTAGGTGTCGGCGAAGAAGTCGAGCAGCTCGTCGACGAAGCGGGCGGGCCCGGTGCCGACGGCGCGGATCGCGTCCCGCACGTCCGGGGTGGCCAGCGCCTGGTGGGTGAGGTCGAGCCCGACCATGACGACCTCCCAGCCGGCCGAGAAGACGATCTCGGCGGCCTCCGGGTCGATGGCGATGTTGAACTCCGCGACCGGGGTCCGGTTGCCGACCGCGACGCCACCGCCCATGAGCACGACCCGCTTGACGCGCTCGACGATCCGCGGCTCCCGGCGTGCGGCGAGGGCGATGTTGGTCAGCCCGCCGGTGGGGACCAGGGTGACCGTGCCGGGCTCGTGTGCCAGCACGGTGTCGACGATCAGGTCGACGGCGTGCCGGTCGACGGCGCCGAACGCGGGCTCGGGCAGCGCGGGGCCGTCGAGGCCGGTCTCGCCGTGGATGTCCGCGGCGACCTCGATCTCCCGCAGCAGCGGCCGGTCGGCGCCTGCGGCGAACGGGACGCCGGTGATGCCGGCCATCGTCGCGACCGACAACGCGTTGCGCGTGACCTTGGGCAGGGTCTGGTTGCCGACCACGGTGGTGACGGCGAGCAGCTCGATCGCCGGGTCGCCGTGCGCGAGCAGCAGGGCGATCGCGTCGTCGTGCCCGGGGTCGCAGTCCAGAATGATCTTCTCCGCCATCCGCGGATCTCCACCTCGTCGTAGAACCTCCACGCCCGGTGGGGCGCAGCGCCATCGTCATCCGTCAAGCGTTTGACGTCAAGCGCTTGATGTCGACTAGACTGCTGTGATGAGCGGGAACGGACGCAGGGTGACCGCGGCGATGGTCGCCGCACACGCCGGCACCAGCGTCTCGACGGTCTCGCTCGTGGTGAACGGCAAGGCCCGGGGCCGGGTGTCCGAGACAATCGCCGACCGGGTCCGCCGTTCGGTGTCCGAGCTCGGGTACGTGGTGGACCACGCCGCCAGCTCGCTCGCGCGCGGCCGGAGCGATCTGGTGGTCCTCCTGGCCCCGGACCTGCCGAACCCCTTCTTCGGCGACGTCGTCGCCGGTGTCCGCGCCGGCCTCGGCGAGCGCTACCACCTGATGCTGTCCACCCCGGCCGGGACGGGCACCCAGCCCGCCGCCGAGGACGTCGCCCGGGTCGCGGCGCTGCGCCCGACCGGGCTGCTGGTGCACGCGCCGTCGCCGTCACTGCTCGACGACCTGTCCCCCGACGGCCCGCCGCTGGTCCTGCTCGACGCGCGCGCTCCCGGCCACGACGCGGTGACCTTCGACTTCGGCCCCGGCGTCGACGCGCTGCTCACCCACCTGGCCGCACTCGGGCACCGCCGGATCGCCTACCTGGACGGCACCACGCCGTCGGCGACGTTCGCGGTGCGCCGCGAGCTACTCGCCTCCCGCGCCGGTGCGCACGGTCTCACCGTGCTCGGCGACGAGGTCCGCGCCGACGTCACCCTCGACGCGGCCGCGGACACCGCGGTCGGCGCGCTGCCCCGCTGGCTCGACGACGGCGCCACCGCGGTCGTCGCCGCCGCGGACACCCTGGCCTACGGCGTGCTCGCCGCCGCGGCCCGGCTCGGCCTCGCCGTGCCGGACGACGTCTCGGTCGCCGGGTTCGACGACCTGCCCTACTCGCAGATCACCGCACCGGCGCTGACCAGTGTGGGGCTGCCCGGGCACGCGCTGGGCCGGGCCGCGGCGCGCCGGCTCACCGCGGTGCTCGACGGCGACGACGCCGCTCCCCCGGTGTCCCCGATCGCCCGGCTGGCAGTCCGGCACAGCACGGCCCCGCCCCCGGGATCCGGGGACGGGGCCGCGAGCTGATCCCCGGCGGGCGCCTCAGCCGCGCAGCATCTCCGCGACCAGGAACGCCAGCTCCAGGCTCTGCTGGGTGTTCAGCCGCGGGTCGCACGCGGTCTCGTAGCGACCGGCGAGATCGGTGTCGGAGATCCGCTGCGCGCCGCCCAGGCACTCGGTGACGTCCTCACCGGTGACCTCGACGTGGATGCCGCCCGGGTGCGTGCCCAGCGCGCGGTGCACCTCGAAGAAGCCCTGCACCTCGTCGACGATCCGGTCGAAGTGCCGGGTCTTGTAGCCGGTGGAGGCCTCGTGGGTGTTGCCGTGCATCGGGTCGCACTGCCAGATGACCTTGTGCCCGGACGCGGTGACCTTCTCGACGATCGCCGGGAGCACGTCGCGGACCTTGTCGTTGCCCATCCGCGAGATCAGCGACAGCCGGCCCGGCCGGTTGTGCGGGTCGAGCCGCTCGACGTACTCGACGGCCTGCTCCGGCGTCGTCGTCGGGCCGATCTTCATGCCGATCGGGTTGGCGACGAGCTCGGCGAGGGCGACGTGCGCGCCGTCGAGCTGGCGGGTCCGCTCCCCGATCCAGAGCATGTGCGTGGACAGGTCGTAGAGCCGCGGCGCGGCGCCCGTGCCGTGCTCGTCGGCGCGCTCCAGGTCCAGGCGCAGCATCGAGCGCTCGTAGTCCAGCAGCAGGGCCTCGTGGCTGGCGTAGAACTCGACCTGGTGCAGGTTGTGGTCCTGCACGCCGCAGGCGTCCATGAAGCGGACCGCACGGTCGATCTCCGCGGCGACGGCCTCGTACCGGACGCCGGCGGCGGAGGTCCGCACGAAGTCCTGGTTCCAGTGGTGGACCTTGGTCAGGTCGGCCATGCCGGTCGCGGTCAGCGCGCGGACCATGTTCATCGCGGCCGAGGCGTTGGCGTAGGCGCGGATCATGCGCGACGGGTCCGGGGTGCGCAGCGCGGCGTCCGGCTCGAGGGCGTTGACGATGTCACCGCGGTAGGACGGCAGGCCCGCCGAGTCGATCGAGCTCGACCGCGGCTTGGCGTACTGCCCGGCGATCCGGCCGACCTTCACCACCGGCAGCGAGGCGCCGTAGGTGAGCACGACGGCCATCTGCAGCAGCGTGCGGATGGTCGCGCGGATGTGCGGCTCGGTGTTGTCGACGAAGGTCTCGGCGCAGTCCCCGCCCTGGAGCAGGAAGGCCTCCCCGTTCGCGACGGCGGCGAGACGCTCCTGCAGCCGGTCGACCTCGGGCGGGAGCACGACCGGCGGGACGGACTCCAGCACCTTGCGGACGTCACCGACCCGCGACGGGTCGGGCCACTCGGGCTGCTGTGCGGCGGGGCGGGAGAGCGCGTCGTCCAGCGAGGAGCGCAGGTCCGCGGGCAGCGGCGGGAGCTCCGGGAGGACGTCGATCGGCGCGTCGACGGACCAGTTCACGGCGCCCAGAATAGGGCGGTGTGCCCGGTCACCGGGTCCCGGCCCCCGTGGCGCTCCCCTGGGCGACAGCCGCCTCGATCGCCTGCCAGCGCTGCAGGTTGTGCCGTGCGTCGGCGAGGGCGTCGTGCGCCTCCCGCGGCGGCGGGGGCAGCGTGGGCCGGCCGGTGTCCTCCCAGCGCTGGCGCAGCTCGCGGGTGAAGCGCGGCATCGCACGCGGCAGCGCGGGCATCGAGCCCCACAGCTGGCAGAGCGCGACGTGGTCGTAGGCGGCGATCCAGGCCCACAGCTCGACGTCGCCGGGTGCGGAGGTGCAGAACTCGAGGATCTCGTCGCGGATCCGGGCGCGCGACATCCACGCCTTGTCCGCCGGCGACGGGAGCTTCGGCAGCACGTTGGTGCGCACCCACTTCCCGGCCCGGTCCGGGTCGAACTCGGTGGAGACGGCGTAGAACTCCCGGCCGTCCTCGCCGACCATCCCGATCGACACCAGGTCGATGGTGGTGCCGTCCTCGATGAACTCGCAGTCGTAGAAGAAGCGCATTCCGTGTTCCGTCGTCGGCGGTGCGGTCCGGGTGGATCCGCCCGGCGACGAGCGTACGTGTCAGCGGGTGCACCAGCTCCACAGCGGTCATCCGGACTTCCCTGCGCCCTACGCGCAGCTCGGCTCCGGCCCGATCTGGACTCGGCCGGTCGTCGAGGAGTTCGCCCGGCGCTGGTCACGCCGCCCGGGACGTCCGGCGTCCGCGTAGCGCGTCGGATCGCACCGGCCGCCGACCGTGATCACCGCCGGGAACCGCGCCGCCACGGCCGCGACGGGGTCTCGGCCGCCGAATGCCTCAGCAGGTGAGGCTTCTTCGGAGTGGGTATGCCCGTCGCCCCGGCGCGGGCAGCGCGGCCCGCGCCCGGTGGCCGCGCCCCTCAGCTCGCGCGCGAGTCCGGCAGCTTCGGGTCGGGCAGCTTCGGCTCCGTCCGCGACGGCGCGGGCGGCGGGGCGCCTGCGGCGGCCTTCTCCTTGACCGAGGCCGCGTACAGGTCGACGTAGGTCTGCCCGGACAGCTCCATCAGCGCGTACATGATCTCGTCGGTCATGGAGCGCTCGATGAACCGGTCGCCTGCCATGCCCTCGTAACGGCTGAAGTCGATCGGCTCGCCGATCACGATGCGCACCTTGAGCGGGCGCCACATCTTCGAGCCGATCGGGTTGACGCGGTCGGTGCCGACCATCGCCACCGGGATCACGCGGACGCCGGCCTCCAGTGCCATCCGGGCGACGCCGGTCTTGCCCTTGTAGAGGCGGCCGTCGGGCGAGCGGGTGCCCTCGGGGTAGATGCCGAGCAGCTTGCCCTCGTTGAGCAGCCGCACGGCGGTGTCCATCGCGGCGCGCGCCGCGGAGCCGCCGGAGCGGTCGACCGGGACCTGCCCGACGCCGCTGAAGAACTGCTTGGACAGCCAGCCACGCAGGCCCGGGCCGGTGAAGTACTCGCGCTTGGCGAGGAACGTGACCCGCCGCGGCAGCATCAGCGGCAGGAAGAAGGAGTCGGCGACGGCGAGGTGGTTGCTCGCGAGGATCGCGCCACCGTCACGCGGCACGTTCTCCGCCCCCACGATCGACGGTCTGCAGAACAGCCGCATGAGCGGCCCGAGCAGCACGAACTTGGACCACCAGTACAGCACGCTGCGCTGCCTCCCTACGACGTCGCCGCGTCAGCCTACGGATGCCCGCGACGTTCCGACAACGGGGCGGCGATCACGTCGGTCCGGCCCGTGCCACCGGCGTCGTCGCCGTGCCACCATGGGCGCTCCGGACGGGCGAGGGAGGGCGTGCGATGGAACCGCACGGCGGGTCCGGCCGCGACGAGGAGTTCGAGTCGATCGTCGCCGGCTGGCGCTCGGAGGGCTCGGTGCCCGCGTGGCCCGCCGAGCGTCCCGACCCCGCCCCGGAGGGTTCCGCCCCGCCGCCCGCTCAGGACGAGACCGGGCCGGGTGACACAGGACCGGACGTCGTCGACGCCGGCGCCGACCCCGACGACCACTACCACCCGCCCGAGCCGCCGCCGCTGCCCCGCCTGGGCCCACCGGCCGTCGTCGGGGGCGGGTTGATCGGGACGGGGCTGCTGCTCGCGGGCGCACCCGAGCTGGTCGGTGCAGGCGGGACGTGGCCGCTGCCGCTGGGCCTGGTGCTGATCGCGGCCGGGCTGGCGTGGCTGCTGCTGCGGCTGTGGACGGCCGACTCCGGTCCCGAGGACGACGACCTCGACGACGGCTCGCGGCTCTGACCCGCGGGGTCAGACGAGCAGGGCGTCCCGGGCCAGCGTCGCCGACCCGACGACGGCGGCCGCGGCCCCCAGCTGCGCGGTGCGGATCCGCGCGAGCGGCCGGTTCCCGGCGCCGGTGAGGATGCGGGCGTAGTGCTCGCGGGCCTCGTCGAGGAACAGCGGCGCCGAGGACGACACCCCACCCCCGATCACGACGACGTCCGGGTCGAACAGGTCCGCGACCAGCGACAACCCTTCCCCCAGCCAGCGGCCCATTTCGCGCACGGCGGCCCGGGCGACCGGGTCGCCCTCGCGGGCGGCGGAGGCGACCCGCTTGCCGGTGATCCGCCCCGGGTCGGCGGCGGCCTCCCGGGCCAGCGCCGACGGCCCCGCCACGTGCCCGCCCGAGACCAGCTCCAGGGCGGTCGTCGCCAGGGCGGTACCGCTGCAGTAGCGCTCCCAGCAGCCGCGCTTGCCGCACGGGCAGGCCCGCCCGTCCGGGACGACCCGCAGGTGCCCCAGCTCGGGGGCGACACCGTGGGCGCCGCGGAACAGCGCGCCGTCGAGCAGCAGGGCGCCGCCGATGCCGGTGCCGATCGCGACCAGCACCGCGGTCGACGCCCCGGCGGCGGCGCCGTAGCGGCGCTCGGCCAGGGCGGCGGAGTTCGCGTCGTGCTCGACGACGACCGGGACACCGCCGAGCCGGTCACGGATCCGGTCGGCGACCGGGGCGTCGCGCCAGGACAGGTGCGGCGCATAGCGCACGAGCCCGCGCGGGGCGTCGACGAACCCGGCCAGTGCCAGCCCGACGGCCTCGGCCGGGTACCGGGTGCGCAGCTCGTCGACCGCACCGGCGATGGCCTGCTCCAGGGCGTCGTCGGTGCGCGGGGTGGGCGCGGTGGCGGTGTCGAGGATCTGCCCGTCGGCGTCGACGACCCCGGCCCGCACGCTGGTCCCGCCGACGTCGACGCCGATGGTGAGCCGGTCGTCGGCGTAGCTCACGGCCGGTGCACCGGGATCCGCTGAACGGTCCGGCCGCGCGGCCGGGCGCCGTTCGTGCCGGTGCCCGGACGCGTGCGGCCCCGGGCGTCGGGCTCGGGGCGCGGCTGGTGCTCTCCGGTCTCCTCCAGCACCGCGATCAGCAGCGACAGCAGCCCGCCGACCTGCTGGGCCAGGCGCGCCGCGAACTCGGAGTGCTCACCGCGCAGCACCGCGATCAGCGCACACACCGGGCAGGCGGTGCAGGCCCCGGCCGAGCCGGGCGGTGGGCCGGCGGGCTCCCCCGCGGCGGAACCGGTCCCGGCCCCGTTCGCGGGGCCGGTCCCGGGCCCGTCGGCCGAGCCGGTCCCGGGACCCGTCGCGGAGCCGTTCGCCGTGCCGTTCGCGGACCCGCTCGCCGCACCAGCAGCCGAGCCGGTTGCCGACCCGGCCGTAGGGGCACTGCCGGAGCCAGTGCCCTGCAACGGTTCCAGCCCGTCCCGCAGCCGCTCCAGCGCGCTGATCGCCGTGGCCCGGAGGTCGTCCGGGATCCCGGCGTGCGTGCCGCAGCATCCGGGGCGCGGGGTCACGAGCTCATCCAGGTTCCGGGGTCGGGCTTGAACGCGATCACCAGGCGTGCGTCCAGCCCACCGGGCTCCAGCCGGGCGCCGACGGCCTCACAGCGCCGCAGCACCGACGGCAGCGTGATCACCCGCCGCGTCACACCGAGCCCGACGACCATGTCGTCGCCGACCCGGGCCAGGTCCAGCGGGCTGTCCTCGGCGCCGGGCAGCGCGACGTCGAGCTCGAACTCGGTGTCGGCGGAGACACCGTGCCCGGCGGTGCGGCGCAGCTCCATCAGCGGACGCGGGGTGCCGCCGTCGGGTGCGCCGGCCGGGTCGTCGTCGCCATAGATGGAGCGGGCCAGCTCGGCCAGCGCCTCGACGCCGGTCGGCTCGGCCGCGGTGTAGGGCACCGCGACGACCGGGACGCCGACGCCGAGCTCCTCCAGCTCGCGCAGCACCGCGTGCTGCTCGCTCGCCCGCTCGCGCAGCCAGCGCGCCGCGGGCCCGCGCAGCGACGGCGGCGGGCCGGGCATCACCCGGTTCGCCATCAGCGCGTCGACCCGCAGCTCGTGCAGCGCGAGCGCGGTCAGCGTGCGGCGGGTCTCCGCGGCGACGACGCGCTCCGGGGTCAGGACCAGGCGGATCGCGGTGCGGTCGCGGTCGGCGAGCATCGCGCGCAGCCCGGTGAGCTGCCCGGCGAGCGCGCCGAGGGCGGCGACGGTGCGATCCCAGCCGTCGGTGTCGTTCTTCGCCCCGGCGAGGTTCGCGACCAGGCCGCGGACGGCCCGGCGGTGCGCGGGGAACAGTCGCTCCAGGTAGCCGTTGAGCGCCTCGGGCAGGGTGAGCAGCCGCAGGGTCTCCGCGGTCGGCCCGCAGTCGACGACGACGACGTCGTAGACACCCGAGTCGGCGAAGCGCTGCACCTCGGCCAGCGCCAGCAGGTCCTCGACGCCGGGCAGCACGGTCAGCTCGTCGGCGACCAGCTCGTCGACGCCGGCCCCGGCCAGCATCGTCCGCAGGTGTTCCTGCAGGTCGCCCCAGGTGCCCTCGAGCAGGGTGCGGGCGTCGATGTGCGCGGCGTGCAGGTTCTCGGTGATCTCGGCGGGCTCGGGTCCGAGCGTGGTGCTCAGCGCGTCGCCGAGGGAGTGCGCCGGGTCGGTGGAGACGACCAGCGCGGTGCGGCCGGCTCCGGCGAGCAGCGCGCCGGTCGCCGCGGCCAGGGTGGTCTTGCCGACCCCGCCCTTGCCGGTGAACAGCACGACGCGCACGCGCCGGAGCGTAACGAGAGGCCCGGTCCCGGTCCGAGGGGACCCGCCGGTGCGCCGGTGGTGCGGCCGGCGCTGCGGCTCAGCCCTTCTCGACGCGGCGCTTGAGCCCCTTCAGCGCCGCATCGATGATCACCTTCTCGGCCTTGCGACGGAGCATCCCGATCATCGGGAAGTTCACCTCGACCGAGAGCGCGTAGGTGACGGTGGTGCCGGAGCCGTCCTCGACGAGCTCGTAGGACCCGTCCTGGGCCTTCTGGATGCCGCCCTTGACCAGCTCCCAGGTCACCGACCGGTCGTCGGGGGCCCAGGTGTAGTCGAGGGTGTAGGAGTCCTTGATCGCTCCGGCGTCCATCGCGAAGCGAACCTGGCGGGCGCGGCCGCCCTCGCCGGCGTCGACGATCTCGACGTCGTTGATCTGGTCGGTCCACTCCGGGTACTTCGGGAAGTCGGCGATGACCGCCATCACGTCGTCGGGGGTCGCGTCGATGTGGATCGAGGAGGTCGTCGCGTCGGCCATGGCCGGGAGGCTATCCCGTCGGGCCGGGCCCGGCTCACAGGTGGAGCACGTAGGGCTCTCCGGAGGCGCGGAAGTGCCCCGCGTTGACGGCCTCGGTGCGCCCGATGCGCACGCGCGGGTGCAGCGGCTGGTGCACGTGGCCGAACAGTGCGTGCGACGGCTGCTCGCGCCGGATCCGGTCCAGCAGTGGGCGGCTGGTCATCTCCCCGCGGCCGGTGACGACGTCGAACGCCAGGTCCGGGACCGCGGGCGGGACGTGCGTGCAGAGCACGTCGGCGGGGCCGAGCGCGTCGAGGCGGGCGGTCCAGTCCTCGTGCCGGACGAAGTGCGGCTGCCACGGCCCGGCCGGGCGGGGCTCGCGCCCGGGCGGCAGCGGGACGCCACCGAGGAACCCGACCCGGCGCCCGCCGATCTCGACGACGGTCCCGTCCGGGGTGGCGACGCCGTCGACGTCCGGCCAGGCGGCGGGCATGTCGACGTTGCCGGGGATCGCCCACACCGGCACGCCGAGCCCGGCGAGCACGCCGAAGATCTCGGCGTACTGGGCGGCGACGGCCTCGTGCACCGCTGCGGCCGGGTCGTCGAAGCGGGCCCAGGCCCGGTCCATCAGGCCGAGCATCTCCTCCCGCGGCGCCCCGGCGCGGCGCAGCCGGGCGAACTCGGCGGCGACGCCGACCCCGAGCAGCCGCCCGACGATGCCGTTCGCGGGCTCGCGGTAGTCGATGAACTCGACGAGGTCGCCGAGCACGATCACGCCGTCGGCGCGGGAGCCGTCCGGGCCGTGCGCGACGCGGGCGAGCGCGGCGCTGTCGCCGTGGACGTCGGTGACGACGTGCAGCCTCACCCTGCGGTCTCCCCCGCGGTGTCGGCTCCGGTCTCGCGCACGTGCTCCGGGACGACGCCGGCCGGTCGCCCGCCCTCCAGGCGCCGCTTGGCCGCGAACGCGCGGGTCTTGAACTCGCGGTGCCGCCGGTCGGACTCGCGCCGCTCGCGGCGGGCGCGGGTCAGCCGGTGACCCGGCAGCGGCGTCGTCGGGTCGGCGCGCAGGAAGAAGTGCAGGACGGTGCCGTCGCCGACCGGCTCGCACCAGACCTCCATGGTCCCGGTGAGCGCGCCGGTGACCGTCCAGCGGATCCCCGCCGGGCCGCGGTCGTGCGCGACCTCGGGGCGCAGGTCGGGCCACCACTGCGGCCACCGCGCAGGGTCGGCGAACTCCGCCGCGACCCGCTCGCGGGGCACGGCGACGAACGTCTCGTCGATCACGTCCACGGCCGGCACCCGGCCAGCCTGCCACCCGGGTCCGGGCGTCGCGCCGCGGGGACGCCGTGTCCGGTTCGTACCGTTTCCGAATCGCAGCTGACGACCCGTGTTCCCGGGGTCTACCAGACGGTAGGTTCCTGGGGAGATCATGTGCGGCACGAGGGCCGCGTGGTCGCACAGCCCAGCCGTCGCACAGCCCTGCCGAGGCCGCCAGGAGGTCGATTCCCGTGCGTGAGTACAGCGTTCCCGCCGCGGTGTCCGTGGGAGCCGAGGAGTCGCTCTCCGACGCCGTGTTCACCAATGCCGAAGAGTTCCCGCAGTCGGTGCTGTACCGGCGCAAGGACGGGGACGCCTGGGTCGAGGTGACCGCCGCCGAGTTCGCCGAGCAGGTCACCCGGGTCGCGGCCGGTCTGATCGCGGCCGGGATCGAGGCCGGGGACCGGGTCGCGCTGCTGTCGCGCACCCGCTACGAGTGGACGCTGTTCGACTACGCGATCCTCGCGGCGGGCGGGGTCACGGTGCCGATCTACGAGACGTCGTCGCCGGACCAGATCGGCTGGATCGTGTCGGACTCCGACGCCGTCGCGATCGTCGTCGAGACCGCCGACCACGCGGCGGCGGTGGAGAAGGTCCGCGCCGACCTGCCCGGGCTGCGGGCGGTGTGGCAGATCGAGCCTGCCGTGTCGGCTCCGGACGCGCCACCGGCCGTCGCGCAGCTCACCGGGCTCGGCTCGGACACCGGTGACGACGTGGTGCACGAGCGCCGCAACGCCGTGCGCGCCGAGGACCTCTGCACCCTGATCTACACCTCGGGCACCACCGGCCGGCCCAAGGGCTGCGAGCTGACCCACCGCAACCTGGTCACCGAGATCCGGACGATCGCTGCGGCGATGCCGGACCTGTTCGGCGACGACGACTCGGTGCTGCTGTTCCTGCCGCTGGCGCATGTGTTCGGCAAGGCGATCCAGTGCGGCTGCCTGGCGACCCGCACCGTCGTCGGGCACACCCCGGACGTGAAGAACCTACTGCCCGACCTGGCGGACTTCCGCCCGACCTTCCTGCTCGCGGTGCCGCGGGTGTTCGAGAAGGTCTACAACGGCGCCCGGGTCAAGGCCCACGACGAGGGCAGGCTGACCGGGACGATCTTCGACACGGCCGCCGACGTCGCCATCGCCTACTCCAAGGCGCTGGACACCGGGGGCCCGGCGCTGCCGCTCAAGGCCGTGAACGCCCTGTTCGACCTGCTGGTCTACCGCAAGCTGCGGGCCGCCGTCGGCGGCCGGGTGAAGGCGGCGGTGTCCGGGTCCGCCCCGCTGGGCGAGCGGCTCGGGCACTTCTTCCGCGGCGTCGGGCTGCCGGTGCTGGAGGGCTACGGCCTCACCGAGACCTCCGCCGGGATCACCCTGAACACCCTCGACGCGCAGCGGATCGGCTCGATCGGGCGCCCGGTGCCGGGCTGCGCCGCGCGGATCGCCCCGGACGGGGAGATCCTGCTGTCCGGCGACATCGTGTTCCGCGGCTACTGGCACAACGACACCGCCACCTCCGAGGCGCTGGAGGACGGCTGGTTCCGCTCCGGCGACATCGGCGAGATCGACGACGCAGGCTTCCTGCGGATCACCGGCCGCAAGAAGGAGCTGATCGTCACCGCGGGCGGCAAGAACGTCGCCCCGGCCGTGCTCGAGGACCGGCTGCGGGCGCACCCGCTGGTCGGGCAGTGCATCGTGATCGGTGACCAGAAGCCGTTCATCTCGGCGCTGGTGACGATCGACCCGGAGGCGCTGCCGGGCTGGCGCGAGCGTCAGGGCAAGCCCACCGGCGACGGCTCGTCGGCCGCCGACCTGGTCGACGACCCGGAGCTGCGCGGCGAGATCGCCGCCGCGGTCGAGGAGGCGAACCAGGCGGTGTCGCGGGCCGAGCAGATCCGCAAGTTCCGGATCCTGCCGCACGACTTCTCCGAGGCCGGCGGCGAGCTGACGCCGACGATGAAGGTGAAGCGCAAGGTCGTCGTCGACTCCTACGCCGGCGAGATCGAGGCGATCTACTCCTAGGCCTGCTCCTGGGCGGGTCCGCGGGCGCACCCGGCACCGTGGAGGAAGGCGCGCAGGCGTTCCGCGGAGCGCGGGCCGCCCCAGATCCGCTGCACCCGCGCCCGACCGGCCCGGCCCATCGCCTGCGCGCGGGCCGGGTCGGCGAGCAGGCCCGCGACCCGGCCTGCGACGGCCTCGACGTCCCGGCCGTCGACGACGTGCCCGGTCACGCCGTCCTCGACGGTCTCCGGCGCGCCCCCGGAGTCCCCGGCGACCACCGGCAGCCCGCTCGCAGCCGCCTCCAGCAGCGCGATGCCGAGCCCCTCGACGTCGAGACCGCGCAGGTGGGTGCGGCACGGCAGCGCGAAGACGTCCCCGGCGGCGTGGTGCGCGGCCAGCTCGCCGTCCGGAACCCCTCCGGTGACGACGACGGCGTCGGCCACCCCCGCGCGCCGGGCGAGACGCTGCAACCGGTCCCGGTAGGGGCCGCCGCCGACCAGCAGCAGCCGCGCGCCGGGGACCCGTTCGCGGATCCGGGGCAGCGCGGCGACCAGCGTGTCCTGCCCCTTGCGGGGCACCAGCCGGGACACGCACGCGACGACCGGGGCCTCCCCCAGCCCGTACCGGGCCCGGATCGCGGCGCGGGCGGCCGGGTCCGGGGCGAACCGGGTGGTGTCCACCGGTGGCGGCAGCGGTTCGAGCACCGCGTCCGGGCCGAACGCGGCACCCAGGCGGGAGCGGGTCCAGCCGGAGACGGTGGTGATCACGTCGGCGTCGGTGCCGATGCGCCGCAGCGCCTGGCGGGCTCCGGGCAGCATCGACCAGCCGACCTCGTGGCCGTGCGTGCTCGCGACGACCCGGCCGATCCCGGCGCGGCGGCGCAGGTACGGGCCGAGCAGGGCCAGGGGCGCGGCGGCGCCGAACCAGACGGTCGTCGCGTCGTGGTGGCGCGCGAGCTCGGCGGCGCGGCGGGCGACGTCCGGGGTGGGCAGCATCAGCGACGACGGGTGCCGGTGCACCGGGAACGGCTGGGCCCCGTCGAACACGGCGTCGGACGCCACATCGAGTACGGCGTCGGACACCGCATCGGCCACGGGGCCGGGCCGCCAGGCCGGGGCGTAGACGGCGAGCTCGCCGTCGGGCAGGGCACGGGCGAGGGCGTGCAGGTAGTGCTGGATGCCGCCGGGGCGCGGCGGGAAGTCGTTGGTCACCAGCAGGGTGCGGGCCACCCGGCGACCGTAGCCGCCGCGCCGGGCACGGCATTCCTGTCGGTCCCCTCCCCTACTGTCCGCGCTGATCACACGAGTGCTCCACGGAGGAGGCGGAATGATCATCGACTGCGACCGCTGCGAGGTGCGTGGCGACGCCTGCGGCAGCTGCGTGATCGGCGTGCTGATGGAGGTCCCGGAGGAGGACCGGCCGATTCCCTACCTGCCGGTCGACCCGCCGGGTGCGGCGGCGCGTGAGCCCGTCGTGGCCGCCGCCGGGCCCGCGCGGGTCTCCGGCGGGCCGTCCCGGGAGCCGGTCGAGTTCAGCGAGCCGGAGCGCCGGGCGCTGCAGGTGCTGGCCGAGCAGGGGCTGATCCCGCACCTGCGCCTGGTCGAGGGCGCCCGCACGCCCGGCCCGGTCGAGCAGCCGGATCTGGGGGTGGCCCCGGTGCAGCCGCTGCGGCGCCGGTTCGCGGGCTGAGTCCGCCGCTCAGCCGAGGCGGCGCAGCAGCACCGCCGACGGGACCGTGTGCGCCCCGCGGCGCCGCACCGAGCGAACGACCTCCTGATCCGACGTCGCGACGAGCAGCGTGCGCCCGCGCGGCTCGGCGGCGACGAGATCGCGGACGACGTCGTCGGCGAGCACCCCGGGGTCGCTGAACAGCACCCGCACGCCGCGCGCCCCGCGCCCGGACGCGGCGACGACGGCGGCGCCGTCGAACACGACGGTGACCTCGACGCCGGTGCGGGCCGCGAGCGCGCCCAGCTGCGTCACGAGCCGGGTGCGCTGGTCGGCGAGCGGGAGGTCCGGGTAGCCGGTCTTGCTGACGTTGTAGCCGTCGACGATCAGGTGCATCGACGGCATCCCGAGCAGCGTGTCCAGGGCGGCGAGCCCGTCGACGGGGACACCGGCGCGGCCGTGGCCGGTGCCGTCCCCGCTGCCGTCGGCGACGAGGTCGGCCGGGCGCGGTCCCCCGGCGCCGACGTCGAGCTCGCGGCGCAGCCCGGTGACTGCGCCGCCGATCGTGTCGAGCAGCAGCTCCAGGCGCACCTCGTCGGCCTTGCGGGCCTCACGGGCGGCGCGGCGGGCCACACCGACCTCGCGGGCCGCGGCGTCGGCGCGACGGCGTTCGGCGGCGGCCCGGTCGCGTTCGGCGTCCAGCTCGGCCTGCACGGCGGCGAGCCGGTCGTCGGAACCGGCGCGCAGCCGCCGGACCTCGGCCTCGAGGGTGTCGCGGGCGTCGACGGCGGCGCGCAGCTTGGCGCCCTGGTCGCTGACCCGGCGGCGCATCTGCTGGTACTCGGACTCGCGGTCGGAGACGACGGTGGCGGCGCGTTCGCGTTCGTCGGTGAGCTCGGCGCGGGCGCGTTCCAGCTCGGCGGTGAGCTTGTCGACCTTGGCCAGGGCCTCGTCGCGTTCGGCGCGGAGCGCGGCGAGGTCGCTCGTGCGCTCGGCCTGCGCGACCCGCCGCGACGCGAGGGGGTCGCCGGTGAGCAGCGCGACGGCCGCGGCGTCGAGGGTGTCGACCGGGGCGGGCAGCAGGTCGTCCGCGGCGGGCACCTCCGGAGAGGCCGGTGCGGTGCCGGACGCCGCGTCCGGCAGCTCCAGCTCGCCCGGCCGGTGCTCGGCCCACCAGGCGACGACGGCGGCCCGGAAGACCGGGTCGCTCTCCAGCCGTCCGACCAGCGCGGATGCACCGAGCCTGGCCCGCTTGGCGGGGGTGAACTTGGCGAACCGGCGCAGCGGCGCGGGCACGTCGGGCGGGGTCATCCCGCCGAGCGCGGTCGCGGCGATCTCGGCCAGCCGGGCACGCAACGGGCCGGGCAGCGCCGGCCACTCGGTGATCGGGCCGGGCTGCGCCGCATCCTCGGTCGGCCCCGCACCGGCCGGGCACGACGGGGCCCCGGCGCCCGCGGGCTCCGGCCGGTCTCCGTCGTGCTGCACCATCGGACCAGGTTATCCCCGTGCCCCGCACCCCGCGTCTGCCCGCCCGACCGGCCGCCGAGGCCGCCCCGATCGGGCCACCCGCACCAGGTCCCCGTTCGAACGGACGGGCGATCGAACATCTTGTCGGTACCTGCCGCTAGCGTGCGCCCCGTGAGTCCCCGCTCCCCGCAGCTCGCGTTCGACGAGCTGGGCACCCCGCTGCGTGACGTGACGTTCTGCGTGCTGGACCTGGAGACCACGGGCGGCAGCGCGACGCGCAACGCGATCACCGAGGTCGGCGCGGTCCGGGTCCGCGGCGGCGAGCGCGTCGACGAGCTCGCCACCCTCGTCGACCCGGGCATCGCGGTCCCCGCGGACATCACCCGGCTCACGGGCATCACCGACGCGATGCTCGACGACGCCCCGCCGCTCGGTGCCGTCCTGCCCTCGGTGCTCGACTTCGTGTCCGGGACGGTCCTGGTGGCACACAACGCGCCGTTCGACACCGGTTTCCTGCGCGCTGCCTGCGAACGCCTGGAGCGGCCGTGGCCGAAACCGCCGGTGTTGTGCACGGCCCGGCTCGCCCGCGCCGTCCTGCCGCGCAGCGAGGTGCCGAGCATGCGGCTCGGTGCGCGCGCCGCGCACTTCGGCTGCACCACCACCCCGGACCACCGCGCCCTCACCGACGCCCGCGCCACCGTCGAGGTGCTGCACCACCTGCTCGAACGCATCGGCAACCTGGGGATCCAGACCCTGGAGGAGCTGCTGCAGCTGGTGAAGGACCGTGCCCCGCACCGTCCGACGACCGCGCAGCGGCGCCGCCGCCACCTCGCGAACGACGTCCCGGCTGCGCCCGGGGTGTACCTGTTCCGTAACGCCGATGGCGAGGTGCTCTACGTCGGTACCAGCGGCGACCTGCACCGGCGGGTGCGGTCGTACTTCACCGCGGGTGAGCGGCGCCGCCGGGTGCGGGACATGGTCGCCCAGGCCGAGAAGGTCGACACCGTCGTCTGCGCGCACGCCCTGGAGGCCTCGGTCCGCGAGCTGCGGCTGATCGCCGCGCACCGGCCGCGCTACAACCGGCGCTCCCGCAACCCCGGCCGCGGCTGGTGGGTGGTGCCGACCGCCGAGGCGTTCCCGCGGCTGTCGGTGGTGTCGACCCCGCGCGACGGCGCGCTGGGCCCATTCGGCTCGCAGCGCGCAGCGACCGACGTCGTCGATGCCGCACTCGACGCGGTCCCGCTGCGCCGCTGCACCGTGCGGATCCCGGCGCGGAACCCGTCGGCGTCGCCGTGCGCGCTGCACGAGCTGGGCCACTGCGGGGCGCCGTGCGCCGGCCTGCAGACCCGCGACGACTACGCCCCCGCCGTGACCGCCTGGCACGACCTGGTCGACGGCCGCGACGACACCCCGCTGCGCACCCTGGCCGACGGCGTCGCGCAGCGATCCGCCGACGGCCGCTACGAGGCCGCCGCTCGGGGCCGGGACCGGCTGGCCGCGCTGGCCTCCGGTCTGGACAGGGCGGGGACGCTCGCGTCGCTGGCCACGCTGGAGGAGGTCGTCGGTGCCCGCCCGGACGGCGCCGGTGGCTGGGAGCTGGCGGTGCTGCGGCACGGGCGGCTCGCCGCGGCCGGGACCGCGCCGCGCGGGGTGCGCCCGATGCCGGTCGTCGAGTCGCTGCGGGCGGGCGCGCAGACGATCCTGCCCGGCGACGGCCCGCTGCGCGGCGCCCCGCCGGAGGAGGTCCGGCTGCTGCACCGATGGCTCACCACCGGCGGCACCCGCCTGGTGTACAGCACCCCGGCGTGGGCCGAGCCCGCGCACGGCGGCGGGCCGTGGCGGGAGTGGAGCGACCGCGCCCGCGACGCCGCCGGCCGCCTCGGCGAGCGCTCCCCCGACGAGACCGGCCGCCAGTAGATCGCCACCGGACGACACCGCCACCCCGAAGATCGCCACGTTCGTGACCACCCGGCCGCACAACGAACGCCTGGTCACGATCCCGGCGATCACCGTCGATCCGCCGCCACCGCACGAACACCTGCCCCCGAAGATCGCCACGTTCGTGACCACCCGGCCGCGCAGCGAACGCCTGGTCACGATCCTGCCGATCACGGATCGAACGGGCCGCCGATCAACCCACCCCGTGGCCCGCCCCGGCGAACGACGACGGACCCGCCCCCGGGATACCGGGAACGGGGCCGTCGTCGGAACGGGTGCGGCGATCAGGGCTGCTGCGGGCGCCCACCGTCGTCGGGGCGGCCGGCGAGCTCGCCCTGCTGCGCGGACTCCAGCTCACGGCGGGCGGCGGCCTCGCGCTCGTCGCGCGCGGCCAGCTCCTGCTCGTGGGCCTCGTGCCGCGCGGCGGCCAGCTCCCGGCTCTCGTCGGCCGGGTCCGGCGTCAGCAGCGAACCGGGGACCGGCTCACCGGCGGAGCCCAGCTGGTTCATCCGCTTCGGCACGGACGCGCCCTGGTACTCCAGCGGGATCGCGTGGCCGTGCGAGTCCACACCGCCGAGGGGCTGGTGCACCTCGATGAACTCGCCGTGCGGCAGCCGCCGGATGACACCGGTCTCGATGCCGTGCTCGAGCACCGCGCGGTCGGACTTCTGCAGACCCAGGCACCAGCGGTAGGTGACCCAGTACATGATCGGCGGCAGGATCAGCAGGCCCAGGCGACCGGCCCACGTCGTCGCGTTCAGCGAGATGTGGAAGAAGAACGAGATCCAGTCGTTGAAGCCGCAGATCACGAGCCACAGGTAGAAGGTGATGCCCATGGCGCCGAGCGCGGTACGGACCGGCACGTCGCGGGGGCGCTGCAGCAGGTTGTGCAGCGCGTCGTCGCCGGTGAACTTGCGCTCGATCATCGGGTACATCGCGCCGATCACGAACAGCACCGGCAGGAAGCCCGCGGTCGGGATGAACGCGGCCGGGATCGTGTACTTGCCGAACAGGTAGAACTCCCACGGCGGGAAGATCCGGCCCATGCCCTCGGAGAAGAGCATGTAGAAGTCCGGCTGCGAGCCCGAGGAGATGTGCGCGGCGTCGTACGGGCCGAGGTGCCAGATCGGGTTCATCTGGAACAGGCCGGCGACCAGCACCAGCACACCTGCGACGATCGCGAAGAACGCGCCGCCCTTCGCCGCGAACTGCGGGAGGATCCGCACGCCGACGACGTTGTTCTCGGTCCGGCCGGGGCCGGGGAACTGGGTGTGCTTCTGGTACCAGACCAGGCCCAGGTGCACCGCGACCAGCGCCAGGATCAGGCCCGGCAGGATCAGCACGTGGATGATGTAGAGCCGCGGGATGATCTCGGTGCCCGGGAACTCCCCGCCGAACAGCGCCCACTGCACCCAGGTGCCCATGATCGGCACGGTCAGGGTGATGCCCGAGGCGATCCGCAGACCCACACCGGAGAGCAGGTCGTCCGGCAGCGAGTAGCCGGTGAAGCCGGTGAAGGTGCCCAGCAGGATCAGCACGATGCCGATCGTCCAGTTGGCCTCACGCGGCTTGCGGAACGCGCCGGTGAAGAACACCCGGAGCATGTGCACGATCATCGACGCCATGAACAGCAGCGCCGCCCAGTGGTGCAGCTGGCGCATGAACAGGCCGCCGCGGACCTCGAACGACAGCTCGAGCGCCGACTCGTAGGCGCGCGACATGTGCACGCCGCGCAGCGGGTCGTACGGCCCGTTGTAGACGACCTCGGCCATCGACGGGTCGAAGAACAGCGCCAGGTAGATCCCGGACAGGATCAGGATGATGAAGCTGTAGAGGGCGATCTCGCCCAGCATGAACGACCAGTGGGTCGGGAAGACCTTGTTGAACTGCTTCCGCAGGCCCGCGGCCGGGTGGTACCGCTGGTCGAGCTGGTCGAGGGCCTCGCCGGCCTTCGCGCCGAGCCCGCCACCGGCTGAGGTGGTGGGTGTGGTGATCGCACTCATGTCGTCTTCGGCCTCTCCCAGAACGCGGGTCCGACGGGCTCGACGAAGTCACTCACGGCGACGAAGTAGCCCTCTTCGTTCACCTTGATCGGCAGCTGCGGAAGCGGCCGGGCAGCGGGCCCGAAGACGGGCTCGGCGTCCTTGGTCGCCAGGAACTGCGACTGGTGGCACGGGCACAGGATGCGGTTGTCCTGGGCCTGGAACAGCGACGTCGGGCAGCCGAGGTGCGTGCAGATCTTCGACCAGGCGTAGTACTCGCCGTAGTTGAAGTTCTCCTGTCCCGGGCGGGACTCGACGACGGTGCCCGGCCGGAGCCGGATCAGCATGACGGGCGCGTCCGAGGCACGCTGCGCCTTGAGCAGCTCCTCGTCGTTGCCGCGCTCGCTCTCCCGGTACGGGAAGACCGTCATCATCGCACCGGGCTCCATGTCCTCGGGCCGCACTCTCGCGATCTCGCCCAGGATACCGGTGTCCGTGCGCAGGTACACGGTTTCGTTGCCCTCCGGACGCCACCCGGTGTGCCACAGCGGCGAGTTGTCGCCCTCGGCCCACGGGTTCCGGATGATGCCGCCGAGCGCGATGACACCGGTACCGATGCCCAGCGCCCCCGCGGCGAGGCCGGCCGAGCGCTGGATCATCTTGCGCCGTCCCAGCGTCGACTTGTTCCCGGCGTCGGCCAGCTGCGCCAGGATCGTGCGGCGGTCGACGTCGTCGGACGCCCCGCCGTGCCGCTGCTGGACCGACACCTCGTCGGGCAGCAGCTTCTTGACGGCCTGGATGACCGCGATCCCGAGCGCCAGGATCGAGAAGCCGAAGAAGAACCCGATGACCGGGGTGTAGAGCGAGTACACGAAGTAGCCGGGCTCGCCGACGTTCTTGTACTCCCACGGCCACCAGATGAAGGCCACGATGAAGCCCAGCCCGGACAGGGCCGAGATGACGAACCACAGCGCGACCGACCGCTCGGCGCGCTTCTCCGCCCGCGTCCCCTCGATCGGGAACTTGGGCGTGTTGTGCACGACGTCGACGTCGTCCAGCTCGCCCGCGAGGCGGGCCAGCTCGTCGGGCGACATCGCGTCGAGCTCGGCCTGGGTGGGCCGCTTGCCCGACCCGGTGCTGACGTCGCTGCTCAACTCTTCGCCCCCAACCAGATCGCGAACCCGACCAGAGCGCTGATGACGACGGCGAAGATGAAGATGCCCTCCGCCGTCGGCCCGAGGCCCAGCAGCTCGTTACCGCCCGGGTTGTTCGTGCCGTTCACCGACTTGACGTAGGCGATGATGTCCTTCTTCTCCTGCGGCGTGAGCTGCTGGTCGGAGAAGCGCGGCATGTTCTGCGGGCCGGTCAGCATCGCGGTGTAGATCTGCTCCTCGCTGGCGGGCTCCAGCGCCGGGGCGTACTTGCCGGAGGACAGCGCGCCGCCCACACCGGTGAAGTTGTGGCAGGACGCGCAGTTCAGCCGGTACAGCTGGCCGCCGCGGCCGGGGTCGTCGCCCTGCAGGGCCTGCCCACGCTGCTCCGGCGCGACCGGGCCGCCGCCGTTGGCCTGGATGTAGGCACCGAGCGCCTGCAGGTTCGCCTGGCCCTCGGCGGTCTCCGGGTCGAAGACCGGCAGCGGGTGCTTGCGCATGGCCTGCGCCTCCTGGCGGGCCATCGGCATGCGGCCCGAGGAGACCTGGAAGTAGACGGCCGCGTCGCCGACGCCGATCAGGCTCGGACCGCGGTCCTTCACACCCTGCAGGTTCGCCCCGTGGCAGGTGATGCAGGTGTTGTTGTAGAGCTCCTCGCCCTTGGCGACGAGCGCCGCGTCCGGCTGCGCCTGGGCGTACTCGCCCTGCGGCGCGAACGCGGAGTACAGGAAGCCGACCGTGAGCAGGCCCAGCCCGATGGCCAGGGCGCCCGCGACGCGGCGGCGCAGCTTGCCGTGCGGCCGCGCGGCCCGGTCACGGCCGCCGGACGGCCGTTCCGGTGGTGGGTTCTGGGCGACGGCGCCCTCGGGGTTCTCTGTCATCGCTCGGTGGTCTTCCAACCTCGACGTCGTGGCGGGTGTGGCGATTCGGGAAGCAGCGGGACGGCTAGCGGATGAAGTAGATGACGGCGAACAGGCCGATCCAGACGACGTCGACGAAGTGCCAGTAGTACGACACGACGATCGCGGCGGTGGCCTGAGCAGGGGTGAACTTGCTGAGCGTCGTCCGGATCAGCAGGTAGACGAACGCGACGAGCCCGCCGACGACATGCAGGCCGTGGAAGCCGGTCGCCATGTAGAAGACCGTGCCGTAGGTCGAGGACGCCATCGTCGTCCCGCCCTCGATGAGGTGGCGGTACTCGTTCGCCTGGCCGATGACGAAGAACGTGCCCATCAGCAGGGTCAGCACGTACCAGCGGCGGAGGCCGAAGACGTCTCCTCGCTCGGCGGCGAACACGCCGAACTGGCAGGTGAACGAGGACGCCACCAGCACGATCGTCACGACGAGCGCGTACGGGACGTCGAGCTCGGTGGGGGGCGTCGGCCACGGGCCGGCGTTCTGGGCCCGCGCGGTGAAGTACATCGCGAACAGCCCGGCGAAGAACATCAGCTCGCTGGAGAGCCAGACGATCGTGCCGATGCTGACCAGGTTCGGTCGGTTCAGCGAATGGATCCGCGCGCTGATGTTGGGTGCGGCTGTCGTCACGGTTCGCATTATGACCCCACGCGAACTTCTACAGCCTGTCGGGCTCCCGGTTCGCACGTCACGATCGGCGAACGGCATGCGTGATCGACTTCGTGTCGGAACGCAACGGCGGCCGAGGGCACGACGTTCGAGGGCGCCGAGGAGTTCCCCTAGTATCGCCGGTGTGGCGAGCCGAACAGGTACCGACAGCGCCGGCACGGCGGCCGGGACCAGCACGATCCTGGTCTACAGCCATCGTCCCGAGGTGCGCGAGAGCATCATCGAGGCCGTCGGGCGCCGTCCCGCGCCGGACGTGGGCCGGGTGCGTTACGTCGAGGCGTCCGGGATCGCCGAGGTCCTCGCGGCCTGCGACGCAGGCGAGGCCGACCTGCTGGTGCTCGACGGCGAGGCGCAGCCGACCGGTGGCATGGGTGTGGCCAAGCAGCTGCACCACGAGGTCACCGACTGTCCGCCGATCGTGCTGACCGTGCGCCGCCGCGACGACCGCTGGCTGGCCACCTGGTCCGAGGCCGACGCGGTGCTGGTGCACCCGCTGGACCCGATCGAGGCCGCCGAGGTCGTCGCCCAGGTGCTGCGCGACCACCGCGCAGGCGCCGTCACCCCGGGCTGAGCGCCGTGGGCGAGCAGGACACGACGTGGCCCGCGCTGATCGGGCGGCTGATCCGCGGCGAGGACGTCGGCGACACCGAGACCACCTGGGCGATGGACCGGGTCTTCGCCGGTGAGGCCACGCCCGCGCAGTTCGCCGGGTTCCTGGTGGCGTTGCGCGCCAAGGGCGAGACGGCCGCCGAGATCTCCGGCATGGCCGACGCGATGCTGCTGCACGCGCTGCGGGTCGAGGTGCCGGGCCGCGCGCTCGACGTCGTCGGGACCGGGGGCGACCAGGCACACACGGTGAACATCTCGACGATGTCGGCGATCGTCGCCGCGGCCGCCGGGGCGCCGGTGGTCAAGCACGGCGGGCGGGCCGCGTCGTCGTCGTCGGGGACCGCGGACGTGCTCGAGGCACTCGGCGTGACGATCGAGCTGGGCCCGGCCGCCGTCGAACGCTGCGTGGCCGAGCTGGGCATCGGGTTCTGCTTCGCGCCGGCGTTCCACCCGGCGATGCGCTACGCCGGTGGGGTGCGCCGCGAGCTCGGCGTGCCGACCGCGATGAACGTGCTCGGGCCGCTGTCGAACCCGGCGCAGCCCGCGGCCGGGCTGATCGGCTGCGCGGACCTGCGGCTGGCCCCGGTGATGGCCGAGGTGTTCGCCCGGCGGGGCCGGTCGGCGCTGGTCGTGCGCGGTGACGACGGCCTCGACGAGCTGACCACGACCACGACCAGCCGGGTGTGGGTCGCCGAGGGCGGGCAGGTCCGCGAGACCGTGCTGGACCCGGCCCCGCTCGGGGTGCGCCCGGCGACCGCGGAGGACCTGCGCGGCGGGTCGCCGGAGTACAACGCCGACGTGGTGCGCGACCTCGTGGCAGGCAAGCCCGGCCCGGTCCGCGACGCGGTGCTGCTCAACGCCGCGGGCGCGCTGGCCGCGCACCGCGGCGTGACCGGGGATCTCACCGAGGCCGTCGCGGGCGGCCTGGACGCCGCGGCTCGCGCCCTGGACTCGGGTGCGGCGGCGGAGCTGCTGGCCCGGTGGGCGGCATTGTCGACCGAGCTGGGCCGATAGCCCGGCGGTCCGGAGGTCAGTCGAGCCCGATGGAGTACGCGGCGTCGGTGTCGGCCTTGGAGTAGGACCGGAAGGCGATGTGGGTGTCGGTGCCCACGACACCGTCGACCTTGCTCAGCTTCCCGGCGATGACGTCGGCCAGCTGCTCGTGCTCGCGGACCCGGACGATCGCGACCAGGTCGACGTCGCCTGCGCAGGAGTAGACCTCGGCGACGCCGTCGAGGTCGGCGATCGCCTGCGCGGTCTCCGGGATCCGGTCGGCGGCGGTGTGCACCAGGACGAACGCGGTGATCACGGGGCTCCCTCGGGTCGGCGGGGCTGTCCGGACCAGGCTAGTGCGGCGGCGTCCCGGGCCGCAGGACGGCGCCGGACGTGGTGTCGCGCAGCCGTTGCCGCCCGTTCACCCGCGCCGTGTGGCGCACGCCGCAGCCCCCTCTGCTACGCTGTGATCATGCGCACCGTCGGGCTCACCTCCACCGAGCTCTCCCTCACGCTGCGCGCAGCGCTCCCGGCACTCGCGGTAGTAGCACTGCGCGTCGGCTGATCCAGGCCGCCGACGCGCCCGCCGTACCCCGGCACCCCTCCCCTCCTCCCACGCACAACCCGCGTCCGAGGACCCATCGAGACCTGGCTCGCGTTCAGAGATCCGTTCTTCTCGCAACGCATGGAGCCCGATCACCATGAGCATCACCATCGACCGCCCCGCCACGATCGCCTTCCCGGCCACCTCGGGCACGCCCGCGGACATCGCCTCCCGGATGCCGCGCCGGCACACCGTCGTCACCGACGACGGCCTCGCCGGGGCCATGCTCGTCGCCAACGCGCTGCAGTCCTGCGGGCGCACGGTCCGCGAGTTCGCCGTCGACGTCCGCGAGGGCGTTCCCTACGGCTCGGTCACCTGCACGCTGTCGATGACCCCGGCCGAGACCGAGGAGTTCTGCGACCGGCTGCGCACGCTGCCCTGCGTCCTCGCGGTCGACCCGTACTGAGACCCGGTTGCGGGCTCACGTCCGGTCGCGGGGGCCGCGGGCGGCGTCGAGCATCGCGTCCCACTCGGCGATCTTGACCCGCTCGGTGCCGCCGCGGGCGGCCCCGAGGGCGCGTTCGGCGTCGTCGAGGCGGAGCCAGTCGCTCCAGGCAACCGGCTCGATCCCCAACGCGCGCAAGCGTTCCGGCACCGCGTCGCCGCCCGGGCGGGGTGGCGCGGCCAGCCCGGGGAGGTCGGCGAGCACGCTCTGCGCGGTCTCGGTGCCGTCGTGCTTGTTGGTGCCGATCACCCCGGTGGGGCCGCGTTTGAGCCAGCCGGCGACGTAGCTGCCCCGTACCGGCTCCCCGCCGAGCACGACCCGGCCCGCGACGTGCGGGACGGTGCCGGTCGCCGCGTCGAACGGCAGGCCGGGCACCGGCTCGGCGACGTGCCCGACGGCGCGCACGACCAGCCCGGCGTCGAGCACCGAGAGTTCGCCGGTGCCGCGGACACCGCCGTCGGGGGTCATCTCGGTCCGCTCGATCTCCACCCGGCCGACCCGGCCGGTGCCGTCGTCGAGCAGGCGGACCGGGCGGCGCAGGAAGTGCAGGTGCAGGTGCCGCCGCCCGCCGGCACCGGGCGGGTGGTCGCGCCAGTCGGTGAGCGTCTCGAGGTTCTGCCGGGTGCGGCGGTCGTCCTCGGGCGGGACGGGCTCGTCGAGGGCGTGGTCGTCGTCGACGTCGATCTCCACCCCGGTGATGCCGGGCAGTGCCCGCAGTTCGGCCGGGGTGAAGCGGGCGTGCTCGGGGTCGCGGCGCACGAGCACGTGGACGTCGGTGATCGCGCTGCGGCGCAACGCCTCCAGTACGGCGTCGTGGGCGTCGGTGGCGGCGAGGTCGTCGGCGGGGCGGGTGAGGATCCGGGCGACGTCGAGCGCGACGTTGCCCGCGCCCACCACCACGGCGCCGGGGTGGTCGAGCGCGGGACCGGGGCCGGCGGCGTCGGGGTGGCCGCAGTACCAGGACACGAACTCCCCGGAGCCGACCGAGCCGGTGAGCTCCTCCCCCGGCACCCCGAGGTCGCGGTCGATCGCGCTGCCGGTGGCGTGCACGACGGCGTGGTAGTGCACGCGCAGCACCTCCGCGGGCACCCCGTGCTCGCCGACGGGCACGTTGCCGAGGAACCGGACCCGGTCGGCGTGGTCGAAGGTCCCGGCCAGCGCGCGGATCACCGACTTCATCTTCAGGTGGTCGGGGGCGACGCCGTAACGGACCAGGCCGTACGGGGCGGGGAGGCGGTCGAGCACGTCGACGTGCACGTCCGGGTCGCCGTCGAGCAGCGCGGCGGTGGTGTAGAGCCCGGCCGGCCCGGCGCCGATCACCGCGACCCGGGGTGGGTACGGCGCGGGTCCTGCGGGATCTGCTGCGCCGGCCACGATCTGCCCCCTCCGCCCTGGTGTGACGACGCTAACACCGGTGGAGGTGCGGCGGCAGGGCCCGGGACCGGGACCTACATCGTCAGGGAACCGATCGTCCGGCCACCGTCGACGAAGAGCGTCTGGCCGGTGATGAACCCGCTCAGGTCGGTCATCAGGAAGGCGACGGCGTGGGCGAGCTCGGCGGGCGTGCCGAACCGCTGCAGGGGCACGACCGCCACGTTGGCCTGCGCCTCGGGGTCGTCCGCCGGCGTCGACTCGGTCTCGATCATGCCGGGGGCGACGACGTTGACCGTGATCCCCAGCGGCGCCAGCTCCAGCGCCCAGGTGCGGCTCATCCCGATGACGCCGGACTTCGTGGCGGCGTAGGCCGTGCGGTTGGCCTTGCCCAGAGCGGCGCGCGAGGAGATGTTCACGATCCGGCCGGACCCCAGTGCCCGCATCCCGGGGATCATGGCCTGGGCACAGATGAGCGGGGCCGTGAGGTGCAGGTCGCTCGAGGCACGCATGTCGCCGACGGTCGTGTCGAGGACGGAGCGGTCGGCCGAGAAGAGCGCGGCGTTGTTGACCAGCCCGTAGAACGGCTGTTCCTCGGCGAGCGACCCGATCAGTGACGAGGTCGCCTCGGTGTCGGTCAGGTCGCAGATGTGGAAGTCGGCCCCGTCGATCGGGGTCTCGGGTTCGAGGAGGTCGATCCCCGTCACCCGGTACCCGTCGTTGGCGAGGCGCCGCGCGATCGCGTACCCGATCCCCCGGCGCGCCCCGGTCACCAGCACTCGCCTGTTCTCGCTCACGCAGACCTCCCGACGGTGACGACGCTGACACCGGCCGGGCACGCTAACACCGGTCGCGGTGCCGCGGCAGCCCCTGCGTGCGGGTCGGCCCGGGATCAGGCCGGCGTGCGGAGGCCTGCGCCGACGGCGCGGACGGCGGCGCGGCCGTCCGGGAGCAGCAGCTCGGTGCGCAGGGTCCAGAACCGGCGGCCGTCGCGGACGACCTCGGTGCGGGCGCGCAGCTCGTCGTCGACCTGGACGGGGCGCAGGAAGTCGACGGTCAGTGACAACGGCCGGGTACCCGCGGCGCCGTGCCTGTCCAGGTACGCGACCTGCGCAGCCTGGGCGAACCCGCTCAGCACGGCGCCGTGCGTGGTGCCGTTGAGGTTGGTCGCGCCCACACCGGGGGTGTACAGGGCGTCACCGGTCTCCGGGTCGATGCGCAGCGCCTCGGGCCGCAGGGCGGTGGGGTCGAACGGGGGCAGCTCGGCGCGGAAGTCGTCGTCCGGGTGGCCGTCGCTCGCCGGGCCGGATGCCGCGGGCGTCGCGGAGTCCGCGGCGCGACCCGCGGCGGCGAGGCCACCCGGCCGGTCCGGGACGCCGGTGAGGGTCATGGTGACCATCGCGTGCGCGACGAGCGTGCCGGCGTCGTCGCGCATCTCGGCACGTCCGAGGCCGATCCGGTCGTCGAGGTGCAGCAGGGCGAGGTCGGCGGTGAGCCACTCGGAGTCCGCCGCGGGGGTGCCTGCGAGGTCGAGCCGCAGGTCGACGGTGGGGGCACCGGCGGCGAGCCTGCCGCGGGAGACAACGAGGAAACCGATGCCGGAGTCGGCGAGCGTCGCGGGCAGCACCGGGGCGACGGCGCCGCCCGGGAGCAGCACGGCGTCGGTCAGCGGCGCCCGGACCCGGACCCGGTCGGGACCGGCATCCGGGGCCGGACGCATGCCCAGCCCGCGTTCGACCGGCGCGTTCCGCACGCGCCCGCCGGTGTGCGTCCCGGGATCGCGCGAACCGGGACGTCCGGCAGGACGGGCGGACGACGACGTCGCGGGCATGACGGCCATCGTGCGTCACCACCGGCGACGCCGTGGGCCGCTTTCGGTGTGCTGTCGGTCACTCTGCGTGGAAGGCCTGTTCAGGCCGCTCCGGGTCCGGCGTCGTGATCGCATCGGAACGTGGCGCGGTAGTCGGCGGGTGCGACGCCGAGGGCGGCCCGGAAGTGGTGGCGCAGCAGCGCGCCGGTGCCGAACCCGCAGCGTGCGGCCACCGCGTCCATGCCGAGGTCGGTCTCCTCGAGCAGCGTGCGGGCGTGCAGGACCCGTTGCCGGGAGATCCAGCGGTGCGGGGTCGTGCCGGTCTCGGCGACGAAGCGGCGGGCGAAGGTGCGCTCGGACATCGCGGCGCGCCGGGCCAGCGCGGCGACGGTGTGCCCGGCGTCGAGGTGCTCGACGACCCACGCCAGGACCGGGGCGAGCGAGTCGCCGCCGCGTTCCGGGACGGGCAGCTCGACGAACTGGCGCTGGCCGCCCTCGCGCTGCGGCGGCACGACCATGCGGCGGGCGATGCCGTTCGCGACGGCGCCGCCGAGCTCGCGGCGCACCAGGTGCAGGCAGGCGTCGATCCCGGCGGCGGTGCCCGCGCCGGTGACCAGGTCGCCGTCGTCGATGTAGAGGGCGTCCGGCTCGACGACCGCCTCCGGGTGCCGGGCGCGCAGGGCGTCGGCGTGCTTCCAGTGCACGGTGCAGCGGCGGCCGTCGAGCAACCCGGCCGCCCCGAGCACGAACACCCCGGAGCACACCGAGAGCAGCAGTGCGCCGCGGTCGCGGGCGGCCCGCAGCGCGTCGAGGGCCTCCGGCGGGTACTCGCTCAGCCCGGTCGCGGCGACGGCGACGAGGTCGGCGCCGGCCAGCCCGTCGAGGCCGTGCTGCGGGACGACGTGCACGCCGGAGGTGGTGGTCACCGGGCGTCCGGCGGCGGTCCCGCAGACCTTCCAGTCGAGGACGGGCAGATCGTCGTCGGAGCGGTCGAGGCCGAAGACCTCGCAGAGCACGCCGAACTCGAACACGGCGAGCTCGTCGAGGACGAGCGCGGACACGCTGCGCAGCACACGGTCACGCTAGTTGGCAGGAACTGGTGTGTCGACGGCTTCTCTGCCGGTCGGGGCGTTGCGGGGTCAGGTGCTCGCGTAGCGGCTGGCCGGGCGGGCGAGGCCGAACCGGCCGCGCAGCGACTCGTCGTAGGGGGCCGGGGACCAGAGGTCGCCCAGGGCCGGGACCAGTGCGTCGGTGACGCCACCCAGCCCGTCGGCGCCGGCGGCGTACGCCAGCGGGAGCAGGGTGAACCCGTCCGCGGCGCGCTCCTCGGCGGCGTCGCGCAGCAGCGCGGCGAGCTCGTCGGCGGGTCCGGTGTGGCGCAGCGTCGCCGCCGCGGTGTCGGTGCCGGACGGGGCCAGCCGGTCCAGCTCGCGCAGCGTGTCCGCCGCATCGGCCCCCAGCAGCACCTCGACGTCGAGCAGCACGGTCACCGTCTCCGGGTCCCGCCCGGCGTCGGCGACGGCGGTGCGCACCCGCTCGCGCAGCTCCGCGGCCTCGGCGACCGAGGGAGCCGCGACCCGGACGACGTCGGCGTACCGCGCGGCCACCGGCAGCGCCTCGGGTTCGTCCCCGCGCACCACGGTCAGCGGCCTGCCCTGCGGCGGGCGCGGCGTGATCGACGGGCCCTTCACCGAGAAGAACTCGCCCTCGACGTCGACGTAGTGCAGCTTGTCGCGGTCGACGAACCGGCCGGTCGCGGCGTCGCGGATCTCCGCGTCGTCCTCCCAGGAGTCCCAGAGCCGGGAGACGGCGTCGGCGACCTCGCCGGCCTCGCGCCACAGGACGTCGGCGGGCTGCGGGCCGGTGCGCCCGAACAGGTCGGCCTCGGCCGCGGTGCGGGAGACGTCGGGCTGCCACCCGGCGCGTCCGGTCGCGACGAAGTCCAGTGTCGCGATCGCCTTCGAGACGTGGAACGGCTCGGTGTGGGTCACCGGGACGACCGGCACGAACCCGATCCCGGCGACGGCCGGGGCGACCCGCGCGGCGACGGCGACGGCGTCCGGGGTGCCGGGGATCGCGGCCGGGTCCGGCGCGGGCGGGGTGAACGTGTCGTCGATCGTCACCAGGTCCAGGCCCGCCGCGGCGGCGGCGCGGGCCCGGGCGAGGTAGCCGCCGGCGTCGAACGGGTCGGCGGCGCCGGGCAGCCGCCACGCGCCGGGGTGCGCTCCCGCGCCACCGATCTCCACCGCCAGATGCAGCCGTCCGCTCACCGGTACCTCCCGATCGCCTCGGTCGTCCTCCTGCGCAACACGGGCCCGGGGCCCGCTGTTCCCCGGCCCCGGGGACGCGCGGTGACGGCTGGGAGACTGGGCGCGTGCTGACCCACATCCTGCTCGACCTCGACGGCACCCTCGTCGACTCCGCTCCCGGCATCCTCGGCTCACTGCGCCGCGCCATCGACGAGGTCGGGCTCGAGGTCCCCGACTCCGCGATCAGCACCCGGCTGCTCGGCCCGCCGCTGTACGACTCGCTGCCGGAGATCCTGGGCGACGAGGGCACCGCCGCGGTCCTGCCGGTCTACCGCCGGATCTACGGCGACGAGGACGGCTGCCTGGACTGCCGCCCCTACCCGGGCGTCGAGGAGCTGCTGCGCGGGCTGTCCGACGCCGGCGTCACGATGGCGCTGGCCACCTCGAAGGCCGAGGTGTCGGCCCGCAAGATCCTCGCCCACCACGGCTGGACGGACCTGTTCACCGAGATCGTCGGTGACACCCGCTCCGCCGACCGCCCGACCAAGGGCGCGGTCGTCGCCGAGGCGCTGCGGCTGCTGGACAACCCCACCGGCCCGGACGCGCCGCTGATGGTCGGCGACCGGCTGCACGACGTGCACGGCTCGGCCGAGCACGGGCTGCGCTGCGCGGGTGCGGGCTGGGGCTACGCCGAGCCGGGTGAGCTGGCCGAGGCCGGCGCGGACCCGATCTACGACTCCCCCGGCGAGCTGCGGCGCGCGCTGCTCGGGTAGCCGGCCAGGCCTCGGTCCACCGCCGGGCCGGGGATCACCGGCAGCGCCGACAAGCCGCGGACCAGCGTCGACTCCCGGTACACCAGTTCCGACGGGTCCACTGCGAGGGCCAGATCCGGGCGCTGCTCGAACAGCATCCCGATCGCGACGCGGCCTTCGGTGCGGGCCAGCTGGGCGCCCAGGCAGAAGTGGATGCCGTGCCCGAAGAACACGCCGCCGGACGCGTCGCGGGTGATGTCGAGGGTGCCGGGGTCGGGCGTCCACTCCGGGTCCCGGTTGGCCGCGGCGAGCCCGAACATCACCGGCGAGCCTGCCGGGATCGTGACCCCGGAGTACTCGACGTCGGTGGTCGTGAACCGGACCGGGGTGTTGGACACCGGTGACTCGAACCGCAGGAACTCCTCCACCGCCCCGCCGATCAGCGACGGGTCCGCCTGCAGCCGGGCGCGCTGCTCCGGGTGGGTCAGCAGCGCGAGGACGCCGTTGCCGATCAGGTTGGCCGTCGTCTCGTGGCCGGCGATCAGCAGCATCACCGCCATCGCGACGAGCTCGTCGTGGGACAGGCGGTCTCCGTCGGCCTCGCTGACCGCGAGCAGCGAGGACAGCAACGCGTCGTCGGGCTCGGTGCGCTTGCGCTCGATCAGCTCGCCCAGGTAGTCGTGCAGCTCGCCGAGGGGGCCGAACTTCTCCTCCTGCGGCGAGTCGTCGACCAGCACCGTCGACCACGCGGAGAACCGGTCGCGATCCTGCGAGGGCACGCCGAGCAGCTCGCAGATGACCTCGACCGGAATGGCGAAGGCGTAGTCGCGCATGAGGTCCACCGGCGCGTCGGCGGGGAGCCGGTCGAGCAGGCCCTGGGCGATCTCGGCGACGCGCGGGCGCAGCTCCTCCATCCGGCGCACCGTGAACGACCGCCCGACGAGCTTGCGCAGCCGCGTGTGGTCCGGCGGGTCCATCAGGACCATCATCGGGATCGGCGCAGCCGACTGCCCCTCGCGCTGATCGGCGGGCAGCGTGTAGCGCCAGTCCTTGGACAGCCGCGGGTCGGTGAAGGCCGCGCGGACGTCGGCGTAGCGGGTGAGCAGCCACGCCTTCCCGTCCGGCAGCGCAAGCTCGCGGACCGGCTCACCGGTGCGCAGCGCGGTGTACGCGGGGTGCGGGTCGGTCCAGAAGTCACCCTCGAACAACGGGTGCTTCTCGGTGCCGGTGGTGGTCGACGCCATGACGTCCATGCTGCCACCGGGGTGTAAGCGAGCGCTTACACCGAACCGGTGAATCGGGTGACCGAGCACACATCCGGGTCGAGGTCGACGTCGGCCGGAGCGTCGGCGCCGAGGATCCGGGCCGCGGCGAGCGTGGCCAGCCCGGGTGCGGACTCGATCCCGGAGCCACCCTGGCCTGCGACGAACCAGAACCCCGGATGCTCGGGCCGCTCCCCCAGCACCGGGGCACGGTCCGGGGCGAACGTCCGCAGCCCCGCCCAGGCGGTGCGTACCGAGCGCAGCGGCAGCGTCGTCGCGGCCCGGACGCGGTCCAGCGCGAGCGCGACGTCGAGCTCGTCGGGCCGGGCGTCACCGGGCGGCTGCGGGGTCTCGTCGGCCGGGGAGACCAGGACGGTGTCGGCCTCGGCCTTGAGGTACCAGCGCTCGGCGGCGTCGATGACCATCGGCAGCGGGTCGTCGGGTCCCTCGCCCGTGCGCAGCAGCGACGGTTCCACCGGGCAGGCGGCGATCGTGCGCCGGTAGACGGTCAGACCCGCGCCGGGGATACCGGCCAGGGCGGCGACCTCGTCGGCCCAGGCCCCGGCGGCGTCGACGACGGCGGCCGCGGTGAACCGTGCACCGGTGGCGGTGGTGACGACCCAGCCGTCGCCGTCGCGGGTGATCGCGGTGACCCGGGCGTCGCGGTGCACGACGCCGCCGCGGGCGCGCAGGCCGCGCCGGTAGCCGTCGTGCAGGGCGGCGGTGTCGACGTCGGCGGAGCCCGACGTCCAGGCGGCGAGCTGCGGCGCGGTGCGCAGGATCGGGACGCGGCGCAGTGCCTCGGCCGGGTCGAGCGGGACGGGTGCCCCGGGCTCGCCGGTCTGCTCGTCGAGCATCGCCTGCAGGGTCTCGGCGCTCGCGTCGTCGTCGGCGACGTGCAGGACCGGGCGGGGTGACAGCAGCGGCGGGGTCCCCAGCTCGGCGGGCAGCGCGGCGTAGCGGGGCCCGGACGCGGCGATCAGCGTCCGGAACGGGCCGGTGCCGTGCCCGGGGATGTAGGTCGCGGCCGACCGCGCGGTGGAGTGGACCGGCAGGTCCCGCTCGGCCTCGAGCAGGACGACGCGGGCGTGCGCGGCCAGCCCGTACGCCGTCGAGATCCCGGCGATGCCACCGCCGACCACCAGCAGATCCGTGTCCGTCATCGGCGATCACGATAATTCGGTGGCGGCTGATCCGCGGGGCGCTCTACCGTCGCCGCCATGCTGATCCGGTTCCTCTGAGCACGACGCGGGCATCGTCCCGCGTCCCGGTCGCGGCCTCGTCCGCGCCGCTCGTCCCCCGGCCCGTGACGTCTCCCGGGCCCGGAACCAGGCTGTTCGCGTTTCCCGCCCGTTCCGGGTCTCCGCACGTCACCGGCTCCTGCCGATCCGATCTCGTGTCCGATCCTCGTGGAGGCCCGTATGCGCACCACCCACACACGCTCGTCCCTGTCCGCATCCCTGTCCTCGCCGGACCCGGTCGCGCCGACCGTCCCGGCGGCCGCAGCGGGCGGGGTCGCCACATCCGGCCCGGGGTCGTCCGCCGCGGGGCCGTCCGGGACGGCGCTGCCCGATGCCAGGCCCGTGGCTGCGGGCGACGTCGCATCGTCCGGGGACGACCGTCCCGCCAACCGGGCGGAGCGCCGCGCCGCGAAGCGGGGTCACGGTTCCGCCGGGAACGGCGGTCCCCCGGCCCCGCGGACGTCCGGCCCTGCGCCGCACGTGAAGCCGGCCCACGTGCGGTCCGACTTCGCCGCCCGTCGCACCGGCTGACGCGGGAACCGTCCGGTCCGGTCGATCACCGGGCCGGGCGTCCGCGGGTGCCCGGTGTCCGCGGGTGCCGGGTGCCGTGGAGCCCGAGCGGTCGCGGGGTCGGTCGATCGCCGGGGCCCGGTCCACACCCCTGCGCCGGTCTGCACACCCCGGGGCCGGTTCGCACACCCCATATTTCGGGTGTGCGGACCGGCCCCGGGGTGTGCAGTCGCCTGCCGCTCCCTCGCGGCGCAGCACACCGTTTCCGTACGTGGCACACGCTGCGGCATGTGCTGCGTACGGAAACGGTGTGCTGCGCGCGTTCCGGGGTGTGGGTGGCCCCGTGACAAGGTGGACTCGTGAGCGCCTCCGTCGCCGTCTACCTGGCGAAGCCGATCGATCCGGCCACCCGGCCCGACCTCGTCGCGCTGCTCGACGACCACGAGCGCGAGCGGATGGCCGCGTTCCGGCGCGACGACGACCGCGCCCGCTACCTCGCCGCGCACGCGCTGGTCCGGATCGTCGTCGCCGACCGGATCAGCGCCGACCGGATCAGCGCCGACGGAATCCCAGACGACCGGACCACCGCGGCCGCCCTGGTCCTCGACCGCACCTGCCGCTGCGGGAAGCCGCACGGCAAGCCCCGGGTCGCCGGCGGCGGGCCGGAGTTCTCGCTGACCCACTCCGGTCAGCTCGTCGGCGTCGCGGTGTCCGACGAACCGGTCGGGCTCGACGTCGAGCAACACCGCCCGCTGTCCGCATTGGACGGCCTCGCCGAGCACGTGCTGTCCCGGGCCGAGCTGGCCGCCGGCGTCCCCGCCCCCGCGGACTTCCTGGTCACCTGGACCCGCAAGGAGGCGCTGCTCAAGGCCACCGGCGAGGGCCTGTCCAGCCCGATGGACGCGATCACGCTCTCGGCTCCGGACGCGAGCGGTCCGCGGGTGCAGGCCTGGGACGGCGTCGACGGCGACTGGTGGGTCGCCGACGTCGACACCGGGCTCGACGACCATCCCGCCGCCGTCGCCGGGGCCGGGCGAGTCACACCGGAGATCCGCATCGGCGACGGCACCGCGATCCTGTCGGGGGTCCGCGCGACACTGGAGCGGTGACCGGGCCCGACAGCGGCACCGCGGACCTCCGCTGGGTGCTGCACCTCGACATGGACGCGTTCTTCGCCTCCGTCGAGCAGCTGACCCGCCCGACGCTGGCCGACCGGCCGGTGCTCGTCGGCGGGGCGGGGCCGCGTGGCGTCGTCGCCGGGGCGAGCTACCAGGCGCGGGTGTTCGGCGCCCGCTCGGCGATGCCGATGGGCCAGGCCCGCCGCCGCTGCCCGCACGCCACGGTGCTGCCGCCCCGGTTCCCGCTCTACAAGGCGATCTCCGACCAGGTCATGGGGGTGCTCGCGGAGTTCTCCCCGGTCCTGGAGCCGGTGTCGGTGGACGAGGCGTTCATCGAGCCGCCGTCGCTGGCCGGGGCGTCCCCTTCCGATGTCGAGGCGTTCGGCACCCGGCTGCGCACGGCGGTCCGGGAGCGGACGGGCCTGCCCGCCTCGGTCGGGGCCGGGTCCGGCAAGCAGGTCGCGAAGATCGCGTCCGAGCTGGCGAAGCCGGACGGGCTGCGGGTGATCGCGCATGCCGAGCAGGAGGCCGTGCTCGCGCCGCTGCCGGTGCGGTCGTTGTGGGGCATCGGGCCGGTCTCCGGCGAGGCGCTGCGCAAGATCGGCGTCGACACCATCGGCCGGCTCGCCGCGATGGACGGCCGCGAGGTCGCCGGGATCCTCGGCTCCGCCGTCGGGACCGAGCTGCACCGCCTCGCCCGCGGCATCGACGACCGCCCGGTCGCTCCGCGCGGTGCGGCCAAGCAGATCAGCGCGGAGACGACGTTCGACGCCGATCTGACCGCGATGACCGCGGTGCACGAGGCCGTCGCGTCGATCTGCGTGTCGGTGCACCGGCGCCTGGTCGCCGACGGCCGTGCCGCGCGGACGGTGACGGTGAAGGCGCGGACCGGGGACTTCGTCACCCACACCCGGTCGGAGACGACACCGTTCCCGACCCGCGAGCTGTCCACCCTGACCGCGGTCGCGCGGCGGCTCGCGGAGACCGCCGTCGGCGAGGGCGGGGTGCGGCTGCTGGGGGTGTCGGTGTCCGGGTTCGGTGACGAGCCGCCGCTGGCCCTGTTCGACGCCGTCCCGTCGGCGCAGGGGTGGGCCGCGGCGCCCGCGGCGGAGTCATCAGGCGACGTGCCGCCCGGCCTCGGCCTCGCGCTCACCGGCGGACCGGGCGATGCCGCGACGGAAGCCGGCCCCGCACCCGGGACCGGCGCCGTACCCGAGATCGGCGCCGGGGTGCTCGGCACCGCGGTGACCGCGCATCCCACCGCCCCTGCGGGCCCGGGAACGGCTGCGGCGGAGGGCATGCGCCCGGACCGCGATCCCGATCCGGGGCGGCCGTGGCGGGCCGGCGACGACGTCGCGCATCCCGAGTACGGGCACGGCTGGGTGCAGGGCGCCGGGCACGGCCGGGTCACCGTCCGGTTCGAGACGGCCGCGACCGGACCCGGGCGCACCCGGACCCTCGACGCCGCCGACCCCGCACTGAGCCGGGCGGACCCGCTGCGCAGCTGGCACCCCGAGGACACCGCGACATGACGGCCCCGGGGCCGGCGACGCGGCGTGACGTCCCGGGTGGGCGGCGGGCCGGTCGACCGGCCCGGTGTGACGGCGACGCACAGGATCGGCGACGCACGCACCGGCGCTCAGCCCGGCAGCGTGCTCCGGAACGGCGGCGCGACGCGCTCCTCGGCGCACACCCGCACGGCCACGCCCCCGGCGACGGCGCCGAGCCCGTCGAGCACGGCGCGCAGGGCGACGTCGTCGGCGGGGTCCCCGGCGACGAGCAGGACGGCGGTGCGTCCCGCACGTTCCGCGGCCCAGGTCGCGATCCGGGTGACCGCGGCGCGCGGTGAGACGGTCTCCACCCGCCACGCCTCGGCGTAGAACAGGGCCACCGACTCGGGGTCCGCGGCGGGTCCGGGCGGGAAGGCGAACACCAGGTCGGCGTCGGCGAGCAGGTCGGCGGCCCCGGGTGTGCCGGGGCCGGGTCCGGTGCCGAGCACCAGAAGGTCGGTCGTCATCGCGGTTCCTCCTCGGGGGTCCTCGCCCCCGGCATGGGATTCGTGCGACGACGGCTCAGTGTCCTGGCTCCCGGATCCGCGCGCCTCCCCGGCCTTCCGGTCCGGCGACCGTGGCCTGCGGTGGGGAGGCGCTCCCCGGTGACAGTGGCGGGACCGCGCCGGACTCGCACCGGCTTCCTGATCTCCGTCGTCGCGGACGAGCCCATCACGCGCCCGGGTGAGGGTCAACCGGCGACGACGACCGCCACATCCGGTCGGGCCACGGGCGACACAGCCCATCAGGCAAGGGCGGCGGGCGCCGCACCCCGCAGGTGGTCGAGGACGTCGTGCTCGGCGATCGTCCCGAGCAGCGGGCCGTCTGTGCCGTCTGTGCCGTCTGCGCCGTCGCGCACCGCCAGGCTCGCACCCCGGTGTTCGGCCAGGGTGGCGAGCACGTCGTGCACCGGGGTTCCCGGGTCCACGGATCCGGTGGCTCCGGTGTCGCCTGCGATCTCCCCGGCCGTCGCCGGGCGCATCACCTCCCGCACCGTCACCCACCGCAGTGCCTCGTCGACGGCGGTGTCGGCGCCGATGTCGACGCCGCGGCGCAGCAGCTTGAGCGTGTAGATGTTCTCCCGCGACACCAGGTGGCTGATCCCGGTGGAGAGCACGACGGCGGCCATCAGCGGCAGGATCAGCGCGTAGTCGCCGGTCAGCTCGAACACGATCAGCACCGCGGTGATCGGGGCGTGCGCGGCGCCGGCGAACACCGCGGCCATCCCGACGAGCCCGAACGCACCGGGGTCGAGGTGCAGCGCCGGGAACAGGGCGTCCATCGCCACGCCGAACGCGGTTCCGGCGGTCCCACCGACGAACAGCGACGGCGCGAACACCCCTCCCGAGCCGCCGATGCCGATCGTCAGGCTGGAGGCGAGGATCTTGCCGAGCACCAGCAGCAGCAGGAACCCGAGGACGTAGCGGCCCTCGATCGCATTCTGCAGCACCGGGTAGCCGACGCCGTACATCTCCGGCAGCCCGAGCAGCAGCGCACCGAGCACCAGCCCGCCGACGGCCGGGCGCAGCCACTCCGGGCCGCGCCACACGGCGTCGCAGGCGTCCTCGATCGCGTAGAGGATCCGGGCGAACGCCCAGCCCAGCAGCCCGGCGAGCAGGCCGAGCAGCGCGTAGAGCGGCAGCTGCACCGGGCTGCCCAGCTCGAAGTGCGGCAGCGTCAGGATCGAGTGTTTGCCGGCGATCACGGTGGCGACGACGTTCGCCGTCACCGAGCTCAGCACCAGCACGCCGAACGCCTCGGCGGAGAACGACCGCAGGATCAGCTCCAGCCCGAACACGACGCCGGAGATCGGCGCGTCGAACGTCGCGGAGATTCCGCCGGCCGCGCCGCAGGCCACCATCAGCACCAGCCGGGTCGCGGGGACCCGCAGCCATTGCCCGATCGCCGAGCCGAGCGCCGACCCGATCTGCACGATCGGCCCCTCCCGGCCGACCGAGCCGCCGGTGCCGATGCAGATCCCCGAGGCCAGCGCCTTGACCGCGGCGACCGTCGCCGGGATCCGGCCGCCCCGCCGCGCGACGGCGACCATCACCTCCGGGACGCCGTGCCCGCGGGCCTCCGGGGCGAACCACTGCACCAGCGGCCCGTAGACCAGCCCGCCGAGTACCGGGGCGATCAGCAGGAACCAGTAGCCGAGCGCGGGCAGGTGGGTCGAGGCGACGCGGCCGGCGTCGGAGAAGTCCTCCCGGCCGGTGACCAGCCACGTCACGCCGAGGATCAGCTCGTGGAACAGCACCGACCCGATCCCGGCGCCGACTCCGATGATCACGGCGAGACCGACCAGCCCGGGCCGGGTGGCGACGAGCGTGCGGTGCAGCGTGCGCGGCGAGAGCACCCCGGCGCTCACGGCGCTGTCCCCGGCTCTGTGTCCGACGCTGTCTCCGGCTCCGGGTCCGGCTCCGACGCCGTCTCCGGCAGGGGCGCGACGGCCCAGTCGGTCTCCGGGACCTCCCCGGCCGCGCCGGCGAAGGTGCGCAGCCCGTCCCGGACCGCGACCCGGTCCGCGGCGGGGAGCATCTCCAGCAGCCGGCGCAGCTCCGCGCGGCGCAGGCGGGTCACCTGGAGCACCAGCTCCCGGCCCTGCGGGCTGAGCGCGACGACGACCTCGCGGCGGTCACCGCCGTCGCGGGTCCGCTCGGCGAGCCCGCGCGCGACGAGCCGGTCGCACATCCGGGTCGCGGTCGACGGGCCGACCGAGAGCGCCACGGCCAGGTCGGCGGGGCGGCGGCTGCCGTGCTGGGCCAGGACGACCAGCGCGCGGTACTGCGGGAGGGTGACGTCGTCGTCGACGGCAGCCAGGGACCGGGCGACCACCGCGAGCATGGCGCGGCTGGCGGTCATGACGGCGTCGACGAGCTGGTCGGTCTCGTCGGACATGCCGCGACGATTGCACACTGCAAACTTGCAGTGTGCAATCCATGACCGGGGTCACTCCCCGACCGGCGCCTCCAGGCCCGCCACCGGCCCGACGACGACGATCGCCGGCGGGCTGACCTCGTGCGCCTTCGCATCGCGCTCGGCCTCGGCGAGCGTGGTGCGCACGCTGCGCTCGATCCGGGTCGTGCCGTCCTGCACGATCAGCACCGGGGTCTCCGGGTCGCGGCCGTTCGCGATGAGGGTCTCGGCGAACCGGCCCAGCCGCTCGACGGCCATCATGAGCACGATGGTGCCGGTCATCCGGCCCAGCGCGGTCCAGTCGGTGAGGCTGCGCGGGTCGTCCGGGGCGACGTGCCCGGAGACGACGACGATCTCGTGCGCCACCCCGCGGTGGCTGACCGGCACCCCGGCGACGGCGGGTGCGGCGAACGCGCTGGTGATCCCGGGGACGACGGTCACCGGCACCCCGGCGGCGGCGCAGGCCTGGACCTCCTCGAAACCGCGGCCGTAGACGAACGGGTCGCCGCCCTTGAGCCGGACGACGAACTTCCCGGCCTGCGCGTGCTCGATCAGCAGCTCGTTGATCTTCTCCTGGGCCATCGCACGGCCGTAGGGGATCTTGGAGGCGTCGATGACCTCGACGTCGTTGCCGAGCTCGTCCATCAGGTCGCGCGGCCCGAGCCGATCGGTGACGACGACCTGGGCACGCGAGAGCAGCCGCCGCCCGCGCACGGTGATCAGCTCCGGGTCGCCCGGCCCGCCGCCGACCAGGGCGACACCGGCCTGCGGGACCTCGGCCTTCTCGTCGACGACCCCCGACGCGAGCGCCTCGAGCAGCGCGGTCCGCACGGCCGCGGACCGGCGGTGCGCGCCGTGCGCGAGGACGCCGACGGTCAGGCCGTCGTGCTCGCCGGTGGCGGGGGTGACGGCGGTGCCGTGCGCGGCGTCGTCGGCGCGGACGCAGAACACCCGGCGGCGCTCGGCCTCGTCGAGGACGGCGGCGTTGACGGCCGGGTCGTCGGTGGCGGCCATGGCGTACCAGGCGCCGTCGAGGTCGCCGTCGGCCCAGCCGCGGTGGGTCCAGCTGATCTCACCGGCCGACACCATGCCCTCGACGGCCGGGGTGACCTCGGGCGAGACGACCTCGACGTGCGCGCCCGCGGCGATGAGCCGGGTGACGCGGCGCTGGGCGACCTGCCCGCCGCCGACGACGACCACGCGTCGTCCGGCCAGGTCGAGACCGACGAGGTACTGCTCGTGCTGCGCGCTCAACGACATTCCTCTCCCGGGGAGTCCGCACCCGGCGGTGGCTTCGGTTGCTGCGACCGCCCCGGCCACACGCGCGGGCACGGTCGTGGCGGCGGGCCATCCGGTGCGTACCGGGTCCCGCGCGACGACTGACGGACGAGGATAACGGTCGGTGCATGCGTGCGGTGAGGGCGCGAGGCCGATCCCACATCGGCGGTGATCAGCGGCGGGCCCGCGCGACGGCGACCGTGACACCGTCGCCGCGGGTCTTGGGGACCAGCAGCGTCGCACCGGGTCCGGCGGTGAGCAGCGCCGCTGCCTCGGCGACCGACGCGGTGCCGACGGCCGCGCCGACCCGCCCGTCCGGGCTCGGGACCGGCACCGCGGCGAGTGCCTCGGCCGGGTACCCGACCGGGGCACGCGGTGCGACGGCGGCCCGCAGCCCCGGCTCGTCCGCACGCCGGCCCAGGGTGGCGACGACCGCCGTGTCCAGCTCCAGCCCGTGCTCGGTGGCGACCCGGTGCAGCAGCTCCCGCACCGCGGCCTCCGGGGTCCCCGGCCGCAGCCCGATCCCGACGACGAGCGCTCCCCCACCCGTGATCACCGGTTGTGGAGCGGAACCCGCGGCCTGCGGTGCGTCCGCTCCGCAACCGGTGATCACGGTGCGGTGCGGGCCGCCGCGACGAACCGCGCGACCGCGTCGGGGACCCCGGCCGGGTGGGTGTGCAGGAACGACGCGTGCACCCCGCCGCCGGCGTAGCCCTCCGGTTCCCCGCCGCGCCACGCCCAGGCCGGGGTCGTGCCGGCGCGCGGGGTGACAGCGCAGCGGTGGAACTCGTGCGCCGACGCCCGCGCCCCGGCCGGAAACAGCGGCGACGGCGAGACGGCGACGGCGTCGCGGTAGCCGAGGGTGAGCCTCGGGGTCATCCCGGCCGACGCGTCGAGCACCCCGCACATGTCGACGCCGTCGAGGTCGCGGCACAGGTACAGCAGCCCGCCGCACTCGGCGTGCACCGGCGCCCCGGACGCGGCGAGACGGGCGACGTCGTCGCGCAGGGACCTGTTGTCCCCCAACGCCCCGACGTGCTCCTCGGGGAACCCGCCGGGCAGCACCAGCGCGGCGGTGCCCGTGGGAAGCGCCGGGTCGTGCAGCGGGTCGAACCGGACGACGTCGGCGCCGGCGGCGGTGAGCAGCTCGGCGTGCTCGGCGTAGCCGAACCCGAACGCCGGTCCCCCGGCGAGCGCGACGACCGGCCGGGCGCCCGGGCCTCCCGCCCCCAGGGGCACGCCCGGGGCATCCGTGGCAGCGAGGGTGCCCCCGGGGGCATCAGGAGCGTCGGCACCGGCAGCGGCCACCTCCGCGTGCGGGTCCCAGACCGGCCCCTCCGGCAGCGGCCGGGCCAGGGCGACGACGGCGTCGAGGTCCACGTGCTCGGCGACGAGCTCGGCCATCGCCTCGACGGCGCCGGTCGCCGCGGCCCCGTGCTCCGCGGCGGTCACCAGCCCGAGATGCCGCGACGGCACCGCCAGCTCCGCGCGCCGCGGCACGGCGCCGAGCACCGGGAGCCCGATCTCCTCGGCCGCGTCCCGGCAGACCCGGGCGTGCCGCTCGGAGCCGACCCGGTTGAGGATCACCCCTGCGACCTGCACCGACGGGTCGAACGAGCGGAACCCGTGCAGCAGCGCGGCCAGCGACCGCGACTGCCCCCGGACGTCGACGACCAGCACCACCGGCGCCCCGAGCTCGGCCGCCACCGAGGCCGTCGATGCAGCACTGATGTGCGCTCCGCCTGCGCTCCGCGCTGCACCGATGTGCGCTCCGCCTGCGCTCCGCGCTGCACCGATGTGCGCTCCGCCTGCGCTCCGCGCTGCCCCGTCGCCGATCCGACCGTCGAACAACCCCATGACGCCCTCGACGACGGCGACGTCGCACCCGGCGGCACCGTGCCGGGCCAGCGGTGCGATCCGCTGCGGGCCCTGCAGCACGACGTCGAGGTTCCGGCCGGGCCGCCCGGCGGCGAGGGTGTGGTAGCCGGGGTCGATGTAGTCCGGCCCGACCTTGAACGGTGCGACCCGGGACCCGCGGCGGCGCAGCGCGGCCATCAGGCCGGTCGCGATCGTCGTCTTCCCGCTGCCCGACGCCGGCGCGGCGACGACCAGCGCGCGCGGACTCACCACGTGGTCACCACTCGATGCCCCGCTGGCCCTTCTGCCCGGCGTCCATCGGGTGCTTGATCTTCGTCGTCTCCAGGACCAGGTCCGCGGCCTCGATCAGCGCAGGCGGCGCGTCCCGCCCTGTGATGATCACGTGCTGCTGCCCGGGCCGGTTCGTCAGCACGTCCACGACCTCGTCGACGTCGATCCAGCCCCACTTCAGCGGGTAGGTGAACTCGTCGAGCACGTAGACGCGGTGGGTCTCGGCCTCGATCCGGCGGCGGATCTCCGCCCAGCCCTCGCGGGCGTCGGCGGCGTGGTCGGTCTCGGTGCCCTGCTTACGCGACCACGACCAGCCCGAGCCCATCTTGTGCCACTCGATCGGCCCGCCCTGCCCGGTCTCCTCGTGCACCCTGCCGAGCGCGAGGAAGGCCTCCTCCTCGCCGATCTTCCACTTCGCGGACTTCACGAACTGGAACACCCCGATCGACCAGCCCTGGTTCCAGCCGCGCAGCGCGGTCCCGAACGCCGCGGTCGACTTCCCCTTCATCTCACCGGTGTGCACCACCAGCAGCGGGCGGTTGCGGCGCTGGCGGGTCGTCAGCCCATCGTCGGGTGTGACGGACACCTGTCCCTGCGGCACGGTCGTTCTCCTTCTGCTCAGGCGGCGTGCGCGGACCGGGCGGATCGCACCAGGTCGCCCACGCTGTCGGCGGTCAGCTCGTCGAGGGTCACCAGCTCGCCACCGGCCGCGGCGGCCAGCGGCGCAGCCAGCCCCAGCCGGACGTGCCCGGCCTCGCAGTCGACGACGACGGTGTGCACACCGTCCTCGGCCAGCAGCCCGGCGGCGCGGCGGGCGTCGGCGACCGGGTCGCCGCCCTCCCGGGCCGGGACGGTCGCCCGCCCGTCGGTGAGCAGGACGACCAGCGGACGGCGGCGCGGGTCGCGGCGGCGTTCGGCGGTGAGCACGGCGCGGGCCCTGAGCAGGCCGTCGGCGAGCGGGGTGCGGCCTCCGGTGCGCAGCTTCGCGAGCCGCTGCTGCGCGGTCGGGACCGACGACGTCGGCGGCAACGCCAGCTCGGCCGACCGGGCCCGGAACGTCACGAGCCCGACCTTGTCGCGACGCTGGTAGGCGTCGCGCAGCAGGCCGAGCACGGCGCCGGACACCGCGGTCATCCGCCGGCGCGCGGCCATCGACCCGGACGCGTCGACGACGAACAGCACCAGATTGCCCTCGCGTCCCTCGCGCTCGGCGCGGCGCAGGTCCGAGCGCCGCACGAGCAGCCCGGGCCCGCGGCGTCCGCGGTCGTGCTGGTGCGGGGCGGCGGCGAGCACCGTCCCGGCCAGGTGCAGGTCCGCAGCGCGGGTGGTGCCGCCGTCGGTGGGGCGCACGACGCGGCCGGTGTCGGTGCGGGCCCGCGACCGGCGCCCGGGGGCACCGGCGCCGAGGCCGGGGACCTGGAACTTACGGACGGTCGCGCGGTGCAGCCGGGCCGCGTCCCCGACCGTGACCGCGCGGCCCTCGCCGCCGTCGCCGCCGGGCTCGCCCTGCTGCCCGGTGCCCTCCTGCTCGGCGCCCTGCCGGTCGGCGGGCTGCGGGATCTCGTCGGCCGGGGTGCCGTCCGGGCTCTCCTGCGACGGCGCCTCCGGGGTGCCGTTCGCGGCGTCCTGCGCCCCCGGGGTGCCGTCCGGGCCGGAGCCGTCGCCGCGATCCGGGTCGGCGTCGGTGTCCTGGCCGGGTCCGTCGGGAGCCTGCCTCTCGGGGCCGGTGTCGCCGGGCTCGTCCGGGCCGCCGTCGCCGGGATCCGGGTCGGGGTCGTCGTCGGGGTCCGGGTCGTCACCCAGGTGGTCCTCGGCGTCGCGCAGCGCCTCGTCGAGGTCCTTCTCGTCCAGGCCCGGCTCGTCGAAGGGGTCCCGGCGCCGGCGGTGCGGCAGGGCGAGGGTCGCGGCGACCCGCACGTCGTCGGCGGTGATCGCGTCGCGGCCCTCCCAGGCCGCGTGCGCCGCCGCGGTGCGGGTGATGACCAGGTCGGCGCGCATGCCGTCGACGTCGAAGCGGGCACACACGAACGCGATCCGGCGCAGCTCCCGGTCGGAGACCTCGACCTTCCCGACCCGGGTGCGGGCGGCACGCAGCCGCTGCGCCAGCGCGGTCTCCTCGTCGGCGAAGCGGGCGACGAAGGCGGCCGGGTCGTCGTCGAACTCCATCCGGCGACGCGTGACCTCGGCCCGGGTGTCGACGTCGCGGCTGGCGCGCACCTCGACGGTCAGCCCGAAGCGGTCGAGCAGCTGCGGGCGCAGCTCCCCCTCCTCCGGGTTCATCGTCCCGACCAGCAGGAACTTCGCGGCGTGGGAGACGGAGACGCCGTCGCGCTCGACGTGCGCGCGACCCATCGCGGCGGCGTCGAGCAGCAGGTCGACGAGGTGGTCGTGGAGCAGGTTGACCTCGTCCACGTAGAGCACGCCGCGGTGCGCCTCGGCGAGCAGCCCCGGCTGGTAGGCGCGGCGGCCCTCGGCGAGGGCCTGCTCCAGGTCCAGCGAGCCGACCAACCGGTCCTCGGTGGCGCCCACGGGCAGCTCGACCAGCCGCGCGGGCCGGGTCACCGACGGCGCGTCCGGTGGGTGCGGGCCGTCCGGGCAGTCCGGGTCGGGGTCGGCGGGGTCGCAGCCGAAGCGGCAGCCCTGCACGACCCGCAGCTCGGGCAGCAGCGACGCGAGCGCCCGCACCGCTGTCGACTTGGCGGTGCCCTTCTCTCCGCGCACGAGCACCCCGCCGACGCCGGGGTGGACGGCGTTGAGCAGCAACGCCAGGCGCAGGTCGTCGTGGCCGACGACGGCGGAGAAGGGGAAACGCGGAGAACTCACGGCTGCGAGGCTGCCAGACGCGACGTCACGACCGGCAGTTCCGGCGACGCACCGTGGCGGATCACATGCTCAAGTGTCGACATGTCCAGATGATGTTCGACCAGGTCGGCCAGCAGATCCGCCTGCCGGGTGCGTTCCGCGGCGAACGAGGTGTCGTCCGCCACCCGGAACCCGTCGCGGCCGGCCTCGGCGGCGAGGCGGATCAGCAGCAGCCTGCGGAACGCGTCGTTCTCGGCGAGCCCGTGCCAGTGCGTGCCCAGCACGTTCCCCCGGTCCGAGCCCTCCCCGTCCGGGGCGTCGCCCAGCAGCGCCGGGTCGCCGGAGCGCACGACGCGGCCATGGTGGATCTCGTAGCCGGTCACCGGGACGCCCCACGCGGTCGTCGTCGGGGTGCCGAGGTGCTTGGCCGGGTCGAACGCGATGTCCAGGTCGAGCAGCCCGAGCCCGGGAACGGTGGTGCCGGGCGCGGCCTCGGCGCCGTCCGGATCGGTGATCGTGGTGCCGAGCATCTGGTAGCCGCCGCAGATGCCGAGCACCGGGCGCCCGGCAGCGGCGTGCGCGGCGACCGCGTCGGCCATCCCGGACGACCGCAGCCAGGCCAGGTCCGACACCGTCGCCTTCGACCCGGGCAGGACGACAACGTCGGTGTCGGCGATCCGGGACGGCTCGGTCACGTAGCGGACGGCGACGCCGGGCTCGCAGGCCAGCGCCTCGGCGTCGGTGGCGTTGGAGATCCGCGGGAACCGGACGACGGCGACGCGCAGCCACTGGTCCCCGCGCGGCGGTGCGGGGCGGCCGAGCACCCCGTCGCCGACGGCGGACAGCGAGTCCTCGGCGTCGAGCCAGAGCCCGTCGGCCCAGGGCAGGACGCCGAGGGTGGGACGCCCGGTCAGCTCGCGGAGCTGGTCGAGGCCGGGGTCGAGCAGCCGCGGGTCGCCGCGGAACTTGTTGATCACGAAGCCGGCGACGAGTGCCTGGTCGGCCGGGTCGAGGACGGCGAGGGTGCCGAACAGGTGGGCGAGCACCCCGCCGCGGTCGATGTCGCCGACGACGAGCACCGGCAGGTCGTTGCGCCGCGCGAACCCCATGTTGGCGAGGTCGGTGGGGCGCAGGTTGATCTCGGCCGGGGAGCCGGCGCCCTCGCAGACGACGACGTCGTAGCGGGACCGCAGGCTCGTCAGCGAGTCGGCGACGACGTCGGCGAGCGCCGCCGTGCGGTGCCGGTAGGACAGCGCGGACACCTGCCCATCGGCGCGGCCACGCACGACGACCTGCGAGGTGCGGTCGCTGCCCGGTTTGAGCAACACCGGGTTCAGGTCGACGCCCGGGGTGATCCCGCAGGCGAACGCCTGCATGGCCTGGGCGCGGCCGATCTCGCCGCCGTCGGGGGTGACGACGGAGTTGTTGCTCATGTTCTGCGCCTTGAACGGGGCGACGGAGACACCGCGGCGGGCCAGGACCCGGCAGATCCCGGCGACGACGGCGCTCTTGCCCGCGTCCGACGTCGTGCCCGCGATCAGTACCGCTCCCCCGCTGCCCACGCCCACCAGTATCGGATCACCGGTACGCGGGCCGGTGGCTACCCTGGCGGTCGTGCGTTTCCTGCTGCGTCCGGGGTGGATCGCGTTCGTCGTCGCGGTCCTGGCCTTCGTGGTCGCCTGCTACACCCTGCTGGCCCCGTGGCAGTTCGGCCGGGAGGAGCAGCGCAACGCGGAGAGCCGGGCGATCGCGCAGGCCGACGCGACCCCGCCGGTGCCGTTCGCGTCGCTGGTACCGGGCACGGAGATCCCCGGTGACGCGGTGTGGCGCCGGGTCGCGCTGACCGGCGAGTTCGACCGTGCGGCCGAGAGCGTCGTCCGGCTGCGGGTGGTCGACGGGAGCCCGGCGTTCGAGGTGCTGACGCCGCTGCGGCTCACCGACGGGCGGGTCGTCGTCGTGGACCGGGGCTCGGTGCAGGCCGGTGACCGCGGCCGGGTCCCCGCCTACGCCCCGGCCCCGGCCGGGCCGGTGACCGTCGACGGGCGGCTGCGCACCGACGAGAACGACCCGCAGGCGCGGGCCCCGCTGACCGGCGAGGGCGTCCCGCAGGTCTACGCCGCGGACTCCCGCTCGGTGGCCGCCGCGACCGGGATCCGCCCGCAGCCGGTGGCCGGCACGGTGACGCTGGAGGCGGGTCAGCCGGGAGTGCTGGACCCGATCCCGGTGGCGCCGTCGGGGGGCGGTGCGCCGTTCAGCAACTTCTCCTACGCCCTGCAGTGGCTGACCTTCGGCGCCGTCGCCCTGGTCGCGCTGGGCCTGTTCATCCGGCTGGAGCTGTTGCAGCGCAAGGGCGCCAAGACCGGCACGGACGCATCGGGCTCCGGTGCCGCACCGGCCGGTCGCGTCAGCCTGCGCGACCAGCTCGCCGGACGCGACGGGTACGGCGCCGACGCCCCCGCCTCCTCTGCTGAGCCGGCCGCAGACCCCGACTCCGCAGACCACGACTCCGCCGGGCAGGAGTGCGCGGGGCGCGAGTCCGCCGGGCAGGAGTGCGCGGGGCGCGAGTCCGCGGGGCGCGAGTCCGCGGGACGCAGGTCCGCCGGGCACGACGTTCCTGGCGGCCGCCCGCGCTGACCCGGCCGGTTCGCACACCCCTGGACCGGTTCGCACACCCGAAATATGAGGTGTGCGGACCGTCCGCCGTGTGTGGGAACAACCGGCGTTCGCGCCGCCGGGGCCCGATGCGAGCCGGAGCAGGACCGTCGGTCCGGAAATACGTCAGCACGTGACGTACTGCGCGACCCCGCGCCCCCTCCGAGGGACCTGCCGGCGCCCCGCCACCACTCCGCCGGGCCCCTCCCCCGGAGAAGCCTCAGCAGGTGAGGCATGTGCGGGGCGCCCCCTGATCGGGAGACCGTCGCAGTCCCACCGTCTCGCACGACCGTCGCAGGGCCGCCACCGGCCGCGAGACCGAACTGGTCCTGGACTGCACCCAGCCGTCGCCTCACCTGCTGAGGCATCCCCGGACCCCGCGCATCACTCGGCTCCGACCCAGCCCCCACGCCGTCAGCACCGCCAGCGCCCCGGACGCCCCCGCGACCAGCCGGGACAGCCGCGCGGCGCGGTGCAGGTCCGCGGTCGTCGGAGCCGGGCCCGAGCCCAGCGACGGACGTTCCTCGGTGCCGTGGGCGTAGGTCGTCGTCCCGCCGAGGCGCAGCCCGAGCGCGCCGGCGGCGGTGGCCTCGACCGGCCCGGCGTTCGGGCTCGGGTGCCCGGCGGCGTCGCGGCGCCAGGCCCGCAGCGCCGCGGACGGCGACCCGCCGACGGCCGGGGCGAGGGCCACGGTGAGCAACGCCGTCACCCGCGCCGGCAGCAGGTTCACGACGTCGTCGAGCCGCGCCGACGCCCGGCCGAACCGGTCGTAGCGGGGCGAGCGGTAGCCGACCATCGCGTCGAGGGTGTTCACCGCGCGGTAGCCGAGCAGCCCCGGAACGCCCGCGAACGCGCCCCACACCAGCGGCCCGACGACCGCGTCGGAGGTGTTCTCCGCCAGCGACTCCACCCCGGCGCGGGCCATGCCGTCGGCGTCGAGGAGCTGCGGGTCCCGCGCGCAGAGCGACGGGATACGGGCCCGCGCCGCGTCGAGGGCGGCGTCGTCGAGGGCGGCGTCGTCGAGGGCCGCGTCGCCGAGGGCGGCGTCGTCGAGGGCGTGCGCGAGCGCCGCCCCCTCCCCGATCAGCGACGTCCCGCCGAGCACGGCCCAGGTCGACACCGCGACCAGCGCGGTCTCGGCCGCCGCCCGCCCCCGCACCAGCCGCGCCACCGCGGCTCCGCCGAGCACCGCCCCACCGGCCAGCACCGCCGCGTACCCGGCGCCGGCTCCGACGGAGTCCCGGTACACCCGCCGTTCCAGGGCGGCGGCGACGGCGCCGAAACCGGCGACCGGGTGGCCCCGCCGGGGGTCCCCGAACGCCGCGTCCGCCGCGATCCCGATCATGAGCCCGGCCGCCCGGGCACCAGTGCGCATGATCAGACCGTAGAAGGCAGGATCGGGATCATGCGCACGGACCTGAGGCCGGACGAGATGGGCGCCGGCCCGTTCTACAAGCTGCTGACCAGCGTCGTCGTCCCCCGCCCGATCGCCTGGGTCTCGACCCGGTCGGCCGACGGCGTCGACAACCTGGCGCCGCACTCGTTCTTCACCGTCTCCTGCGTCGACCCGCCGATGGTCCAGTTCACCTCGGTCGGGAAGAAGGACTCGCTGCGGAACGTGTCCGAGACCGGCGAGTTCGTCGTCTGCCTGGCCGGTGAGCCGCTGTTCGAGAAGATCAACGCGACGGCGACGGACTTCCCCGCCGAGGTCAGCGAGCTCTCCTCGGTCGGGCTGACCGCGGAGTCGAGCGCCACCGTCGCGCCGCCGCGGGTCGCCGAGTCCCCGGTCGCGCTGGAGTGCGTGCTGCACGCGAACATCGAACTGGGCAACTCGACGGTCGTGATCGGCCGGGTCACCCACGCCGCGGTCGACGAGGCCGTCCTCAGCACCGACGAGCGCGGCAACACCCTGCCCGACGTGCGCAAGCTCGCCCCGCTGGCGCGGCTGGGCCGCAACGAGTGGTCCCGGCTCGGCGAGGTCGTCGAGATCACCCGGATCCCGTACTCCGACTGGCCGGGCCACTTCGGCGACTGACGCCGCCGGGTGGCCCGGCCGGTGGGTCAGAGCGTGTACTCCGTCGGCACCGCGGCCGCGGCGTCGGCGTGCAGCTCGTCCTCGCGTCCCCGCAGCTCGACCCGGCGGATCTTCCCGGAGATCGTCTTCGGTAGCTCGAAGAACTCCAGGCGCCGCACCCGCTTGTACGGCGCGAGGTGGTCGTAGGCGAACTGCAGGATGGCCTTCGCGGTCTCCTCGTTCTGCTCGTAGCCCTTCGCGAGCACCACGTAGGCCTTCGGGACGGCGAGGCGCAGCGGGTCCGGAGAGGGCACGACCGCGGCCTCGGCGACGGCCGGGTGCTCGATGAGCACGCTCTCCAGCTCGAACGGGCTGATCCGGTAGTCACTGGCCTTGAACACGTCGTCGGCGCGGCCGACGTAGGTGATGTAGCCGTCGGCGTCGCGGGATCCGACGTCACCGGTGTGATAGAAGCCGCCGGCCATGGCCTCGGCGTCGAGCTCGGGGTCGTCGGCGTAGCCGACCATGAGCCCGATCGGGCGCGGGTCGAGCTGCAGGCAGATCTCGCCCTCCTCACCGACGGTCCCGGTGGCGGCGTCGACGAGCGCGACGACGTAGCCGGGCATCGGGCGCCCCATCGAGCCGGGCTTGATCGGCTGGTTCGGCGGGTTGCCGACCTGCAGGGTGGTCTCGGTCTGGCCGAACCCGTCGCGGATCCGCCGTCCCCAGGACTTCTCGACCTGCTCGATGATCTCCGGGTTGAGCGGCTCACCGGCGCTCATGACCTTCGTCGGCGGCGTCGACAGCGCGGACAGGTCGGCCTGGATCAGCATGCGCCACACCGTCGGCGGGGCGCAGAAGCTGGTGACGCCGCAGTCGCCGAGCACGGAGAACACCGACTCGGCGTCGAACCTGGCGTAGTTCATGACGAGCACGGTCGCCTCGGCGATCCACGGCGCGAACACGTTGGACCAGGCGTGCTTGGCCCAGCCGGGCGAGGAGATGTTGAGATGCACGTCGCCGGGCTCGAGCCCGATCCAGTACATCGTGGTCAGGTGCCCGACGGGGTAGGAGACGTGCGAGTGCTCGACGAGCTTGGGCTTCGACGTCGTCCCGGAGGTGAAGTAGAGCAGCAGCGTGTCCGAGGCCTTCGTGACGCCGTCCGGGGTGAACTCGGCCGGCGCGTCGTAGGCCTCGCCGGTGTAGTCGCGCCAGCCCTCGGCCGCGCCGCCGACGGCGATGGGTGTGTAGTCGCCGGTGACGTCGTCGAACTTGGCGGTGTCGCCCACCCCGACGACGACGTGCCGGGCCCGGCCGCGGTCGATGCGGTCCTGCAGGTCGGCCGGGGTCAGCAGCGTCGTCGCGGGGATGACGACCGCGCCGAGCTTCATCGCGGCGAGCAGCGTCTCCCACAGCTCCAGCTGGTTGCCCAGCATCAGCACGATCCGGTCCCCGCGGCGCACCCCCTGCTCGCGCAGCCAGTTCGCGACCCGATCGGACCGCTCGGCGAGCTCGGCCCAGGTCCACGAGGCCTGCGACCCGTCCTGCTCGACGATCCACAGCGCCTTCTGCGCACCCTTCTCCGGATCAGCGGCGACGACGTCGAAGTGGTCGAGTGCGAAGTTGAACTCGGTCAGCTCGGGCCGGCGGAAGTCGCGGTAGGCGGTGTCGTAGTCCTCGCGGTGGGCGAGCAGGAAGTCACGCGCGGCGCGGAACTTCTCCGTCGCCGCGCCGTTCTCGGATGCCATCTCGGTGCACCTCGTCGGGCTCGGAGGATGTGCGGGCCCGAGCGGGTCCGCGGCCGTCATCGCGCACCCTAATGACTCCGGAGATGCCGCGCTCCCACCCACTCGCGCACCCGACGGCGTCCTCCCGTCACCCGGTCGACGGGATCCGCCGCCCCGGACGGCGGTGCGGCACTGCACACGCCGGGTGATCGTCCTACGCTGCGCGCGTGATCGTCCCCCAGCTGCGGCAGACCGCGCAGGCGCACCGTCCCGGGCCCGTGCGGGTCCACTTCGGCCCCCTCGGCCCGCGGCTGCTCCTGCGTGCCCTGCTGGTGGTCCTCGCGCTGGCGACGCTGGTGATGATCCTGACCGGTTGCGGTGGCGCACAACAGCTCCCGCCGGCCGACGCGGCCGCATCGGGTGCGGCCCCGCCCCCTGCCGCGCAGCCTCCGGCACCGCCCGCGGCCGCGGCGCCGCCCTCGGCGACCGACAACCCGTCGACGACCGACGAACCGGCCACCGACGAGCCGGAGCCGACGACCGGGTCCGCGCCGAGCACGACCGACGACGAGTCCGGGGACTCCGGCGAGTCCGGCACGACCCCGCCGTCCGGCGAGGCACGCCGGGCCGCCCCGACGACGACCCCGGCCCCGTCGCACGCGCACGGCAGCGCGGGCAACGCCGGCAGCGTGGACAGCGGAACCGCCGGCGAGGGCACGCAGGAGAAGAAGAAGGAGCGGAGCGCTCCGAGCTCGGCGACGCCGATCTGGCCCGCCTCGTCGCAGGCACAGGCGAAGGCGCTGCAGCAGCGGGTCGACAACGGTGGTGAGCCGTGGCTGCTCGACCCGCGCGAGGTCGCGATCTCCTACGCCGGCAGCGAGCTCGGCTACCGCAACCCGAAGGTGACGGTGCGTCGTCCCGGCGTCGTCGACCTGCACGACGGCAACGGCTCCTCGGCCTCGGTGACGGTCACCCTGAGCCAGACCGTCCGGAAGGGCGCCGGCGGCATCTGGCTCGTCACCGGCGTCGCGAAGCACTAGGAACCTGTCGCGAAGCCAACCTGTCGCGAAGCACCAGGAACCGCAGGATCAGGGACCTCCGCCTCTCCCGGAGTGGCCCCGCTCACCGCACGGTGAGCATCATGTCGCGCGAACGGGTGAATCCCGCCCGAAGGTGCAGCGCGACGGCCGTCCGGGACGATGGACGGGGTGAGAGCACGCGACGGGGGTGCTCCGCCGGCGACGCGGGAGAGGCACGATCGGTATGACCAGCGACTCGATCCAGCAGGACGTCTTCACCGTGCTGCACGGGCAGGCCTCCCCGATCGTGAGCCGGTGGGGCTACCGCGCCGACGACCCGTTCGCCGTGTCCTTCGCGGTGCGTCGTTCCCCGGACCGCTGGATCGAGTGGCTGGTGGCCCGCGACCTGGTGATCGAGGGGCTGACCGCGCCCACCGGCGTCGGGGACATCCGGATGGCGCCGCGCCGGGTCGACGGCTACGACGTCGTCGAGATCGAGATCCGGTCCGACGGCGGCGCCGCGGTCCTCGAGGTCGACCGGGACCTGCTGGCCCAGTTCGTGGACGCGACCTGCGAGCTCGTCGACCTGGGCGAGGAGGCCGACCACCTCGACCTGGACGCGGCCATCGCCCGCCTCAGCAGCACGGCCTGAGCCGCGCCACTCCCGCACACACCGCGCCACTCCCCGCACACACAGAACGCCGCCCGGCTCGTCGTGAGCCGGGCGGCGTTCTGCGTCTGCAGGAGCGGGGTCAGGCGTCCTGCTCCTCCTGCTCCTCCCACAGCTCCCGCTCGGCGTCGGCCTCCGCCTCGTCGGCGTGGTCGTCCTCGGCGAGCTGGCGGCTGACCTCGGGGTCACCGACCGGCCGGTCGTCGGCGACCGGGTCGATGGCCGGGTCGACGTCGTGCACGGCGGCCTCCTCGGCACTGGCCGCGCCGCCGTCGATGCCGGCGTCGAGCGCGGCGCCGTCGGTGGCGGGCTCCCCGGCCGGGGTCTCGTCGGCGTTGACCAGCCGCCCGGAGCGGTCGGCCTCGCCGACCGGCAGCTCGTCCGGGACCTCCTTGGCGAGCCGCTCGTCGAGGGTCTCGCCGTCGCGCTCACCGGCCTCGGTCACCGCGTTGTCGTCGACGCCCAGCGGGCGGTCCGGCGGGATGTAGCCGGAGTCGAGCGGGTCGGTGTCCGACGGGCCGGTCAGGGCCTCGTCGGTGTCCAGCTGCATCGCCGACGCCATGTCCGGTGCCTCGGGCTGGAACTCGTTCTCGTCGCCTGCAGCCATTGCGGCCTGTCCTCCTGCGGTGGTGGTGCGTGTGGTGGTCCGTTCCGGTGGTCGGAGGCGGTTACCCGGCCCGGCGGGGCCGCACACCCCGCCCGGCGGGCGCTACGGTCCGCCGGACGTGTCCGCACCGCCAGGAGGTCTCCCCCGTGCCCGCCGCAGGCCCGCCGTCCGAGCCCGCCCCCGCACCCGACGACGGCGGCGCCACCCGCCGCGCGCTGCTCACCGCCGCGGCGGAGCTGTTCGCCGAGCAGGGCTACGACCGGACCACGGTGCGCGCCATCGCCGAGCGGGCAGGGGTGAACCAGGCACTGCTGTTCCGGCACTTCGGCAACAAGGAGGCGGTGTTCGCGCGGGTCGCGGCCGAGCGGGCGCTCGCGGTGCTGCACGCCGGCCCGTCCGGCGAGCTCCTCGCCCGCACGCTCGGCTCGATCCTCACCGAGCGCTCCGGCCCGGAGAACGACCTGTTCGACTCGGTGCTGCGCTCGGCGGGCAGCACCGAGGCGCTGCGCGTGGCCCGCGACGAGCTGGCGCACGCGTTCACCGCCGCGTTCGCCGCGCAGGCCGCCGGGGAACCGTCGGACGCGGCACTGCGCGCGGAGCTGCTGCTCGGCTGGCTACTGGGGATCAACCTGCTGCGCAACGTCCTGCACACCGACGCCGTGTCCGGTGCCGACCCGGCAGCGGTCGACGCGCACGTCACCCGGGCGGCGACGGCGCTGCTGACCGGCTGACCGGCTCACTCAGGCGGTGAGCCGGTCCACCTCGGCCCGGAAGCGCTCCACCTGCTCGGGGGTCTCCTGCGTCCGGGACAGGTAGTGCTCCGGGCGGGGCGCGCGGTCGTGCCAGAACCGTCCCGTCCCCACCTCCGAGGACGGTGCCGCGGCCAGCCAGACGGCGGTGTCCGCGCCCTGGTCCGGGCTGCGCAGCAGCGGTCCGAGGATCTTGTCGAAGGCGGGGTAGACGTCGGTGACACCGGGGGTGCGCGCCCAGCCGGGGTGCAGCGCGTGCACGGTGATCCCGCGCGGGGCCAGCTCCTCGGCGAGGATCCCGGTGAGGACGACCTGCATGCGCTTGGTGCGGGCGTAGGCGGCGGTGCCGCCGTACTTCCCCTCGCGGAACTGCAGGTCGTCGGCGACCAGCGGCTGGGCGTACATCCCGCCCGAGGACACGAACAGCACCCGCGAGTCGGTGCCGGACAGCTCGGCGCCCTTGGCGAGCGCGTCGGCGAGGCCCCGGGTCAGCAGCAGCGGGCCGAGCACGTGCACGGCCAGGGTGATCTCGTTGCCCTCGGAGGTCTCGGTGCGCTCCGGCGGCACCAGGCCTGCGTTGTGCACCAGCACGTCCAGGCTCCCGACCTGCGCGGTGAACCGGGCCGCGAACTCGCGCACCTTCGCCAGCTCGCCGAGGTCGCAGACCTGCACCGGCAGCCGCTCGCGCGTCGCGCCGGGCACCGCGGCGAGGATCCGGTCGCGCACCGCACGGCCCTTCTCCTCGCTGCGCACCAGCAGGTGCACGGTCGCGCCGAGCTCCGCCAGCCCGCGTGCGGTCGCCTCTCCCAGACCGCCACCGGCCCCGGTGACCAGCGCGGTCCGCCCGGCGAGCGACCCGGGTGCGGGGTCGGCCCGCCCGCCGGTCCAGGAGCGGCGGCGGGCCAGGTAGCCGAGCTTGGTGTAGCCCCCGATGAGGCTGCGGTCCAGCACGGTGTCGAGCACGACCTCGGGAGACGGCATGACCCCGATCCGACCACACCCGCGATCCGGGCGCGCGGCGGCCGGGCTCAGCGTTCGCCGTCGCGGCGGCGCAGCAGGTAGGTGTCCATGATCCAGCCCTTGCGCTCGCGGGCCTCGGCGCGGACGCGGACGATCTCGTCGGCGACCTCGTCGAGCGGGCCGGCGACGAGCAGTTCGTCGGGGGTGCCGAGGTAGGCGCCCCAGTAGATCGACAGCTCGGTGCGCCGCTCGGGCGGGATCGTGGCGAACGCGGTGCGCCCGTCGAGCATCACCACGACGTCGTCGACGTCGTCGGGCAGGCCCTCGGCGACGCGGCGGCCGGTGGTGATCAGGACCGGGCGGCCGACCCGGTTCAGGATCAGCCGGTGCGCGGCGGCGAGCGCGGCGACCGAGGAGATCCCGGCGATCGACTCGAACCGCCACTGCCCGGGCGCACCGTCGAGGACCTCGTCGAGCAGGCGCAGGGTGCCGTCGTAGAGGGAGGGGTCGCCCCACACCAGGAACGCGCCGGTCTCGCCGTCGGCCAGCTCGGCGTCGAGCATCTCGCGGTAGAGCCGGGCCCTGCGGTCCTGCCAGTCGACGACGACCTCGCGGTAGGTCTCGTCGTCACGCTCGACGACCGGGCCGCGGTCCCGCCCGACCTCCGGCGCGGTGACCAGGCGGTAGCCGCCGTCCGGACGGTGCCGGCGCAGGATCTCGGTGCGCAGGGCCAGCAGGTCGTCCTGCCCGCCGGAGTCGAGCCCCTTGTCGATGACGAACACGACGTCCGCCCGTCCCAGCGCGGTGACCGCCTGGAGCGTGAGGTGCTCCGGGTCGCCCGCCCCGATCCCGATCACCAGCACCGTGCGCATTCCCGCGACGGTAGCCGCAGCCGACCCTGCTTCCTCGGTAGGGTGAGAGCGAGCACGCCGAACGAGACCCGCACCACCCCGGGAGGACGACGCGCCGTGACCACCAGCCCCCTCCGGATCGGGCACCTCGTCGACTCGCTGGACCCGCGCGGGGTCGCCGCCGCCCTCCCCGACCTGGCCACCGCCGGCCCCGACGCCGGGTTCGAGATCGTCGTCGTCGCGCTGGCCCGGACCGCCGATCCCACGGTCGAGCGGGCGCTGGACCGGGCCGGGTCGGCGTCGATCGAGCTGAACCTGGCCCCGTGGGACCCGCGCGGGGTGCTGCAGGTCGTCGCGGCGTTCCGCGAGCACGGCGTGCAGCTCGTGCACACCCACGGCGCCCGCGCCGACGTCGTCGGGTCGGCCGCCGCGCGGCGGCTGCGGGTCCCGGCCGTCTCGACGCTGCACCACATCCACGACGAGCCCGCCGACCGCGCCGACCACCTGCGGCGGACGGCGAAGACGCTGGCCCGCAAGCGGTTCATGACGCGCACGATCGCGACGTCGCTGCTGCAACGGGACTGGTACCGCCGAGTCGCCGGGTCGATGTCCGGGCTGTCGGTGATCCCCGACGGTGCGCTCGACCCAGGGGCGAGCACCCCGGAGGACGCGGCCCGGCTGCGTCGCTCGCTGGGCGTCGGCGACGACGAGGTGGTCGCCGTGTCGCTCGCGCCGATGCGCCGCGGTCAGGGCCAGGACATGCTGCTCGACGCCCTCGCCGAGCTCCCAGCCGAGGAGCCGGTGACCGTCGTGCTCGGCGGGGACGGCCCGCTGCGGCCGTGGCTGGAGTCGCGGGTGGCCGCCGACCCGGCGCTGGCCGGGCGGATCGCGTTCCGCCGCACCACCGACCCGATCGAGCTGCTCAAGGGCGCCGACCTGCAGCTGCACACCACCCGGCACGACACGATGCCCCGCGTGCTGGTCCTCGGGCAGGCCACCGGCACCCCGGCCGTCGCGACCCGGGTGGGCGGCATCCCGGAGATCGTCACCCGCGACACCGGTGCACTCGTGCCGGTATCGGCGACGCGGATCGCCGAGGAGGTCGTCCGGATGGTCCGGCGCCCGGAACTGCGCACGACCCGCGGTGCCGCCGCCCGGGAGCGCTTCCTGCAGCGCTTCTCCGCGACGCACTGGGCCGACCAGCTCGACGAGATCTACCGCAGCGCCCTCGGCCTCGCCGGCTCCACCGCACCCGCCGACCTCGACACCCCGGAGCCGGCCGGGCGCTCCTGAGCGCCCCTGCGCCCGCCCCGAACGGCGGCACGTGCACCGGTCCGCTACTCCGATTGCACCAACCGCTCACCGTGGGCCCACCTGGGCACGGGATCCGAACGGGCCAGGGTGTCCACCGTTCGGCGGTAGATATGTGCGTGGATCGCGCCACAGCCACCGCTCGTCGCACGGACGGCGGGTCCGCTGCACCGGCGCATCACGGACCGGTTACGTTGCTCTCGCTGGTCGGCACACGTCGGCTGGTGCGCCCGGTCGGTCGTTCGCTCCCCGCCGCCGACACTCCCCCTGGCGCCCACCCAGCTGGTGGCGGGGACGGGTACGTCGGCTCCCCCGCCGATGGCGTACCCGCCGGACGACGAGGACCCCCGAATGACCTCTGCACTGACTCACCCCGGCGAGACCCTCGAGACCACCGGGACCGACGCGCTCCCCCGCCGTCGCCGCGACCGCGACGCCTCCGCCGGCATCTCCGCGAGCGAGCTGCTCGCCCGCTACTCCGACGCCGGCTTCACCGCCCCGGCCACCGGCGGCCACCGTGCCGCCCACACCGCCGACCACACCGCCGACGCGTTCGGCCCGGCCGTCGAGCAGCTCCCCACCGAGCACGTCCCCGCCGAGCAGTTCGCCGCCGGGCACGGCGCCTCCGTGCCGGACGCCGGCGACACCGTCGTCACCCGCGACGCCCCGGCCGGCCTGACCTCCTCCACCCCGGTCGGCCTGATTCGCGGCCGTGGCGGCGACACCGGATCCTGGGGCCGCAACCCCCGCGCCGTCGCCGCGACGATGTCCGCGACGCTGGTCGGTGCCACCGCCGTCATGGGCGTGGTGACCACGCTCGGCGGCCAGGACGCCCCCGAGGACACCGAGCAGTCCATCGGCCTCGCCGGTGCCTCCTCGGAGAACACCATGCGGCTCTCGACCCCGGCCGCCGGCGCCCAGGGCGGCACCAGCCAGACCGCGACGTCGATGACCCAGGGCTTCCAGAACGTCTCCGCGGCCGTGCCGCAGGCGTTCCAGCAGGCCGATGCCGCCCGGATCACCGCCGTGGCCAAGCAGCAGGCCGCCAAGCAGGCCGCCGCCCAGCACGAGGCCCGGCAGAAGGCGGCCGCCGCCGCGGCGAAGGCCACCGCCGTCCGCTCGGCGGCGACCACCACCCCGAGCACCGGCCGCGACTCCGACGACGACGGCCCCGGCTCGGACACCGGTCAGGGCGCCGGCGATGACTCCGGCTCCGGTTCGGACTCCGGCTCCGGCTCCGGTTCGGACTCCGGTTCGGGCTCCGGCTCCGGCTCCGGCTCCGGCTCCGGGGACTCCAGCAGCAGCGACACGAAGTCCGACGCCCCGGCCGGTTCGTCGATCGGCACGCAGGCGCTGTCCGCGGCGGAGACCAAGCTGGGCAAGCCCTACGTCTGGGGCGCCACCGGCCCGAACTCCTTCGACTGCTCCGGCCTGATGAAGTGGGCCTTCGAGCAGGTCGGCAAGGACCTGCCCCGCAGCTCCTCGGCCCAGTCCCAGATGGACGGCCAGGACGTCTCCGAGGACGAGCTGCAGCCCGGCGACGTCGTGTTCTTCTACTCCCCGGTCAGCCACGTGGGTATCTACGCCGGCAACGGCAAGGTGCTGCACGCCTCCCAGGAGGGCGAGCCGGTGAAGTACTCGCAGGTCAGCGCGATGCCGTTCCACAACGCGCTCCGGCTCTCCTGAGCCACACACCCGAGAAACGTACGAGGCCGGTACCCCTGGGGAGGGGATACCGGCCTCGTCGCTGTTGTGGGGGCTGTTGCGTGGTTACAGCGAGCGCAGCCGCTCCGCCGCCGCCTCCGGCGACACGTCGGAGATGAACGCACCCGCCCCGGTCTCCGATCCCGCCAGGTACTTGATCTTCCCGGGGGCCCGGCGGATCGAGTGCAGGCGCAGGTGCAGCCGGGCATCGGACCGGCCGTCGGCCTCCCGCACGGGGGCCTGCTGCCAGGCCGCCACGTAGGGCAGCTCCTCGCCGTAGAGCGCGTCGAGGCGGCGCAGCAGGTCCAGGTAGAGCGGCCCGAATGCGTCCCGCTGTGCGGGGTCGAGCGCGGGCAGGTCCGGGGTCGGGGTGTTCGGGTACAGGTGCACCTCGACCGGCCAGCGCGCCGCCTCCGGAACGAACGCCGTCCAGTGCTCGTTCGCGACGACGACCCGCTCCCCGGCCCGCTCGGCGGCCAGCCGGACGTCGAACAGGTTCTCCCCGGTCTCGGCGCGGTACGCGGCGACGTTCGCCAGCATCCGCTGCGGGAACGGAGGCACGTAGGGGTAGGCGTAGATCTGGCCGTGCGGGTGCCCGAGCGTGACGCCGATGTCGGCGCCGCGGTTCTCGAACGGGAACACGTAGCGCACGCCCGGCCGGGCGCCCAGCTCGGCGGTGCGCTCGGCCCAGGCGTCGAGCACCAGCCGGACACGCTGCGGGGTGAGCCCGGCGAACGGGGTGTCGTGGTCGTCGGTGAAGCACACGACCTCGCAGCGGCCGGCGGCCGCGACCGGGGCGTCCCCGGTGACCTCCGGCGGCGGTGAGCCGGCCGGGGCACCGAACGAGGGAAAGCGGTTCTCGAACGCGACGACGTCGTAGGACGGGGCCGGTACCTCGGTGAGCCGGTCACCGCGGGTCGGGCACAGCGGGCACCGGTCGGTCGGTGGCTTGTAGGTCCGGTTCTGCCGGTGCGCCGCGATCGTCACCCACTCCCCCATCAGCGCGTCGTAGCGCAGCTGCGAGGCCGGGACGACCGGCGGCAGGTCGCGGTGGTCGACGAGCGTCGCGGGGTCACGCGGCGGGGTCCCCGGCTCGTCGAACCAGAGGATCTCCCGGCCGTCGGCCAGGTGGGTGCTGAGCGTGCGCACCGTGTCGGTCACCGTCTCCACTGTTCCGTTCCCATGTGCCGTTCCCGTCCTCCTAGGTGCCGGGCCGCGCGAGGATCACGCGCCCGACCTCGCTCTCCAGCACCGCGCGGCCGTCCTCGGGCAGGCCGTCGTCGGTGACCAGCACGTCGGCCTCGCCGAGCTCGGCGATCGTCGAGATGCCGACGCCGCCCCACTTGGTGTGGTCGGCGACGACGACGAGCGACTGCCCCGCGTCGACCAGCGCCCGGTCGGTGTCGCGCTCGGTGAGGTTCGGCGTCGAGTAGCCCGCCGCCGCGCTCATCCCGTGGACGCCCAGGAAGACGATCTCCAGGTTCACCGAGCGCAACGAGCCCACCGCGACCGGCCCGACCAGCGCCTCCGACGGCGTCCGCACGCCACCGGTGAGGATCACCGTGCTCCCCCGGGCCTCGGCGCCGCCGCTGTAGAGCGCGTCCGCCACGACCAGCGAGTTCGTCACCACCGTCAGCCGCGGCACCCGTGCCAGCAGCGATGCCAGCCGCCACGTCGTCGACCCGGCCGACAGCCCGATCGCCGCGCCCGGCTCGACGAGCCGGGCGGCCTCGGCCGCGATCGCCTCCTTCTCCCGGCGCTCGCGGTCGGCCTTGGCGGCGAACTCGGGTTCGTCGGTGCCGTGCCCGGCCGGTTCGCCGAGCCGTTCCGATCCCAGCTCCCCGACCGCCGTCGCCCCGCCGTGGACCTTGTCCACCAGCCGCCGGCGGGCCAGGACGTCCAGGTCCCGGCGCACCGTCATCTCCGAGACCGACAGGTGCTCGGCCAGCTCGGAGACCCGTACGGCGCCGCGTTCGCGCACCTGCTCGACGATCAGCTCGCGGCGCTGCTCACCCAGCAGGCTCATGTCGGGCCCGGTCCGGGCCGGGCCGCCTCGTCGCGGCCCCGGTTCTCACTCACCCGAACATAGTGCAACAAAACCGCACGTACGGCAATACGCCTGTGCTCGGACGATCACGTAGCGCCGATGGTTCCGGAATCCGCATCACTGTCCGGTCTCGGATTCGAGCGAACGTGTTCACTTCTGTCCGACTGCGAGTTACATTGTGCGGCGTTCGCGGCTCCTGTGGTACGTCGCACAGCTTCGCCGCGAACCCGCACAGAACGACTCAACGTCGAGGAGCGTCCACGACCATGTTTCACGGCGACACCCCCGCCCACCGGCGGGCCCTGACGCGGGAGGCCGGGGCATGACCGCGGACATCCTCCGTCTGCACCCGAACTGGGTCGACTACCTGCTGGTGGTCTTCTACTTCGTGCTGGTGCTCGGCATCGGCTACGCGGCCCGCCGTTCGGTCTCGTCCAGCCTGGACTTCCTGCTGTCCGGCCGGTCGATGCCGGCCTGGATCACCGGCCTGGCGTTCATCTCGGCCAACCTCGGTGCGCTCGAGCTGATCGGCATGGTCGCCAACGGCGCCCAGTTCGGCATCCCGACGGTGCACTACTACTGGCTCGGCGCCATCCCCGCGATGGTCTTCCTCGGCCTGGTCATGATGCCGTTCTACTACGGCTCCAAGGCCCGCTCGGTGCCGGAGTTCCTGCTCAAGCGGTTCAACCGCACCACCCAGCGCGTGCAGGCGGTGATCTTCGCCGTCGCCTCGATCCTGATCGCGGGCGTCAACCTGTTCTCGCTCGGCCTGGTGCTCGAGGCGCTGCTGGGCTGGCCGCTGATCGTCGCGATCCCGGTCGCCGCGGTCGTCGTGCTCTGCTACATCTCCCTCGGCGGGCTCTCGGCCGCGATCTACACCGAGGTCCTGCAGTTCTTCGTGATCCTCGCGCTGCTCATCCCGCTGACCCTCGCGGGCCTCAACCGCGTCGGCGGCTGGGACGGCCTGAAGGAGAAGGTCACCGCGGGCCCCAGCGGCGGCGCGGACCTCTCGGCCTGGCCGGGCACCCCGCTGACCGAGATCGCGAACCCGTTCCTGTCGGTGCTGGGCATCGTGTTCGGGCTGGGCTTCGTGCTCTCCTTCGGCTACTGGACGACCAACTTCGCCGAGGTGCAGCGCGCACTGTCGGCCAAGTCGATGTCCGCCGCGCGGCGCACCCCGATCATCGGTGCGTTCCCGAAGGCGCTGGTCGTGCTGGTCATCGTGACCCCGGGCATGCTCGCGGCGATCATCGTGCCGCAGATCAGCCAGGTGAAGGCCAACGGCGGCGACGCCGTCGACGGCATCACCTACAACAACGCGCTGTCGCTGCTGATGAAGGAGGTCCTGCCGAACGGCATCCTGGGCGTCGCGATCGCCGGCCTGCTGGCCGCGTTCATGGCGGGCATGGCGGCGAACATCAGCTCGTTCAACACGGTGTTCACCTACGACATCTGGCAGGACTGGGCGCGCCCGGGCCGCGACGACCGCTACTACCTGCAGGTCGGCCGGATCGTGACGATCGTGGGCTGTGTCCTGGCCATCGGGACGGCGTTCATCGCGTCGGGCTCGGAGAACCTGATGGACTACATCCAGTCCCTGTTCTCCTTCTTCAACGCCCCGCTGTTCGCGATCTTCATCCTGGGCCTGTTCTGGAAGAAGATGTCCGGGCCGTCGGCCTGGATCGGCCTGCTGTCCGGCACCACCGCCGCGGTGATCGTCGACGTGCTGGTGCGCACCGAGGTCATCGCGGTGTCGAGCCAGGCGGGCAGCTTCCTCGGCGCGATCGCGGCGTTCGTCGTCGGTGTCGCCGTGGCCGGGGCGGTCTCGCTGGTCACCGCGCCGAAGCCGGAGAACGAGCTGGTCGGGCTGGTGTGGAGCCTCACGCCGAAGGAGCAGCGCGCGCACTCCAGCGAGGGCGAGGACGCCGGCTGGTACCGCTCGCCGACCGTGCTCGGCGTCGGCGTCCTGGCGCTGACCGTCATCATGTACATCGTCGCGGGCTGAGAGGGAGGACGACATGTCGAGGATCGACGACACCGCCGAGCCCCGGAGCGGCGCGGACGCGCCCGTCTCCGCGACCGCGGCGAACCTGTTCGACCTGCGCTCGGTGATCGCGCTGCTGTTCGGTGTCTACGGCATCGTGCTGCTGATCATGGGGATCGTGTCGGGGAACGACCCGGAGAATCTCGCGAAGACCGGCGGTTCGAACCTGAACCTCGAGACCGGCATCGCCATGCTCGTGGTGGGCGTGCTGTTCGTCCTGTGGGTGCGGCTGCGACCGCTGAAGGTGCCCGCGGCCCCGGCGGAGACGCCGGAGGACTGAGAGAGACGGCAAGGGCGGGTCCGGGCGGCTCTGCCCGGACGTGCACTCCCCCTGCGAACGGCCGGCCGGCGGTACGGGGCCTCGTGCCCCGTACCGTCAGCGGTCGTCGCGGGCCGGCGTCGGGTAGACCGGGTTGAACGCCTCGAGGGTGAAGGTGTCGATCCGGCGGACGAGGCCGGCGACACCGGAACGCAGGGTGCGGAGGGTGTCGGTCATGGGGTGGTCCCTTCTCGTGGTCGTCGTACCGCTCCAGTGTCTTCTGAATCGGTTCCGAACCGCAGCCGATCGCGACCCGCGTCACGCTGTGACCTGCGGAACCACGCACCGGGGCGCCGCATGCGGGTGATCGCCCGCGACGGCGAGCACGAGACCGAGGTCTCCCGGTCGCGGTTCGTCTGCACCGTCGCCCGGGTGCGCAGCACCGACGCCGCGGCCGCCGTGGTCGACCGGGTCCGCCGCGCAGGCCCCGACGCCACGCACCACTGCACCGCACTGCGGATCGGTGACCCCGGCACCGGCGACGTGACCGCCCGCAGCAACGACGACGGCGAGCCGTCGGGCACCGCGGGCGTGCCGATGCTCGAGGTGCTCACCCGCCGCGAGCTGACCGACGTCGTCGCGGTCGTCAGCCGGTGGTTCGGCGGCACCAAGCTCGGCGCGGGCGGCCTGGTCCGCGCCTACTCCGGAGCGCTGGCCGCCACCCTCGACGAGGTCGGCACGCTGCGCCGGGTCCGGCACCGGGAGCTGCTGCTGGCCCTGCCGCACGACCGCGCCGGCCGGCTCGAGCACGAGCTGCGGGCCTCGCCGTACCGGCTGCGCGACGTCAGCCACGGCGCGGACGTCACGTTCACCGTCGCCGTCACCGACGTCGACGCCTTCACCGCCTGGCTCGCCGAGCACACCGGCGGCGGCATCGAGGCCGTCGACGCCGGGCCGCGCGACCTCTATCTCCCGTGACAGCGCTCCTACGCTGAGGCGGTGCTGATCACCGACGCCCGCGAGGACGACTGGCCCGCCATCTGGGCGATCCTGCGCGAGGTCTTCGCCGAGGGCCGCACCTACGCCGTCCCCACCGACGTCGACGAGCAGGACGCCAGGGCGATGTGGATGCCCGGCCCGCCGGTCCGGACCGTCGTGGCCCGCGACGGCACCCACGGCACCGTGGTCGGCACCGCCGAGTTCGGCCCGAACCGTCCCGGGCCCGGCGCACACGTCGCGAACGCGAGCTTCGCCGTCGACCCGGCCCGCGCCGGCCGCGGCACCGGCCGCGCACTCGGTGAGCACGTCCTGGCCGCCGCGGCCGCCGAGGGCTACGCGGCCATGCAGTTCAACGCCGTCGTCGAGTCCAACACCCGGGCGGTGGCGCTGTGGCACTCGCTCGGGTTCACCACGGTCGGGATCGTCCCGGACGCCTTCCGGCTCCCCGACGGCTCCACCACCGGGCTGCACGTGATGCACCGCCGGCTCACACCTGCTGGCATCTCCTAGTTAGCCCTTCCTACACTCCGGGTTCGGAAGCCCTCAGGAGGTCGGGTGCAGCAGGCAGTCACGGTCGAGTCTCTGCGCGACAGCGGCTGGCGCGGGCGCCTCGCCGTGCTCGGCCCGGCGTTCGTCGCCGCGGTCGCCTACGTCGACCCGGGCAACTTCGCGACGAACTTCTCCGCCGGTGCCGGCTACGGCTACCTGCTGGTCTGGGTGATCGTGCTGGCCAACCTGATGGCCATGCTCATCCAGTCGCTCTCGGCGAAGCTGGGCCTGGCGACCGGGTCGAACCTGCCCGAGCTGTGCCGTGAGCACATGCCGCGGTGGGGCACCCGGTTCATGTGGGCGCAGGCCGAGCTCGTGGCGATCGCGACCGACCTGGCCGAGGTGATCGGCGGCGCGGTCGCCCTGCACCTGCTGTTCGGGATCCCGCTGTTCACCGGCGGGGTGGTCACCGGGGTGCTGGCGTTCGTACTGCTGGGGCTGCAGTCGCGGGGGCACCGGCCGTTCGAGCGGGCGATCGTGTTCCTGCTGCTGGTCATCCTGGTCGGGCTGGTCTCGACGGTGTTCCGCGTCCCGGTCGACGGCGGCGCCCTCGCCGCCGGGCTGGTCCCCGCCTTCGACGGGCTCGACTCGGTCGTGCTGGCCACCGGCATCCTCGGCGCCACCGTCATGCCGCACGTGATCTACCTGCACTCCGCGCTCACGCAGCGCCGCGTCGTCGCCCGCACCCCGGCCGACACCCGGTTCCTGCTGCGGGCCGGGCAGTTCGACATCGTCGCGGGGATGGGCGTCGCCGGGCTGGTGAACCTGGCGATGCTGGTGATCGCCGCGGCGCTGTTCGCCGGGACCGGGATCGCCGACACCGACTCCCTGGAGGGGATCTTCGCCGCACTGGGCACCCGGCTCGACTCCGTGGCCGCGTACGGCTTCGCGATCGCGCTCCTGGCCTCGGGGTTCGCGTCGTCCGGGGTGGGGACCTACGCCGGCCAGGTGATCATGGCGGGCTTCCTGCGGCGCCGGATCCCGCTGGTGCTGCGGCGCGCGCTGACCCTGCTGCCGGCACTCGTCGTCCTCGGGGTGGGGATGGATCCGACCCGGGCGCTGGTGCTGTCCCAGGTGGTGCTGTCCTTCGGCATCCCGTTCGCGCTGGCGCCGTTGGTGTGGCTGACCGCCCGCCGCGACGTCATGGGCGAGCTGGTGAACCACCGGGTCACCACCGCGACGGCGGTCCTGGTGACCGCGGTGGTGATCGCGCTCAACGGGGTGCTGATCTGGCAGACCCTCACCGGCTCCGGCTGAGCGGCTCAGCGTGCCGCGGCCTGCGCGGGTGCGGTGCTGCGGTTCCACGCGTCGGGCACCGGGTTCTCCCAGTCCGCCAGCAGCGTCCGCAGCGCCGCGACCAGCGCCAGCGGCTGGTCGATCATCACGTGGTGCCCGGCGCCGGGCAGCTCGACGACCGGGGCGGGCCGCCCCATCCGGTCGACGACCATCTCCCCCATGTCTGCGGGTACCAGCCCGTGCTCGGCGCGGAACAGGGCGACCCGGCAGCCGGGGCGGCCCAGCTCGCCGGGGGTGAGCCCGATGCCGCCGAAGATCTGCGGGTCGAACTTCCAGGTCCAGCCGCCGTCGACGGCGCGGATGCTGTGCTCGGCGATGTGGGCGTGCACCCAGGGCAGGTCGCCGTCCTGCTCGGGGATGGTGCGGAACCGGGCGAGCAGCGCGTCGCGGTCGGGGTGCACGCGGGCCGGGCCGAACGCGCGCCGCGACCGGGCGGCCCGCTCCTCCGGTGAGCGGTCCTTCACCGGGGAGTCGACGGCGACCGCCCCGGCCAGCTCCTCGCCGTAGGTCAGGGCGGCGGTGAGCGTGACGAACCCGCCCATGCTGTGCCCGATCAGCGTGGGCCGCTCCCCCACCCCGGACGCGGCGACCACCGCGCGCAGCTCGGCGGCCCAGCGGTGCAGGTCGTAGGCCGGTGCCCGGCCGGAGTCTCCGTGCCCGGACAGGTCGAGCGCGACGACGCGGCGCCTGCCCTCGACCAGCAGCGGCGCGACGTGGTCCCACCAGCGGCTGTGCGCGGCACCGCCGTGCACGAGGACGACACCCGGGGCGCCCGGCTCGCCCCAGGTCCGGTACCGGATCGGGACGCCACCGGCCCCGGTCTCACCCGTCCCGGCCGGGACGGCGAGGGCCTCGGTGAACCACGCCGGTGCAGTCACGGCACCGAACCTACCCCGCGCTCACCCGACCGGGGCGGGCCCGACGGCGTGCGGGTGCTCACCGCCCGCCGCCCACATCGGGCCGACGCGCCCGGCCACCCGGGCCGCGACGACCCGCATGCCCGGTGAGCGCGCGGCGATCCCGGCCAGGGCGTAGAGCAGCTCGCCGTCGGTGCCCAGGTGCAGGTCGAGGACGCCGTGGGCGCGGGCGAGCTCGCGTACCGCCGTCCCGGGCGCGGTACGGCAGCGGGCCGAGGTGCGGGCCAGCGCGACCACGATCCGCGGGTCGGCGGCGGGCAGCAGGCCGCGCCCGAGCAGCGCGGCCGCTCCGGCGAGCGGCCCGAGGTCGGCGGGCACGACCGGGACCAGGCACAGGTCCGGGCAGGGGCCGGGCGGGTAGCCGGGCCGGTCCTGGGCGTCCTGCACGGCGGCGTCGAGCCGGTGCCAGGCGCGGCGGGCGTCGGTGGCGGGGAGCCCGGCGTCGCAGGCCTCGGCGAGCAGCACCGCGACCCGGTCCGCCGCGACCCGCCAGCCGTCCCGGTCGCGCGGGACGGCCCGGATCACCGTCGGTGTCACCGCTGCGCCCATGGCCGCGACGGTAGCGCCGCCGTCGTGCCCGGTCAGGGGGATGCGGGCCGATTTCGTCAAGTTTCGCCCGCCCGTGCCTACGATGATCATGTGGTCGATGACGTGACGGTACGGACGGGCGACGGCCTGTCGCTGGCGGTGCAGGTGCGCGGGGAGGGCCCGACCGTCGTGGCGGTGCACGGCTATCCCGACGACCACCACGTGTGGGACGGGGTGGCCGACGCGCTGGTCGGGTCCGGGCACCGCGTCGTCACCTACGACGTGCGCGGCGCCGGTGCCTCCGGCGTGCCCGGCGACCGCGCCGGCTACGACCTGGAGCTGCTGGCCGCGGACCTGCGGGCGGTGTGCGACGCGGTCTCCCCCGCCGAGCCGGTGCACCTGCTCGCGCACGACTGGGGCGCGATCCAGACCTGGCACGCCGTGACCGGGGACGCGCTCACCGGCCGGGTCGCGTCGTTCACCTCGATCTCCGGTCCGTGCCTGGACCACGTGGCCCGGTTCCTCGGCCGCCGGGCCCGCCGCGACCTGCCCGCGGTGGCCCGGCAGATGCTGCACTCCTGGTACACGGTGTTCTTCCGGATCCCGGTGCTGCCGGAGCTGCTGATCCGCTCCGGGCTGCTCGGCCGGATCGTGGCCCGCTCGGAGCGGATCGCCCCGCCGGACCCCGCCGACGCGGTGCACGGCCTGGAGCTCTACCGCCGCAACCTGCCCCGCCGCCTGGGGAACCCGCAGATCCGGCGCACCGACCTGCCGGTGCAGATCCTGTGCCCGCGCCGGGACGCCTACGTCGGCACCGACATGGCGGTCTCCGCGGCGCCGTTCGCCCCGGACCTGCGGGTCCGGCACCTGCCCGGCGGGCACTGGGTGGTCCGCCACCGCCCCGACGAGGTCGCCGGCCCGGTCGCCGAGCTGGTCGCCGAGACGACCGGCGACACCGTCGCGCCGGGGCTGGAGCGCGCCCGGACCCTGGGGTCCGCGCTGGTCGCGACCGGTGGCCGCGCCCTCGGCCGATGACGCTCAGTTCATGATCGCGAGCGTGTTCGGGACCAGCCGGTAGGCGTCGCCCGCGGGCCGGTTCACTACCTTGCCCCGGTACACCAGCATCGACGACCCGCCGCCGTCGAGGTTGACGCCGTCGACGGCCCCGGCGCGGCGCAACAGGTCCGCGGTCTCGGCCAGGGTGACGCCGACGCTGGTGGTCTCCCGGCCGTCCGCGGTGACCAGGACCAGCCTGCCGTCGCGGGTGATGCCGGCGGCGCTGCGCGGGGCGCGGGCCCGGGTGTCGAGCCCGGGCACCGGACGGCCACCGCGCAGGATCGGGCTCCCGCCGACGGCGGTGCGCGGCGAGGCGCCGGACCTCGCGACGAGCCGGTGGTGCAGCACCACGGAGTCACCGACCCGCAGCCTGCGCAGCTGCCACGCGCCCTCGTCGCGGCCGACGAGGATCTTCTGCCCCGGCCCGATCGGCCCGGCCCCGGGCTCGCGGACCGCGGTGACCCGGGCCCCGTCGACGACGACCTCGGTGCGGTCCGGCGGGCAGGGCGCGTTCCGGTCGGTGTTCGTGCCGCACAGCGTCGCGTTGCGGTCCCGGTCGCCCCAGGCCGGCGTCAGGATCCCGATGCCGCCCTCCGGGACGGCGTAGGCGTTGAGGGTGCGGATCGGGAAGCTGCCGCGCGGCCCGCGTACCTCCCCGGCCAGGGTGAGCCGGTCCAGCCGCGCCCGGCCCGCCTTGTCGATCACCAGCGCGTCGCCCTCCTGGTCCCCGGGGACCCCCGGGGCCAGCCGCCGCCCGGCCGGGACCGGCGAGGTCAGTGCGACCCCGCCCTGCACCGACGGCCCGGACGGGGCGTTGCTGCGGCCGAAGTCGAAGAAGTCGCCGTTGATCGCGGCGACCGCCCCGGCGGCGCGGGCGCGCTCCTGCGGGGTGGCCCGCTGCCCCACGGTGCGGCCGGTGAGCAGGGTCGCGCGCACCCGTCGCAGGTCGGCGACGACGACGTCGCTGGTCACCGGTCCCTTGGGCGTCGTCATCCGCTGTTCGCGGTGGACGACCGCGGGCGCCGTCCCGGCGGCGGCCGTGCTGGAGGTCGCGAGCAGGTCCCGGGTGACCGACCACTGCTGGTCCGGGGCGAGCGGGCCCGCGGGGGTGAGTGCGGCGAGCGCGACGGACACGAGCAGCACCATCAGCGGCTTGCTCTTGTCCGGGCCCTGCGGGACACCGTTCTCGTCGCGTTCCATCTCGCTGTCTCCAACGGCCCGCCGGAGTCGTGGAGACGATCACGACCGGGGCGTGGCTCGTGTGGGTGAACGTGTGGGTGGATCAGTGACTGCGGTACCCGGCTCCCGGGTGGTCCTTGCCGAGGCGGGCGCCGTCGCCGGTGCCGTAGCGCTCGCGCAGCGTCGGCCCGCCGGCGTCGGGCGCGGCGGGGACCCGGCCGCGGCGGCGCAGCTCCGGCACGACGTGGGTGACGACGTCGCGCATGGTGCCGGGGGTGACGGCGTAGGCGAGGTTGAAGCCGTCGAGGTCGGCCTCGTCGGCCCAGCGCTCCAGCTCGTCGGCGACGGTCGCGCCGGACCCGACGACGACCGGCCCGCGCCCGCCGACGGTGATGAACTCGGCCAGCTCCTGCACCGTCCAGTCCCGGTCGGGCCCGGTGAACGCGGCCAGGGCCGAGCGCGTCGACTCGGTCTGCACGTACTCCAGCTTCTGTCCCGGGTCGGCCCCGGCGAGGTCCACGCCCGACCAGCCGCCGAACAGCGCCAGCGCCGCCTCCGGGTCGGTGAGCTGCAGGTACTCGGCCAGGGTGGCGTGCGCGGCCTCGTCGGTCTCCCCGGCGATCGCGGTGAGCATCGCGAACACCTTCACCGAGCGCGGGTCGCGCCCGGCCTGCTCCGCCTCGCCGCGGATCGCATCCACCGAGCGCCGGACGACCGCCGGTGAGGGTCCGGACACGAACACGGCCTCGGCGTGGGTGCCGGCGAAGCGGGCGCCGCGCGGCGACGCCCCGGCCTGGAAGATCACCGGGGTGCGCTGCGGGGACGGCTCGGTCAGGAACGCGCCGGGCACGTCGAACCACTGGCCGTGATGGCCGATGTCGTGCACCTTCGCCGGGTCGGTGAACACGCCGCGCGCGGCGTCGCGGACGACGGCGTCGTCCTCCCAGGACCCTTCCCACAGCTTGTAGCAGACCTTCAGGAACTCCTCGGCGAGCTCGTAGCGCTCGTCGTGCGGGATCTGCCCGGAACGCCCGAGGTTGCGGGCCGCGGAGTCCAGGTAGGAGGTCACGACGTTCCAGGCGACCCGGCCGCGGGTGAGGTGGTCCAGCGTGGCGAACCGTCGGGCCAGGGCGTACGGGTGCTCGTAGGCGACCGAGACGGTCACACCGAAACCGAGCCGGGAGGTCACCGCGGCCATCGCCGGGACCAGCAGCAGCGGGTCGGCCAGCGGGACCTGGGCCGCGGCGCGGACGGCGGCGTCGCGGGATCCGCCGTAGACGTCGTAGACGCCGAGGACGTCGGCGAGGAACAGCGCGTCGAACCCGCCGTCCTCCAGCATCCGGGCGAGCTCGGTCCAGTGCTCCAGGTCGGTGTAGCGGTACCCCTCGTCCGACGGGTGGCGCCACAGCCCGGCGGACTGGTGCCCGACGCAGGCCATGTCGAACGCGTTGAGCAGGATCCGGCGGGTCATGCGGGGGTGTTCTCCTTCGTCGGGAGGGTGATGCGGTCGTCGCGCAGGCCGGTGCGCAGCGTCTCCGGGGACAGCACGGTGGCGAGGATGCAGATCGCGAACAGCACCGCGAACCAGCCCCAGATCAGCCAGGGGCGGCCGCCGCCTGCGTAGAGCAGCGCGGTGGAGATCAGCGGTGTGGTCCCGCCGATCACCGACCCGATCTGGTAGCCGAGCGAGGCGCCGCTGTAGCGGACCCGGGTGTCGAACAGCTCGCCGTACCAGGCGGCCTGCGGGCCGTACATCGCGTCGTGGAACAGGTTCACCAGCACGACCATCCCGACGACGACCAGCGCGGTGGACCCGGTGTCGAGCAGCAGGAAGAACACCGCGAGGAACAGCGGCGCCCCGATCGCGCCGACCAGGTACACCGGTTTGCGGCCGACCCGGTCGGACAGGATCGCCCACAGCGGCGTCGACACCAGCCCGATCGCCGACGCGACGATCACCGCGGTGAGCCCGGCGCCCGCGGCCGCGGAGGTGGTCTGCGCCAGGTAGGTCAGCGCGAACGTCGTCGCGAGGATGTAGACCGAGTTCTGCGCGATCCGGCTGCCGATGGTCAGCAGCACGGTGCGCCAGTCGGTGCGCAGGACCTCCAGCACCGGCATCCGGGCCAGGGTCCCGGCGTCGCGGGCGGCGGTGAACACGGCCGGGTCGGCCAGGGTCAGCCGGATCGCCAGCCCGACACCGACGAGCAGCAGGCTGAGCAGGAACGGGATCCGCCAGCCCCAGGCCAGGAACGCGTCCTTCCCGACGACGCCGAGCACCCCGGCGTAGACACCGGAGGCGAGCAGCATCCCGGCCGACGAGCCGATCTGCGGGAAGCTGCCGAAGAACCCGCGGCGCCGCTCGTGGCCGTCGCCGGTGGAGTGCTCGACGGCCATCAGCATCGCGCCGGCCCACTCGGCGCCGACCGCGAGGCCCTGCACCAGGCGCAGGACGACGAGCAGCACCGGGGCGAGCAGCCCGGCCGTCGGGTAGGTGGGCAGCAGCCCGATCAGCGTGGTCGCGGCGCCCATGAGCAGCAGCGACGCGACCAGCACCGACCGTCGTCCGACGCGGTCGCCGAGGTGCCCGGCGACGACGGCGCCGACCGGGCGGGCGCCGAACCCGGCGGCATAGGTGGCGAACGAGGCCAGCAGCCCGGCCGCCGGGTCGACGCCGGTGAAGAACAGCGGGGCGAACACCAGCGCGGACGCGGTGGCGTAGAGGTAGAAGTCGTACCACTCGATGGTGGTGCCGACGAGGCTCGCGACGGCGGCGCGGCGCGGCGTGGGGTGCGGGGTGGGACGGGACACGGGTGACCTGCCGGAGGTGGAGGTGAGCAGATGCGGGGAGCGTGCTCAGCGACAGGCGTGCGAGGACAGCCGGCCGTGGTCGAGCCACCGGCGGCGGGTCAGCGCGGTGCCCTCCATCCGCTCAGACGATCAGACCGTGCTGTCCCGATGCAACGGAAGGTGACGGGGTCCCCTCTCGTGCCGTGGTCCCCTCGCTCTGGAGCCCCGAGCCCGGGAGCCCCGCGCGCCTGGAGCCCCGAGGGGCACCCTCGTTCCCGTCGGTGGTGACGAGGGTGCCCCTCGGGGCATCGGCCCCGGGCGCGCTCAGCGGGCGCGGATCCGGGCGTGCAGCGCCGCCCAGTGCCCGGCGTCGAGATCGCGGGGCAACGCGCGCGGCCCGATCGCGTGCTCGGCGGCCCACGCGCGGGCGAGCCGGTGCCCGAAGCGGCGCCCGACGACGTCGACGACCCCGCGGCCGCGCCCGGTGAACACCGCGTCGACCGTGCGCTGGTAGGCCCGCGGCGGGCCGTCGACCAGCGGGACGGGCCGCCGGGTGATCTCCAGGACCCCGCCGTCGACGGCCGGGACGGGGCGGAACGCGGTGGCAGGAACCCGCATGACCAGCCGGAACGCGAACCACGGCCACCAGCGGGCGGTGAGCGCGCTCGTCGGTCCGACCGCGGCGCGTTTGCGGGCGACCTCCCACTGCAGGAGCAGCAGCGCGTGCCCCCAGCGCGGGGCGGCGAGCAGCCGGCGCAGCAGCGGGGTGGTCAACGCGTACGGCACGTTGGAGACGACGTCCTGGTGCCGGTCGAGACGGGCCTCGAGCAGGTCGCCGTGCCGCACGGTGACGGTGCCGCCGAGACGGCGCCGCAGCCGCCGGACCCGGTGGAGGTCCAGCTCGACGGCGGTCAGTGGTCGCCCGAGCCCGGCCAGCGGGACGGTCAGGGCACCGTCACCGGCGCCGAGCTCCAGCAGCGGCGACGGCGGCCACCCGGTGACGACGGCGGTCAGCGCCGCCGGGACCGAGGGGTCGGTGAGGAAGTTCTGGCCGTGCTCGTGACGGCCGAGGGGACGTGGGCGTGACAAGGAGGGCTCCCGAGTCCGGCAGGGGTACATGGACCTGCGGGACGGCGGCGCCGAGAGAGGAATGCGAGGGTGACGCCGCCGTCAGGCGACGCGCAGCCGTATCGAGGCGAACATGGCCGGGAGGCTAGGCGGGGACTACCCCGGAGGCACCCGGTTTTCCGCGCCCCCGGTGCGGCCGGGAGCGGCACCACTCACGGGGCGCCGGTGTTCCAGCGGCGGGTGGTGACGGTGACGCCGCCGTCGGTGCGGCCTCCGGCGATCCGGGCGGCCCGGATGCAGGCGTGCGTCCACATGTTGAGCTGCACCTCCTTCGCCACCCGCAGCCGGTTGTAGAGCACGTGGGAGAACCGGTCCCCGGGCCGTGCCCAGGACTCGATCTCGAAACGCAGCCGGTGCGGCAGCTCGTCGTCGCGCCGGACGCGGAACTCGATCCGCCCGGCCTCGAGGTGCCCGCGCAGGGTGACGAAGGAGAAGCTCGCCGGGCCGGTGGCGCAGACCCGGACCGGGCCGTCCCAGGGGCCGGGCATGCGGATCAGGAACTCGTCGCCGACGTTCATCGCGCCGGGGGTGCCGCGGGTGCGGCGGAACACGGCGAACTCCGGCGACCAGCGGTTGGGGTCGGCGACGATGCGGCGCATCAGCTCCTCCGGTGTCAGGGCGCTGCCCTTGATCCGGGCGGAGTAGGTGCGGTGCAGCAGAGTGCCGTAGCCGTCGGACGGGGCCTGGACGTCGGCGTCGTCGATCCCGGCCGGGGTGCGCGGTGGCTCGTCGGAGGCGTCCCCGGCGACGTCGCTGCGGTGGATCGCGGTCGCCCGCCAGAAGTAGCGCCACGACACCAGCACCACTGCCGGCGGCCAGCGCAGCAGCGCCGCCACCCGTTGCGACCGGCGGTCACCGGTCACCGGTGTGTCGGCTCGTCCCATGCTGCGAGTCCAGCACGGGTGTACCGGCCCCGCGAGCGGGGAACCTGGCGGCATGACGGTCGGAGGAGTGCTGCGCCGCGGTGGCGTACGCGGCGCACAGCTGCAATGGGTCTCGCTCGGCACGATCGGGCTGTCGATCGGGTTGTGGTTGCGCGCCAAGACCGTCGACCAGGACGAGCGGGGCAACGCCGAGCGCCGCGCGATCTTCGTCGGCATGTGGCCGTCGATGTTCTGGGTGATCGGCGAGTCGATGCGCCGCGACGAGCACCGCGGGGGCCGGTCCTGATCGCCGGCGTCGCGCTCGGTGCCACCCCGCCCGCGGACCTCGACGCGGAGCTGGACGGCCTGGCCGGGCTCGCGGTCAACTTCGACGACGCCGAGACCCCCGAGTCCGGCGACGACCCGCGCTGGCACGTCGACCACGGCCGCGCGCTGGTCGGCCGGGAGGCACCGGGGCCGCCGGAGCCGGGCGGGCCGTGGGAGCGAGCGTGCGTGGTGCTGCGCGACTACCAGTTCACCGCCCCGGGGCGGCTGCGCGGGATCTTCCGCCCCGGCGACCCGCTGCTCGGCCGGAACATGCTGCTGGAGGGCCGGTTCGGGCCGATGCGCTTCCACCTGGGTGTGCGGGTGACCGGCGTCGAGGACGCCGAGCGCGACGGGCAGCGGGTGTGGGGCTGGACGTACGAGACGCTGCAGGGCCATCTGGAGGAGGGCCGGCTCACCTACGAGGTGGTGAAGGACCTCGCGTCCGGCGACGTCGAGTTCGTCATCCGGGCGTTCTCCCGGCGGGCCCCGGTGCCGAACCCGATCCTGCGGCTCGGGTTCGCGGTCTTCGGCCGCGCTGTGCAGGAGGAGTTCTACCACCACGCCGGGCAGCGGGTCCGGGAGCTGGCCGGGGTGCCGGGCCGGGTGCCGGTGGTCGAGACGGGGCCGGACGGCGTGACCGTCGCCCCGGCCGGGAGCGGGCCGTCGTGGACCGACCGGCTCGCGGTACTGGTCCGGTACCCGGGCGCGAGCAGAGGCCTGTAGACGGTCGACGCCGACCGGCAGGCCCGCAGCATCCGCGAGCACCGGCTGAACGAGACGCACCGAACCCCCGCCTGCCACCGGGGCCGACGGGGGTTCGGTGCGTGTTCGCGGGTCAGGGGATGACGACCGGCGCGACGGTCGGCGCCGGGGCGTCGGCCCAGCGGTGACCGGTCTCGCGCGGGGTCACGCCCTCGTCGGTCCACGCGGCCATGAGCTGCGCGACCTTGGCGTGCATCACCGTGCGGAGCTTGTCGAACGAGTTCTCCGGCTGGTCGTCGACCTCGCCGAGCAGCAGCCACCAGGCCCAGGCGACGGCGCCGGCGTTCGCGACGAAGTCGGGCAGGACCGGGACCCCGCGGGCGGCCAGCATGGCCTCCGCCTCCGGGGTGGTGGCGGCGTTGGCGGCCTCGACGACGACGCGGGCCCGGACGTCGAAGGAGTTGTCCGGCGTGATCGCGTAGGAGATCGCGGCGGGGACGAAGATGTCGGCGTCGGTGGAGAGGATCGCGCCGCGCGGCAGCTGCTCGACCCCGTCGGGCAGCTGGGTGCGGTCGATCTCGCCGTAGCCGTCGCGCAGGTCCAGCAGGGCCGGGACGTCGAGGCCGTCGGCGCAGACGAGGGTGCCCGCGGCGTCGGCGACGGCGGTGACCTTCATGCCGGCCTCGTGCAGGTAGTACGCGGCCGCGCCGCCCATGGTGCCGACGCCCTGGATGGCGACGGTGGTGTCGGCCGGGACCTGGCCCCAGCTCACCGCGGCGGCCAGGCAGGAGTGCGCGACGCCGTAGCCGCCGATCACGTCACCGAGCTCGAAACCGTGCTCGACCTCGGCCTTCAGCCCGGTGCGGACCCGCTCGAGGGTCGCGGCCGGGTCGGCGGCGCGGCTGATCGCGGCGTGGTAGCTCTGGCCGAGGCCCAGCTTGGCGAAGACCTCGTCGATGAGGTGCTGCGGGACGCCGAGGTCCTCCGCGGTCACCCAGTGCGCGTCGATCCACGGGCGCATGGCCTCGCAGAACCGCTCGAGCACCTCGACGGCGCGGGGGTCCTTCGGGTCGAAGTCGATGCCGCCCTTGGCCCCGCCGATGGGCAGGTCGAAGGTGGCGGTCTTGTTCGCCATGCCCCGGGCGAGGTCCTCGACCTCGGAGAGCGTGCAGCCGGCACGCATCCGGGTGCCGCCGGTGGCGAGGCCGGCACGCAGCGTGTGGACGACGAGGTAACCGACGGCGCCGGTCTCCGGGTCGTTCCACTGCAGTCGCATGTACGGCTCGGGGCGGGCTGCGGGGACGACCGGGGCCGGAGCGGCCTGCCGGGTGATCTGCGGGGCCGTCTGCGGGGTGCTACCGGCCGGGTTCTGCATCGTCGTCATGGCGACCCACCTCCTCGTCGTGCTGTCACCGGCCTCTCGGGCTCCCTGGAGGAACGGCGAGTGCCACCGGTCTTTCGATGTGTGGCGGACCTCGTCGTCCGTGGGTCGGCCCCGCCTTGCGGGCCGGTGACAACAGCGTGCGGGCGGACCCCCGCGGGCGTCCATTTACGGATCATTCACTGCCGTGTTCACGGTTCCTGCACAGCGGCCTTACTCTCCCCGCATGGACCTGTCGTTGCCCCGGCTGCGGATGCTGCGTGAGCTGCACCGGCGCGGGACGATCACGGCGGCGGCGACGGCGCTGCACTACACCGCGTCGGCGGTGTCCCAGCAGCTCGCCCAGCTGGAGCGCGACGTCGGGACTCGCCTGTTCGAGCGACGCGGGCGCCGGGTGCAGCTCACCGACTCCGGGGTGCTGCTGGCCGAGCACGCCGAGGAGATCCTCGCCTCGGTGGAGCGTGCCACCGAGGCACTCGAGGAGGCCGGGGAGACCGTCTCGGCCCGGCTCCGGGCGGGGGTGTGGGCGTCGGTGGCGTCGGGCCTGCTGCCCGACGCGCTGGTGGCGCTGGCCCGTACGCACCCCGGCATCGTGGTGCGCAGCCGTGAGCTGGCGCCGGAGGACACCGCGGGTGCGGTCCGCGACGGCGCGCTCGACCTGTCGTTCGTGATCGACTACTCGAACTACCCGATGCCGTGGGACCCGGCGTTGCAGCGGTCGGTGATCGCGGTCGAGCGGCTCTACGCGGCGGTCCCCTCCGGTGCGGTCCCCTCGGCCAGCGTGGCGCTGGCCGAGCTGTCGGAGCATCCGTGGATCTCCCCGCCGGCGCGGTCGCACTTCGGCCGGGCGACCCGGCTGGCGTGCCAGGCGGCGGGGTTCGAGCCGCGGGTGGACCACGAGGTCGAGGAGCAGGCGACCGCGATGGCGATGGTGGCGGCCGGGCTGGGGGTCACACTGGTCTCCGATCTGGGGCTGGCGCTGCGCCCGCCCGGGGTCGACGTCGTCGCGCTCACCGAGGGGCTGCACCGCACGGTGTCGGTGGCCTACCGGACCGGGTCTGCACGGCGGGCGGCGTTGTCGCTGGTGGTGGACGCGGTCCGGACGGTCGCGGCGGAGAAGGGCCTCGCCGCGACCGCGGCCATCCCGCCGCCGGACCGGACGGCTCTGGGCACCGCGACGGAGGCTCCGTTACCCGAGACACCGGACGGTCCGGGCGCCGGCGGCCCGGCCGGAGTCGGAGTGCCCTCCGGTGAGGCGGCACTCCCGGTACCGCCTGACCCGGGTCACGGTTCGGCCGCCGGTGGGTCCGGGCCGAGATAGCCGTGCCCGGTGGGTGTCGTGGTGCGGAACCCGTCCGGGGTGCGTTCGACGGTCCATCCGGGTTGTTCGCGGACGTGGTTGTGGAACTCGCACACTCCGCGTCCGTTGTCGAACTCGGTGCGGCCGTCGTCGGCGGCCCGTAGTACGTGGTCGATGTGGCGGACCGGGGCATCGCAGTACGGCTCGGTGCAGCGGTTGCGGCTCCGCGCCCGGATGAACTCGGCGAGCGGGCCGGTGAAGGTGCGGCGCCGGGAGTCCCCGCCGATGACGATGCCGTCCTTGGTGATCAGCCGGCGCAGGCTCTTCTGGCCGGTGAGGGTGGCGAGCAGGTCGGCGGGGACGGGCCCGTAGCCGGGGATCTCCGCCGGTAGCGGGCTGTCCGGATCCAGCAGCGCCGCCAGCGGCACCATCACCTGCACCTCGACGTCCACGTCGGATGCGGTCGTCTTGCCGGTGAGCCGTTCGACGAGGGTGTCGGCCATGACCTGCGCGCGGGTCCGCGTCAACGGCGCCGGGTCGCAGGACAGGGTCGTGAACGCCTTCTGCAACGCCGCCAGACACGCCGCACCCTGCGCGACCGGCAGATACGCCGTCAGGTACGCCATCCCGTCGGTCGCCGGGCGCAGCGTCACCCGACGCTCGGACTTCGCCTGCTCGGCACGGTCGCGGAACTTCTCCGGCGCGATCTCGGCGACCAGGCGGCGCACCAGGTCCCGCAGACGGCCGATGCCGCGGCCGGTGAGGTCGTGCTCGGCCAGCCGCGCGTCGAGCCGGGCCCGGTCCCGGGCGGACAGGTCACCGGCAGCCGTGATGATGGCCGCGACCGTGTCCTCGGACAGCTCACCCGCCACGAACAGCGCGCGAAGGTAGGTGAACCCGTCGTAGAGATCCCGGGCAACCCGCATCCGTGACCGTGCCGTGAACGGCGAGATCTTGCAGGCCATCCCGAGCTGCGAGGCGACGGAGCGTTCCAGCTTCTCCGGCTCGCCGGCCCCGGCGGCGATCTGGTTCGCGACGTGGGTGCGGGCGAAGTGCCGCAGGCGGGTCGCCCGCAGCGCGGCCAGGGAGTTGTTCAACGCCTCCAGCTGCTGCAGCTCGTCGATCAGCTCGGCCTCGGAGACGTCGGAGTCGGCGAGGGCGGCTTGTTCGATGGCGACCTGCATCAGGGTGTAGTCGACCCGCGGCACGCCACGGTCACCGGTGTCGGTGACGGGTGGTTCCTGGACCGCGGTCATGCTGCCAGTGTACCGGAAATCGAACTAGTGTGCGAATTGCGTTCGCCATCGCAAACGCTGCGACCTGCAACGATGCGGCGAGGGCCCGGTGATCGCCACGGTCGTGACGAGGCGTTCGCCCCGCGGCCGTCCTGTCACGAACGCGCCGATCTCGGGCGGTCGAGCCACGGGGCCATCCGTTCGGAGCTACCGGGCCCTCCATCCCCCGGCACCCCGGGACGAACACGTGATCCGGAACCGGCCGGCACACGAACCCCACGTGTGCTCCCCACGATCGTGCCGACGCCCCACCGGTCGCCGCGCCGCGGTCTGGACGATCATGTGCGGGAGGCGCGCGACGTTTCCGGCACGCCTCCCGCCGACCGCACGCAGAAGGGCCGCGCCCGCACGCGATGAGCCACCCGACGAACCCCGGCACGACGCGCTCCGACGAGCCGGCCGACACGACCCGGCCCCGCGCCGCGGAGCCCGGCAGCCTGCGCGCCGCGAGCACCGCGTCCGGCGGCCGGCGCGCCGCGATCACCGCGACCATCGCCGGCCTCGTCGCGCTCCTGCTCGCCGCGCTGGTCCCGTTCGCCCAGGTGATCACCCGCGACACCATCGTCACCTGGCCGCAGGCCGGTGAGGCGCCGTCGTCGACGACGGCGGCGTTCGTGCCCGCCGCCCCGGAGTCGGTGCGGATCACGCTGCCCTGCACCGTGTTGCGCGCCGCCGACACCAGCGACGCCACCGTCGTCTCCTCCGAGCCGGTCGGGAAGCCGAACATCGGGTTCACCGTGGTCGCCGGCGGCGGCGACGTCCGGGTTTTGGTCGGCGGGCAGGAGCTGGTCCGCGAGCCGCTCGGCGACGGCGACTGCGGCCGCGTCGTCACCGCCGACGAGGCCGGGACCACCGTGACCGCCGCGAACGGCGGCACCCGGTCCTTCCCCGGCGCCGTCGTCCGCGCGATCGGCGCGTTCGCCACCGCGCTGCCGGCTGCCGACGCCACCGGGCTGCAGGTCACCGCGCGCACCGCCGACTGGTTCGCCGCCTCCCCCACCGTGCTCAAGGTCGTGCTGGTCGTCGCGCAGTGGCTCGCCGCCGCCGTCGCCGCGGTCCTGCTGGTCCGGCTCGCCGGGGACCGGGTCCGGGCCCGTCCCGGCCTGCGCCGGCGGCTGCGCGCCCGGCTCGGGCTGCGGGGACTCGCGCGGGCCGCCGTCGACGTCGTCGTGCTCGGGACGCTCGCCGCGTGGGTCGTGCTCGGCCCGCTGAGCACCGACGACGGCTTCACCGAGGCCATCGCCCGCAACGCCACCGGCGCCGGGGACTTCGGCAACGTCTACCGCTGGGGCAACGCCTCCGAGGCGCCGTACACGCTGGTCCTGCGGATGGTGAAGATCTTCGTCGACGCCGGCGCGGGCCCGCTCGAGCTGCGTGTCCCGGCGATGGTGGCCGGGGCGCTGACCTGGCTGCTGCTCAGCCGGGTCGCGCTGCCGGCGCTGCTGCCGCGGCACCGGCGCCGGATCGGCGTCCGCATCGTGCTCGCCGTGGCGCTGCTGGCGTGGTGGCTGCCGCTGAACTCCGGGGTCCGGCCGGAGCCGTTCGCGGCACTGTTCGCCGCCGCGGCGCTGGCCTGCGGGCTGCGCGCGGCCGCCCGCCCGGGTGGGCGCACCGGGCTGTGGATCGCCGGGACCGCGCTCGCGTCCGGGCTCGCGCTGGCCGTGACGCCCTCGTCGATCAGCGTGGCCGGGCCGTTGCTGCTCCTCGTCCCGGCGTTGTGGCGCAGGGTGACCCGCACCGGCGGGACCCGCACCGGGGTCGCCGCGGCGGTGGCCGCCGCCGGGGTCGCGGCCGCCGGGCTGGTCACCGTGTTCACCACGCAGAGCCTCTACACCGTCTCCCGTGCGACGCAGATGCACGCGTTCTACGGGCCCGACGTCCGCTGGTACGACGAGGTGCGCCGCTGGGTGCTGCTGCTCGGCTTCGACACCGAACAGGGCGGTCTCGGACGACGCCTGCCGGTGCTGCTCGCGGTCGCGCTGCTGGTCGCGGCGCTGCCGCTGGTCGCCCGCGGCGCGCACCACTGGACGCCCGGGCTGCGGTGGACGCCGGTCCCCCTGGCCGGGCTGGTGCTCGGCTTCGCGCTGCTCACCCCGGCACCGTCGAAGTGGACCCACTACTTCGGGACGCTCGCCGGGCCGGGGGCGCTCGCCGTCGTCGCCGGGGCGGTGCTGATCGTCGGCGCGGCCCGGGCCCGGCCACACGACCCGACGGTGCGCGGCGCCGCGGCCTCCGGGACGCTCGCGGTGGTGCTCGCGGCGGCGCTCGTGTTCGCCGGGCGCAACGCCTGGTTCCTGTGGTCGCAGTGGGCGGTCCCGCGCCGCGACGGCCCGTTCGGCCCGCTCGCCTCCCCCGCCCTGTGGCTGGTGGTCGCACTCGTCCTCGCCGGGGCGGCGCTACTGCTGCACCGCCGCTTCCCGCTGCCCGCGGTCCCGGCCGCGCTGACGGTGACGGCGCTGGTCACCGGGGTCGCGGTCGTCGCCGGATCGATGGTGGCGGCACCCGCGCGCTCCGGCGGCGGCTACTCCGTGGCCGGGCAGCTCGCCGACGAGCTCACCGGCGAGCCGACCTGCGGGATCCTCGACCACGTCCGGCTCACCGTCGACTCCCCCGGCGCTCTGAAAACCGCAGGCGGCTCGGCCGGCTCCGACGAGCTCCGCGGCTTCACCGCGGGCAAGGGCTGGGCCGGTGACGCACCGCCGGACAAGGGACCGGCCTGGGGCAGCCACTCCGGCGGCGGCGACGCGGGCACCGGTGCGACGACCGGTGAGCTCACCACCCGCTGGTTCGCCCTCCCGAAGACCCGCGACGACCAGCAGCTCGCCGTCGCCGTCGCCGGCCGGACCGGGCAGGGAAACACCGTCGAGCTGCAGTTCGGCCGCGGCGACGACCCCGCCCCGATCGGGACGGCGAGCCTGGACGACACCCGCACCTCCCCCGACGTGCGAGGCGAGTACCCGACCGAACGCGTCGACGAGCTCGCGCCGCTGGACCGGCCGGGCTGGCGGACCGTGCCCGTCCCGCGCGACGCGGCCCCCGCCGGGGCGGACCGGGTGCGCGTGCACGCCGTCGACACCACCACCGACCCGGCCGGCTGGGTCGCCGCGGCCGCCCCGCGGGTGCGGACCCTCGCCCCGGCCGTGCCGATGCTGCGCGACGCCGACGGCCCGGTCTACGTCGACTGGTCGATCCTGTGGGCCGCCCCCTGCCTGCGCGACCTGCCGACCGTGCGCGCCGGGCTCGCGCAGACGCCGCGCTACCTGGTGCTCGGGCCGTCGTCGCTCGGGTTCGCCCTCGACGTCTCCTTCTCCGACGGCGCAGGCGGTAGCTTCGCGGCCATGCGGCGCACCACCTCCGAGACCGGTGTCGGCACCCGCGTCGACACTGCCGACGACCCCGACCGCAGCGACTGGGGCTCGATCTCCCGGATCGACACCGGCCGCCTGGCCCGCGACGCCTACGACGTCACCTCCACCGGCGTCACCCGCTGGGGCTGGCAGGGCGACCGTTCCCCACTCGGGTTCCCGGAGAAGCCGGCGCCCTGATCCTCTCCGCCCGGAGAGGTCACGGGCGCCCGGTGCCGGGTGTAGACACGGTCACGGAGTGACATGGCCACTCCCGCATACGGATCACCGCACGAGCAAGGGAGCTCACCGTGGCCTTCCCCGGACTGCAGCACGTCGCGATCACCGTCAGCGACCTGGAGCGCAGCACCAAGTGGTACGCGGCGCTGTTCGACGCCGAGCCGGTCCTCGACGAGGACGAGGAGGGCGGAACCTTTCACCACACCGTCTTCGCCCTCGACGGCGGCATGCTCTTCGGCCTGCACACCCACCAGGGCCGCGAGTCCGGCGACACCTTCGACGAGCGCCGCACCGGCCTGGACCACATCGGTTTCGCCGTCGGCTCGCAGGCGGAGCTGAAGCAGTGGGCGGAGAAGCTGACCGAACTCGGGATCGCGCACGACGGCGTCAAGTCCGCGCACTACGGCAGCGGGGTCTCCTTCCGCGACCCGGACAACATCGCGCTGGAGTTCTTCGCCGCCCCCCAGGACTGAGCGCCCCGAGACCCGGGCCCCGCGCCGGGTCCGTGTCCGGACACTCGGCCACTCGTCGGGAGCACCCTTGTCGGCGCAGGCGAACCGCGGTCGAATCATGCGGTGATGCGCACCCTGCCTGGAGACCTCCCATGACCGTCACCGACGACCTGCTCGAGAACAACGCCCGCTACGCCGAGGGCTTCTCCGGCCCGCTGCCACTGCCACCGTCCAAGAAGGTCGCCGTCGTGGCCTGCATGGACGCCCGGCTCGACGTGTACCGGATCCTCGGCCTCGCCGACGGCGAGGCGCACGTCATCCGCAACGCCGGCGGCGTGATCACCGACGACGAGATCCGCTCGCTCGCGATCAGCCAGCGGCTGCTCGGCACCGAGGAGATCATCCTGATCCACCACACCGACTGCGGGATGCTGACCTTCACCGACGACGGGTTCAAGGCCTCCATCCAGGACGACACCGGCATCAAGCCGGCGTGGTCGGCCGAGGCGTTCGGCGACCTGGACACCGACGTCCGCCAGTCGATCGCGCGGATCAAGGACAACCCGTTCGTCCCGAACAAGGACTCGGTGCGCGGCTTCGTGTTCGACGTCGCGACCGGGAAGCTGAACGAGGTCGCCTGAGCCCCGGCGTCCGCCCGGACCGGCCCGGGCGGACGCCGCTCCGGGGCGAACCGGTACAGGGCCGGAACGGATCAGCGCCGATAGTCCGCCGCGAACGGCACCGACCGCACCCCGGCGTCCTCGGGCACGGCGGCCGGCGGCTCCCACAGCCCGCGGGCCCGCAGGATCGGCAGGACGCCCTCGCCCATCCACCACGCCTCCTCCAGGTGCGGGTACCCGGACAGCACGAACTCGTCGATCCCCGCGTCGTGGTACTCGGTCATCCGGTCCGCGATCTCGGCGTGGCTCCCGACGAGCGCGGTCCCCGCGCCGCCCCGGACCAGCCCGACCCCGGCCCACAGGTTCGGCGCGATCGTCAGGTCCTCGGTGGAGCCGTTGTGCAGCGCGCGCATCCGCCGCTGCCCCTCCGACTCCGACGCGGCCAGCCCCGCCTGCACCCCGGCGATGGTCTCCGGGTCGAGCGCGTCGAGCAGCTTCTGCGCCTGCGCCCACGCCTCGGCCGCGGTGTCGCGGGCGATCACGTGCAGCCGGATGCCGAACCGCACGGTGCGGCCGCGGTCGGCGGCGAGCTTGCGGATCCAGCCGATCTTCTCCGCAACCTGTTCGACCGGCTCACCCCAGGTCAGGTAGACGTCGGCGTGCTCGGCGGCGATCTCCCCCGCCGCGGGCGATGACCCTCCGAAGTAGATCGGCGGCACCGGGTCGGGCAGCCGGGACAGCGACGCCCGCTCGACGTGCAGGTGCTCGCCGTCGAGGTCGACGGTCTGGCCGCGCCACAACCGGGAGATGATCGACAGGAACTCGCCGGTGCGGGCGTAGCGGGCGTCCTTGTCCAGGAAGTCGCCGTAGGCGCGCTGCTCCGCCGACTCACCGCCGGTGACGATGTTGAGCAGCAGCCGCCCGCCGGAGTGCCGCTGGAACGTGGCGGCCTGCTGCGCGGCCAGCGTCGGGGAGATCGACCCGGGCCGGAACGCGACCAGGAACCTCAGCCGCTCGGTGTGCGCGACCAGCATCGCCGTCGTCAGCCAGGCGTCCTCGCACCACGCGCCGGTCGGGGTCAGCGCGCCGTCGAACCCGACCTGCTCTGCCGCGCGCGCCACCTGCGTCAGGTAGCCGATGTCCGCGGGGCGGATCGTGCCGGCCGAGCCGGTCGCGTTGCCGTGCCCGCCGCCGACGAGATGACGGCCGTCGCCCATCGTCGGCAGGAACCAGTGCAGGGACAGGGGTGCGTCGCTCGCCATCCGGTGACGGCACCAGCCGCGGGCGCCCGCGCACAAGGTTCCGGGCGTCGATCACCGCCGGTCTCCCGAGGCGTGCGACGAGCAGGTGAACCTGTCCGGACGAACGAGCCGCAGGCCTCTCACCAGGCAGGACGCCGGTGATCCGGATCGCCGATCGCTTGGGGACCGCCGGATCGCGGGCTACCGTCGGGCCATGACCGGCTCGGTGCTGCTGACCACGCGGGGGCACGTCGACCTCGCGCGTGTGGCGTCGGCGCTCTGTCCGTCCTGACGACCGGTCCCCCTCCGCTGCTGCACGTCCCGGACGCCGTCCGTCGCGTCCCGGCACGTACCCGCACGTCTTCTCCTCCACGAAGGACGCCTCTGTGACCACGACCGCCCCGTCCCCCACCCGCTGGTCCGACGCCCAGCTCGACGAGGTCTTCGGCCCCGTCTTCGCCCGCATCGCCGAGGGCGCCGTCGACCGCGAGCAGCACCGCACCCTCGCCCACGACGAGGTCGACGCCCTGCGCGAGGCCGGATTCGGTGCGCTGCGCGTCCCGGCCGAGCTGGGCGGCTACGGCGTCTCGGTACGCCAGCTGTTCCGGCTGCTGATCGACCTCGCCGCGGCCGAGTCGAACCTGCCGCAGGCGCTACGGGTGCACTGGACGTTCGTCGAGGACCAGCTGCGCGCCGAGCCCGGGCCGGACCGCGAGCGGTGGCTGCGTGCGGTCGCCGACGGAGTGCTGGTCGGCAACGCGATCTCCGAGCCGGGCGTCGGCGCCGCCGACCGCTACCGCACCACGCTGACCCGCGACGGCGACGGCTGGCGCCTCGACGGCACGAAGTACTACTCGACCGGCAGTCTCTACGCCGACCACATCCTCGTCGCCGCGGACCTCGACGGGGAGCGCAAGGCCGTTCTCGTCGACGCGACCGCCGACGGTGTCACCCAGCACGACAACTGGGACGGCTTCGGCCAGCGCCTCACCGCCAGCGGCACCACCGGGTTCGCGCACGTGTACGTACCCGCCGACCGGCTGCTCGGCCCGGGCTACGGCGCGCCCGGCCGGACGTACGCCACGGCGTACCTGCAGCTCGTGCAGCTGTCGGTGCTGGCCGGGATCGCGCGCCGCGCCACCGACGACGTCGCAGGGTGGGTGCGGCACCGCACCCGTACCTACTCCCACGCGCCCGCCGACCTGCCACGCCACGACCCGCTGGTGCAGGAGGTGATCGGGCGGCTGTCGTCGACGGCGTGGCAGGCCCGCACCCTCGTGCTCGACCTCGCCGGGCGGATCGACGAGCTGCTCGACGCCGGCGGCGAGGACCCCGACCTGCTCGACGCGCTCGAGCTCGACACCGCACACGCCCAGTCCGTCGTCATCCCGGCGGTGCTGGACGCGACCACCCAGCTGTTCGAGGTCGGCGGCGCGTCGAGCACCTCGGAGGCACTGCGCCTGGACCGGCACTGGCGCAACGCCCGCACCATCTCGGTGCACAACCCGCTGATCTACAAGCTGCGCTCGGTCGGCGACCACGTCCTCAACGGCAGCGACCTGCCCTACGCCTGGAGCGCCGGCGCCCGATGACCCGCCGCATCCACCTGAACGCGTTCGACATGACGTGCGCCGGGCACCAGTCGCCCGGCCTGTGGCGCCACCCCGACGACCGGTCGCACACCTTCCACGACCTGCGCTACTGGACCGACCTGGCACAGCTGCTGGAGCGGGGCGGGTTCACCAGCCTGTTCGTGGCCGACGTCGTCGGGCTCTACGACGTCTACCGCGGTGGACCGGAATCGGCGATCCGCGACGGCATCCAGGTCCCGGTCGGCGACCCGACGCTCGCGGTGTCGGCGATGGCCGCGGTGACCGAGAAGCTCGGCTTCGGGATCACCGTGTCGCTGACCTACGAGAAGCCCTACGCGTTCGCGCGGCGGTTCTCCACACTGGACCACTTCACCGGTGGCCGGGTCGCGTGGAACGTCGTGACGTCCTACCTGGAGTCCGCGGCCCGCAACCTCGGACTGGAGGTGCAGGTCCCGCACGACCGGCGCTACGACGTCGCCGACGAGTTCATGGAGGTCGTCTACCAGCTGTGGGAGGCGTCCTGGGACGACGACGCGGTGCTGCTCGACCGGGACAAGGGCGTCTACACCGACCCGGCCAAGGTGCGCCCGATCGACCACCACGGCGAGTTCTTCGACGTCCCCGGTATCGGGCTGACCGAGCCGTCCGCGCAGCGCACGCCGACGATCTTCCAGGCCGGGGCGTCGCCGCGCGGGGTCGCGTTCGCCGCGCGGCACGCCGAGGGCGTGTTCGTCACCGCCGCGACCCCGGAGACGCTCGCCCCGCGGGTCGCCACGCTGCGCCGCACGGCCGCCGAGCAGGGCCGCGACCCGGCGTCGGTGAAGGTGTTCGCGCTGCTCACGGTGGTTACCGCCGCCACCGACGCGGAAGCCGGGGACAAGTACGAGGACCTGCGCCGGTACGTGAGCCTGGAGGGCGCGCTCACCCTCTACGGCGGCTGGTCCGGCCTCGACCTGTCCACACTGGACCCCGACGAGCCGCTGCGGTTCGCCGAGACCGACGCGATCCGCAGCGCCGTCGAACAGTTCACGACCGCGGACCCGACACGGGAGTGGACCCCGCGCGACATCGCCGAGCACATCGGCATCGGCGGGATGGGCGCGGTCGTCGTCGGCGGGCCGCAGACCGTGGCCGACGAGATGGCGCGCTGGGTCGACGTCGCCGACGTCGACGGCTTCAACCTCGCCTACGCGATCACACCCGGCTCGTTCTCCGACGTCGTCGAGTTCGTGGTGCCCGAGCTGCGGCGCCGCGGGCTGCTGCCCGACGAGCCCGAGGGCGCGACGTTGCGCGAGCACCTGTACGGCAGCGGGCACGCACGGGCGCTGCCCGACCATCCGGCCGCCGTGCACGCACGGCGCTGATCCGCACTCCCGGAGGAACCGTGTCCGATCCCGCCACGTCCGATCCCGCCACGTCCGGCGCTCCGCCGCAGCGACGGCGGCTCGACGCCGACTGGGGCGCCGTGCTCCTCGCGGCGGTCCTGGTTCTGCTGGCCGTGCTCGGCCTGCTCCCCTCGATCCCGTTCCTGATCTCGTGAGCGCGCCCGCTGCACCGGCCCGGGCCTCCGGGATCGCCGGCACCGCCGGTCGTGCACTCCCGGGGCTGGTCCTGCTGCTCGTCGTCGGGCTGGTCGGGGTGGCGCTGCAGGCGGGGCTGCGTGCGGCCGGCACCGCCGGCGGCATCCCGCTGCCCGACGTCGAATACGTCCTGTGGGCGATCCTGCTCGGCCTGCTGATCCGCAACACCGTCGGTGTACCGGCGGTGTTCCGGCCGGGCGTGGCGACCTACGAGTTCTGGCTCAAGACCGGGATCGTGCTGCTCGGCGCCCGGTTCCTGCTCGGCGAGCTGGCTCGGCTCGGCGGTCTGAGCCTCGGGCTGATCCTGATCGACATGGTCGTCGCGACCGCGGTGATCCTGCTGGTCGGCAGGGCGTTCGGGCTGAGCGGGAAGCTGTCGACGCTGCTCGCGATCGGCACCTCGATCTGCGGGGTCTCCGCGATCATCGCCGGGCGCGGCGCGATCGACGCCGACGACGAGGACTCCGGCTACGCCATCGCCGCGATCCTCGCGCTGGGCGCGGTGGCGCTGTTCAGCTTCCCGGCGATCGGGCACGCGCTGGCACTGACCGACACCCAGTTCGGGCTGTGGGCGGGGCTGGCGGTGGACAACACCGCGGAGACGACGGCGACCGGTGCCGCGTACTCCCCGCAGGCCCAGCAGGTCGCCGTCGCGGTGAAGAACACCCGCAACGCGCTGATCGGCGTCGTCGTGCTGGTCTACGCGGTCTACTGGTCGACGCGTGGTGGCGTCGCCGTCGCACCGGGCCGGCGGGCCCGCGGCGCCTTCGTCTGGCGGACGTTCCCGAAGTTCGTGATCGGCTTCGTGGTCGTCTCCGCGCTCGCGACGGCCGGGGTGCTGGGCAAGGCCGACGTCAAGAGCCTCGGGAACCTGTCGAAGTGGGCGTTCCTGCTGTGCTTCGCCGGGGTCGGGCTGAACTTCGACCTGCGGGAGATCGCCCGCAGCGGCATCCGGCCGCTCGTCGTCGCTGCGCTCGGGCTGGTCGTGGTGGCCGGCTGCTCGCTGGTGCTGGTGCTGCTCACCTCGGACCTGCTGGGCACCGGCTGAGCCGCGCCCCTGCACCAGCCGATCAGCACGGTTCCACGGTGGTCACCGCGGGACCGTGCTGATCGACTCCTGGAGCTGCCTCAGGCGGCAGGCCGGTGCCGCGGCGCGGTCCGGGCGATCGCGAGCTGCTGCGCCACCTCGGCGGTGATCAGCTCGACGTGCAGCGGACCCGAGGTGTCGTGGGCCAGGGCCCGGTGCCTGCGCACCAGGGCCTCCAGCCCGTCGAGCAGACGGGCCCCCGGATCGGTGTCGGTGTGGTCGATGGTCGTCACGGCATCTCCTGTGCTGTCGCGAGGTCGGTCGGATCGGGGTGGATCGCAGGCCCGACACAGCGACGCGTGCACCAGGCCGTAGTCGACGAACCTGCGCCGGGACAGGACGGTGCGGGTCACGTCACCGCTCCCGCCCGTTGACCGGCGATCGCAGCGAGAAGCTCCTGGGTGTGGCCGTCGTGCGGGTCGGCGAACAGTTCCGCGGTGGGGCGGAGCTCGCGCAGCCGTCCGGCGTGCATGACGCCGGTGCGGTGGGCGACCCGGCGGACGACGGCGAGGTCGTGCGAGATGAACAGATAGGACAGCCCGTCGCGTTCCTGCAGCTCGGCGAGCAGCTCCAGGACCTGGGCCTGTACCGACACGTCGAGTGCGGACACCGGCTCGTCGCACACGACGAGCTGTGGGGACAGCGCGAGCGCGCGGGCGATCGCGACCCGCTGGCGCTGGCCTCCGGACAGCTCCGCGGGCCGCCGGTCCAGCACCGGCGCCGGTAGCGCGACCCGGTCGACGAGTGCGGCGGCGTGCTGGTCCTGCTCGGCGCGGGTGCCGACGGCGAACGCGCGCAGCGGCTCGGTGATCACCTCACGCACGGAGAAGCGCGGGTCGAGCGAGGCGTAGGGGTTCTGGTGGACGAGCTGGGCGCGGCGGCGCAGCCCGCGCCACGCCTCGCCGCGCACGGTGGTGACGTCCTCGCCGTCGAGCAGCACCCGGCCGGACGTGGGGTCCTCCAGGCGCAGCAGCAGCCGGGCGGTCGTCGACTTGCCGGAGCCGGACTCCCCCACCAGGGCGAGCGTCTCGCCGCGGCCGATGGTGAACGACACCCCGTCGACGGCGCGGTGGCGCTCGCGGCGCCACTGCCCGCGGATACGCGGGAGGGCGAACTCCTTGACCAGGTCGTGGACCTCGGCGACCGGCGCCTCCCCCGCCCCGGCCGCCGGGAAGGGTGACGGCGGGGTGCTCGTCGCGAGCCCGGGGGCGGCGGCGAGCAGCTCGCGGGTGTAGGCGTCCGACGGGTCGGCGAGCACGGCAGCCGCAGGCCCCTGCTCGACGATCCGTCCGTCGCGCATGACGACGATCCGGTCGGCCCGGTCCGCGGCCACCGCCAGGTCGTGGGTGATCAGCAGCAGGGCGGTGCCGTCGTCGCGGCGCAGGGTGTCGAGGTGGTCGAGTATCCGGCGCGCGACGGTCGCGTCGAGTGCGCTGGTCGGCTCGTCGGCGATCACCAGGCCGGGCCCGGCGGCGATCGCGACGGCGATCAGCACGCGCTGGCGCATCCCGCCGGAGAGCTCGTGCGGGTACTGGCCGGCGCGCACCGCGGCGTCCGGGAGCCCGGCGCGTTCGAGCAGCTCGACGGCCCGCCGGGGCGCGGAGCGGCGGTCGGCGATGCCGTGCGTGCGCAGCGCCTCCGCGACCTGCGCCCCGACGCGCTGCACCGGGTTCAGCGCGACCCCCGGGTCCTGTGGGACGAATCCGATCCGGGCGCCGCGCACCGCGCGCAGTCCGCGCTCGCCGAGCGTGGTGAGCTCGCCGGTGCCGTCGAGCTCGACCGTGCCTGCGGTGGCCGCTCCGTTGTCGGGCAGCAACCCGATGACCGCCTGGGCCAGTGTGGACTTGCCCGACCCGGACTCGCCGACGACGGCGACGACCTCCCCCGGCGCGACGTCGAGGCTCACCCCGCGCACCGCCGGGACCGTCCCGGCCGTCGTGCGGTAGCCGACCTCGAGCCCGCGGACCGACAGCAGCGCGCTCATGCCGACCGCCGCCACTCGCCGTCGAGGGCCCGGGAGATGCGGTTCAGCGACAGCACGGTCGCGGCGATCACACAGCCCGGCAGCCCGCACATCCACCAGGCGACGGCCAGGTAGTTGCGGCCCTCCGCGACCAGCGACCCCCACTCCGGGGTCGGTGGCGGGGTGCCGTAGCCGAGGAAGGACAGCGACGACACCGCCAGGATCGCCAGCCCGAACTCCAGCACGGCGAGCACTGCGACCGGGCCGACGGCGTTGGGCAGGACGTGCCGGGCCAGCGACACGTACCAGCGGGTGCCGACGGCGCGGGCGGCCTCGACGTAGGTCGCGCGCCGGACCCGCAGTGTCTCCGCCCGCATCACCCGGGCGACGTTCGCGATCGAGGCGACGCCGACGGCGACCGCAACCTTCACCGTCCCGAACCCGAGCGCGGTGACCAGTGCCAGCGACAGCAGGATCGACGGGATCGACAGCAGCACGTCGACGATGCGCATCAGCACCTCGTCGACCCAGCCGCCCGCGAACCCGGCGAGCAGCCCGATCAGCCCGCCCGCGACGAGCGCGACCGCCACGGCGATCACCGTGCCCAGCAACGACAGCGACGCGCCGTGCACGACGCGGGTCCACACGTCGCGGCCGAGGTGGTCGGTGCCGAACCAGTGCCCTGGCCCCGGCGGCAGCGAGCGCTGCGCGATCACCCCGGCGTCGGGGTCGCCGGGCGCGAGCAGCGACGGCACGACGGCGGCCAGCAGCACCGTGGCCACGACCAGGATCGCGACGACCAGCCCGGGGCGGTGCCGCAGGAAATGGCCGAGCCGGGCCGCACCGGGTCGGCGGGGCGTGGCCCCGGTGGGACCGGGCGTGGGCGGCGCACCGCGGTCGAGCAGCGAGGTCATCGGGTCCCTCCGTGGACGAGCACCCGCGGATCGAGCAGCGGGTACACGAGGTCGACGAGCAGGTTGACCAGCACGAACACCAGTGAGGCGAACAGCACCACGCCCTGCACGACGGGGATGTCCTGCAGCCCCACCGAGGACACGGTGAGCCGCCCGAGGCCGGGCCGGGTGAACACCGTCTCGACGACGACGGTCCCGGCGAGCAGGTTCCCGACGACGTAGCCGAGCACGGTCAGCGCGGGGATCGCGGCGTTGCCCAGGGCGTGCACCAGGTGCACCGCGGCCGGTCCGGCGCCCTTGGCCCGCGCCGTCGTCACGTACGAGGAGCCGAGCGCGGTCTGCAGGCTGCGCGCCAGCACCTGGGCGATCAGCGCCCCGGTCGGCAGGCCGAGCGCGATCGCGGGCATGACCAGCGCGGCCGGTCCGCGGGCGCCGACCGAGGGCAGCCAGCCGAGGGTGAAGGAGAACAGCTGCACCAGCATCAGCCCGACCCAGAACACCGGCAGCGACACCGCCAGCGACGGCAGCGAGCCGAGCAGCTGGGCCAGCCACCGCCGCCGCGTCCAGGTGGCGGCGACGGCGACGACGGTCCCGCCGACCACCGCGACGGCCAGCCCGGCGCCGGCGATCTGCAGGGTCTTCGGCAGCACCCGCCCGATCGCCGAGCTCACCGGCTCCCCGGTGGCGAACGACGTCCCGAGGTCGCCGTGCAGCGCGGCGGCCAGCTTCTGCCCGTACTGCACGAGCACCGGCTGGTCGAGGCCGTAGCGGGCGCGCAGCGCGGCGAGCTCGGCCGGGCTGACCGGCTCGCCGTCGGAGGCGCCGCCGGCCATCGTCGCGACCGGGTCGCCGGGCAGCAGGTAGAGCACGACGAAGGACACGGTCCACGCCGCCCACAGCACGACCAGCGCCAGCCCGACGCGGCGCAGCAGGTAGGGCACGCTCATGAGCGCCTCACTCCTCGGACTTCCAGGTGTCGTGCAGCTGGATCCGCGACGACGCGTCGAACGCGACGTCGTGCGCGGTCGGTGCCACTCCGAGCACGGTGGTCAGCTCGGCGACCGGTGCGACGCGGTGGTCGTCGGCGAGGATCTGCTGGGCCCGCGCCGCGGCCGCGGCCCGCTTCCGCGGGTCGACGGCGGCGGCCTGCGCCGTGAGCGGCGCGTCCAGTGGGCCGGGCGGGAACCGGTAGAAGTTCACGCCGGCCGAGGAGAACTGGGAGCGCAGGATGTCCGGGTCGGCGCGGGTGAGATTGCCCCACAGCGCGACGAAGTTCCCGCTCTGCTGGATCCCGTCGAGCTCGGAGATCTGCTTCTCCTGCAGGTCCACCTCGATCCCGATCCCGCGCAGCTGCTGCTGGACGAGCTCCAGCGCGGGCCGGTTGGTGGCCGCGTTCTGCGCCCAGGTCACCGGGACGACGAGCCGCTGCCCGCCGCGGACCCGCACCCCGTCCGGGCCGGGGACCCAGCCGGCGGCGTCGAGCACCCGCGCGGCGCGGGCCGGGTCGAAGCGGATGGCCGCGCTCCGGTCGGTCCAGTACGGCGTCGTCGAGGCGAGCGGCCCGGTCGCGACCTTCGTCTGGCTGGGGAACACCGCGCCGACGACCTGGTCGCGGTCGATGCCGCGGGTCACCGCCTCGCGCACCGCCGGGTCCTTCCCCAGTGGCGACGCCTGGTTGAAGGTGATCCCGAACGGCAGCCCCGGGTTGGGCCGGGCGGGCATGGCCACCCCGGCCGCCGCGAGCGGCGCCTCGTCCTGCTGGCCGACGCTGGCGATCACGTCGACCTCGCCGGACTGCAGGCTCCCCGCGCGTACCCCGGACTCGGGCACGACGCGGAACTCGGCGTGGTCGAGGTAGGCCTCGCCGGGGTGGGTGAACAGCGGCGAGCCCCACGCGTAGCCGGGGCGCCGGGCGAGCACCGTGGTCTGGTCCTTCACGTAGGACTCGATCACGAACGGGCCGGACCCGACGACGCCGGCGCAGCGCTCGTCGTCGCTGCGCGCGGCACTGGCCGGGGACAGCAGGCCCAGGCTGTGCGTGGAGGTGCCCTGCAGGAACTGCACGTTCGGCTTCGTGAAGCGCACCGTGAACCGGTCCGGGGCGACGACATCGGTGCCGGCGTAGCCCGCGAGGTAGCCCTTGGCCAGGGTGCCGCGGGCGCCCAGCTTCGGCACCCGGTCGAGGTTGGCCTTCACCGCGGCCGCGTCGACCGGGGATCCGTCGGAGAACGTGGCGCCCCGCCGGAGGGTGAACGTCCACGCCGTGGCCTGCGGGTTCGACGACCAGCGGGTCGCGAGCCACGGCACGATCGCCCCGCTGCGCGGGTCCTGGTCGGTGAGCGAGTCCACGACCTGGCGCAGCGAGTAGATCGAGTCGTTGCTCTTGACCTGCTGCGGGTCGGCGCAGCCCTGGTCGGAGGCGACGGCGACGGTCAGCGTGCCGCCGGGGCGCGGCGGACCGGCGTCGGCACCGGGTGCACCGGCACCGGCGGCGGTGCCGCAGCCGGCCAGCGCCACGGTGAGCACCGCGGCCGGCGCGAGGAGGGATCGCCTCACGCCGGCACCGCCGGGTCGCGCCGGTGCCCGAACCGCGACGGGTGCGCCAGGCCCAGGTTCTCCCGCAGCGTCCCGCCGTCGTAGCCGGTCCGGAACACGCCGCGTTCCTGCAGGATCGGCACGACCCGGTCGACGATCTCGTCGAGCCCGGACGGGCTGACGTGCGAGCCGAGGATGAAGCCGTCGCAGGCGTCGGCCTGGACGTAGCGGTCGATCTCGTCGGCCACGTGCTCCGGGGTCCCGACGAACACGGCGCGGTCGAAGACGTGCTTGACCGTGTCGCGCAGCGAGAAGCCGCGGGCGGCGGCGAGCTCGCGCCAGGCGGCGACGGTGGCGTGCGCGTCCTGGGTCAGCGGGGCCCGGCCCTCGATCCACTTCGGGGCCTCGGGGGTGGGCTCGACGTCGGGCAGCGGGCCTTCCGGGTCGTAGGCGGACAGGTCGCGGTTCCACACCATCTCGGCGAGCACGATCGCGGTCCACGGGTCGACCTGGCGGTCGTGGATGTCGGCGTGCCGCTCGCGGGCCTCGGCGTCGGTGTCACCCAGGACCACCCCGGCGCTGGGCAGGATCCGCACCTCGTGCGGGTCGCGGCCTGCGGCGCGGACGCGGGCCTTGACGTCGTCGTAGAAGGCGCGGGCCTCGTCGAACTTCTGGTAGCGGGAGAAGATCGCGTCCGCGCCCGCGGCGGCGAAGTCCCGCCCGGCCGGGGACTCCCCGGCCTGCAGGATCACCGGGTGGCCCTGCGGGCAGCGCGGCACGGTGAACCGCCCGGCGACGTCGAACTGGTTGCCCGACAGCGCGAAGTCGCCGACTCCGCCGTCGCGCAGGAACCACCCGGAGTGCGGATCGGCGACGACGGCGTCGGCACCCCACGAGTCCCACAGCGCGCGGACGGCGGCGAGGGTCTCCCCCGCGCGCTCGTAGCGCTGGTGGTGGCCGAGGTAGGCGCCGCGGCGGAAGTTCTCCCCGGTCGGCGCGTCGGAGGAGGTCACGACGTTCCAGGCGGCGCGGCCGCCGGAGAGCACGTCGAGGGTCGCGAGCTTGCGGGCGAGCTCGTAGGGCTCGTTGAACGTGGAGTTGATCGTCCCGGCCAGCCCGATGTGCTCGGTGACCGCGGCCAGCGAGGCGAGCACGGAGAACGTGTCCGGGCGCCCGGCGACGTCCTGGTCGAAGATCTCGCCGCCGCGGGTGCGCAGCCGCAGGCCCTCGGCGAGGAAGAGCAGGTCCAGCTTCCCGCGCTCGGCGGTGCGGGCCCAGTGCTCGAAGGACTCCCAGGCGATGTGGCTGCCCGAGGCCGGGTCGCTCCAGACGGTGTCGTGGTTGACGCCGGGGAAGTAGGCGCCGAGGACGATCTGCTTGCGGCTCATGCGGTCGCTCCCGCGGTGTTCGGCGAGTCGGAGTTCGGGGAGATGGCGCTCGGGGAGATGGCTGGGACGGCCGCGGGGTCGGCGCCTGCGGCGTAGCGGCTGAGCGGGCGGGCCAGCCCGAAGCGCTCGCGCAGCGTGGTCCCGGTGTAGGCGGTGCGGAACGCACCGCGGCGCTGCAGCTCCGGGACCAGGCCGTCGACGATCGCGGTGAGGTCGGTGGGCAGGACGGCGGGGCGCAGCCGGAAGCCGTCGAGTCCGGCGCGGCGCCAGTCGAGCAGGGTGTCGGCGAGCCCGGCCGGGGTGGTCGCGAGCACCGCGGCATCCGAGGACAGGGGGATGTTCGCGTCGAGGCGGGCGAGCCGGTCGCGGGCCTGGGAATCGGTCCCGCCGAGCACCACGACGACGTCGCCGAGGATCTTCAAGGGTGGCGCCGTGCGTCCGGCGGCCCGCTCCGCGGTGCGGACCTGTGCGACGACGCGGGCGGCGTCGTCGGCGTCGTGCGGGGTGGTGAACACGACGTCGCCGACACGGGCGGCGAGCAGCGCCGGGTCGTAGCCGTGCGCCAACGAGACGACCAGCGGCTGGCCCTGCGGCGGGCGCGGCACGATCGCGGGCCCGCGCACCGCGAAGTACGGGGTCCGGACGTCGACGTGGTGCACCTTGTCCCGGTCGAGGAACCGGCCGGTGGCGGCGTCGCGGATCTCGGCGTCGTCCTCCCAGGAGTCCCAGAGCCGCCGGACGGTCTCGACGGCGTCGGCGGCCTCGTCGAACAGCTCGGCGACCAGGGCACGCCCGGCCGGGGTGTCCCGGTTCTCCCGGGTGATCACCGGGATGTCGCGGCGGCCGAAGTGCGCCGCCTCGTCGGCACGGAACGAGGTCTGCACCCGCCATCCGGCGCGGCCGTGCGAGTCGTGGTCGAGCGTGGAGATCGCCGAGGCGACGTGGAACGGCTCGGTGTGCGTGGTCGTCACCGTCGGCACCAGCCCGATCGACGACGTCAGCGGGGCCAGGAACGCGGCGACCAGCTGCGCGTCGAGGCGGCCCTGTACCCGGCCGGTGTCCCGCCCGGCCGGGGTGAGGTGGTCCCCGGACTGCAGGCCGAGCGCGTCCTCGACGGTGAGCAGATCGAGCAGCCCGCGCTCGGCGGTGCGGGCCAGGTCGGCCCAGTAGCCGGCGGTGAACAGCTCGCCGGGACGGGCGCCGGGCTCGCGCCACGCGGCGGGGTGCCAGCCGGCCCCGTCGAGCGCGACGGCCAGGTGCAGATATGAGTCCGATGTGGACATATGGGTGCCGCTTCCTCGCCGCGCGCCGGCGCGGCGGAACCAGGTGTGGTGGAGGGTCGCGGGGTTGCTCAGCCGCGACAGGTCGCGGCGGCGGTGCGCTGCAGGTCGATGTGCCTGCGGTAGCGCGGGTGGTGCGCGGCGCGCCGCTGTATCCGGCCGGACGTCGCGGGGTGTCGCATGGGTCCTCCATCGGTCCCGGCGGGAGCACCCGCACCCGCTGGTGGCGGGGGGTTGCTGCGGCGTCGTCGAGCCGGGTCTCTCAGCCGCTCCGGATGGTGTGCGCCATCGACTGTACGAAGCGGAGACCGCTCCGTGTCAACCCGTTCGGGCCCGGGGTGACGCGCGCCGCTCGACGGTTCCACCGGCTGGGAAGCCCCAGCGCAGAACCCTTGTCCTGTACGGACAGACGAGGTGGGCGTCCGGCCCCGTGGACGACCGGTTGTCCGGCGACGTGTCCGCGGCGCACCCTGACCGGGTGACGACGAACCCGGGGCGGTCCGCACGTCCCGGACCGCGCTTCCGGGGCGCCTCCGACGTGCTCGCGGTCCGCCCGACGGGCCTCGAGCCCTTCTGGCCGAGCCGCCGCGCCCCCGCCTACAGCGAGCTGTGTCCGGGCCCCACCCGTCCCTGACCAGCTCCCGATCTCCCTCTCTCCCGTTTCGCTGCGCGCGCCCGTGCCGGGCGTGCGCCGTCGGCACCTCGCGCGCCCACGCGCCGTCACCACCACGGAAGGACCACTCCCCCGATGTCCCCGCACGCCCTGCGCTCCGGATCCCGGACGCGTGCCGCCGCACTCCTGCTCGCCGCCATCACCACGCTCGGTGCCCTGGCCGGCTGCTCGCGCGCCGACGACAGCTCGTCGGGCGCGTCGGGCCCGACGTCCCCGGCCACCGAGGTCCGGCTCGGCTACTTCCCGAACATCACCCACGCGCCGGCGCTGATCGGTCTGAAGCAGAACCTGTTCACCGCCGAGCTCGGCAACACCAAGCTGACCCCGCAGCCGTTCAACGCCGGCCCGGACGAGGTGAACGCGCTGCTCGGCGAGTCCCTCGACATCGGCTTCATCGGCTCCGGCCCGGCGATCAACGCGTTCACCAAGTCCGGCGGGGAGGCGGTCAGGCTCGTCGCCGGCGCCACCTCGGCCGGCGCCCAGCTGGTCACCGCACCGGGCATCACGTCACCGGCCCAGCTCAGGGGAAAGACCATCGCGACACCGCAGCTGGGCAACACCCAGGACATCGCGCTGAAGACCTGGCTGAAGCAGAACAACCTTCCGATCGGCTCCGGGCCGGACGCGGTGACCGTGCAGAACATCGACAACCCGCAGACCCTCGACCTGTTCAAGCAGGGCAAGGTCGCCGGTGGCTGGCTGCCGGAGCCATGGAGCTCGCGACTGGTCGAGGCGGGCGCCAAGGTCCTCGTCGACGAGAAGAGCCTGTGGCCGGAGGGGAAGTTCCCGACGACCGTCGTACTCGTCCGGACCAAGTTCCTGCAGGAGCACCCGGAGACGGTCAAGGCCGTGCTGACCGGTGAGCAGAAGGCGATCGAGGCGGCGAAGGCCGACCCGGCGAAGGCGAAGGCCACCGCCAACGACGCGATCAAGGACGTTACCGGCAAGGCGCTGCCCGCGTCGGTGGTCGACCGGTCGTTCACCGAGCTGTCCTTCGACAGCGACCCGCTCGCCTCGACGTTCCCGCAGCTGGCGAAGAACTCCGTCACCGCGGGCATCGCGAAGGACGAGGCGAAGCTGACCGGCTTCCTCGACCCCCGCCCCGTCGACGAGGTCCGCAAGGCCGCCGGGCTCGCCCCGGTCGACCCGGGCGCCCTGGCCGACACGAACTGACCGCCACCGACTGACCGGCACACCACCCACGACGACAGGGAGATCCCCGTGCCCGTCGACACCCCGGCGATCGCGGAGCACCGCCCCCGCACGTCGCCCACCGCGCTGAGCCTGACCGGCGTCGGCAAGACCTTCGGCACCGGCCCGGGCGCGGTGACCGCGCTCCACGACATCGACCTCCACGTCGGCGACGGCGAGTTCGTCTGCCTGCTCGGCGCGTCCGGCTGCGGCAAGTCGACGCTGCTCAACCTGCTCGCCGGGCTCGACGACGCGACCACCGGCACCGTCGAGGTGCGGGCGGCGCGGCCGTCGTTCATGTTCCAGGAGGCCGCGCTGATGCCGTGGCTGACCGCGCAGCGCAACGTCGAGCTGCCGCTGCAGCTCGCCGGGCACGGCCGGTCCGCCCGCCGCGAGCGGGCCGGCGAGCTGCTCGAGCTGGTCCGGCTCGACGGGATGGGCCCCAAGCGCCCGCACGAGCTCTCCGGTGGCATGCGCCAGCGGGTGTCGCTGGCCCGCGCGCTCGCCGCGGCCACCGGCCTCGGCGCCGCGGACTCCGGCAGCGCACAGTCCGGCGGCGCGGAGCACGGCGGCGCCCCGGGCCTGCTGCTGATGGACGAGCCGTTCGCCGCACTCGACGCGATCACCCGCGACGTCCTGCAGGGCGAGCTGCTGCGGGTGTGGCGGGCGACCGGCACGACCATCGTGTTCGTCACCCACGACGTCCGGGAGGCCGTACGGCTCGCCGAGCGGGTCGTGCTGCTGTCGTCGCGGCCGGGCACCGTGGTGCGCGAGTGGACCGTGCCCGCAGGCGGCGACAACGGCAGCGACAGCGACGACCGGGAGGCGGCCGAGCTGCACGACGACATCACCGGCCGGCTGCGGCAGGTGATCACCAGCCATGCCGCGTGAGAACGCAGGCGCAGCGGTGACGGGCGGAGCGGTGACCGACCGCGAGCACGACTCCGCGGCCGCCGTCGCCGCGCTCGACGCCCTCGACACCCCGGTCGTGCGGACGACGCCGTGGTGGCAGCGCGCGTTGCGCGGCTGGCTGCCACCGGCCGTCGCCGTCGTCGTGATCATCGTGATCTGGCAGGTCGTGTGGGCCTCGGCGGTGCTGCCGGAGTACCGGCTGCCGGACCCGGCCGACGTCGCCGGGGAGCTGGGCGACGTCGTCGCGAGCGGGCAGATCTGGTCGATCCTGTGGACCTCGATCAGCCGCGCGGTACTGGGCTTCCTGTTCGCGCTGGTCGTCGCGACGCCGATCGGCCTGGTCGTGGCGAAGGTGCCGCTGGTGCGCTCGGCGATCGGCCCGCTGCTGACCGGGCTGCAGTCGCTGCCGTCGGTGGCCTGGGTGCCTGCCGCGGTGCTGTGGTTCGGGCTCACCGACGCGACGATCTTCTTCGTCGTTCTGCTCGGCTCGGTGCCGTCCATCGCGAACGGCCTGGTCGCGGGCATCGACCAGGTGCCGCCGATCCTGCCGCGCGCCGGGCAGGTGCTCGGCGCGACGGGGTTCGCGATGGCCCGCCACGTCCTGCTGCCCGCCGCGCTGCCCGGATACCTCGCGGGCTGCAAGCAGGGCTGGGCGTTCTCCTGGCGGTCGCTGATGGCCGCCGAGATCATCGCCGCGGGCCCGGAGCTCGGCGTCGGGCTGGGGGCGTACCTGAAGAACGGCGCGGACCTGAACAACATCGTCCAGGTGTTCGCGGCGATCCTGCTGATCCTGGTCGTCGGGATCGGTGTGGAGCTGCTGGTGTTCCGGCCGCTGGAGCGCCGCGTGCTGCGCGCGCGGGGGCTGGCGCTGTCGGTATGAGGCCGCACCGCGCCCTCCCGGGATCCGGACCCGCGCTGCGCCGTCCGGGAGCACACTGTCCGGACACCACGGACGGTGTTCCCGGCGACCGGACGGCCGGTTGTGGCCGCCCGGAACCCCGTGATGACCTCGTCGACGTGGCCGAGCACGTGACGACGACGGGACCGGTGTCCGGGCCGGGCCGTCTGCTCACCCGGCGCAGGCACCTGGACCTGCTCCGGCTCGCCGGCGGCACCTGTCGCGCCCGCTGAGCGCACCCGCCTCTCCGCGCCGCCTGCTTCTCCGCGACCCCTGCTTCTCCGCGACCCCTGCCTCGCCGGGACCCACCGCGGTCCCGGCACCTCCGAGCGCCGCCACCCGCCCGTGCGCGCGCTCGCCCACCCCTGTCCCGGGAGACACCTGTGGCTCTGCCCACCACCCTCGCCGGCTCGGCGAGCGGCCCGGCCGCCGTCGCGCGGCCGCGGTCCGCCGAGCCGGTACGCCGATCCGGCCGCCGCCCCGACCTGCGCCGCTGGATCTCACCGATCGCGATCCTGCTGCTCTGGCAGCTCGCGTCCTCGACCGGCCTGCTCGCCGAGGACGAGCTGGCCTCACCGCTGCGTGTGCTGGCCTCGGCCGTCGACGTCACCCGCAGCGGCGAGCTGCCCGAGGGGCTGCTCGTCTCGCTGGCCCGGGTCGCGGTCGGGATCGTGCTCGGCGTCGTCGCCGGGACCGTGCTCGGGCTGGTGTCCGGACTGTCGGAGTGGGGCGGGATCCTCGTCGACCCGCCCACCCAGATGTTCCGGACGCTGCCGCACCTCGGTCTGGTGCCGCTGTTCATCCTGTGGTTCGGCGTCGACGAGCTGCCGAAGGTGCTGCTGGTCGCGATCGGCGTGCTCGTGCCGATCTACCTCAACGTGCACGCCGGGGTCCGCGGCATCGACCCGAAGCTGCTGGAGGCCGCGAAGGTCTCCGGGTTCACCCGCTCCGAGGTGCTGCGCCACGTCGTGCTGCCCGGCGCGATGCCCTCGGCGCTGACCGGGCTGCGGCTCGCGCTCGGCGTCGCGTGGCTGTCGCTGGTCGTCGCCGAGACCACCGCCGCAGACTCCGGCGTCGGCTACATGATCATGAACGCGCGGGAGTTCCTGCGGACCGACGTGATCGTCGTCGGGCTGGTGGTCTATGCGCTGCTCGGGCTGGGCACCGACGCCCTGGTCCGCCGCCTCGAACGCCGCGTCCTCGCGTGGCGCCCGGCCGGACCGGCGGGGGCGGGCCGATGAGCGCCCGGGTGCACGGCCTCGTCCGGGAGTTCGGTGGCCGCCGCATCCTCGACGACCTCGACCTGACCATCGGCGACGGCGAGTTCGTCGCCCTGCTCGGCCGTTCCGGCTCGGGCAAGTCCACGCTGCTGCGGCTGCTCGCCGGGCTCGACTCGGCCGGCGACACCGGGGTGTCCGGGACCGTCGAGGTGCCCGGGTCGGTGGCCGTCGCGTTCCAGGAGCCGCGGCTGCTGCCGTGGCGGGTGGTGCGCGACAACGTCTCCCTCGGCCTGCACCGCGACCTCGGCGGCGACACCGCCGCCCGGGTCGCCGAGCGGGCACTCGCCGAGGTGGGCCTGACCGAGCGCGCCGATGCGTGGCCGCTGACCCTGTCCGGCGGCGAGGCACAGCGCGCGTCGCTGGCCCGCGCCCTGGTGCGCGAGCCGCAGCTGCTGCTGCTCGACGAGCCCTTCGGCGCCCTCGACGCGCTGACCCGGATCACCATGCACCGCCTGGTGCTCGACCTGTGGCGCCGGCACCGGCCCGGCGTGCTGCTGGTGACCCACGACGTCGACGAGGCGCTGCTGCTCGCCGACCGCGTGCTCGTCCTCGCCGACGGGCGGATCGCCGCCGAGCACCACCCCGGCGACCGCCCGCGCGACGCCGACCGGCTGGCCCCGCTGCGCCGCACCGTGCTCGACGAGCTCGGGGTGGAGGTCACCGATGCGGCGTAGCGCGGTCCTGCTCGCCGTACTGCTGCTCGCCCTGCTCACCGGCTGCTCGAGCGTGCCGGTGAGCAGGCCGCCGGTCCAGCCGCCGGTGGACCGGGCCGCGCTGGCCGGGGTGACGCTCGCCGTCGGCGACCAGAAGGGCGGCTCGCAGTCGCTGCTGCGCGCCGCCGGGCTGCTCGACGACCTGCCGTACCGGGTCCAGTGGCGGACGTTCACCTCCGGGCCGCCGCTGATCGAGGCGGCCCGCGCGGGCGCCATCGACGTCGGCGGCACCGGGAACACCCCGGTGATCTTCGCGGCGGCGGCGAAGGCCCGCGTGCAGATCGTCTCGGCCAACCGCGGCAACTCCGCGAGCGACGCGGTCCTGGTCCGCCCCGGCTCGCCGCTGCGCACGGCGGAGGACCTGCGCGGCAAGCGGATCGCCGTCGCGAAGGGCAGTTCGGCGCACGGCCAGCTGCTGTCCACGCTGCGCGCGGCCGGGATGACCCTCGACGACGTCGACGCCACCTTCCTCGCCCCCTCCGACGCCTACGCGGCCTGGCGGCAGGGCGACGTCGACGCCTGGGCGGTGTGGGACCCCTACACCTCCCAGGCCGTGCACGACGACCACGCCCGCGTGCTCGTCGACGGCACCCGCACCGCCAACGGATACGGCTTCCAGGTCGCCTCCAACGCCGCACTCGCCGACCCGGCCCGCAGCGCCGCCGTCGCCGACCTGCTGGCCCGGATCGCAGCCGCGCAGACCTACTCCGACACCCACCGTGAGCAGCGGGCGAAGGTCTGGAGCGACGAGACGAAGCTGCCGCTCGCGGTGACCCGCGCGGCCGTCGCGAGCGGGGTGGACCTGCCCGTCCCGCTCGACGACGCCGTCGTCGCCTCCGAACAACAGCTCTCCGACTCCTTCACCGAGGCCGGCGTGATCCCCGGCCGGGCGGACTTCGGCGCGTTCGTCGACCGCCGTTTCGAACCGACCACGCTGGCCGCCGCCCGCCGCGGTATCCCCGGCACACCCACCGACACCCGAGGAGGCGCCCGATGACCGGGATCGTCCCGCACTGGTTCCTGCCCACCTCCGGCGACGGCCGCACGATCGTCGCCCGCCGGCACGCCGACCGCGGCGAGGCAGGCGGCACCGCCCGCGACGCGAGCATCGACTACCTCGCCCAGATCGCCCGCGCCGCGGAGTCGCTCGGCTTCCACGGCGTCCTGACGCCGACCGGCACGTTCTGCGAGGACGCCTGGCTGACCACCGCGGCGCTGCTGCGCGAGACCCGCACGCTGCGCTACCTGGTCGCGTTCCGCCCGGGCGTCCTGTCCCCCACGCTGGCCGCACAGATGGCGTCGACCTACCAGCGGATCTCCGGCGGCCGGCTGATGCTCAACATCGTCACCGGCGGCGACGACGTCGAGCAGCGCCGGTTCGGCGACCACGTCGGCCACGACGAGCGCTACGCCCGCACCGACGAGTTCCTCGACGTGCTGCGCGGCGCCTGGTCCGACGAGCCCTACGACTTCACCGGCGCCCACTACGACGTCACCGGCGCGACGACCCTGGCCGTCCCCGACCCCGTCCCGCCGGTCTACTTCGGAGGCTCCTCGGACGCGGCGCTGCCGGTCGCCGCCCGGCACGCCGACGTGTACCTGACCTGGGGCGAGCCGCCCGAGGCCGTCGCGGAGAAGATCGGACGCGTCCGCAAGCTCGCCGACGACCTGGGCCGCAGCCCGCGGTTCGGCATCCGGCTGCACGTGATCACCCGCGACACCGCCGACGAGGCGTGGGCCGAGGCCCAGCGGCTGCTCGACGCGCTCGACCCCGACGAGGTGCGCCGCGCCCAGGCGACACTGGCCGCCAGCCAGTCCGAGGGTCAGCGCCGGATGCGCGAGCTGCACGGCGGCGTGCACAGCGGCGCTGCCGCGGACCTGACGGTGTCACCCAACCTGTGGGCCGGCGTGGGCCTGGTCCGCGGCGGCGCCGGGACCGCGCTCGTCGGGTCGCACACCGAGGTCGCCGACCGGATCGCGGAGTACCACGAGCTGGGGATCGACGAGTTCGTGCTGTCCGGCTACCCGCACCTGGAGGAGGCGTACCGGTTCGGGGAGGGTGTGCTGCCGGAGCTGGCGCGGCGCGGGCTGCTGGCCGACCGTGACCTTCGTCGCGGCGAGACCGCCTCGCCCGCAACACGGGCGTAACCTGAGGGGACGTGCCGACCGCCCCGCCGCGGCGGCCGCGCCCTCGCGGTGCGGCCCGACCCGGCGGCCCGGTCTCCCCCGGCCGCCCCCGGAGCCACCGCTCCCGCCCGGCGGTCGGTCCCACCGCAGGGGCGCCGCGCGCCTCCCGGTGATTCGGCACGGACCACCGACGCACTGCTGCGCCGCCCCGGGCGCAACCCGTCCGTGGCCGGCGCCGAGAGGAACACCGATGCGCCTGCTGCGCGCCCTGACCCTGCTGGTGCCCGCGATCGTGCTCGCGGCCGGCTGTGCCGCACCCGGCGAGGCCCCGTCCGGCGGAGGCGGTGACGGGGCGAAGACGGTCCGGATCGGCGTCACCGACGGGTCCGAGCCGTACTGGACCGTGTTCAAGGACAAGGCCGCGGCCCAGGGCATCACCGTCGACCTGGTCAACTTCACCGACTACAACCAGCCGAACCCGGCGCTGGCGCAGGGCCAGCTGGACCTCAACGAGTTCCAGCACCTGCAGTACCTGGCGAACTACAACGTCAAGAACGACGACACCCTGGCCCCGGTCGGCGCCACCGCGGTCTATCCGCTGCCGCTGTACTCGGCCAAGCACCGCTCGCTCGCCGAGATCCCGCGCGGCGGGCAGATCGTCATCCCGAACGACGCGGTGAACCAGGCCCGCGCACTCAACGTGCTGCAGTCCGCCGGGCTGCTGAAGCTCACCGACGGCGGCACCACCGTGTCCACCCCGGCGCAGATCGACGCCGCCGCCTCGAAGGTCACCGTCACCCCGGTCGACGCCGCGCAGACCGCCACCAACCTGGCGAGCGCGGACGGCGCGATCGTGAACAACAACTTCGCGACCTCGGCGAACCTGTCCAAGCAGCAGGTCGTCTACCAGGAGGACCCGAACTCGGAGAAGGCGAAGCCCTACATCAACCTGTTCGTCGCGAAGGGCGACCGCAAGGACGACCCGGTGTTCGCGACCCTGGTGAAGATCTACCACGACCCGGCGGTGCTGGCCGCCGCGCGCAAGGACCTCGGCGACGGCGGCGTCGTCCGCGACAACTCCACGGCCGACCTGCAGCAGACGCTGACGACCATCGAGAAGCAGCTGCGGGGCTGAGCGTGACCGCGAGCGACACGACGGCGCCGGCGATCTCCTTCGCCGGCGCCACCCGCACCTTCCCCGCCCGCCGTGGCGCGCCGGTCACCGCCGTCGACGACGTCACCCTCGACATCGCCGAGGGCGGCATCACCGGCGTCATCGGCTGGTCCGGGGCGGGCAAGTCCACCCTGGTCCGGCTGGTCAACGCCCTGGAGCTGCCGACGTCGGGCACCGTCACCGTGCGCGGGCGGGTCACCACCGAGCTGTCCGAGCGCGGGCTGGCCGAGCTGCGCCGCGAGGTCGGTATGATCTTCCAGCAGTTCGCGCTGATGAGCTCGCGCACGGTCGCAGGCAACGTCGGCTACCCGCTCGCGGTGGCCGGCTGGTCCCGCGAGGCCCGCCGCGCCCGGGTCGCCGAGCTGCTGGAGTTCGTCGGACTCGCCGACCTGGCGGGCCGCTACCCGGCGCGGCTGTCCGGCGGGCAGAAGCAGCGCGTCGGCATCGCCCGGGCGCTGGCGACGTCGCCGTCGATCCTGCTGGCCGACGAGGCGACCAGCGCGCTGGACCCGCAGACCACCCGCGAGGTCCTCGACCTGCTGCGGCGGGTCAACCGCGAGCTCGGCACCACCGTCGTCGTGATCACCCACGAGATGGAGGTCGTCGCCGACATCTGCGACCGGGTCGTCGTCATGGAGGCCGGGCGGGTCATCGAGTCCGGCGACGTGCACGACGTGTTCGCCGCGCCGTCGCACCCGGCGACGCAGCGGTTCGTCCGCGGTGTCCTGCAGGACGTCCCCGCGCCGGACACCCTCGCGCGGCTGGCGAGCCGGCATCCCGGACGGCTGGTCACCGTGGCCGTCGGCGGGGCCGCCGAGGACGGCGACGACACCGCGCAGGACGCCGTCGCGCGGATCCCCGCCGCGCACGGTGTGCGCAGCACCGTGGTGCACGGCGGCATCCGCGAGCTCGGCGGCCGCCCGGTCGGCAGCCTGACCCTGTCCCTGACCGGCGACGACGACGCCGTCGCGGCCGCCGTCGCCGAGCTGTCGGCCGTCGCGCGGGTCACCGACCCGCGGCAGCCGGACACGACGGCGGGCACCACCGCCACCCCGAGCACGAGCACGGAGCGCCCCGCATGAACACCGACTGGTCCCAGCTGCAGCCGGTGCTCTGGCTGTCGCTGCTGCAGACCGCCTACATGGTCTTCTGGACGATGCTGCTCGCCGGCCTGCTCGGCCTGCTGCTCGGCGTCGCCCTGCACACCACCCGCGCCGGCGGCCTGTTCGCCAACCGTGGCGTCTTCACCGTGCTGAACGTGCTGGTCAACCTGGTGCGGCCGATCCCGTTCATCATCTTCATCACCGCCGTCGGGCCGGTGACGCTGCTGGTCATGGGCACCACGATCGGCACCCGCTCGGTGCTGTTCCCGATGGTCGCGATGGCGACGTTCGTGATCGGCCGGATCGTCGAGCAGAACCTGGTGTCGGTGGACCCGTCGGTGATCGAGGCGGCCCGGGCGATGGGCGCCGGGCGGTTCCGGATCGTGTGGAGCGTGCTCGTGCCGGAGGCGCTGGCGCCGTTGGTGCTGGGCTACACCTTCGTCTTCATCGCCGTCGTCGACATGTCGGCGATGGCCGGCTACGTCGGTGGCGGCGGCCTGGGCGACTTCGCCATCTCCTACGGCTACCAGCGCTTCGACTGGCCCGTGACGCTGGTGACGGTGGCGATCATCGTCGTGCTGGTGCAACTGGCGCAGCTGGCCGGGAACACCCTGGCGCGGCGGGTGTTGCACCGATAGAGACCGGTACGCACCGCACCTGCGAGTCGGAGGCCGCCCGTATGCCGCGCAAGCAGATCCACCTCGCCGCGCACTTCCCCGGCGTCAACAACACCACGGTGTGGGCCGATCCGGCCTCGGGCAGCCACATCGAGTTCGACTCGTTCGCGCACTTCGCGCGCACGGCCGAACGGGCGAAGTTCGACTTCCTGTTCCTGGCCGAGGGGCTGCGGCTGCGCGAGCACCGCGGGCGGATCTACGACCTCGACGTCATGGGCAGGCCGGACACGTTCACGATCCTCAACGCCCTGGCCGCGGTCACCGACCGGCTCGGCCTGGCCGGGACGATCAACTCGACGTTCACCGAGCCCTACGACGTCGCCCGCCAGTTCGCCTCGCTCGACCACCTCTCGGCCGGGCGGGCCGCCTGGAACGTGGTGACCTCGTGGGACGCGTTCACCGGCGAGAACTTCCGCCGCGGCGGGTTCCTGCCGAAGGACAAGCGGTACACCCGGGCCAAGGAGCACCTGGCCGCCGCGGCCGCGATCTGGGACTCGCGCACCGGCCCCGAGGACCGGGGCACGTTCGCCTACTCCTCGGACCAGTTCGACGTCGCGGGGCGGTTCGCGCTGCCCCGCAGCCCACAGGGCCGGCCGGTGATCCTGCAGGCCGGGGACTCCGAGGAGGGCCGCGAGTTCGCCGCCGCCTCGGCGGACGCGATCTTCTCCCGGCACGCCGAGCCGGAGGCCGGGCGCGCGTTCACCGCCGACGTCAAGGGCCGCCTCGCCCGCTACGGCCGCGGGTGGGACGACCTGAAGATCCTTCCCGCGGCGACGTTCGTGCTGGGCGACACCGACGCCGAGGCCGCCGAGCGCGCCGAGGTCGTCCGCGCCCAGCAGATCAGCCCGCAGACCGCGATCGTGTTCGCCGAGCAGCTGTGGAACACCGACCTGTCCGGCCACGACCCGGACGGGCCGCTGCCGGAGTTCGACCCGGTCGAGGGCGAGCTGGTGTCACAGGGCCGGGCCAGCGTGCGGATGTACCGGGACCCGAAGGCCGACGCCGACCGGTGGCGCGCCGTGGCCGCGGAGAAGGGGCTGTCGCTGCGCGAGACGGTGATCGAGATGACCGGGCGGCACACGTTCGTCGGGAGCCCGGAGACCGTCGCCGCCGCGATCGACGACGCCGTGCAGACCGACGCCGCCGACGGCTACGTCCTCGTCCCGCACGTCACCCCCGGCGGGCTCGACGAGTTCGCCGACCGGGTGGTGCCGCTGCTGCAGGAGCGCGGCTCGTTCCGCACCGACTACGCCGGGACGACGCTGCGCGAGCACCTGGGCCTGCCCACCGTCGCCACGACGACCGACCCGACCGCCGCCGCGACCGCCGCCCCGGGCACCGCAGCCGGATAGGGCGCCGCGCGCCGGTATCGTCGTCGCACCGGGTTCGACGACAGCCGGGGTTCGACGACGGCAGGGAGCGGCGTGCTGCAGATCGGTGAGGTGGCCACCCGGGTCGGGCTGTCGCTGCGGACCATCCGGCACTGGGACGAGCTGGGCCTGGTGACGCCGTCGGCGCGCAGCTCCGGTGGCTTCCGGCTCTACACCGACGCCGACGTCGACCGGCTCCGCTTCGTCAAGACGCTCAAGCCGCTGGACCTGGGGCTGGACCAGATCCGGGACCTGATGGGCCAGATCGACGCCGCCCGCGCCGAGCTCGACGCCGGCCGGACCGTCGACCAGGACGCCCGCAACCGGCTCGGGCTGTACCGGGCCGCCGCGGAGTCCCGGATCGAGGCGCTGCACGCCCAGATCCAGGGCCTGGAGCTGCTGTCCCGCGAGCTGCGCACGCTGTGCGAGCCGCGCAAGGGCCCCGCACCGGCCGGCGACGGCACCGCGGCGGCCGCACACGACGCCGAGCGCTGATCCGACGGCGGAGCCGGGTTGTCCCCGGCGCCCCCGGCAGTTACGGTCGAGTCACCGGCAGTGGTGGAAACCCACGAATCTCGCTGTGCTACAGCGGAAACCGTGCCGCGAGCCCGAGCTACGGGCCCCAGGCCACGCCGACCCACAGACGAGATCCGTTCAATCACGCAGCGGACCCCGCCGCCCTTCACGGCACGCGAGGTGGTCCATGCCCATCCGAACCCCGTCGCCCACCGCAGCCCCGGCTGCGACCGCGACGATCCCCACGACCCCCACGGCCACGGCTCCGGCCGTCGCCACCGGTCCGGTGCACACCGCGACCGGCCGGACCGCGACCGGCAAGACCGTCCCGGCGCCCCGCACCGCCCGCCGGGGCCCCGGCGCCTACGACGACCTGATCCCCCTGCTCGACCGGCTCGCCGCCCTCCCCGAGGGCGACCCGCACCGGGCCCGGCTGCGTGAGGAGGTCATCCGCGGGTTCCGCCCGCTGGTGCGCAACCTGTCCCGGCGCTACGCCGCCCCCGGGCCCGCCGGGGAGGACGTCGAGCAGGCCGGGATGGTCGGCCTGGTCAAGGCCGTCGACCGCTACGACCCGGCGTCGGCCACCGGCGGTCCGCTCGGCTACCTGATCCCGAGCATCCGCGGTGAGATGAAGCGCCACCTGCGCGACCAGACCTGGTCGGTGCGGGTGCCGCGCGACCTGAAGGAGCTGGCGGTCGCGGTGCGCCGCAAGGCCGACGAGCAGGTGCAGGAGCTCGGCCGCGCGCCGCGCCCGTCCGAGCTGGCCCGCGAGCTCGACGTCACGACCGGCGAGGTCGTCGACGCCCTCGGCGCGCTGGACTCGCACCACGCCCGCTCGCTCGACGCCGTCCCCGGCCCGGGCGACGGCACCGACGACGGCGACGCCACCCTCGGCGAGCGCATCGGCGACGACGACCCCGGGCTGGACATGGCCGCGCACCGCTCGGAGATGCACGCGGTCATCCGCGACCTCCCCGAGCGGGAGCGGGCGATCCTGATGATGCGGTTCTTCGGCGACCACACCCAGTCCAGCATCGCCGCGGAGATGGGCATCTCGCAGATGCACGTCTCCCGGCTGCTCTCCCGCACCCTGGCCGGGCTGCGGGAGAAGCTCACCGCCACCGACGACTGAGGCGAGGGGCCGGGCCGGGGCGCCGGGTCAGGCCGTCGCCCCGGCCTCCTTGACCGGGTGCCTGCCCTCGGCGAACTCCTCCACCAGCTTGGCGCAGAACGCGTCCAGGTCGTGCGGGTTGCGGCTGGTGACCAGGGCCTCGTCGCAGACGACCTCCTCGTCGACGACGGTGGCGCCGGCGTTGCGCAGGTCGGTGCGGATGCTCGGGAACGACGTCAGCGTCCGGCCCGCGACGACGTCGGCCTCGATGAGCGTCCACGGGCCGTGGCAGATCGCGCCGATCGGCTTGCCGGCCGCGGCGAACGCCTGCACGAACGCGACGGCGTTGGCGTCGGCGCGCAGGGTGTCGGGGTTGATCGTGCCGCCGGGCAGGACGAGTGCGTCGTAGTTGCGCGACGAGACCTCGCCGACCGACTGGTCGACGTCGAAGATCTCGCCCTTGTCGATGTCGCCGTTCATGGCCTGGATGGGGTCGGTGCTCAGGGACACGACGTCCACCCGGGCACCGGCCTCGCGCAGGACGTCGCGCGGCTGGGTCAGCTCGACCTGCTCGACGCCGTTGGTGGCCAGGATCGCGACCGTGCGGCCCTCGAGTTCGTTCGCCACGTTCTTCTCCCGTCGTTCGTGGTGCCTGTCGTGCGTGATGACTGTCGTTCCGGGGCTTCCCGCTCCGGCGCGACCCATGCACGCACCCCGGGGCGGACGACCGGATCGCTCAGTCGACGGGCGCGGGCGGCGTGGCGACCGGGACGGTCGGCCCGGCGACGCCGGGGGCGCCGGTCGTGACGCGCAGGGCCGCCTCGGTGCAGGCGGCGGCGCGGACGGCGCCGGGCGCGTCCGGGCCGATCCGGTAGAGCTGCGGGCCGGGCAGCCGCGGGGACAGCAGGCGGGCGTCGTCGGTGACGGCGGCGAAGCCCTGCCCGCCCCACACCCAGACGGCGGCGTCGCCGGAGGTGCCCGCGCCACGGACCGGGGCGGTGATGTAGGTGAGCGCGCCGTCGGTGACGGCGTAGCGCTGCGGCGCCGGGCGGACACCGGCGCGCAGGCTCGCCGCGAGCGCGTCGAAGTCCGTGGGCCGGGCCGCAGGACACTGGCGCAGTGCCGCAACGGGATCGGTGGCCGCGAGGGTGCGGAACTCGGCCGTGGCGGTGTCCGGTGGCGGCTCGGAGTGCGCGGGCTCCGGATGCACCAGCGACCCGAGCCCGAACACCAGCGCGCCCAGCAGCGCACCGCCGGCGGCGAGGACGGCCACGCACCACGCCAGGGTCCGTAGGACGACCCCGGAACGGCTCATCGTTCCAACGTAGCCGCGTCCGGCATGATCCCGCCGGGTCGTTAACCGGATGGACCCCTGGCGCGCGGACCTACCGCCCGGCCAGGTGATCGTCGCTGTGATCATGGCCGTCGAGCTTGTGATCATGGCCGTGGCCGTGCTGGTGGCGGTGGTCGTGGCCTGCCGGGCGGGACGCGAGCGCGCCCGCGCGCCGATGGACCGCGCCGTCGCCGATCCGGCCGGTGCCGACGAGCAGGTCCTCCAGCGCGGCGAGCCAGCAGCCGTAGTAGGAGAAGGGCTCCCGGGCCTCGGCGATCCGGACGACGAGCCGGGCGCGGAACTCGTCCCAGGCGAGCACGCCTCCGTCGGCGAGCCCAACGGCCATCGCGAACGCTCGCCCCTCCCACGGCTCGGCGAACACCAGCTCGCCGTTGCTGCGCGGCGGCGCAGCCGGGCCGTCGACGTCGAGCACCGGGCGGCTCACGCGGGTGCCCCCGCCTCGGCGACGCCGACCATCGCGTCCCGCCCGACCAGCGCGGCGAGCTCCTCGACCGGCCACCCGTCGGTCCCGGCGGGGCGGCGTGGCAGGCACAGGTAGCGGACCTCGGCCGAGGAGTCCCACACTTCGATCCGCCGCTCCGGCGGCACCACCAGGCCCATCTCGGCGAGCACGGTGCGCGGCTCGCGCACCACCCGCGCCCGGTAGGCCGGGTCCTTGTACCAGCTCGGCGGCAGGCCCAGCACCGGCCACGGGTAGCAGGAGCACAGGGTGCAGACCACGACGTGGTGCACGTGCTCGGTCTGTTCCAGCACCACCATGTGCTCGCCCTGCGGCCCGGAGAACCCGAGCGAGGCGATCGCGGCGGTCCCGTCGCGCAGCAGCCAGTCGCGGTACTCCGGGTCGGTCCAGGCGGTGGCGACGACGGTGGCGCCGTTGCGCGGGCCGACGTCGCGCTCGTAGGTGCGGACGAACCCGTCCAGCACGGCCGGGTCGACCAGTCCGCGCTCGACGAGCAGCTCCTCCAGCGCCTCGGTGCGCAGCGCGGGGCCGGGCTGGTCGCTCACCGTTCCTCCAGGTAGCTCTCGAACAGGTCCGCGTGCACGGTCGTGGCCTCGGCGCCGGGTCCGAAGAGGTCGGTTCCGGTGAACCCGACGGTGTAGACGTGCTGCGGGTGCTCCCCCGCGAACACCGCGTTGGTGTCGGGCAGCACGTGCGGCGGCCGGACCGCGGTGATCACGCCCTGGCGCCCGGCCAGATAGCCGGGAAGCTTCGACGGACCGGCGGGCGGCTCCGGGTGCGTCCGCACCGGGTCACCGGCGGCGAACCGGGGCGCCCGGTCGAGCCGGCGCAGCGAGCCCGGTGCGGACGGTGTGTGGTCGGGCTTCGCCGGCGTCGGGTCGGGCGGCTCGGCGAGGTCGCCGTCCGGAACGGCGCTGTCGGGGGCGGCGAGCCGGCGGGCGCGGGCCTCGACGGCGCCGGGCGCGAGGATCGCGGAGTCGGTGAGCATCAGCTCGGCGGCGGCGAGCCAGCGGCCGTAGTAGCCGTCGTCGAGGTAGGCGTGCCGGTCGAGCCGGGACAGCGCGAGGCGGAACGCGTCGAGGTTGCGGCCCGACACCCGGCCCATCGTGACCAGGGTCAGCGCGAACGCCCGCTGCTCCCACCGCTCGTGGAACGGCGGCTCCGGCTCCACGTCCGACGGCCGCACCACCGGCCCCCACCCCGGCGCGCCACCGAGGTCGGCGACGGAGCGCTGCGCGGTCGGATCCATTGGGTCAGGACCCCAGCGCGAGCACGTTGCAGACGTCGCCGCGCGGGCCGGTCGCGGTGAGGCCGCGTTGCGAGCGGATGCGCTCGGCGAGGTACTCCGCGTCGTTGCCGACCCCGGAGAACCGGCCCGAGCCCCAGGTCCACTGCCAGGGCAGGCCCAGGAAGTAGAGCCCGGGGGCGCTCGTCGTGCCGCGGGAGTGGACGGGGCTGCCACGGCCGGTGAAGACCGGGACGTCGACCCAGGAGAAGTCCGGCCGGAACCCGATGCACCACACCACCGAGGTGATCGCGCCGCCCTCCAGCGGCAGCTCGCTGACCTCCTCCGACGGCTCCCAGACCGGGGTGTAGCGCTCCTCGGCCGGTGCGTCGATCCCGGCGCGCTCGATGTAGTCGTCGATCGTGGTCTTGATCGACTCCGACACCTCGTCGGCGTGGTCGAGCGAACCGCGCAGCGTCGGGGCGAGGTGCAGGACGCCGTCGCGGTGGTCGGTGAGCGCTCCGTAGAGGTACATGCCCTCGGCGGCGAAGCGGCGCAGGTCGATGTCGCGGCCGCCGTCGCGGCCGGTCACGTAGTGGTTGGCCTGTGCGCGCACCGCCTCCCGGCGCGGGTGCTCGGCGACGGTCATCCGGTAGTAGCCCATCTCGTCGAGCCAGTCGGTGACGTCGCGGCCGCGGTAGAAGCGGGCCACCCGCGGCGCGTTCCCGACGACGAGATGCACGGTGCGCCCCTCCAGGTGCAGGTCCTCCGCGATCTGCGCGCCGGACTGCCCGGACCCGACGACGAGCACCTCACCCGGCGGCAGCTGCGACCCGTTGCGGTAGTCCTGCGACTGCACCTGGGTGATCGACGGGTCGAGCGGCTCGGACAGCGGCGGGGTCAGCGGGGTGTGGTAGCCGCCGGTCGCGACGACGACCTGGTCGGCGGTGCACTCCCCCGCCGTCGTCGTGAGGTGGAAGGTGCCGCGGTCGTCGCGGGTGAGCCGGGTGACGGCGACCCCCTCCCGCAGCGGCGGGTCGACGAAGGAGCGGTAGGCCTCCAGGTAGTCGACGATCTCACTGCGCACCATGAACCCGTGCGGGTCGTCGCCGGCGTAGGGGAAGTCGGGCAGGTCGCACTGCCAGTTCGGCGTGACCAGGCAGAACGTGTCCCACCGGTACCGCTTCCAGGACGCGGCCACCTCGTCGCGCTCCAGCACGAGGTGGTCGATCCCGCGGCGGCCCAGGCAGCGGCTCATCGACAGCCCTGCCTGACCGCCGCCGATCACGATCACCGGGCGGTGCTGCCCGTCGAGATCGGCGGCGGGATCTCCGGTGGGTCGCTGGGCGAGCGTCGTCATCGTTCCTCCGAGCGGGAAGGCCGGCGTACGAGGGAATGCCGACGGTGCGCGCCGGATATTTCGGGACGGTTCCGTCCGGACTACCGCAGCATTTCCGGGAGTTACGAAACACAGTCGTCATGTCCGGGCCATTCGGAAGCATTCCCGTAGTCCGCACACAACGTTCCCGACATACGCCGCTGGTGTCGTTGGAGACAGCAGGACCCGAGGGGCGGCCGCATTCCACGGAATTCCACGACCGGGATTCCCACAGCCGTCCCATTCTCCCCCATGCACGCCGTTCCCGCGAAGGAGACCCCATGACCAGCGCCGAGCTGTCCGACGTCGAGAAGAAGAGCCTCGAGGAGATCCCGCACCCCGCGCTGCCCGAGGGGTCGAGCATCTACGGCGGCACCAAGGTCTTCCCCGACCTGCAGGCCGAGGACGGCGAAACGTACTTCACCCTGGTCCACGGCATCGCCCACGAGTCCTCGGTCAGCTTCGTCGCCGTCCTGCAGGCCACCCGCGCCCTGCGCAAGGGATTCGAGACGGCGATGTACTTCTACGGTCCCGGATCGCTGAACTGCCTGGCCACCCGCGGATTCCCGACGACCGGGACGTCGGCGTTCCCCGGTGAGCACAACATCAACGACCAGCTGAAGACCTTCATGGCCGAGGGCGGGAAGGTCTACTGCTGCCGCTTCGGCCTCTCGCTGCACGGCGCGCGCGAGGAGGACCTGATGGAGGGCGTCATCCCGACGCACCCGCTCGACGTGCAGGACGCGTTGATCTACTACGCCCGCAAGGGCGCGATCATCAACTCGACCTACCAGCTCTGAGGCACTCCCCCGCCTTCCCGCCGGGACGCGTTCCGTGCCGCGTCCCGGCGGGATCCCGGTCCGCCCGAGCACCCGTGGAGGTCAGCCCGCATGTCCCGTACGTCCACATCCGAGACCGCCGACCAGGCCCTGCGGGCCCGCGCCGAGATGGCCGTCCGCGGCGTCGCCCTCGACCCGGAGCCCGGGACCGTCACCGAGCTCGGCTCGGTCATCCCGCTGCGCCGCCCCGGCGGGGCGGGTCCATCGGCCGACGGGCACGTGCTCGTCGACGGGCACCGCACCACCGTCCCGATCGACGACACCTCCCCCTTCCGGCTGCGCGAGGGGCGCCTGGTCCGCCGCGAGCCCGGCGGCGGGGTGACCGACATGGGCGTCGCCGTCGACACCGTGGCCCGGCCGGCGTTCTACGACCTGTACACCGCCGACGGCGTCTCCTACGAGCAGATCGCCCGGCTGCACGGCGACGACGTGCTGGCCTCCACGGTCGTGCAGACCTGCGTGCGCTACGGCGAGGCCGACCGCTGCCGGTTCTGCGCGATCGAGCAGTCGCTGCGCTCCGGGGCGACGACCGCGGTGAAGACCCCCGCGCAGCTCGCGGAGGTCGCCGAGGCCGCCGTCCGGCTCGACGGGGTGCGCCAGATGGTGCTCACCACCGGCACCTCCAACGGCCGCGACCGCGGCGCCCGGCACCTCGCCCGGTGCGTGCGCGCGATCCGCGCCGCCGTGCCGGGCCTGCCGCTCCAGGTGCAGTGCGAGCCGCCCGCCCCCGACGACCTGGCCGCGCTCACCGCGCTGCGTGAGGCCGGTGCGGACGCGATCGGCATCCACGTCGAGTCCCTCGACGACGACGTCCGCCGCCGCTGGACGCCGGGCAAGGCCACGGTCCCGCTGTCCCAGTACCGGGCGGCGTGGGACGAGGCGGTGCGGGTGTTCGGCCCGAACGCGGTGTCGACGTACCTGATCGTCGGTCTCGGCGAGGATCCGGACGAGCTGGTCGCCGGGGCCGCGGAGCTGATCGCGCGCGGGGTGTACCCGTTCGTCGTCCCCTACCGCCCGATCCCGGGCACCCTCGCCGCCGCCGACGGCGTGCCCGCCCCCGACCCCGGGCTGCTCGCCGACGTGACCGCCCGGGTCGCCGCCGAGCTGCGCTCGTCCGGGATGCGCGGCGCCGACCAGGCCGCCGGCTGCGCGGCCTGCGGGGCGTGCAGCGCGCTGTCCGCGGCGGGAGGCTGAGATGACCGAGCTGACCACCGGGGCGTCCCGGTACCTCACCCCGGCGGCCCGCTGGGTCGCCGACGAGCTGCTCGGTGGGCGCCCGCGCGGCACCGCACCCGAGCTGACGATCACCGCGGTGGCCGCCGACGACACCGCCGACCCGCTGGTGCACGGCTACCGGGCGCTGCGCCGGGAGGTGTTCTGCCGCGAGCAGGGGCTGTTCGCCGACAGCGGAGCCGCCGATCTCGACGACCACGACGCCGACGACCGCGCCCTGGTGCTCGTCGCCCACGACCCCGGCGGCGCGCTGCTCGGCGGGGTCCGGCTCGGCCCGGCCCGCCCGGACGAGCCGGACGTCGGCTGGTGGGCCGGGAGCCGGCTGGTCGTCGCGCCCGGGGCGCGGGGCGGCGGCACAGCGCCCGGGGCGCGGGGCGGCGGCACAGCGCCCGGGGCGCGGGGCGGCGGCACAGCGCCCGGGGCGCGGCGCGGCGGCGCACACGTCGGCGCCGCACTCGTGCGGGCCGCGTGCGCCCGCGCCGAGGCCGCCGGGGCGCTGCGCTTCGACGCCGACGTGCAGGCCGCGAACGCCGTGCTGTTCGACCGGCTCGGCTGGACCCGGGTGCGGGAGACCGTCGTCGCCGGGGTGCCGCACGTGCGGATGCGGTGGCCGATCGGCCGGATCGCCGCGCTGGCGACGGCGACGAAGGCGCCGCTCGGGCCGCTGCTCGGCGCGCTCGGGCCGCCCGGTTTCGTCGGCGACGACGGTGCGCCCGTACCCGGGACCGACATGGTGGCCTGCTGCGACGCGATCGTGCCCGCGATGGTCGAGCGCGACCCGGAGTGGGCGGGCTGGGCCGGGGTGCTGGTCAACGTCAACGACCTGGCCGCGATGGGCGCCGCACCGGTCGGGCTGCTCGACGCGATCGGCGCGCGCGACGCGTCGTTCGCGCACCGGGTGCTGTCCGGGGTGCGGGCCGCCGCCGACGCGTGGGGTGTCCCGCTGCTCGGCGGGCACACCCAGCTCGACGTCCCGGCCGCGCTGTCACTGACCGCCCTCGGCCGGACGGCGCACCCGGTCCCGGCCGCGGGCGGACGGTCCGGGCACCGCGTCCGCCTCACCACCGACCTCGGCGGCGGCTGGCGCCCGGGCTACGGCGGCCGCCAGTGGGACTCGACGACGTCCCGGTCGCGCACCGAGCTGGCCGCGATGACCGGCGCGATCGGCCCGGCCGCGGCGCACCGTCCGGCCGCGGCCAAGGACGTGTCGATGGCCGGTCTCGCCGGCACCCTCGGCATGCTCGCCGAGGCGTCCGGGGTGGGCGCGGTGCTCGACGTCGCCGCCGTCCCGCGCCCGGACGGGGTGAGCACCGGGGACTGGCTGACCTGCTTCCCCGGGTTCGGCCTGCTCACCGCCGACGACGCGGGCGCACCCGCCCCGCAGGCGGGGCCCGCGGTGTCGGCGGAGGTCGGCGAGCTGCGCCCCGGTGGCGGGGTGCGGCTGCGCTGGCCGGACGGTGAGGAGACCGACGCCGTACCGGCGGGGGTCACGGGCATGGGGACCGGAACGGCAGGAGGAACACGGTGAGCGAGACGACGTTCGGGGCGGTCGCGCAGGGGTTCGTGCGGGACCTGGAGGAGGACTTCGCCCGGATCGGCGCGACGATCGCCGAGGCCCGCGAGCGGGGCGTGCAGCTGCTCGCGCTGCCCGAGGCCGCACTCGGCGGATACCTGTCGTCGCTGCACGGCGAACCCGACGACGTGCCGCCGCAGCTCGAGGTGGACGGCCCGGAGATCGCGCGGCTCGCCGCACTGGCCGGGGACATGGTCGTCACGGCGGGGTTCTGCGAGCGCGGTGACACCGATGGCCGCCCGTTCAACAGCTGCGTGGCCGTCACCGGGGACGGGGTGCTCGGCACGCACCGCAAGGTGCACCAGCCGCTCGCCGAGGACGCCAGCTACGCCGCCGGGGACCGGTTCACCGCGTTCGACACGCCGGTCGGCCGGATCGGCATGATGATCTGCTACGACAAGGCGTTCCCGGAGGCCGCCCGTGCGCTGGCGATGGACGGCGCGCGCACCGTGGTGTGCATGTCGGCGTGGCCGGCCTCGCGCACGAACCGGGCCCCGGTGCTCGCCGAGGACCGCTGGGCGCGGCGCTTCGACCTGCACGACCGGGCGCGGGCGCTGGAGAACCAGATCGTGTGGGTCTCGGCGAACCAGGCCGGTAGTTTCGGCGAGATGGAGCTGGTGGCGAGCGCGAAGATCGTCGATCCCGGTGGCGAGGTCCTGGCGACGACCGGGTCCGGGCCAGGGCTCGCCGTCGCCTCGATCGACGTCGACGAGGCCGTGGACGCGGCCCGGCGGTTCATGGGGCACCTGCGCGACCGGCGCCCGGCGGCGTACGGCCCCGCCGCGGCGGGGGTCTGAGCATGCGGCTGGCGGCGGCCGCCGCGAACTTCACCCGCGACGTGGCGTTCGACCTCGACCGGATCGGGGTGATCGTCGAGCACGCGAAGGAAGCGGGTGCGGCGGTGCTGGCGCTGCCCGACGGCGCGCTCGGCGGCTACGTGCACGACCTGCGCGGCCTCGACCCGGCCGACCCCGACGCGTTGCCGCCCGCCCTGGACCCGGACGGCGACGAGGTCCGGGCCGTGGTCCGGATGGCCGGTGACCTGGTCGTCTGCCTCGGGTTCTGCGAGGCGGGGTCCGAGCCGGGCACCCGCTACAACGCGGCGGTGTGCCTGTCCGGCGACGGCGTGCTGGGCCGGCACCGCAAGGTGCACCAGCCGGCCGGCGTCGCGGGGGTGTTCACCGCGGGCGAGGGGTTCACCGCGTTCGACACCCCGGCCGGCCGGATGGGCATGCTCATCGACCACGACAAGACGTTCCCGGAGTCGGCGCGCTCACTGGCCCTCGACGGCGCCGAGCTGATCGCCTGCCTGTCGGCGTGGCCGACGTCGCTGACCAACCGCGCCCCGCGGATGGCCGACGACCGGCAGGCCCGGCTGTTCGACCTCTACGACCAGGCCCGCGCCGCGGAGAACCAGGTGGTGTGGTTGTCGTCGAACCAGAGCGGGCGCAGCGGGGCGCTGCACTTCCTGGGCCGGGCCAAGGTCGTCGGGCCGGGCGGGGAGATCCTGGCGCGGACCTGGTCGAAGGGCGGCCTCGCCGTCGCCGACGTCGACCCCGGTGGCGTGATCGGCGCGGCCCGGGCGGTGCTGCACCACCTCAAGGAACGCCGCCCCGACCTCTACCAGGGCTGACGTGCGGATCCGGCTCTCGACCTACTCGACGAAGCCCCGCGGCGGCGTCGTGCACACGCTCGCGCTGGCCGAGGCGCTCGCCGCGGCCGGGCACGACGTGCAGGTGTGGTCGCTGGCCCGCGGCGGCGACACCGGATTCTTCCGGCCGGTCGCCCCGGCCGTCGGCGTGCACCTGGTGCCGGTCCCCGACATCGACGGCGAGAGCGTCGGCGCCCGGATCCTGCGCTCGATCGACCTGCTCGCCGGCGCGCTCGCCGGCGCCGGGGACGTCGACGTCCGGCACGCACAGGACTGCCTGTCCGCCAACGCCGAGGGCCGCGCGCACGGCTACGGCTCGCTGCTGCGCACCGTGCACCACCTCGACGACTTCAGCACCCCGGAGCTGGCCGCCTGCCACGAGCGGGCGCTGGTGTCCCCCGCGGCGCTGGTCTGCGTGTCCGGCGCCGTCGCCGCCGAGGTCCGGGCCGGGTGGGGCCGGGACGCGACGGTGATCGGCAACGGCGTCGACTCGGCCCGCTTCGCCGCCGCCGAGGCCGCCGGGGCCGGGTCGCCGTGGCGCGCCCGGTTCGGCCGCTACGTGCTGTCGGTCGGCGGGATCGAGCCGCGCAAGGGCACCCGCGACCTGGTGGAGGCGATGGCTGCGCTCCCGGGACTGCGGCTGGTGATCGGCGGCGGCGAGACGCTGTTCGACTACCGCGGCTACCGGGACGCGGTGCTGGAGCGGGCCGCGGAGCTGGGCGTCGAGCCGCAGATCCTCGGCCCCGTCCCCGACGACGAGCTGCCCGGCCTGATGGCCGGTGCGGCCGCGTTCGCGTTCCCCTCGACGAAGGAGGGCTTCGGGCTGGCCGCGATGGAGGCGCTGGCCGCCGGGGTGCCGCTCGTGACCCGGGACCTGCCGGTGCTGCGCGAGGTGTTCGGCGGGGCGGCCCGGTTCGCCGATGACCCGGCCGGGTTCGCCGCCGCGCTCGCCGACGCCGTCACCCGGCCGTCGCCGGAGCGCGCCGTCACCGGGAGGGGGCTGGCGGCCCGGCACTCCTGGACGACGGCCGCGGCCCGGCACGCCGAGCTGTACGCGGCCCTGTTCTGAGCGTTCTGAGCGCCCCGCTCACGCGGGCCGCACGCCCTGCTCACGCCGGCCGCAGCACCGCCGAGCCGAGCAGCCGGCAGGCCAGCAGCGCCACCTCGACGTCGAGCCGCTGCTCGGTGTTCGGCCGGCCCCGCACCTCCTCGGCGCGGCGCAGCCGGTACTGCACCGAGTTCTTGTGCAGGTGCAGCGCCGACGCCGCCGCGGCGAGGCTGCCGCCGGAGGCCAGGTAGGCGTACAGGGTGTCGCGCAGCCGGGCGTGCTGCTCGTCGTCGACCACGAGGTCGCCGAGCACGCCCGCGACCCACCCGGCCAGCAGCCCGGTGTCGGCGCCGAGCAGCGCCAGCGGGCCGAGCGAGGCCGCCGTCGTCACCGTGCTGCGGGCTCCCGGCGCCGCGGCGACGGCGACGGCCTGGGCCTGCCGGGCACGGCGGTGCGAGCGGGCGAACCCGTCGAGACCGTCCTCCGGGGTGCCGAGCGCGAGCCGGACCCCGGCGTCGCCGTCGAGCTCGGGGACCACATCGGACGGATGACCGGTGACCGGGTACCAGGCCCACAGCGTCGCGTCGTCCGGGGCGATCAGCAGCGGCGCCCCCGATGACCCCAGCTCCACGGCGACCGCGCCCGCCGCCCGTTCCAGCGCCCGGCCGGGGTCGCCCGCGGCGTCGTCGGCCCAGAGGACGGCGGCGACGTGGGTGCCCGAGACCGGCTGTCCCAGACCGCGTTCGACGTCGGAACGGGACCCGGCGCGGCCGTCGAGCAGGGCGTTGACGGTGGCCAGGCGGGTGGCGTCGCGGCGGCGCATCCAGGCGTCGCGCTCGGTCTGGTGGACCGCGACCATCTCCTCGGAGACCCGGTCGACGAACCCGAACGCCACCGACGACAGCTCCCGGGCGGCCTCGGCGACCGCGGCCGCGTCGACCGGCTCGCCAGCGATCCGGCGGATCAGCTCCCGCTGGAACGCGGCCTGCCCGAGGCGGTAGGCGCGCAGCAGCGTCGTCACCGGGACACCCTGCTGGGCCAGCCGCCGGGCCAGCTCGATACCGGCAGGCGGGACTGTCACCTCGCGGGGGTCGGTGCCGCCGGTGAGCACCACCAGCGCGGTGTCCAGCGACGCCCGCAGCGTCGCGACCAGCAGCTCCCGCACCCGCGGGTCGCGGCCCAGCTCCGGCAGCGTCGACTCGATCTCGGCGAGGACCTGCCCGGCGAGCGCCCCGACGTCGTCGCGGGCGGACCGCGCGACGTGCGCGAGCGTGTCGATCACCGGGGGCATTCGGGCACCGTACTGCGTGGACGGGCCCGCCCGGACCCCTGCGATCGGGTCCGGGCGGGACGGTCGGTGGATCCGTGTGCTCAGCTCTCCAGGCGCAGCGCCCGTGCCGGGCAGGCCTGGACGGCGGCGTGGACGTGGTCCCGGTCGCCCTCCGGCGGGTTCTCGTCGGTGATGTGGACGAGGTCGTCGTCCCCGATCTCGAAGTAGTCGTCGGCCATGGCCTCGCACATCCCGTAGCCCTCGCAGGCTCCGATGTCGGCAACGATCCGCATGTCAGACCTCCTCGGTCGTGAGGGCGATGAAGTCGACCTTCTCCCGGACACCGCAGTCCGGGCAGCACCAGTCGTCGGGGATCTGGGACCAGGCGGTCCCGGCCGGGAAGCCCTCGGACTCGTGGCCCGCGGCGACCTCGTAGGTGTAGCCGCAGCCGGGGCAGCGGGCGGCGGTGACGCCGTCGCCGTGGCTGCGCCGGGTGGCGTCGACGGCGGGCGCGTCCGGGGTGACCTGGCCGGGCGGCGGGTAGGCGGTGAGCAGCTTCTCGCGCTTGCCGGGCTGCAGGTTCGCCCTGCGCAGGTCGCCCTCGTAGTGCGCGACGACCAGCGGGTCCATCAGCCTGCGGAACAGCGGCGGCACGGTCGCGGCAAGCATCATCCCGGTGTAGCCGGTCGGCAGGACCGGGGCCTCGGGGAAGTCGCGCAGCGTCTGGAACCGGCGGACCGGGTTCGCGTGGTGGTCGGAGTGGCGCTGCAGGTGGTAGAGCAGCACGTTCGTGGCGATGTTGTTGGAGTTCCAGGAGTGCTCGGGCAGCACGCGCTCGTAGCGGCGACGCTCCGGCGGGCCGACCTTCTGGCGCAGCATCCCGTAGTGCTCCATGTAGTTGACCAGCTCGAGCAGGCTGAACCCGAACACGGCCTGGATCAGCAGGTACGGCAGCACGACCCAGCCGAACAGCGCGACCAGCGCGCCCCACAGCACCACCGACATCAGCCAGGCGTTGAGGACGTCGTTGCTCAGCCGGTACGGGTGGCCCTTGCGGCGGGACAGGCGCTTGCGCTCGATCCCCCAGGCGCTGCGCAGCGAGCCGAAGACGGTGCGCGGCCAGAAGCGGTAGAAGTTCTCGCCCATCCGGGCCGACGCGGGGTCCGCCGGGGTGGAGACGTGCACGTGGTGGCCGCGGTTGTGCTCGACGTAGAAGTGGCCGTAGAAGCTCGGGGCCAGCGCGATCTTCGCGGCCCAGCGCTCGACGTCCTCACGCTTGTGGCCCAGCTCGTGCGCGGTGTTGATCGCGACGCCGGCGACGGTGCCGAGGGTGACCGCCATGCCGATGTTCCCGACGATCGGGGCCCCGGCCAGCGCGATGTAGGCCATGCCGGCGAACAGGCCCGCGTACTGCAGCGGGAGGTAGGCGTAGGTGACCCAGCGGTAGTAGCGGTCCTCCTCGAGCGCCTCGGTGATCTCCTCCGGCGGGTTCGTCGGGTCCTGCCCGGCGAAGAGGTCGATCGTGGGCACGATCCCGAGGACGACGATCGGGCCGAGCCACAGCATCACCGACCATCCGGTGAGCATGTGCAGGCCGATCGCGATGAACGGCAGCACCGGCACCAGCAGGCCCAGCAGCCAGGCGTAGCGCTTGCCGTCGTGCCAGGTGTCCTTCCCGTCGACCGGTTCGGTCAGGGCGAAAGTTTTCACGGCGGTCTCCCTGTCGGTCGGCGTCGACCGTGCTCGGGTGGTGCGGGACGTCGTCGACGCTAGGTCCGCCGCGGGGCCCGGGGCTTCGGTCCCGGAACCGAAGGCGTCGGGCCCCTTCGGTCTCCCGGCACGAAGCGCGGCGTCGGAGCCCGGTCACGCTCCGCCCCCGCGGGTCCACCCCTTCGGACGCGTATGGGATGGGCCGGACGGGGTACTGACACTCGTACGGGTCGGGGGACGCGTGCGCACTGCGGACGACGGGAGCCCGGCATGCCGGAAATGGGTGGCCACCGGACGGCCCGTCGGCTGGGATGTGCGGCATGAGCACGGACCTGACCCGCGCCGCCGTGGCCCGGCTGCTCGACGAGCTCGGCCCCGGCACCTGCCCCGACGTCGTCGGCGCCGCGGTGCACCAGGCCTGCGAGGACCTGCGCGGCAGCCCCGTCGGGGCGCTCCCGGAGCTGGTGGAGCGGCTGGCGCGGGTGCGGCTGCTGCCCGCCTGAGGGTCTTGTCCACCGCTGATCTCCACCACTGATCGACGTCTGCGAGGGGTTCGGTGCCGCAGCCGGCATCGATCCCGGGTCAGCGCATGGTCGTGAGGACGCCGGCGAGCAGGTTGACCACGACGTGGACGAGGCCGCCCGGCAGGACGCTGCCCGACCGGTGCCGGAGCCACCCCAGCAGCCAGCCCGCGACGAACTGCAGAGGCAGGATCGGCCACACGCGCGGATCGACGAGCAGCAGCGGCAGGTGCGCCACGAGGAAGACGAGCGCCTGCGCGAGGTTCCCCCACCGGAAACCGAGCCGCCGGATCAGCACCCCGGCGACCAGCCCGCGGAAGAACAGCTCCTCCACCAGGGCCCGCACCGCCACCAGGGCTCCGGCGGCGACCGAGACGACCGGCGCCGGGCCCGACAACCCCGGCGCGGCGAGTGCCTCCGGCGGGATGAGCAGGACGACCAGCCACCCGATCGCGAGCTGCGGGACCAGCAGCACCGCCGCCCACCGGTACCCGGACGCCGTCCCCGGGGTCGCGCCGAGGAGATCGAGCGCGGACCGCACGCTGCGGCCCGCTCCCCGGGACTGCACGACGACGTAGACCAGCGCGGCTGCGACGCCGAGAACCGGGGTCAGGTCCACCCCCGACACGGTACCCAGCCAGCGGGGCCGCACCCCGTGATCAGCGGCAGCGAAGGTTCCGGTGCCGGATGTGGCGCCGCCCCTCGGCCCCGCTGATCACGATCGCCGGGCCGCCCCGCACCCCATGATCACCGTTCTGCCGGTGTTCGGTGCCGTGGATGGCACCGAACACCGGCAGATCTCCGATCACCGACACCATGATCAGCGGCAGCGAGGGGTCCTGTGCCGAATGTGGCACCGATTCCGTCAGACCCGCTGATCAAGGACGCCGCGGCCGCACCAGCTCCTCCGCGATCGCCGTGACCCCGGCGAGCACCTCGCGGAACGACGTCGACAGCGGCGCCAACCCGATCCGGATGCCGTCGGGAGCGCGGAAGTCCGGGATCACCCCACGCTTCCAGAGCCGCACGGTGACCTCGTCGAACCCGGGGGCGCACACCGTCACGTGCCCGCCGCGGCGGGAAGGATCGCGCGGTGAGGCGACGCGGACGCTGTGCGGGACGAGCAGCTCGTCGGCCAGCTCCAGCGCGTACGACGTCAGCGCCACCGACTTCGCGCGTACCGCGCCGATCCCGGCCTCGTCGAGCAGATCCAGGTTCGCGTCCAGCGGCACCATCGCGAGCACCGGCGGCGTCCCGGAGATCAGCGACCGGATCCCCTCGGCCGGCTCGTAGCCGGGCCCCATCGCGAACGGCGTGCGGTGCCCGAACCAGCCGCGGATCGGCTGCTGCAACCGGCCCTGGTGCCGTGCGGCCAGGTAGCCGAACGCCGGGGCGCCCGGGCCGCCGTTGAGGTACTTGTAGGTGCAGCCGACGGCCAGGTCGACACCCCAGTCGTCGAGGGCGAGCGGGACCGAGCCGACCGAGTGGCAGAGGTCCCAGAGCACCAGGGCACCGGCGTCGTGCGCGATCCGGGTGATCGCCGGGGCGTCGGCCAGGAACCCGGACCGGTAGGCCACGTGCGAGAGCAAGACCAGCGCGGTCTGCGGCCCGACGACCGCCGCGACCTGCTCGGGCGTCACGCCGGACTCGGGGTCGGCGTCGATCCAGCGCAGCGTGGTGCCGCGCTCGGCGGCGATGCCCTCGACGATGTAGCGGTCGGTCGGGAAGTTGTCGGTGTCGATCACGATCTCGCGGCGCCGCGGGTCGGCGGCGAGCTGCTCGTCGACGGCGGCGCGGGCGAGCTTGTACAGCAGCACGGTCGTCGAGTCGGCGACGACGGTCTGCCCGTCCGCGGCGCCCAGGGCCGCCCGGGCGATGCGGTCCCCGTACGTCTGCGGGCTGTCGATCCAGCCCTCGTCCCAGCCCCGGATGAGCCGACCGGCCCAGTCCTCGGTGCAGAAGCGGGCGAGCCGGTCCGCGACGGCGCGCAACGGGCGGCCGAGGGAGTTGCCGTCGAGGTAGGCGACCACGTCACCGGCCGGCAGGAACCGCTCCCGGTAGGGCGCCAGCGGGTCGGCCGCGTCTCGACGCTCGGCGTCGGCGCGTGACGCCGGTGATGCAACTGACCGGTCGGTCACTGCGGTCCCCCTCCCCGCCCGGCTCAGTCCGCTCGCCAGGCCCCCGGCCGATCGTAGATCTCACGGAGGTCGAGAAGGTGTCCGCGCATCGCGTCCTCGGCCTCCGCCGCCTCTCCGCGCGCGATGTGTTCGGCGATCGACTCGTGGCACGCGTCGACCCGGGCCCAGTGCTCGGGGCCGACGACGTCGCGGTTCAGCCTCGTCCGTAGAACGTCCCCGACCGGTTGCCCCATCATCGTCAGCATCAGATTGCCGGTGGCCATGAGCACCGTCGTGTGGAAGTCCATGTGCTCGACGAAGCCGCTCGGGTCCCGCGGGTCCCGGGGTGCGCAAGCGGCCGCCCGCAGCGCCTCCACAGTCTCGGGCGCGGCTCGCTGAGCGGCGAGCCGCGCCGCCGCCGGTTCCAGGAGCAACCGTGCCTCGAGCAGGTCGGCCATGCCGAGCCGCGGAGTCGCGACGAGCACGCCGAGGGCACCGCCGACGTCCTCCACCAGCCGGGCCGGGTCGGGCGCTGCGACGAACGAGCCTCCGCGCACTCCGCGCCGGGTCTCGATCAGATGCTGGCTGGCGAGTACGCGCAGTGCCTCACGGACGGTCGAGCGGCTGACCCCGAACATCCCGGTCAGCTCGGACTCGGCAGGCAGCCGGGTGCCCGACGGAATCGAGCCGCGCATGATCTGCGACCGCAACTCGTCGGCCACCTGGCGGTAGGCGGGACGGACCCGCTGCACACGCAGCCGCGCGGTGGGCGGCGCGCCGGGCGCGGTCCCGTCCACGGGTACGGAGGGCCCGCCCGGGGGTTCCGGGGTCGCAGTCATCTGCACGCTCCGCCGTCCGGTTCCGGCCGCGACACCCACGGCTCGAGCCGAGGTTACCGCTCGCCCGTTCCGCACGTTCCATCCGGACCATCTCGTCCGCATAGATCAGACCGATAGGCAAGCCGGTCAGACAGTCAATATACGACCCTCGAACCCTTGCGACGCTAAGTGTCTGATGTTTAACGTATGGATCGGCGGTCGCAGCGAGGCGCTCGCCGGACCAGGGCGTGCGACGCGGCACGCCGAGGGGAGCTCGCCATGTCCGACGACCCATCAGCGACCCGCCGACCGGCCACCACCGGGAGCCCGCCCCGCTCCCCCGACCTCGCGGCCCGGCTCGACCGGATCCCGGTCATCACCCGCCTGCACCGACGCTGGGTCGCCGTGCTCGGCGTTCTCTTCGTGTTCGACCTCGTCGATCTCAACTCCTTCGCCTACGCCGCACCGGCTCTCCGCACGGAATGGGGACTGAGCATCGGCGAAGTCGGTGCGGTCACCTCGGCAGGCTTCGTCGGCATGTTCGCCGGCGCCATCGTCGGCGGACGGCTGTCCGACCGTTTCGGCCGCCGCCCGGTACTACTGGGATCGATCCTGTTGTTCTCGGTCTGCTCACTGGGCAGCGCGGCGACGACAGGCGTGTGGTCCCTCGGGGTGCTTCGGGTCCTCACCGGCATCGGGCTCCAGGCCATGACCGGCGTGCTCCTGGTGTGGGTCAGCGAGATGTTCCCCCGTTCGCTGCGTGGCCGGTACCAGTCGCTGCTCCTCGCCGTCGGACTCGCGGGGATCCCGGTCGCCGCGTGGCTGGCCCGCCTGGTCATCCCACTCGGGCACGGCTCCTGGCGCTGGATCTTCGTGGTCGGCGCGCTCGGTGCCGTCGGCGGGCTCGTCGCCTGGCGGACCGTGCCGGAGTCGATCCGCTGGCGCTCCGCGCAGGGCCTGTCCCCGACGGCGCGCGAGGAGCAGATCGTCGCCGCGATGGAGCGCGACGCACGCGAGCGGACCGGCACCGAACTGCCCGAACCGGTCGCCGAGGCCCCGGTCGGACAGGGCCGGCTGTCGGAGATGCTGCGCCCGGGCATGCTGCGCCGCACCGTCGTCGCCTCGGCGGCGTGCGTGTTCCTGATCCTGTCCTTCTACGGCTTCAGCTCCTGGGTACCGACGCTGCTCGTCGAGCGCGGCTACACCACTGCAGAGTCGCTGACCTTCGCCTCGGTCCTCGCCATCGCGGCCGTTCCCGGCGCGCTGCTGGCTGCCCCGATCGCCGACCGCTTCGAGCGCCGTTCGGTCGTGCTCGTGCTGCAGGTCGTCGTGGCCGTGCTCCTCGTGGTGTTCGGCCTCGTCGACAGCCCCGTCGCGATCGTCGTGTCCGGGTTCTGCGCGGCGATGGTCATGCAGACCAGCGTGCCGCTGCTCTACACCTACATCGCCGAGGTCTTTCCGCTGCACCTGCGCGGGCTCGGCTCCGGCATCGCCAACGGATCGGGCCGGCTCGCCGGCGTGGTCGGCGGCGTGCTCGTCGCGTCTGTCTACTCCGGACTCGGCCTCACCGCCGTCTACGTCTACCTCGCCGTCGCCGCACTGTCGCTCGGCCTGGTCATGGCCCTGTTCGCCGAGCGCACGACCAACCGGCGCCTCGAGGACATCGAACGCGGATGACCACGGGTCACCGCTGCACACCCACGAGAGAGGACACCTCCACGTGACAATCACGGAAAGCTGGCAGGGCCGGTTCTACGAGGACTTCGGGATCGGTGAGATCTACCAGCACCCCCTCGGCCGCACGATCACCGAGACCGACAACTCGTGGTTCACCCTGCTCACGATGAACACCAACCAGGCGCACTTCAACGCCCAGGTCGGTGCGTCGTCCGAGTTCGGAAGGATGCTCGTCGTCTCCCCGCTGACCATCGCGATCGCGATCGGACAGTCGGTCGTCGACACCACGCAGAACGCGTTCGCCAACCTCGGGATGGACGACCTGCGGCTCACCGCCCCGGTCTTCGCCGGGGACACGCTGTGGTCGGAGTCGATCGTGCTCGACAAGCGGGAGTCGGGGTCGCGCCCGGGCGCCGGGATCGTCACCATCCGCACCCGCACCCTCAACCAGGACGCAGTCGAGGTACTGACCTTCCGACGCACCTTCTACGTGCACAAACGCGATGCCGCCGGAGCCGTCTCGCACTTCCCGCAGGCCGCGACGCCGCTCCAGCTGGAGCAGCTGTGAGGCCGCTCGCCGACATCCGGATCGTCTCGCTGGAGCAGTACGGTGCGGGACCGTTCGGATCGATGCACCTGGCCGAGCTCGGCGCGGAGATCATCAAGGTTGAGGACCCGTCGGTCGGCGGCGACGTGGGGCGGACCGTACCGCCCTACACCGCGGGCGACGACTCACTGTTCTTCCAGTCGTTCAACCGGGACAAGGCCTCGATCACTCTCGACATCCGCTCCCCCGAGGGTCGCGAGGTGTTCCTGGAGCTGGTCCGCGGAGCGGACGCCGTCTACTCCAACCTGCGCGGCGACGTCCCGGCGAAGCTCGGGATCCGCTACGACGACCTCAAGGACGTCAACCCGCAGATCGTCTGCTGCTCGTTGACCGGGTTCGGGATGACCGGCCCACGCTCGGCCGAGCCGGGCTACGACTACGTCCTGCAGGCCCTCGGCGGCTGGATGTCGATCACCGGGGAGCCCGGCGGCGCACCGCAGAAGACCGGGTTGTCACTGGTCGACTACTGCGGCGGCTACGTCGCGGCGATCTCACTGCTCGCCGCGGTGCACGGGGCCCGGCGCGACGGCGTCGGCACCGACTGCGACCTCTCGCTCTACGACACCGCGGTCAGCCTGCTGACCTACCCGGGTACCTGGCACCTGACCGCCGGCTACGAGCCGGCCCCCACCCGACGCTCGTCGCACCCGTCGCTGGTGCCGTTCCAGGCCTTCCAGGCCTCCGACGGCTGGCTGGTCGTCGGGTGCGCCAAGGAGAAGTTCTGGCAACGTCTCACCATCGTGCTCGACCGCCCCGAGCTGGCCGAGGACCCGCGGTTCGTCTCCTTCGCCGACCGCGGCCGCCACCGCGACGAGCTGGTCCCGCTGCTCGAGGACCTGTTCGCCACCCGCACCGTCGACGAGTGGCTCGCCCCGCTCTACGCGGCGTCGATCCCTTGTGCCCCGATCCGTGACGTCGCGGCGGCGCTGACCGACCCGCACACCCTCGAACGCGATCTGATCGCCGAGACGCCGACCGAGCACTTCGGCCCGGTCCGCTCGCTGCGCAGCGCCGTCCGTGTGGGGCCCCCCGGTGCCGATCGGGCCCCGACCCGCTCGGCACCCGCGATGGGCGCCGACACCGACCGCGTACTGCGCGAGCTCGGCTACGACGACAGCAGGATCACCGCGCTCCGTGCATCCGGCGCGCTGGGAAAGGACTGACGTGGACTTCCAGCTCACCGACGAACAGCGGCTCTATCGGGACACCCTGCGCGACTTCGTCGACAAGGAGATCGTGCCCGTTGCCCGGGAGTGGGAACACTCGGGCCGCTATCCCACCGAGATCGTCGAGGGGATGAAGGAGCTCGGGTTGTTCGGCCTGGCCGTTCCGGAGGTCTACGGCGGCCTCGGCGCGGACACGGTGTCCTTCGCCCTGACCTTCGAGGAGATCGCCCGCGGTTGGATGGGTATCGCGGGCATCCTCGGCAGCCACTCGGTGTCCTGTTTCCTGCTCGCCCAGCACGGCACCGAGCAGCAGAAGCAGCGCTACCTGCCCGAGTTGGCCACCGGCGCCCGGCGCACCGGCATCGCGCTCACCGAGCCCGGTGCGGGTACGGATCTGCAGGGCATCCGGACCACCGCCCGGCGTGACGGCGACGACTACATCGTCGACGGCACCAAGATGTGGATCACCAACGCGCGCCACGCCAACCCGCTGCCGGTGCTGGTGAAGACCGACCCGTCGGCCTCGCCGGCGCACAAGGGCATGAGCATCCTGCTCGTCGAGGCGGACTCACCCGGGTTCGAGGTGACCGCGGACATCGGCAAGCTCGGCTACAAGGGCACCGAATCGTGCGAGGTCGTGCTCTCCGGAGTGCGGGTACCGAGCTCCCAGCTGCTCGGCGGTGTCGAGGGGCGCGGCTTGCAACAGGCGCTGTCGTCGCTGGAGACGGGGCGGATCAACATCGCCGCCCGTAGCGTCGGTATCGCCCAGCGCGCCTACGACGAGGCCCTGCACTACGCCCGCGAGCGCACCGCGTTCGGCCAGGCGATCGGCGAGTTCCAGGCCGTGCAGCAGCGGCTCGCCCAGACCGCGATCCGGCTGCAGTCCGCGCGGCTGATGACCTACTGGGCGGCGTCGCGGATGGACGACGGCGTCCGGATGGACACCGAGTCCGGGATGGCGAAGATCTTCGCGTCCGAACAGGCGCTGGAGTGTGCGATCGACTCGATGCGCATCCACGGCGGCTACGGCTACTCCACCGAGTTCGAGGTGGAAAGGCTCTATCGCGACGCCCCTCTCATGTCGATCGGCGAGGGCACCAACGACGTGCTGCGCGGCGTCGTCGCGAAGTCCCTGCTCGCGGGCAAGGCGACCGTGCGGTGAGCCCGTCCGGGACCTCCCCCGAGGAGCTCGGGGCCCTCGCCACACGGCTGGGGTACGCACTCGACCCCGGCCAGGTCCGCGGCATGGCCGACGCCGTCGCCGGGACCGAGCCCGCCGTCACCGCGCTGCGCCGCACAGCGGTCCCCGACGACGTCGCCGATCCCGCACACGGGGAACGCCGCCTCCGGGTGGACTCTCCAACCGACGGCGCCGATGTGCTCGACCGGCAGTGGGCCGACCAGCTGCGCGGGACGTGGTCCGGCCGCGCCCCGGCGGCGGCCGAGCAGCTGGAGCGGCTGCACCAGGAGCTGGGCTGCACGATCCGGGTGCTGCACCAGCGCATCGGTTCCAGGACCCCGGACAGCCCGCCGCGGCTGCTGGAAGGGGTTCCCTTCGCGGTCAAGGACGTCATCGACGTCGCCGGGGTCCCGACGACCGGGGCGTCGCGGACCCGCGAGCACGCAGCCCCTGCGGTGGAGTCGGCGACGGTCGTGGCCCGGCTCGAGGCGGCCGGCGCGGTGCCGGTGTCGAAGGACGCGACGACCGAGTTCGCCGTCGGCGGACCGCACGCCCCACTCACCGGCGCCTGTCGCAACCCGTGGGACACCGAGCGCTGGGCCGGTGGGTCCTCCACCGGTACTGCGGCCGCGGTCGCCGCCGGGGTGGTGCCGTTCGGGATCGGCACCGACGTCGGTGGGTCGATACGGCTGCCGGCGGCGTGGTGCGGGCTCACCGGCCTCAAACCGACGGCCGGGGCGGTGCCGCGCACCGGGGTGATCCCGCTGTCCTGGACCACCGAGACCGTCGGCCCGATCGCGCGGGACGCCCGCACGACCGCGCTCGTTTTCGGGCTGATCCGCGGCGCCGACGGCCGGGACCCGCGGACCGGCCCGTTGTCGCCGCTGCCGTCGGTCCAGCCACCTGCCGACCTACGCGGGCTACGGATCGCCCGGCCCGGTGGCTACCTCACCGAGCTGTGCGACTCCGCGGTGCGCGCCGGACTCGACGAGCTCGTCGGGGTTCTCACCGACGCCGGTGCCGAGATCGTCCCGGGCGAGATCGAGTCGGCCGCGCAGGCACTGCCGATCGGCTACGAGATCGTGTTCACCGAGGCGGCCACCCTGCACCGCGACGACGCGGGGCGCTGGGCCGACTACGACCCGGTCACCGTCGCCCGCATCAGCAAGGGCATCACGACGCCTGCGGTGGACTACCTGCGGGCACTGCAGTTCCGCACCCGGCTACAGACCGAGCTGGACGCGGTGTTCGCCGAGGCCGACCTGGTCGTCGTCCCCACCACGCCCGCGACCGCGCCGCGGCTGCCCGACTGCACCGTCGTCGTCGACGGACAGCGGTATCCGCTTTACGCGGCGCAGTCGCGGGCCACGATGCTCGGCAACCTCACCGGTGCCCCCGGCTTGGCGTTGCCCACCGGCTTCGCCCCCGACGGCTGTCCGGTCTCGGCGATGTTCCTCGCCCAACCGCACGACGAGGCCACCGCGCTGCGGGTGGCCGCCTTCTTCCAGGAGCGCACCGGCCATCACCGGCGTGTCCCCGACCGACCCGGAGGTCACCGATGACCATCCACTCCGCCCCGGCCCACACCACGACCCTGGCCGGAACCGTCGCCGCGTTCGCCGCGTCTGCCCGGCTCGACGATGTGCCCGTCGACGTGCAGGAACGGGCTCGCCACCTGATTCTCGACGCCGTCGGACTGGCCTTCGCCTCGACCACGCACCCGTTCTCCGGGACCGCGGCCCGTGCGCTGGGCGCGTTCGGCGGTCCCGGTGAGCAACCCGTACTGGGCCTTCCCGACCGACTGCCCGCCCGGGACGCCGCGACGCTGAACGGTGTCCTGATCCACGGGATGGACTTCGACGACACGCATATCCCGGCGGTCGCCCACGTGTCCGCCGCCGCGTTCCCGGCAGCGCTGGCAGCCGCGATCGCTCGCGGAGCCGACACCCGCGCGCTGCTGCTGGCTTACGTTCTGGGTATCGAGGTGTCGGCTCGGGTCGGGATCGGTGGGGCGGGCGGCTTCCACGACGTCGGTTTCCATCCCACCGCGGTCGCCGGTGCCTTCGGAGCCGCCGTGGCCGCGGGCACGGTGGCGGGTCTCGACACCGACGAGCTGACCGCCGCCCAGGGAGTCGTCGGGTCGATGAGCTCGGGTCTGCTGGAGTTCCTCGCCGACGGCTCGTGGACCAAGCGTCTGCATCCGGGCTGGGCGGCGATGTCCGGGCTCACCGCGGCCGGCTTCGCCGAAGCGGGCTGGAGCGGTCCCGCCACCGTCTACGAAGGACGCTTCGGGCTCTACAACTCCCACCTCGCCGGGCGGGAGACCCGACCGGAGGTGGTCGGCGACGGTCTCGGCGAGACCTGGGAGCTCATGCGAACCGCGGTCAAGCCCTACCCGATCTGCCACTTCATCCACGCCTTCGCCGACGCCGCGCTGATCCTGCGCCCAGAGGTCGGAGACACTGCGATCCGGGAGATCCGCTGCGCGATCCACCCGGTCCCGGGCAAGGTGGTCTGCGAGCCCGCCGAGGCCAAGTGGGCACCGCGCACCGAGTACGACGCCAAGTTCAGCCTCCCGTTCGTTGTCGCGACGATACTGTTGCGTGGCCGATTCGGCCTCGCCGAGCTGGAGGACGACGCGCTCGCCGACCGGGCTGCGCTCGATCTGGCCCAGCGGGTGCGGGTCGTCGAGGACCCCGACAGCGCCTTCCCCGGTGCCTACTCCGGCGCAGTCGAGATCGAGCTCGACGACGGCCGCGTGCTGCGCCACCGCGAGCAGGTCAACCGCGGCCACGACCAACGTCCGCTCACCAACGACGAGATCGTCGCCAAGTTCCGCGGGACGATCGGCCGGGCGGCCCCGGACGCCGTCGCCGACCGCGTGCAGGCCGCGGTGCTCGCCCTGGGCGACGACACGCCCGCCGTCGAGTTCGCGGAGGCCTGCCGTGGCTGAGGCCGTCCGTCGTGCCGCACGCCCTGTCCGTACCGCCACCCCTGGAGCATCGCGATGAAGCGAGTCGGAGTCGACGTCGGTGGCACGTTCACCGACATCATGTACTGCACCGACGACGGCCAGGTGGCCGTACACAAGGTTCCCTCCACCCCGCAGGACCCGGCGGTCGCCACCGTTGAGGGCGTCCGCGAGCTGTGCGGCGAACTCGGTGCCGGCCTGGACGAGCTGGGCCAGTTCCTGCACGGCACCACGGTCGCGACCAACATCGTCCTGGAGCACAACGGCTCCGACATCGGGCTGATCACCACCGAGGGTTTCCGGGACATTCTGCACATCGCCCGCAAGAAGCGGCCGCTGAACTACTCGTCCTACCAGGATCTGCCATGGCAGAAGTGGCAGCTGGTGAAGCGACGCAACCGACGGGTGGTTCCGGAGCGGGTGAACGCTGCCGGTGAGGTGCTCGTGCCGCTGGACAGCGACGCCGTCCGCGAACAGGTCCGGGTGCTGGTCGCGAACGGCGTCGAGGCGATCGCAGTCTGCTTCCTGCACTCCTACCGCAACCCGGCTCACGAACAGGAGGTGAAGCAGATCCTCGCCGAGGAGGCACCGGGGGTGTTCGTGTCGTTGTCCAGCGAGGTCGCGCCGCAGTACCGCGAGTACGAGCGGTTCTCCACCACCGCGCTCAACGCGTTCGTCGGGCCGAAGGTCGCCGGCTACATCGATCGGCTGGCCGCCACCACCCGCAGCGCCGGCGTCCGCGGCGACGTCGGGCTCATGACCTCGGCAGGCGGCCTGGTGACCGCGCGCCGGGCGGCGGAGAACCCCGTCCTGCTGTTGACCAGCGGGGTGGTCGCCGGGCTACTGGGCGGCTGCGCGATCGGCAAGGCCTCGGGGTACCCGAGCGTGATCACTCTCGACGTCGGCGGGACCTCGGCCGACGTCGGCGTCGCCCCGGACGGCGGGCTGCGGATGAAGCACTTGCTCGACACACGGATCGGGGACTACCACGCGATGGTGCCGATGGCCGAGGTCGACACGATCGGCGCGGGCGGCGGCTCGATCGCCTTCGTCGACGAGGGCGGGATGTTCCGGGTCGGACCGCGCAGCGCGGGCGCCGTGCCCGGGCCGGCCTGCTACGCGCGCGGCGGCACCGAGCCGACCAGCACCGACGCGATGGTGGAGATGGGGTGGCTGCGCGCCGACAGCTTCCTGTCCGGAGCGATGCGGGTGGAACCGCAACTGGCGACCAAAGCGATCACCGATCAGGTCGCGGATCCGCTCGGCACCTCGGTCGCCGAGGCCGCCGTCGGGATATTCCAGATCCTCGCCCATGCCATGACCGAGGCGATCAGCTTGCACTCGGTGCGCAAGGGCTACGACCCGCGGGACTTCTCGCTCGTCGCCGAGGGCGGCGCAGGGCCGCTCTACGCGTGGCACATCGCCGAGCAGCTCGGCATCCCGCGGGTGATCGCTCCGCATCACCCCGGCATCGCCTCGGCGATGGGACTGCTGGCCACCGACATCCGCTCGGAGATACCGGCGACGGTCTGGACGTCCTCGGACGATCCGGACCTGCAACGGATCTCCGGCGAGTTCGACCGGCTGACCGCCCAGGCCGTCGAGCAGCTGGGCGCAGACGGCCTCGACCCCGCCGACGTGTCGGTCGAGCGCAGCCTGGACTGTCGCTACCTCGGCCAGGGCTACGAGCTGCGCGTCCCCGCGCCGAACGGCCCGATCACCGCGGACTGGGTCGCGCGGGCGTCGGAGATCTTCCACGAGGTGCACGAACGCACCTACTCCCAGCGCTTCGACGACAAGCCGGTGCACATCGTCAACGTGCGGGTGACCGCCGTCGGGAAGGTCGGCGAGGTGCCACTGCCCGCGGTCGCCGCCGGCGGGCCCGACCCGTCGGACGCGGTGAAGGCGACCGTCGACGCGATCTTCTGGACCACGAGCAACCGGGTCGGCACCTTCTCCACCACCGTCTACGACCGCGACCGGCTGAGGGCCGGAAACGTCCTGGCGGGCCCGGCAATCGTCGAGCAGTTCGACTCGACGACCGTCGTCGGGCCCGGCCAGACCGCCATCGTCGACGCGGTCGGCCATCTCGTGATCTCGACCGGCAACTCCGGCGACACCGCCGGCGAAGGAGCGTAACGATGACCGCACTGGACCCCCGTGGGGTGTCACTCGCCGACACCGCCCCCGGCACCCACACCACCGTCGAGGTCGATCCCATCACGCTGCGGGTGATCGGCGGTGCGCTCAACTCCATCGCCAAGGAGATGGCGCAGATTCTCTACCGAATGGCGTACTCCAGCCTGATCCGCGAGTCCGAGGACCTCGGGGCCGGCATCTTCGACGTCAACGGCCGCGAGCTGTGCGAGTCGGACTCGACGCCGATGCACTGCGGCTCGATCCCGGCCTATATCCGGGGCATCGACCGTAAGCTTCGCGGTACATACCGTCCGGGCGACGTCGTCCTGCACAACCACCCGTACCACGGGGCGGCGCACAGCCCGGACTACGGCATCGTCATCCCGATCTTCTTCGGCGGGGTGCACGTCGGGTTCGCCGGCTGCACCGGGCATGTCTCCGACGTCGGCGGCAACTTCCCGGGGCTGTGCATGGACGTCGTCGACGTCTGGGCCGAGGGCAAGCTGTTGGACTCCTGCAAGATCTACGACGCAGGCACCCGCAACGACGTTCTCATCCAGCACATCCTCGACAACGTCCGCACTCCCGAGCAGAACCTCGGGGATCTGGAGGCGCTGGTCGCCTGTGCCCGGCTCGGCGAGCGCCGGTTCACCGACCTGCTGGACCGCTACGGGCTCGACGTCGTCATGTCGGCTGCGGACCGCTGGATGGACTACAGCGAGGACATGCTGCGGCGCCGGATCCGCGAGCTGCCCGACGGCGAGTACCCCGCGCCGCTCACCCACCTCGACGACGACGGCAAGAACAGAGACGAGCCACTGGCCGTCGCGGTCACGGTGCGGGTCACGGGTGACGACGTCGTTGTCGACCTGACCGGGTCCCACCCCCAGGTGCCGACGGCGTTCAACGTCCCGTTCGAGGGATCGGTGTTGCCAACGGTGGCCTCGGCGATCCGGACCCTGCTGCTCGACGAAGCGTTGACCGAGGAGTTCGTGCCGCAGAACGACGGCTGCTTCCGCCCGGCGAAGGCGTACGCACCGGAGGGGACGCTGTTCAACCCGGACTTCCCGGCGTCGTGTTTCGCCCGGTTCTCCCAGATCAACCGGGTCTTCGACTCGATGAACCTGGCGCTGGCCGACGTGCTGCCCGAGCGGGCCGTCGCGGGCTCGTCCGCGGCGCTGTGCGCGATCGCCTACTCGGGCCTGGCACCGGACGGACAGTCCTACTGGGTCTACATCGAGATCAACGAGGGGTCCTACGGCGGCCGTAACGGCAAGGACGGCTTGGACTGCGTCGACTCGCTGATGGCCAACACCCGCAACAACCCGATCGAGGAGGTCGAGCTCAACCACGCGATGCTGGCCGAACGCTACGAGTTGCGTGACGAGCCACCCGCGCCCGGGCGCTACCGCGGCGGTGTCGGCAGCGTTCGCAAGTGGCGGATGCTGACCGACACGTTCATGGGCACCGAGGCCGACAACCGTTCCGACCCGCCCAGGGGTCTCGCCGGAGGGCACGACGGGTGCCCCGGCTCGTTCATCCGAAACGCAGGTACCGACCATGAGGAGGTACTGCATTCAAAGGTGACGCAGGAGCGGTGTGCGGCTGGGGACACGCTGGAGATCCGGCTGCCCTCCGGCGGCGGCTACGGCGACCCGTTCGAGCGGGAGCCCGCCGCGGTGTTGGAGGACGTGCTCGACGACTACCTGTCCGTGGCCGACGCCCGCACCTGCTACGGCGTGGTCATCGACCCGGTGGCGAGGGTCGTCGACGACACCGCGTCCGTGCAGCTGCGTTCGGCCGCCCGGTGAGCAGCACAAGCGCCCCGCTACGAGGACCTGGCCCACGACCGGTTCGTCATCGGCACCCCGGATGACTGCCTCGCGGCACTGCTGCCATGGCTTGACGAGGTCGGCGTCGATCACCTCGTCCTGCGCACCGACTGGGCCGGGATGCCGGCCGGCGACGCGCTGTGCTCACTCGAGCTGCTCGCCCGCGAGGTTGCACCGGTGCTCCGCGACCGTCCGGCCGGAGTGCGCCCGGCCGGGTGAGGGCTGGACTGCTCACCGGCCCGGGACGTGTTCGCCTGCCCGGGCCAGTAGCCCCGCCGCACGATCGACGACGGGCTTGTCCACCAGCGCTCCGTCGAGCACCGCGACCGCTCCTGCGCCGGCCGCGTCGATCACCCGCCGGGCCCAGGCCAGCTGCTCGCCGGTGGGCCGGAACGCCTCCGCCACCGGGGCGATCTGGGACGGATGGATGCAGAGCTTCCCGGTCAGCCCCAGCGACAGCGCCGTCGCGCAGTCCCGGACCAGGCGCTCCGGGTCGCGCACCGCCGTGGTGACGCCGTCGATCGGAGCGGCGACGCCTGCTGCGCGGGCACTGAGCACCAGCTCGGCGCGGGCGAGCCACAACGCGTCGTCGTCCAGGTGGTCGACACCGAGGTCGACGGCGTAGTCGACGCTGCCGAAGGCCGGGCGCGTCACCTGGGGCACCGCGCACATCTCGTCGATCCGGCGGATGCCGCGTGCCGTCTCGACCAGCGGGACGACCTCGACATCGTCGGGCAGGCGGCCGGTCAGCGCCGTGAGCTGGGCTCCACTCTCGGCCTTGGGCAGCACGACCGGACAGCCGCGGGGAGCGACCATCGCGACGTCGTCGTCGTACCAGGGGGTGCTCGAGCCGTTGATGCGCACCGCGGCCGTTCCCCCGCCGTCGAGCCAGCGCGCGACATCGCGACGGGCGTCGTCCTTGCCGTCCGGTGCGACGGCGTCCTCCAGATCCAGGATCACGACATCGGCACCGGTGGCGACTGCCTTGTCGTAGCGGTCCGAGCGGGCACCGGGGACGAACAGGAACGTGGTCGCGGAGACGAGAGACGGCACCCGAACATCGTTAATGTCTGATGTTTTCCTGTCAACCGGCTGCGCCTGTCCTGTCCGCCTCGCGGGCCGGTGATCCTCAGTTCTGTGGAGACGGCCGTCCGGCCGATAACGACACCCCGGTACTTCTCGACGAACCGGTCGACCACGGCATCCACCGGATGCCTGAACCCACTCGTTCCACTGGAGGAACACCGTGTCGAAGTCCGCGCTCGCAGGAGTCGGTCTCGTCCTCACCTCGGCCCTGGGTCTCGGCCTCGCCGGTACCGCGGCCGCGGCTCCGGCCGCCGCACCGGCCCCGGCGCGGGAGAGCGTCGTCGTCAGCTCGGTGACCGACGGCGACACCTTCCGCGTCGGCAACCGCCGGATCCGCGTCATCGGCATCGACTCCTGCGAGACCAACACGACCGGCGGCACCGCGGCCACCGAGGCCGCGAAGCGCCTGATCGCGGGCAAGCGCGTCACCCTGACCCGCCAGGCAGGCGTCGACCGCGACCAGTACGGCCGCGAGGTCCGCTACGTCGGCACCCCCACCGGCGACTTCGGCCGGCAGATGGTCCCGGCGCTGCACACCGGCGTCTACCGGGGCGGCAACAACGCCTCGCCCGCCTACCTGGCCGAGCTGAGCCGGATCGACCACGGCCGCAACTGCGGGTCCGTCATCCCGCCGAAGCCGGCCCCGAAGCCCGCACCGAAGCCCGCGCCCAAGCCGGCCCCGAAGCCTGCGCCCAAGCCCGCGCCGAAGCCGAACGTCTACTACAAGAACTGCTCGGCCGCCCGCGCCGCGGGCGTCACCCCGATCTACCGCGGCCAGCCCGGTTACGGCGCCCACCTGGACCGCGACAACGACGGCAAGGCCTGCGAGTGACCCCTACCCGGCTCGGACCCGGATCCGGGGCCGAGCCGGGTGGAGCAGGGCGGTGTCGCCGTCTACGGTCGGGCACGTGCTGATGACCGCCGACGACGCCGTCCTGCTCCTCATCGACTTCCAGCAGCGCCTGGTCCCCGCGATGCACGACGGGGACACCGCGGTCACCCGGGCCGCCCGGCTCGCGGAGGCCGCCACGCTGCTGGAGGTGCCGGTGCTGGCGACCGAACAGGTCCCCGACAAGCTCGGCCCGACCGTCGAGCAGCTGGCCGGGTTCCCGCACCTGGTCACGCCGAAGACCCGGTTCACCGCCGACGCCGGTGTCCTCCCGCCCGGGCGGCGGGAGATCGTCGTCGCCGGGGTGGAGGCGCACGTCTGCGTGCTGCAGACCGTGCTGGAGCTGCTCGGCGGTGACCGCCGGGTGCTCGTCGTCGCCGACGCCGTCGCCTCCCGCTCCGACGACGACAAGGACGTCGCCCTGGCCCGCGCCCGCGCGGCAGGCGCCGAGGTCGTCACCTCGGAGATGGTGCTGTTCGAGTGGGTGCGCGACGCGACCCACCCGCAGTTCCGCGCGGTGCAGAAGCTGCTGAAGTGATCACCGGGCGGTAGCGGCTCAGCGGGCCTGCCGGAACGCCGGGTCGGGATCGGGCAGCGGCACGTCCGGCGCGTCGCCGAGCAGCTCGCCGACCGCGGCGAACCACGGCGGCGCGGCGACCGTCCCGCCGAACGCCCCGTGCCCGCAGTCGCCCAGGTGCACCGGGTGCCCGGGGCAGATCTCCTGCGGGCGGGCGCCGTCGGCGAAGACCATCGACGACCCGGCCAGGCCGTCGATCCCGCCGGTGCCGCCGACGAACGCGACGGACTCGCTGGTGTTCGTCGTCCCGGTCTTGCCGATGGTGGGGCGGGTCCAGCCGGCGTCGCGGGCGGCGGCGGCCGAGGTGCCCGAGACCGTGTCCTTGCCGAGCCCGGCGGCCAGGGTGTGCGCGATCCCGGGCGACACGGCCTGCTCGCACGGCTCCGACGGAACCGGGACCGGGGCGCCGTTGCGGTCGGTCACCGAGAGGACCGCGTTCGGCGGGCACCAGGTGCCGTCGCTCTGCACGGTGGCGGCGACGTTGGCCATCTCCAGCGTGGACACCGGGCTGACGCCGAGGGTGAACGACAGCAGCCCGGAGAAGAACTGGGACTGCGGCTGGGAGACCCGGGGATCGTCCGAGGCCGGGTCCGGGGTGCCGCCGGCGAGGTTGGCGTTCAGGCTGTCGCGCAGCCCGAGCCGGCGGGCCATGTCCAGGACCTGCGGCATCCCGGTACGCGCCTCCAGGTCGACGAACGCGGTGTTCGGCGAGGTCGCGAGCGCGTCGGGCAGGCTGATCGGGTTCGGGTAGTTCGGGGTGTCGTTGGCGACCGGGTAGCAGGAGGTGTACCGGTTCGCGTCGGGCGGAGTGAAGCACGACGACGCCGGGTCCGGCAGCAGGCTGTCGTAGCCGACGGTGCCCGCCTGCAGTGCCGCCGCCGTCGTGAAGATCTTGAACGTGGATCCGGCGCCGAACACGTTGCTCGGGTTGGCGACGATGTCGGTGGCGGTCTGGCCCCGGTCGGCGTCGGTGCCCAGCGAGCGGTTGGACACCATGGCCAGCACCTGGTGGCCGTCGTGGCCGGGGCGGATCAGCGCGAGGGTGTTCGCGACGCCGTCCTGGGTGGGCGGGACGTTGGCGTCGACGGCGCGCTTGGCGTCGTCACTGGCGACCGGGTCCATCGTGGTGCGGATCGTGTAGCCGCCGGTCTCGAGCTGCTGCGGGGTGAACCCGGCCTTCTCGAGCTGGTCCACGGCGTAGCGGCAGAAGAACCCGGCGTCCGGGGCCGCGCCCATGCAGTTGCCACCCGGGGTGACCGGGCCGTCCGGCAGCACGCCGAGCGGGGCCGCCGTCGCCTGCGCAGCCTGCGCCGGGGTGATCGACCCGGCCTGGCGCATCGCGGCGATCACAGTGTTGCGCCGGTCGGTGGTGGCCTTGGGGTGCTTGTACGGGTCGAACAACGTGGGGTTGTTGACCATCCCGGCGAACATCGCGGCCTGGGCGACGCTCAGGTGCGCCGCGTCGGTGCCGAAGTAGGCGTGTGCCGCCGCCTCGACGCCGTAGACCCGCCCGCCGAACTCGACGACGTTCAGGTAGCCGGCGAGGACGTCCTGCTTGGACATGGTGCGGTCGATGCGCTGCGCGACCAGCGCCTCGCGGACCTTCCGGCTGATCGTGTCGTCGCGGTCGGCCTGCTGGGCGCCCGGGTCGTTCCGGTCGGCGACGTTGATCAGCCAGTTCTTCACGTACTGCTGGGTGATCGTCGAGCCGCCCTGCACCGAGCCACCTGCGGCGTCGGCGGCCAGCGCGCGCAGCGTGCCGACCGGGTCGACGCCGGACTCGGAGAAGAACCGCCGGTCCTCGATGTCGACCACGGCAGCGGTCATGGCCGGGGCGATCTTCTTGTAGGGCACCGGCATCCGGTACTGCTCGTCGAGGACGGCGAGCGGGGCGCCGTTGCGGTCGGTGACCGTGGTCGCGGCGGGGACGGTGGCCGGGTCCGGGGTGCCGGACGCGTCCTCGGGGACGGTGCCCGCGGCGAGCGCGACGGCCCCGGCCGCCGGGGCGGCGCAGGCGGAGAGCACGAGCCCGCCGGCGAGGATCGCGACGCCGAGCCGCACCCAGGTGCTGCGGTCCCGGACCGCCGGGCGCCTGCCGATCCGGTTCCGCCACGACCTGCTGTTGCTGCTGCCCGTCCGGTCCGCGTTCTCCCCCACGGGAGATCATTGTGGGGTGCAACTCTGAGGTACGCCTGAGACGCGGCCGGGGTGTCGCTGAGAGTCGGCGCACGCCCCGGGCGACGCCGCTAGTCCGACCCCGGCGGGCTCAGCGCGATCCGCGCCCAGGTGCCGGTCAGCACCAGCACCGCCAGCACCTCCACGACCAGGCCCGGCCCGACGTCGTCGGCGGGCAGCCCGGTGCGCCGCGCCCAGATCGCCCACAGCCCGGTGACGGCGGCAACCCCGCAGACCGCACCCGCGGCCCAGGCCAGCGGCCAGAACCGGACGAGCAGTGCGACCCCGGAGACGACGAGCGCAACCCCGGCCACCAGCGCGAACAGCCACGGCAGCGGGCCGGGTGTCGCGGTGCCGAGCAGCACCTCCCAGCCGGCGGCGCGGTCGGCCCACGGCATCAGGGCCGCGGCCGCGGCGGCCGCGGTCGTCCCGCCGGCGAGGACGGCGGCGGGTCCGAGGTCGATCCAGCGGTCGACGCGCCAGGCGATCCGGGTGAGGTCGCGCTGCATCTCCGGCGGCGCGGTCAGGGACGCGGGGACGGGGTCGGGCGTGTGCTCGGTCATCGCTCCCCTCCGCCGGTGGTCGTCGGCGATGGTCCCCCATGCGTGGCCGGGTCGGAAACCCCGGGTCGGCCGGGTTCACCCACCCGGCGAGGAACGGGTCAGGCCGCCTGCTGCCCGCAGCGGCACGGTGCCCCCTGCTGGCAGCCGCATCCGCAGGTCGCTGCGCAGCCGCACGCGGTGCGGCTCGCCGGTTCCGGGGCGGCCTCGGGCGCCGCACCGCAGCAGCCGGGGACGCTGACCAGCTCGGGGGCGGCACCGTCGGCGGCCGGCTCCGGCGGCGCGACCGGGTCGAGGCCGAGGGCGGCCAGCACCGCACCGGCGAGGTCGGGCACCGGCTCGGCCGGGCGCACGCGCGCGAGCCGGTCGAGCCGGTCGGCGGCACCGGCCCAGGCGCGGCAGGCGTCGCAGCCGGCGCGGTGCGCCCGGGCGGCCGCGGCCTCGCCTGCGGTCGCCTCGCCGTCCAGCTCCGCGGACACCACGTCCCGGCACTGCTGACAGTCCATACCGTCACTGTCGCGCAAGCGCTCCGCCGAGTTCCCGCGGGCCCGCAGATTTCCTGTGACCCATCCGACGCCACCGATCCTGCCCGATTCCGGGCAGGGAGTTCGCCAATTCGACCTCGATCGGCCAGGATCCGTGCAGTGGATGCGGAACTCGTCCGGCACGTCGCGGTCACGACCGGGCTGCCGGAGCCGGTGGCGGCGCGGGTCGTCGCCGACGTCCGCGCCTACTACGGCGAGACGACCGAGACCTACGTCCGGCGCCGGCACCGCGAGCTGCGGCAGCGGGACCGGCGCAACGACGAGATCTGGCCGCGGATCGCCGCCGAGCTGCGCGACCGCGTCGTCGCACCGGGCGAGGTCTCCGAGCGCAGGCTGCGCCGGATCGTCTACGGCTGAGCACCACAGGTGCCCCCCAGCGAGAACCAACGAGAGGAACCCAGCAGGTATGTGCGGAATCGTGGGCTACGTCGGGCCGCGGGAGGCCACCGACATCCTGGTCGAGGGGCTGACCCGGCTGGAGTACCGGGGCTACGACTCGGCGGGCGTCGCCCTGCCGTACCGCCGCAAGGTGCGGGTGCGGCGCACACCGGGCCGGGTCGAGGATCTGCGCGCGTCGCTCGAGGCCGACCCGCTGTCCGGGCACACCGGCATCGCGCACACCCGCTGGGCCACCCACGGTGAGCCGAGCGAGGCCAACGCCCACCCGCAGACCGACTCCTCGGGCCGGATCGCGGTGGTGCACAACGGCATCATCGAGAACGCCGACGAGCTGCGCGCCAAGCTGGCCGCCGGCGGCGTCGTGTTCACCTCCGACACCGACACCGAGATCCTGCCGCACCTGATCGCCGAGGCCCTCGACGGCGGGGCCGCGTCGCTGACCGACGCGGTGCGCTCCGCGCTGTCCGCGGTCGAGGGCACCTACGGCCTCGCCGTGCTGGACGGGCACTCCCCCGACGAGATCGTCGTCGCGCGCAACGGCAGCCCGATCGTGCTGGGCATCGGCGACGGCGAGATGGTCGTCGCCTCCGACCTGGCCGCGGTCGTGCGGCACACCCGCCAGGTCGTCTACCTCGACGACGGCGAGGTCGTCAGCGTCCGGGCCGGCGGTGTGGAGGGCAGCACCCGGATCACCCCGGTCACGCTCGACCCGGCCGACGCCGAGGACGCCGACATCCGCCTCGGCGGGCACCCGGACTTCCTGGCCAAGGAGATCGCCGAGCAGCCCGACGCCGTGTCCCGCGCGGTCGCGGGCCGGCTCGACAGCCGCTTCGCCACCACGCGTCTCGACGGCCTGAAGCTCGACCCGCGCGAGCTGCGCGCGATCCGGCGTGTGGTGTTCCTGGGCTGCGGGTCGGCGTACTACGCGGGCCAGATCGGTGCGGACCTGGTCGAGGAGCTCGCCCGGATCCCCGCGCACGCCGAGCCGGCCGGGGAGTTCCGCTACCGCAACCCGGTCGTCGACCCGGACGCGCTCTACGTCGCGGTCAGCCAGTCCGGCGAGACCGCGGACACCCTCGCCGCGGTGCAGGAGCTGCAGCGCAAGGGCGGACGGGTGGTCGGTGCGGTCAACGTGATCGGCAGCGCGATCGCCCGCGAGTGCGGCGCCGGGGTGTTCCTGCACTCCGGCACGGAGGTGTCGGTGGCCTCGACGAAGGCCGTCACCAACATGGCGGTGTCGTTCGCGATGCTCGCGGTGCTGCTCGGGCGGGTGCGGGACCTGTCGCTGACCGACGGGCGCCGCATCGTCGACGGGCTGGCGGCGCTGCCGGGGCTGATCGACGCCGTCGTCGCCGACGACGCCGCGATCGGGGAGGTCGCGCGGCGGCACGCGCAGGCGTCGTCGATGTTCTTCGTGGGGCGGACCCGCTGCTGGCCGGTGGCCCGCGAGGGCGCGCAGAAGCTCAAGGAGATCTCCTACGTCCACGCCGAGGCCTACCCGGCGGCCGAGCTGAAGCACGGGCCGCTGGCGCTGGTCTCCCCGGCGATGCCCAGCGTCGTGCTCGCCCCCGGTGACGAGCTGCTGGCCAAGAACGTCGGCACGATCGAGCAGATCCGCGCCCGGGGCGGGCCGGTCGTCGCGGTCACCGACACCGACCTGCCCGCGGGTCTCGCCGACGACGTGCTGCGGGTGCCGCGCACCGAGCCGGAGCTGGCCCCGATCCTGCTGACCGTGCCGCTGCAGATCTTCGCCCGGCACGTCGCCGTGGCGCTGGGGCGCGACGTGGACCGGCCGCGGAACCTGGCGAAGAGCGTCACCGTCGAGTGATCACGACCGGCGTCATGATCACCGTGCGTTCCCCGACGGGAATCGACCGGTCGGCGCGCCTCCTCCGGGCGGGTGACCACGGGGTGAACGGTTGCGGGCATCCTTCATGTCCGGGCCCGCTCCCCGTCGGGGCCCGGGAGGGACACGCATGCCGCCGGTCAGGTCGTTCTGGGACGCCGTCGAGGACCGCCTCGCCCGTGACGGTGCCGACGCCCGCCTGGTCGCCGGTCCCGGCGTCGGGCTGCCGGACGGCGTCACCCCCGGTGCGCTGGCCCGGGTGCTCGGCCTGGAGGCGCACCACCTGCGCCGCGCCGACCTCGCCGGACGCCCGGGGCTGCTCGCTCAGCAGGTCCTGACCAGGGCGAACGCCACCGGCGACGAGGTGCTGGCCCGGGCCGCGCGGGCGGCGCTCGACGCCGGCGGGCACCTCGCGCTGACCGCGCGGTGGCGCACCCGCCCGCCGTCGCCGGCGCTGCTGGGCACCCTCGACGGGCACGGGTCGGCGCCCGTGGTCGACCTCGCGTTCGAGCCGGGCGGGCTGCTGCTCGCCGTCGACGCCGACGGCGCCGCGCTGGCCTGGGACCCGGCCGAGGGCTTCGCCGTGGCTCCGGAGCCGTTCGCCGCGGACGCGCCCGTGCGCCGGGTCGCGGTGTCCGGGGACGGCGGGCTGCTCGCCGTCGCCGGGGCGGCCGGGGTGCGGGTGCTGACCGAGCACGGCCGGGAGGCGCTGGCGCTGCCCGGTGTCGGCACCGGGCACCTGGTCGCGATGCAGTTCCTGACGACGGCGGCCGGCTCGACCCGGCTGGTCGTCGCGACCGGGGCCGACGCCGGGTCCAACGGCACGGTGACCGTGCACGACGTCGTCGGGACCGGTGCGCCCGTGCCGCTGCCGCACCCGCTGCCGGTGGTCGCGCTCGGCACCGCCGCGGGCACCGTGGTCACCGCGGACCTGGCCGGGACACTCCGTGTCTGGGACGCCGCGTCCGGTACCCGGCGGCAGATCGTCGGCGGCTCGGCCTGCGGGGTCGCGGTCGCCGGGCGGTCGGTGCTGGTCACCACCGACGACGGCTCCGTGCTGCGGTACCCGGTGATCACCGGGCCGTGCGGGGACGGGCTGGGCACCCCGGAGACCCTCACCGAGGACGGCTCCGTCCCGACCGCCGTCGCCGCGGCCGGGGGCGACGCGCTGCTGGTCGCCCGCGCCGGGAGCGCCCGGGTCGACGTCGTCGGCGCGGCCACGCCGGGGGCGGCCCGCTCGCTGACCGGGCACCGCGCGCCGGTCCGCGCACTCGCCACCACCCCCGACGGCCGCCTCGCCGCCACCGGCGACGACCGCGGCCGCATCCTGCTCTGGGACCTGACCGCCACCGGCCCCGAGGTCCCCGGGCCCGCCGCCGGCACCCAGGGCCCCCGGCCCGGAATCGACACCGCCGCGACCGGCCCGGTCACCGCGCTCACCGTCGCCGACGACCTGGTAGTCGCGGTCACCGAAGGCGGCGAGCGGTGCGCCTACGACCTCGCCACCGGCGAGGGCCGCTGGACCCGCGACGACGAGCTCCCCGCCGCGCTGTGGGCCGACCCGTCCGGGCGTGCGCTGTTCGCCGCCGACGGCGCCTCGGTGCGGGTCGCGCACGCGGGCAGCGGCGGCACCACCGGGACGACGACCGCGCCGGGCACCGTCCTCGGCGGGTGCGGCGCGCTGATGGTCACCTGCGACGGCACCGCAGGCACGGTCGCCGTCGCCGACGCCCGCTCCGGGCGCGTGTTCCGCTCCGTCGCGCTCCCCGGCGCAGCGGGTGTCCCCGAGCGCGCCGCGGTCACCCCCGGCGGCACGACCGTCGTCCTCGCCGCCGCGGCCGCGCTCACGCTGTGGCGCCCCGCCGAGGGACGGCTGGTCACCGCGCCGCTCCCGGCCGAGGTCACCGCGCTGGCCCTCGACGACGAGGGCCAGCACCTGCTCACCACCGACACCGCCGGTGACGTCCGGATCTGGACACTCGACGCGTCCGGCCCGGCCCCGGAGCTGCCGGTCGTCGCGGCCGTCGACCATCCGGACGCGCTGCGCCGGCCGCGGACCCTGCCGATCCCCGCGCAGGGCGGGCAGGTCCGCGAGCAGCCGCCCGCCCCGGCCGTCGGGCTGCCCGGGCACCGCGCGGTGACCGGCGGCGCCGACGGCACGGTCCGGGTGTGGGACCTGGCCGCGGCCGTTCCGCTGGCCCGGGTCCCGCTCGACGGCCCGGTGACCGCGCTGGCCGCGTCCGCGGACCGGGTCGTCGCCGGGGACGCCTCCGGCGAGGTGCACGTGCTCGACCTGGTGCAGGGCGTGCCGGACATCCCCGCGCCCCGGGCCGGGACCGGGCCCGCGGACGAGCCGCCGGCGGCGGACGCGGCGAACTCCGGCGGGCCCGGCACCGAGGCAGGGGCCGACGAGGCGACCAGGGTGCGCCCGTCCCGCCTGCGCCGCCTCTTCCGCCGCGGCTGAGGCCTCAGGCGCTCCCGTACCCGGCGAACTTCTCGCGGAGCGTCTTCTTCGAGAACTTCCCGACCGAGGTCTTGGGCACCTCGTCGATGAACTCGACGGCCTCGGGCAGCCACCACTTCGCGACCCGGCCGGCGAGGAACTCGATCAGCTCGTCGGCGGTGACGGTCGCGCCGTCCTCGACGACGACGCAGGCCAGCGGGCGCTCCACCCACCGTTCGTGCGGGATCGCGATCACCGCGGCCTCGGCGACGGCCGGGTGGGCCATGATCTCGTTCTCCAGCTCCACCGAGCTGATCCACTCACCGCCGGACTTCACCAGGTCCTTGGTGCGGTCGACGAGCTTGACGTAGCCGTGCTCGTCGACGACGGCGACGTCGCCGGTGGCCAGCCAGCCGTCGTCGGTGAAGGCCTTCCCCTCACCCTCGCCGCGGTAGTACTCCGCGGCGATCCACGGGCCCGCGACCTGCACCTCGCCGGTGGCGACACCGTCCCACGGCTGCTCCTCGCCGGTGTCCGGGTCGACGATGCGCAGGTCGACCAGCGGGACGGGGGCGCCCTGCAGCGCACGGATCGTCGCCTTCCCGTCGTCGTCGAGATCGTCGTGCACGCCGCGCAGCGCACCGAAGGTCGCCAGCGGCGAGGTCTCGGTCATTCCCCAGGCCTGCAGGATCGGGACGCCGATCGCCTCGCGGAAGCCCTCCGACAGCGACTTCGGCACCGCCGACCCGCCGCAGAGCAGCGCCCGGATCGAGCTCAGGTCGTAGTCGCCCGTCTTGGGCAGCATGCCCATCCAGATCGTCGGGACACCGGCGGCGACGGTGACGTCGTAGGACTGGATCAGGCGCAGCAGCGCGTCCGGGCTCATGTCCGGGCCGGGCAGCACCAGCGACGTGCCTGCCATCAGGCAGCCGTAGGGCAGACCCCAGGCGTTGGCGTGGAACATCGGCACGACCGGCAGCACGACGTCGCGTTCCACCAGCCCGACGCCGTCGGCGAACAGGGTGCACAGCGAGTGCAGCACCGTGGACCGGTGGCTGTAGACCACGCCCTTCGGGTTGCCGGTGGTCCCGGACGTGTAGCACATGGCCGCCGCGGTGTTCTCGTCGTCGACGACGAACCGGCCCTGGTACGGCTCGGCGGCGGCGAGCAGCTCCTCGTAGTCGCGGATCCGCGGGTCGTCGGGGATGTCCACGGGCGCGCCGTCGTCGATGACGACGACCGTGCGGACCGTCTCCAGCCGGTCGACGTTCGGCCAGAACAGCCCCAGCAGGGACCGGTCGACGAACACGACCTCGTCCTCGGCGTGGTTGGCGACGTAGACGAGCTGGTCGGGGAACAGCCGCAGGTTCAGCGTGTGCAGCACCCGTCCGGTGCACGGCACCGCGAGGTAGAGCTCCAGGTGCCGCGCGGTGTTCCAGCAGAACGTGCCGACCCGCGCGTCGGCGGACAGGCCCAGGGTGTCGAGCACCGTCGCGAGCCGGCGGGTGCGGGCGGCCCAGTCCGCGACCGTCGTGGTCTCGACGGTCCCGGCCGGGGTCGCCGTGTGGATCTCCTTCTGCCCGAACAGCTGCTCGGCGCGGTGGAACACGTTCGGCAGGGTGAGCGGGCGGTCCTGCATCAGTCCGAGCATCGTTGCTCCCGGTTCGGGGCCGGCCGTCGCGGGCCGGTCGGGGACGGCGTGACGACGCCACCGTAACGGAGATTATGTTCCGGGCGAACCATTCGTCGCCCGGCGGCGGGGACCGGATCCCCGGGACGAAACCGCCACCCGCTGTCGGACACGGCGACGGCCTGTCTTAACGTTCGAGTGTGGGCGTGCGGGCCCGGAGCCCGCTGCGCCTCCCTTGAGGGTCCAGCCACCGGCCCACGTCCCCGGCCTCGTGACGGGGACCGTTCCCCGCGCAGACAGTTCAAGCCGCGCAGACAGTTCAAGCGCTGCCGGGGCCCGGCGGACGAACCCGGGACGGCGCCACGTTCCGTGGTCCTCCCCCGCTCCGTCGTGCGCCCCGGCCAGGCGGAGGTCGAGATGCTTTCCGGATCATCGGACGCGCACCGCATCCTGCGGGCCTGCCGCGCCGATCCGGCGTTCCGTGCCACGCGGTCGCCCTACCTCCTCATCGACCCGGACCTGCGGATCGCCGGGGCCAACCCCGCGTTCGGCTACGCCGTGCTGCGCGATCCCGACACGCTGGTCGACCAGCAGCTGTTCGAGGCGTTCCCCGCCCCTCCGCACCAGCCGGACGCCGCGGGCCGGGAGCTGGTCGCGGCCTCGATCGAGCGGGTCCTGCGCGAGGGGCGCCGCGACCGCCTCCCGGTGCTGCGCTACGACATCCCGGCCCCGGACGGCGACGGGTTCCTGGAGCGGATGTGGCTGGTCGTCAACTCCCCGGTCGACGACGGCCGCGGGCAGGTGGTCGGCGTGCTCAACCACGTCGAGGACGTCACCGCTCTGCTCGGCACGTCCGGAACGGACGGTCCGGGGACGGTCGCCGGCCAGGCCTGCAGCGCCCTGCTGCACTCCCTGGAGGCCGAGAACCGGACACTGCGCGACCGCTTCGCCCGGCACGTGACGATCGAGCAGGCCAAGGGCGTACTGATGGCCCGCCGCGGCTGCGACGCCGACGAAGCGTTCACCTTGCTGCGCAAGCTTTCGCACGAGACGAACAAGAAGGTGCACGTCGTCGCGGAGGCACTGCTCGCCGGCGCGGCCTCCGATCCGGACAGGCCGTCCTGAGCTGTCGCCGAGCGGTCGATCTACGCGCCGTGTCGTGCTGCCGTCCGTGACCGACTGCGGCACGATGCGTGACGACCGACGTCGATCATCGGAGGCGACATTGGCACACACACGCGCGATCGAGGACGGTTCGCCCGCCGGAACGCTGACGGGCCGCTACCTCATCACCCTGGGAGACGACCTCCTGGGTGACGACCACGCCGCGGCCCGCAGCACCATCCAGGAGCTCACCGGGATCTCGAGCGTCACCACGCTCGACGACCTCACCGGCTCCTCGGACGCCTCGGCCCGCCCCAACTTCTTCGGCCGGCTCGGCATCGCCATCGCCGAGCTGGACGACACCCAGCTGCAGACCGCCCGCGACGACCAGCGGATCGTGTCCGTCGAGCCGGAGCGGATCCTGCGGACCCTCGACGGCGGGCTGTCCGCCGACTACCTGAAGGGCTTCGCCGCCGCGGCGAACTTCCTCAGCGGGGAGGCAGCCGCAGCGGTCGAGGCGGCGGCACCGCCGTCGGCGCAGTTCGCCGACGACGACAAGCTGACCTGGGGCCTGCAGGCCACCGGCGTCGGCAACTCGCCGCAGACCGGCGCCGGGGTCACGCTCTGCGTCCTCGACACCGGTCTCGACCTGCAGCACCCCGACTTCGCCGGACGGCAGATCGAGTCCCGTTCGTTCGTCCCGGGCGAGCAGGTGCAGGACGGCCAGGGCCACGGCACGCACACCGCGGGCACCTCCGGCGGTACCGCCACCCCGAGCTCCGGACGCCGCTACGGCATCGCGTCGCAGGCGAAGCTGCTGATCGGCAAGGTGCTGAGCGACCAGGGCTCCGGTTCGGACGCCCAGATCCTCGAGGGCATCGAGTGGGCGATCAGCAGCGGCGCGCAGGTCGTGTCGATGTCGCTGGGCGCCGACCTCAACGAGGTCTCCGCCGCCTACGAGAACGCCGGGCGCCGCGCGCTCGACGCCGGCACCCTGATCATCGCCGCGGCGGGCAACAACGCCAAGCGCTCCCAGGGCAACGTGGGCTTCGTCGGGGTCCCCGCGAACAGCCCGTCGGTCATGGCCGTCGCCGCCGTGGACTCGGCGCTGGCGATCGCCGACTTCTCCGCGGCCAGCTCCCAGGTCGAGGGCGGGCAGATCGACATCGCCGGGCCCGGCGTGGACGTGTACTCGTCCTGGCCGATGCCCGAGCGCACCAAGACGATCTCGGGTACGTCGATGGCGACCCCGCACGTCTCGGGCATCGCGGCGCTGTGGTCGGAGAAGACCGGGGCGAAGGGCCGCGACCTGTGGACCCAGCTGGTCCAGGCCGCGCAGCGCCTGCCGCTCCCCTCGGGCGACGTCGGTGCCGGCCTGGTCAAGGCGCCGGAGAACTGAGATGTCCGACGAGCGGGTGCTGGTCACCGTCGCCGACGGCGAGAAGATCGACGACGTCGTCGCCCGGCTGCGTGACGCCGGTGTGACGGTGGAGAAGGTGCTGTCCGGGGCCGGGGTGATCGTCGGGACGATCGCCCCCGGGATCCGCAGCACGATCGAGTCGCTGTCCGGGGTCGCCGGGATCGAGCAGGACCGCGAGGTCCGCCTCGACCCACCCGACGGCCCGCAGTAGCACCACCCGTTCCACCCCGTACGACGACGGAGCCCCGCCGATGCGCATCGGCGGGGCTCCGTCTCGTTCCTCGTTCCGGGCGGCCCCGCCGGCTGCCACTCTCAACCGGCGGGACCTGAACCGTGCGCCGCTCCCGGGCCCGGCGACGGCATGGTCGGGGTCTACCCGGCCGGTGCCGCTCTACACCGCGTCGCCGCCGTCGATTCGCTGATGCTGATTCGCTGATGTGGACTCGGCGAGGCCCTTCCCGGCACCGGCCCCGGCACGGGACCGGTCTCAGCGGTGCCCGTGGCAGGGCAGCCCCGCCGGGCGGCCCGCCCCACCGGTGTGGGTGCCGGGCCCCGGCCCCGCGACCGGCGCGGGCGCGGGGCGTGCGGTGCGGGCGCCCAGCACGACGTCGGGCAGCACCGCGCGCGGCGCGATCTCGAGGTACTCGCCGAACGGCGCGGCGCCGGGCTCGGCCGGGGCCACCACGAGCAGGTGGGTGCCCGCCTCCGGCGGGGCGACGGCGAAGTGGCCGCCGGCGTCGGTGACGGCGCGGTCGAGCTGCCGCCCGGCCCGGTCGACGAGCGTGACGGTCGCCGCCGCGGGCAGCCCGTCCGGGCCGCGCACGCGCCCGGACGCCGTCGCGCCGGCCTCGGGTTCGCTCCCGGCCGGGGTGACGAGCCCGAGCAGCGACTCCAGCTCGGCGGCCACCAGCCCGGCCTCGCGGGCCAGCGGGGCCAGCGGGTCACGGGCCCCGGCGAGCGTCACCACCAGCTCGACGACAGCCGTGTAGCTGCCCTCGGGAGGGCGCCGTCCGGCGGCGGCGTCGGTGAGCAGCTGCTCGAGCCGCGAGCATGCCGCGGTCAGCACCGCCGCGCCCGGCCCGCTGCCCGCGACGCCGATCCGTTCGGTGGCCCGGGCGAGCCTGCGGGCGTGCTCGGCCAGCGCGGTGAGCGTCGTCAGCCGCCGCACGTTGTCCGGGTCGGTGACCCCGGTCCGGGTGCGGGACAGCGGGCGGCCCAGCAGCAGCGCCTGGTACAGCGCCGCGTCGAGCGCGCGGGCGGCGGCGCGCAGGTCGTCACGGGGCTCGGCCGGGCGGCGCAGCGCGTGGTCGACCCCCTGCAGCAGCCCGGCGAGTGCGGTGAGCAGTCCACGCCGGGCCGCGTCGGCGGCGACCCGGGTGCGGGTGGGCAGGATCAGCGCCGACGCCAGGCAGCCGGCCAGGCCGCCGACGATCGTCTCCTCCAGCCGCAGCACCATCAGGTCCGGCGTGAAGCTGCCGAGCAGGGCGTACAGCTCACCCAGCAGCAGGGTCAGGAAGAAGATCATCAAGCTGTAGTAGAGCTTGAAGAAGTAGATCGCCCCGAAGATGCTGATCAGCACCACCGGCAGCACGACCTGCGGGGAGGTCCCCAGCAGCGGGACCAGCGGGATCGCCAGGAGCAGCCCGAGCATCGTCCCGCCGATGCGGTGCGCGGCCTTTCGCAGCGTCTCCGCGACCGTCGAGGTACCGGCGAACGCCAGGAACGCCGCGAGGACCGCCCAGTAGTAGCGCTGCTCGGACAGCGCGTCGCCCACGACGATGGCGACGGTCGTGGCAGCGGCGACCTGGACCGCCTGCCGGGTGGTCAGCGAGATCCGCAGCGGGCCCTTCGGCTGCTCCGGGACCTGCTCGCCGTCCTCGGCGGCGGCGCTCTCCGCGGGCGGCTGGTGGATCTTCATGACGGTGCCCGCCGAGCCGGGCAGACCGCCGCCGAACAGCTGCACGGCCGGGACGAAGCCGTCCTCGCCCTCCTCGGCCCCGCCGGACGCGGCGGCCGTCCACTCGCCACGGGCCTGGGTCAGCAGCAGCGCGTCGGCCGCGAGCCGCTGCAGCCCCGCCGGGGCGTCCCCGGGCCGGGAGCCGGCGAGGCGCTCGGCGTGCCGGGTGAGGTCGTCCCACCGGCCGGCACGCAGTGCGGTCAGCACCTCGCGGGCCTCCTCGGGCGAGGTGATCGCCGCGGCGGGGACGGTGCGGGTGAGCGCGGCGGCGACCAGCTCGGCGTCGAACACCGAGCGGCGGACGGTGCGCGCGGCCTCGTCACCGGTGACGGCGTCGGGAGCGCCCAGCTGGCCGTCGATGACCAGGGCGCATTCGTTGAGCCGGGCGAGCAGGCTGCGCAGCCGCGCCGTCGCGCGGTCGTGCTCGGTGCTGCCGGGCTCGGCGTCCATGATCCGCAGGACGGTGCCCGCGACCCCGGAGATCCGGGCCTCGAACGAGCGCAGCATCCGCGCCAGCACCCGGTGGTTGCGGACCGGCATCAGCAGCAGCGACAGCACCATCACCCAGACGACGGCGACGACCACGGCGATCGCGACCCCGCCCAGCTGGGCGATGTGCATGTTCAGGAACAGGGCGAAGAAGTAGCCCATGAACCCGGCCATGCCGGCGCCGAAGTAGCGCAGCCCGAAGCGGCGCAACCACACCGCGACGAACGCGACGACGACGAACATCGCCAGCGACAGCAGCCGGTTCGCGTCGACCAGCACCGCGACGAGCGAGCCCGCCAGCAGGAAGGGCGGGAGCAGGCACAGTGTCAGCGCCTGCCCGCGCCGGGTGGCGTCGAGAACGCCCAGCGTCGCGAGGATCGCGACGACGCCGCCGAGCATCATCGGAACCATCGCGCTCGGCAGGCCCATGAGATGCGCGACGAGGAACTCGACCAGCATCGCGGTGCCGATGGCGACGACGGAGCGGCCCGCGGTGCGCAGGCGGACCATGCCGGGGTCGGCGGCGACGAAGCGGTCCCGGGCACGACGCAGCCGCGCCGGGATCCGGCGGGCACGCTCGTCACCCGGAGCGGGCGGGGCGGGGGTGGCGGGGGCGCTCACCCGCGCCCTCGGACGGCCCCGCGCTCCCGGACGGCACTGATCAGCAGCAGATGTTGCACATGCTAACAATACCGTGCGTGATCCCCTCGCCTCCAGCCGCGGGTGCCGTCGGTCCGATCACCCCGGGACCGCCCGGTGATCACGAGCTGGGAAGGAATGCGGCCACCGTTGGCCGGATCCGCTCCCAACTCGTGATCACCGGGGCAGCCGCCGACGTTCCAGGGCGTGCCGGACCTGGGCGACGACGCGGGCCGGCGCGGTCTGCAGCTCGTGCCAGGTCACGCGCAGCACGATCCACCCCGCGGTGACCAGCTCGTTGCTCTTGCGGCGGTCGCGGCGGAAGCGTTCGACGTCGCTGTGCCACGCCCAGCCGTCGAACTCGATCGCGACGCGTTCGGCCGGGAAGGCGAGATCGAGGGTGAAGGCACCGAACGGGTGCCCGAGGACCCAGCCCGAGATCCGGGCGTCGCGCAGGAGCCGCACCAGCCGGCGCTCGGCGGTCGAGGCCGCCCGGTCCCCCGCCGCGACGAGCAGGGCGCGGACGGCCGGGGCGCCGCGGGCACCTGCCATCCGGCACCACGCCTCGTACACCGCGTCGAAGGTGACCCATCGCTGCAGGGCGCGGTCGAGGAACGCCGCGCCGTCGTCGAGGGCGGCCGCCGCCTCGAGCGCGGTCAACGGTCGCGCGGTGACTCCGACGCCGCGGACGAATGCGCGGTCGACCGGTGCGAGATCGCGGCGACGCACCCGTGTCCCGGGCCGGGCGCCGCGAGTCACGGGACGCGGAACGGTCACGTCGACCGTCATCGGCGGGACGTCGAGCATCCGGTGCCACCACGCCGCGGCCGCCCCGGACAGCACCGCTTCGTGCCCGGCCCACAACCAGGTGCCCCGGCAGCGGGCCGCCGTTCCGTACCGGTGGCCGCCACCGAGCAGGACTCCGGGATGTGGCGAGCGCCAACGGCCCTCGGCGATCCGCCTGCGCACCGTCCGCACGGAGAACCCGCAGCTCACCGCCTGCGCGACGGTGGCGATCCCGTCCTGTGCCCGCAGTACCGCGTCCAGCTCCGCGTCCCGGCCCATCCGCGGACAGTGCAGGTGCCGCGCCGCCACCACACCCGGTTCCGCCCGACCCGTCGCATCCGCGAACGGCCGGTGATCACGACTTCGGAGGGAATGCGGCCAACCGTGGCCGGATCTCCTCCGAATCCGTGATCACGGAGCCGACGGTCAGGTCGCGGAGTCGGCCAGGTCGTAGAGCCGGTGGGCCTCCTCGCCGAAGTGCGACTCGACGTTCGCGGCGGGGCCGCCGGTGATCGCGGCGGAGGTGACTCCGGTGACGAACCCGTTGCCGGAGCGCGCACCCGGCCCCGTCAGCCATGGCCCGCCGGACGCACCCGGGGTGAAGTCGCAGCCGACGCCGCTGGTGCCGTCCTCGAGGACGTCGGTGCGCCCGGAGCAGGTGCGCAGCGTCTCGCCGTCGTAGGGGGCCTCCGCGGGGTAGCCGAGCACCGTGACGTCGCGTTGCAGCGGGGACTCGAAGGCAATGCCCTCTGCCCCGACGACGTCCTGGATGCGCCGCCCGTCCCGGTCCGGGGAGATCCTCAGGAACGCGACGTCGTGGGTGGGGTCGACGTCGCGCAGACCGTCGTCGTCGGGCCGGGCGCCGGTGCCGGTGCGCCAGCCGCGCGGGACCCAGGCACCGTCGACACGCCAGACCCCCTCGGGTGCCGTGTGGTCACGGTAGCCGGGAGCGAACCGGGCGGTGCGGAGGTTGCCGTAGCGCCCGGCGGAGTAGACGCAGTGCGCCGCGGTCGCCACGACACTGCGCGACCGGGACGCGACGACGGTCGCGGTGCAGCCCCAGTCCCCCACGATCAGCAGGCCGACGGTGCGGGTGCCGCGCCCGCGGGCCGGCGGCGCCTTCGCCGGTGCCACGTCCGCCACCGCGACCCGCCCGGTCCCCGCAGTCCCGGCGGACGCGCTCGCCGGCGGCACCGCGACCAGCGAGAACAGCAGGACGAGCACCCCCGCCCAGCCCACACGTCCCCGACGACTCCGTACCGCTGCCACGCCTCGCCCGACCATGGCTCCCCCATCACCGCGTGCGGCCGCCCGGAACGGACGGCACCGGCACCCGCGGTCGCCCCGCATTCTGGATACCCCCTCCCGGGAGCCCTCGCAGCGTGCATCAGGGCGAATCCGTACGACCGATGAGATCCGGGCCCGGATCCGGTCACCACTGACACGACCATCCGAGGAGGTTTCCGATGACCGACACCACCGGGCACCGCGCCCCCGCCCTGCCGCCGATCGTCGACCGGGACACCTGGCAGGCCGAGCTCGACGAGCTGCGCCGCCGGGAGAAGGCCGCCACCCGCGAGCTCGACGCCGTCGCCGCGCAGCGCCGCCGCATGCCGGCCGTGGAGATGCCCGACTACGTCCTCGACGGCCCGGACGGCCCCGTGCACCTGTACGAGCTGTTCGGCGACGCCACCCAGCTGATCGTCTACAACCACATGTTCACGCCCGGGAACACCTGGCAGTGCGGCGGCTGCACCGGCTTCACCTCGCAGTTCACCCGGTTCGAGGGTCTCGCCGCGTTCGACGCCCGGTTCGTCGTCGTCACCCAGGGCCCGATCGACGAGGCGCTGGCCTACAAGCGCCGCGTCGGCAACCGGATGGACTGGTACTCCACCGCGCACAGCAGCTTCGGCAGCGACGTCGGCGCCCCGCCCGGCGGCGGATTCGCCGTCAACGTGTTCCTGCGCGACGGCGAGCGCGTCTACCGGACGTGGCACACCGACGGCCGTGGCACCGAGCAGCTGTCGTTCCTGTTCGGGCTGCTCGACACGCTGCCCTACGGCCGCCAGGAGGTCTGGCAGGACGTCCCCGACGGCTGGCCGCAGGGACCGACCTACTCCCGCTGGCTCGACTCGAAGGACATCGCCGCCGCCTACGGCGAGGAGCCGGGGGACGCCGTCACAGGAAGCTGACGTTCTGCGCCAGCGCCAGGTGCCCGGAGTAGTTGACCGTGGTCGTCGAGCGGCGCATGTAGGCCTTCCACGCGTCCGAGCCGGACTCGCGGCCGCCGCCGGTCTCCTTCTCCCCGCCGAACGCGCCGCCGATCTCCGCACCGGACGTGCCGATGTTGACGTTGGCGATGCCGCAGTCGGAGCCGTCGGCGGCCAGGAACCGCTCGGCCTCGGCCTGGTCGGTCGTGAACACCGACGACGACAGCCCCTGCGGCACGTCGTTCTGCAGGGCGATCGCCTCGTCGAAGTCGTCGTAGGTGAGCACGTAGAGGATCGGTGCGAACGTCTCCTCCCGGACGACGCCGGTCTGGCCGGGCATCCGGACCAGCGCCGGTTCGACGTACTCACCGGGCCCGTCGAGGCGTCGCCCGCCGGTGACGACCTCGCCGCCCTCGGCCCGGGCCCGGTCGAGTGCCGCGGTCATGGCGTCGGCGGCTGCGGCGTTCACCAGCGGTCCGACCAGGGTCTTCTCGTCGTAGGGGTCGCCGATCGGCAGCGACCGGTAGGCCGCGGCGATCCGGTCGACGAGCTCGTCGGCGACGTCGCGGTGCACGATCAGCCTGCGCAGCGTGGTGCAGCGCTGCCCCGCGGTGCCTGCGGCGGCGAACACGACGCCGCGCAGGGTCAGCTCCAGGTCCGCCGACGGCGTCACTATCGCGGCGTTGTTGCCGCCGAGCTCCAGCAGCGACCGGCCGAACCGAGCGGCGACCCGCGGCCCGACCTCGCGGCCCATCCGGGTCGATCCGGTGGCGGAGACGAGCGCGACCCGCGGGTCGTCGACCAGTGCCTCGCCGACGGCGCGGTCCCCGAGCAGCAGGTGGTGCAGCCCGCGCGGGGCGTCGACGGCCTCGATCGCGCGCTCCAGCAGCCGGGCCGCGGCGATCGACACCAGCGGCGTCGCCTCGGACGGCTTCCACAGCACCGGGTCCCCGCAGACCAGCGCGTTCGCGGTGTTCCACGCCCACACCGCGACCGGGAAGTTGAACGCCGAGATCACCCCGACGACGCCGAGCGGGTGCCAGGTCTCGGCGAGCCGGTGCCCGGGCCGCTCGGAGGCGATGGTGCGGCCGAACAGCTGCCGGGACTGCCCGACGGCCAGGTCACAGATGTCGATCATCTCCTGGACCTCGCCGAGCGCCTCGGAACCGATCTTCCCGGCCTCCAGGGTGACCAGGTCCGCGAGATCGGTCCGGTGCTCGCGCAGCAGGTCGCCGAAGACCCGGACCAGCTCGCCGCGCACCGGCGGCGGCGTGGTGCGCCAGGCCACGAACGCCTCCGCCGCGGCACCGACCGCACTGCTCACCTCGTCCGGGGTGGTGGCGCGCAACGAGAACAGCGCGTCACCGGTGACCGGGGTCCGGGCGGTCAGCCCCTCGCCCTCGGGCAGTACGGCCCCGACCCGCTCCAGGCTCACGCGGGCCCGCTCGCGCAGGTCGTCGCGGGTGGGCAGGCGCAGGGCGGTGTCGGTCATCGCGGGCTCCGTTCGTGACGGTGGGTCGGGCTGCCGGGTACGGCGGTTCCGATCCTGCCCGGTCCGCGCACCGGGGTCACTCCCGTGGCAGCGCTCCTTATAGTTGTCCGACGTGCGAGGAGCAGGAAGCAGCGTGGCCCGGGAGCTCGTGCGGTTCGCCCCGCACGACGGAGCCCACCGGGCGGCGATCCGGTGCGCGGTCTCGGCCGGGGTGCCGATGCTGGTGCTCCTGGCGACCGGCCGGCTGGACCTGGTCGGCGCCGCCGCGTTCGGCGCGTTCACCGCCATCTACGGGCGCAACCTCACCGTCCCGGGCCGCACCCTCGTCCAGGGCGTCTGCGCGACGATCCTGACGCTGTGCGTCGCCGTCGGCGTTTCGGTCGCGCACCTGCCGGGGCAGCCGTGGACGGGGCTGCTGATCCTGGCCGTCGTCGCCGGGCTGGTGACCGTGGCCGGGGAGACGGTCGGCTGGAAACCGGGCGGGCCGCTGTTCTTCGTGTTCGCCGCAGGCGCCTTCGTCGGGGCGCCGCCGATGCCGCCCGGTGAGGCGCTGGGCACCGTCGCGACGACCGCGGCGGTCGCGGCGTTCTCGGTGCTGGTCGGCAGTGCCGGTGCGGTGTTCGCCGCGCACGTGCGCGCCCGGCGGCCGCTGGTCGTCGCGGGCCCGCGGGCGGTGCTGGCGGCCGGGATGCCCACCGACATCCTGATCGCCTGCCTGGTCACGGTGCCGATCGCCGTCGGGCTCGGGGTGGAGCACACCTACTGGGCGCTGGTCGCCGCGGTCGTCCCGCTGTCGGTGCACGGCCGCCACGAGCGGGTCACCCGAGCGGTGCTGCGCGTCGCGGGGACCGCGGGCGGGCTCGTCGTCGCGGGCGGGCTGCTCGCGCTCGGCCTGCCGGTCTGGGGCGTGGCGGTGGTGGTCGTGGTTCTGCAGGCGTGCGCGGAGCTGTTCGTGCTGCGCAACTACGCCGCCGCGCTGCTGTTCATCACGCCGCTGGCGCTGCTGGTGAGCAACCTGGCCCATCCGCTGCCGCCGGTGGAGCTGCTGCTGGACCGCCTGGTCGCGACGGCCGTCGGCATCGTCGTCGCGCTGGTCGTGCTCGTGCTCCGCGACCGGTTCGACCGGCGCACCGACTCCCGCAACGGACGCAACGGCGACGAAACACCGGCGTAACCGCCGTCACAAGGACTGCTCCGGGCGTCAAAGCCAGTGCCCGCAGCGAAAAGCGCCACGGGGTCTCCTCCCGCCACTCTCGGTGCCTGACGCGCCACCCATCACGAGGCGGAGGAGCACCATGACCGCGACCTACGAGCCGGAGACGGCGGACGCCACCACGACCGTCCGCGGCGCCTGTCCGCAGGACTGCCCGGACACCTGCGCGATGCTGGTGACCGTCGACGGCGACGGCAAGGCCACCAAGGTGGCGGGCGACCCGGACCACCCGTACACCAACGGCGGCCTGTGCGTGAAGGTCAACAACTACCTGGACCGCGTCTACGACCCGGGCCGCGTGCTGTTCCCGATGCGCCGCACCGGCCCCAAGGGCAGCGGCCGGTTCGAGCGGATCTCCTGGGACGACGCCGTCGCCGAGATCGCCGCGAAGTTCACCGCGATCGCCGACGAGTACGGCCCCGAGGCGATCATGCCGGTGAGCTACCTGGGCACCCAGGGCATCCTCAACGGCCTCAACGTCGGCGACCCGTTCTTCGCCAAGCTCGGCGCGACGATCGCCGAGCGCACCTACTGCGACTCCGGCTCCTGCACCGCCTACGCCATGACGATCGGCGACACCGCGGGCGTGGACCCGGAGAGCCTGGTGCACTCCAAGTTCATCCTGATCTGGGCCTGCAACATCAAGAGCACCAACCTGCACCTCTGGCCCTACATCAAGAAGGCGAAGAAGAACGGCGCAAAGGTCGTCGTCGTCGACCCGATCCGCACCCGCACCGCTGTCTCGGCCGACCAGCACATCGCGCTGCGCCCCGGCACCGACGGCGCGCTCGCGCTGGCCATGGCGCACGTGATCATCGCCGAGGGACTCACCGACGACGACTACATCGCGAACTACACCGTCGGCTACGACGAGTTCGCCGAGCGCGTGTCCCGCTACACCCCGGAGTGGGCCGCGACCGAGACCGGCGTCCCGGCCGAGACGATCCGCACCCTGGCCCGCGAGTACGCAGGCGCCCAGCCGTCGGTGATCCGGATCGGGGTCGCCGTCGAGCGGCACGCCGGCGGCGGCCAGACGGTGCGCGCCCTGTCCTGCCTGCCCGGCCTGGTCGGCGCGTGGCGCAAGCCGGGCGGCGGGATCCTGCAGCTGCCGCTGTGGGCGTTCCCGGTGAACTGGCCCGCGTTCATGCACCCGGAGATGCTCACCCCGGGCACCCGCGTGGTGAACCAGTACCGGCTCGGCGCCGCGCTGTCCGGTGAGGACCTGCCCGAGGGGCCGCCGCTCAAGGGCGTGATGGTCTACAACTCCAACCCGGTCGTCACCACCCCGGACCAGGACCGGCTGGTCGAGCAGCTCAGCCGGGAGGACGTCTTCACCGTCGTCTCCGAGCAGTTCATGACCGACACCGCCGAGCTCGCCGACATCGTCCTGCCCGCGACGACGCAGCTCGAGCAGGACGACATCATGTTCTCCTGGGGCCACCTGTTCGTGACCTACAACCACCGCTCGATCGACCCGATCGGCGAGGCGGTCCCGAACACCGAGATGTTCCGGCGGCTGGCCGCCGCGATGGGCTACGACGACGACGTCTTCCAGCGCACCGACGAGGAGATGATCGCCGAGGCGTTCGACTGGTCCCACCCACACATGGAGGGGATCACCGTCGAGTCGCTGAAGGAGAAGGGCTGGCAGCGGCTCAACGTCCCAGCCCCGGAGGACTACGCGCCGCACGCCGAGGGCGGCTTCCCGACGCCGTCGGGCAAGGCCGAGTTCGTCTCCGCCGCGGCCGCGGGCGGCAACTTCGTCGTCCCGCTGTTCCGCCAGGGCTCCAACGACCACCAGCCCGGCCAGCCGGTCGACCCGCTGCCGCACTACATCGCGCCGCGCGAGTCCGCCGCGACCAACCCGGAGCTGTACGCCCGCTACCCGCTCAACCTGCTGACGCCGAAGTCGCACGCGTTCCTGAACTCCAGCTTCGGCAGCCACGACTTCCACCGCCGCGTCGCCGACGAGCACATGCTGATCCTGCACCCCGACGACGCGGCCTCCCGCGGCATTGCCGACGGCGCCCCGGTGCGCGTGTTCAACGACCGCGGCGAGTTCACCGTCGTGGCGTCGCTGCAGCAGACGGTGCCGACCGGCGTCGTCGTCAGCCCGATGGGCGGCTGGCGCAAGAACTCGAAGTCCGGCGCCACCCTCGCCGCGGTGAACCCCACCGTCTTCGGCGACCTGGGCAACGCGCCGACCTTCTCCGACACGCTCGTCGAGGTCGAGATCGCCTGACCCGCAGGCGACGGCGGCCCGGCCGGTGCTCCCCACCGGCCGGGCCGCCGCCACCGCCGCCCAGTGCGATCACCACGCAGTGCGATCCCGATGTGAGAGGACCGATTTCCCGTGGCATACGTGGTCACCGAAGCCTGTATCGACGTGATGGACCGAGCCTGCATGGAGGAGTGCCCGGTCGACTGCATCTACCCCGGGGACCGGATGGCCTACATCCACCCGGACGAGTGCGTCGACTGCGGAAAGTGCATGCCGGCATGCCCCAGTGAGGCCATCCACTGGGAGCACAAGATGCCCGACGACCTGCAGCCGTTCGTGTCCGCCAACGCCGAGTTCGTGTCCGAGCACGGCCTGGAGGGCGGCGGCGAAGACATCGACCCCGTCGGTGCCGACCATCCCATCGTCGCCCAGCGGAAGCCGGAGTGAGCGCCGTGAGTACCAGCGACCGGACCGACACGACCACCGAACTGCAGGCCGACCTCGTCGTCGTCGGCGCCGGGCCGTCCGGGCTCTACGCCACCTACTACGCCGGGTTCCGCGGTCTGAGCGTCGTCGTCATCGACGCGCTCGACCAGCTCGGCGGGCAGATGTCGGTGCTCTACCCGGAGAAGCCGGTGTTCGACGTCGCCGGGTTCCCGAAGGTCCGCGCCCAGGACCTCGTCGACTCGCTCGTCGAGCAGGCCGCGATCGCCGAGCCGACCTACCTGCTCGGCCAGCAGGCGTCGCTGCTGGAGGAGTTCGACGACGGCGTCGCCGTCACCACCGACAAGGGCGTGCGCGTCCGGGCCGGGGCGCTGCTGGTCACCGGCGGCATGGGCCGGTTCTCCCCGCGGCAGCTGCCGGCCGGGGGCGACTACGCCGGTCGCGGCCTGCGCTACGCCGTGCCGAAGCCCGCCGAGCTGGCGGGCAAGGACGTGCTGATCGTCGGCGGCGGCGACTCCGCGGTGGACTGGGCGCTGTGCCTGGAGCCGATCGCGTCGTCGGTCGCGCTGGTGCACCGGCGCGACGCGTTCCGCGCGCACGAGCGCAGCGTGGAGCAGCTGCGGGCGTCGTCGGTGGAGCTGCTCACCCCCTACGAGGTGCTCGACGTGCGCGGCGGCGACCGGGTCGCCGAGGTCGACCTCAAGGGCCCGGAGGACGTCGTCACCCGCAAGGTCGACGAGATCGTCGCCGCGCTCGGGTTCAAGGCGGACCTGTCGGCGCTCTCGGAGTGGGGCGTGGAGCTGAGCAAGCGCCACGTGGCCGTGGACCGCTCGATGCGGACCAACCTGCCGCGGGTGTTCGCCGCCGGGGACATCACCGACTTCGAGGGCAAGGTCCGGCTGATCTCGGTCGGGTTCGGCGAGGCCGCGCTCGCGGTGAACAACCTGGTCCCGCTGGTGCGCCCGGACCTCCCGGTGACGCCGGGGCACTCCAGCGACGCGGCGTGAACACCTCTCGTCCCCGGGGCCGTGCCGTGGATCGGCGCGGCCTCGGGCTCGATAGGAAAGACCATCGGCCGTTCGCCGCAGCAGCGGAATCCAGCGGGTGCGGTGGCCGTTCCACCGGGTGTAGACAGAGGTTCACGGGGCGGCCGTGACACCGGGAACCGGTACGATCGTCGCCCACCCGGACCAGCGCGGACGTCGGAGGAGGGAACCGATGGAGACGGCAGCCGTCGAGCACGCCGCCGACCACGCCTTCGGCCGCCTGTCCGCGTGCGGTCCCGACGCCGAGCGCTACGCCACCGCAGGCGAGGCGATGATCCGGTTCCCGAAGGCGCATCCGCGCTCGACCACCGTGGCGCGGGCCCGCGAGGAGTTCCGCGACGACCACGTGCACGCGCTGCTCGTCGTCGAGGACGGGATCCTGCTCGCCGTCGTCGAGCGGGGCGACCTGGAGGGCCGGCCCGGCTCGGACCCCGTCCTGGCGGCCGGGGCGATCGAGGGGCGCGCCATCTCCCCCGACGCGCACCTGCTCACCCAGCGCGACTACATGCAGGAGACCGGGCACCGCAGGCTCGCCGTCGTCGACGACGACCGGCAGCTGCTGGGGCTGTTGTGCCTCAAGCGGTCCGGTGCCGGGTTCTGCTCCGACGCCGGGGTCGCGGCCCGCGCCGCGGAGCGCGAGGAGCAGGTCCGCCGGGCCCTCACGCAGTGAAGTCCTCACGTCGGAGCAACACGAACGTGACGTGAACATGCCATGCTCAGGTATGGCTCTGGTCACGATCGACACCACCACCGTGGCCGAGTGCGACCGGCTGGACTTCTGGCGCGAGACCGTCTGCGACCAGTTCGTCGCGCTCGACGTCACGCCGTCCTCGGACTCCGGGCTGGTCACCGGCCGGGTCACCGCGGCGTCCGTCGCCGACACCCACCTGCGCCGCATCGCGTCGGTGCCGCATCGTTTCGAGCGGACGCCGAACCAGGTCCGCACCGCCGACGAGGGCTACCTGCAGGTCGCGCTGGCCCGCCGCGGCCGCACGCTGATCGTGCAGGACGGCCGCGAGGCGCTCATCGGCCCCGGCGAGTTCGCGCTCTACGACAGCGCGCGCCCCTTCACCTTCGTCACCACCGACGCGTTCGAGTACTCGGTGTGCCTGCACCCGAAGAGCGCGCTGCCGCTGTCCGCACCCGAGGTGGAGGCCGCCACCGCCGTCACCTTCGACGGCCGTCGTGGCGTCGGCGCGATGCTCCCGCCGCTGCTGTCCTCGCTCGACCGGGCCATCGGCGACGACCTGCCCGCCGCCGGGCAGGAGGCGGTCGCCCGCACGATCGGGGACCTGTTCGTCGCGCTGGTGCGCAGCCACGTGCCCGCGGCGCTGCCGGGCAACCTGCACGTCGGGCGGGCGCGCGCCTACATCCGCGAGCACATCGCCGACCGGGACCTCTGCCCGGCCGCTGTGGCCTCGGCCTGCGCGATCTCGGTCAGCTACCTGCACAAGCTGTTCGCCGCCGAGGAGACCTCGGTGGCCGCGGTGATCCGGGAGGAGCGGCTGCAGGGCGCCTGGGAGGACCTGCGCCGCCCGGAGCTCGCGCACCTGGGCGTCGGGACGATCGGCGCCCGCTGGGGCATGCCCGATCCGGCCGCGTTCAGCCGCGCGTTCCGGGCGCGGTTCGACCGCTCCCCCAGCGCGCACCGCGCCGAGACGTTCTGACGCGGCGCGTCCCGGGGTACCGGACCCCGCCGGTCAGCCGTGCGCCGCGCGCAGGCTCTCCCCCGCGCCGGGCTCCACGGAGCGGCGGACATCGGCCAGGGATCCGTGGAACAGCCCGCGCAGCGCCGCGATCACGTCGGCGGCCGCACCGTCCGGGTCGATGGCGTAGTAGCGGAAGCGGCCGGCCCGGCGCTCGGTGACCAGCCCGGCCAGGCGCAGCACCCGCAGGTGCGTCGACACCGCCGTCCGCCCGACGCTGCTGATCCGCTCGGCGAGCCCACCGGCGCTGAGCTCGTCGGCGTCCCCGAGCACGGCGAGGATCTCCCGCCGGACCGGGTCCGCGAGCGCGTCGAAGGCGAGATCGGCCGACTGGCCGCGCAGCCCGCTCATGTCAAGACCTGATGACACACGGGTGATCGTAGGGGTTGTGCGCGTCCGGCACCGCATCCGTGCCGGTGCTTCCGCTCACAACGACCCGCCGGCACGACGACCTCAGACCGCCGACGGCTGGGCCGCCGCGGCCTCATGGGTGTGCGCGTCGGTCTCCCCCGGGCCGAGCGGGTCGGGCAGCGCCTCCCACGCGTCGACACCCGCGGCGAGCTCGTCGTCGGTGAGCAGGCACGCGTCGAGCTCGGCGTACAGGGTGTCGCGGTCGATGCCCTGCCCGATGAACACCAGCTCCTGGCGGCAGTCCCCCGCCGCGTCGTCCCAGTTGCCGGTGATCGCGTCGCGGCGGTAGTCGTCGGGCCACAGCTCCTGCGGCAGGAACCGCCACCAGTGGCCGATGTAGCCGTGCCGGATCAGGTGCCCGGCCTGCTGGATCGTGCCGATCTCGGTGACCCGGGCGGCGTTCCAGAAGTATCCCTTGGCGCGCAGCAGGCGCCCGTTGGTCCACTCCCCGGTCAGGAACGCGTGCAGCCGCCCGGGGTGGAACGGCAGCCGGGCCCGGTAGACGTGCGAGCCGACGCCGTACTCCTCGGTCTCCGGGGTGTGGGTGCCGTTGAGCTCCTGCAGCCAGCCGGGTGCGGTCGCCGCCTTCTCCAGCGAGAACAGCCCGGTGTCGAGGATCCTGTCCAGCGGGGCGCGGCCCTCGGCGATCGGCACGATCTCGGCGACCGCGTTGAGCCGGCGCAGGATCGCGGTCAGCTCCTCGACCTGCGCGGGTGTCATCAGGTCGGTCTTGGAGATCAGGATGACGTCGGCGAACTCGGCCTGGTCGACGAGCAGGTCCGAGAGGTCCCGCCGGTCCTCCGGAGCCACAGGGTCGACCCGGGCATCCACCCGGTCGTCGACCCGGCTGCCCTCGCGGTAGTCGGTCAGGAAGTTGACCCCGTCGACGACGGTGACCATCGTGTCGAGCCGCGCGATGTCGTCGAGCGCGCCGCCCGCCGGGTCGATGAAGGTGAACGTCTCGGCCACCGGCAGCGGCTCGGAGATGCCGGAGGACTCGATGAGCAGGTAGTCGAAGCGGCCGTCGTGGGCGAGCCGGGTGATCTCGGCGAGCAGGTCCTCGCGCAGGGTGCAGCAGATGCAGCCGTTGGTCATCTCGACCAGGCGCTCCTCGGACCGGCTGAGCGCGACGTCGCGGGCGATGTCGGCACCGTCGATGTTGATCTCGCTCATGTCGTTGACGACGACGGCGACGCGGCGGCCGTCACGGTTGCTCAGCACGTGGTTGAGCAGCGTCGTCTTGCCGGCGCCGAGGAAGCCGGAGAGCACGGTGACGGGGAGCCGGGTGTCGGCCACGCGCGATTCGGTCATCGTCGGTCCTTTCGGCCCGTGGTGGGGCGGGCTGGTGCAGCGGGACGGGACGGCCCGGGTGGGCCCGCTCGCGGCGGGCCCACCCGGAGTGGGGTGCGGACGCTCAGACCGCCGGCTCGAGGTAGCCCTCGAACAGGTCGACCACCACGGCGCCGGCATCGGTGTCGTCGCCGAAGAGCTCCTCGCCCGCGAACTCGACGTGGTAGCTCGGCTCGGCACCGCCGTCGCTGCGGCCGTGGCCTGCGGCGTCCGGGAACGGCCAGGTCATCGCGGTGCGGTGCTGCACCGTCCCGACCTTGCCCCGGCAGAACGCGGGGTAACGGACGTGGCCTGCGAAGTGGTCGTCGCGGACCCGCACCTTGTCCCCCACCTCGAAGGTGATGGTGTGCTCGGGCGCCGGGCGGCCGGGCGAGACCGCGGGCAGCGCCAGCGGGAACGGCCCGCCCGCCATCGTCTCCAGCTCGTCCTGGGTCAGGACGCCCTTCTCCACCATCAGCGACGCCGCGCCGATGATGTAGCGCTCGTAGTACGGGGTCGTGAGGTAGACGCGCGGCTCGATCCGCTCGACCGAGTGCCGCACCTCGTCCAGGGTGAAGATCCCCTTGCTGACGCCGAGGAACAGCAGGCTGTAGCCCAGGTGCTCCCAGTCGTACTTGAAGGTGTCTCCGATCGGGCCGTTGGCCGTGTGCGGCACCTGTCCCCAGCCCTGCTTGCCTGCGAGGTCGTGTACGCCGTCCATCGTGGAGTCTCCGTTTCGGTTCGTGAGAGGGGGGCGGGTCAGGTGTTCGGGTGTTCGGCGACGACGTCGGCGGACGGGACCGCGACGCCGATCAGGCAGTCCTTGGTGACGATCCGGGCGAGCTGCTCGGCGCTCCAGCCCTCGGTGCCCTCGGGGCGCATCGGCAGGACCATGTAGCGGGTCTCCGCCGTGGTGTCCCAAACCTTGATCTCGGTGTCGGCGGGCAGCGTGGTGCCCAGCTCCTCGAGGACCTTGCGCGGCTCGCGGACGACGCGGGCGCGGTACTCGAAGCCCTTGTACCAGGTGGGCGGCAGGCCGAGGATCGGCCAGGCGGTGCAGGAACAGAGCGAGCAGACGATCACGTTCTTGACCGTCGGCGTGTCCTCCAGCGCGCGGATGTACTCGCCCTGCGGGCCCAGCCAGCCGTACTCGGCGACCGCGGCGGTCCCGTCCCCGAGGAGCTTGTCCCGGAACGCCGGGTCGGTCCAGGCCCTGGCGACGAGCTCGGCGCCGCGGCGCGGGCTGAAGTCCTCCTCGAAGGTCTTCTTCCAGCCCTCGTTGAAGCCGGGGTCGATGAGCCCCTTCGCGTCGAGGGCGTCGCGCAGGGCGAACGCCCGGTCGGCGACGGGTGCGGTGTCGGGCAGCCCGGTGCGGTTGGGCTGTGCGGCGATGGTCATGCGCGGTGCTCCTTCGTGGTGGTGCGGATGGGACGGAACGGGAGGGCTGCTCAGCCGGTGGTCGCGGCGAGCACCGGCGGGGCCGGGAAGCCGCCGACGGCCTGTTCGAACGCGTGCGCGACACGCAGCACGGTGGCGTCGTCGAAGCGACGGCCGGCGATCATCAGGCCGGTCGGCAGACCGCTGACGAGGCCGGCCGGGACGGTGCACGCCGGGTGGCCGCTGACGTCGAACGGCGCGCAGTTGCCGATCATGCCGAGCGCGGTGGGCAGGTAGGTCTCCAGCGGGGCGTCGAGACCGACCAGCTCCGGCGCGGTGTAGGGCAGGGTGGGCATGACCAGCACGTCGTAGCTGCTCAGCGCCTGGTCGTAGGCGGCACGCAGCTCGTAGGCGAGGTTGCGGGCCATCGCGTAGTAGGCGCCGCCGGCGTGCTCGAAGGTGTGGCGGCCGGACAGCCCGACGAGCTTGACGGTCTTGGACAGCTCGGCGCCGCGCTCGACCCGCTGCCGGGCGTAGTGGGTGATGAGCTCGGGGTCGTAGAGCCCCTGGTAGTTCATGCCGTAGGCGTTGCCGTCGAGCATCTGGACGGCCGCGCCCTCGGTGGCGATCACGTTCCAGACGGCGAGGCCGTCGAGGTGCCACGGGATCGACACCTGCTCGGCGGGCAGGCCCGCGTCCTGCAGGACACCGATCGCGGCGCGCACCGCGTCGTCCACGGCGGGGTCGCTCTCCGGGCGGCCGAACCCCTCGGCGACGACGCCGACCCGCAGCCCGCGCGCGGACCCGTCCAGCGCCGCGAGGTAGTCGACCGGCTCGGTCCCGGTGGGCTGGCGGGCGTCGAGCCCGTCGACACCGGCGAGCACGCCGAGCAGCAGCGCCGCGTCGGACACGGTGCGGGTGATCGGGCCGAGGTGGTCGATGGTCGCCTCGATCGGGAACGCGCCGGTGTAGGGCACCAGCCCGTGGGTGGGCTTGTGCCCCACCGCCCCGCAGAACGCGCTGGGGATCCGGATGGACCCGCCCTGGTCGCCGCCGACGGCCATGTCGACCGCACCGGAGGCGACGAGTGCACCGGCGCCGCTGGACGAGCCGCCGGAGACCCGGCCGGTGTCCCACGGGTTGCGCACCGGCGCGGGCCGGGAGGTGAAGCTGGCCCCGGAGAAGCAGAGGTCCTCGCAGACGGCCTTGCCGGTGATCGTCGCGCCTGCGTCGAGCACCCGGGTGGCGACGGTGGCGTCGCGCCGGGGGACGAACCCCTCGACGGTCGCCGAGCCGTTGGTCATCGGGACCCCGGCCAGGGAGATGTTGTCCTTCAGCGCCACCGTGCGCCCGGCCAGCGGCCCGTCGGCGGCGCCGGGGACCGAGGTGGTCACGTACCAGCCGCCGAGCGGGTTCTCGGTGGGCTCCGCCCAGGCGCGGTCCGGGGTCTCGGGCGCGGTGGCCCGGTACAGCTCGGCGACGCGCTCGGACGCGGCGAAGGTGGCCGCGACCGGTCCGGCGAACTCGTCGATCTCGCTCTCGGAGAGGCCGAAGGCGTAGTGCTCGTTCAGGGCCGCGAGCCGCTCGGCGTCGGGTGCCGGGACGGGCCGGTCGGTCGGATCGGGGACGGGCATCGGTGCTCCTCACATCCGGGATGGGAGGAAAGCTAGAAGCCGCGCCTAATTCATGTCAACAATGCTTGACGAGTTGACATGACCGTAACGAGATCGCCGCCGCGCCAGGACGCCGTGCTTCGGCGCACCCAGCCAGCAGACGACGAACACCGCGGTCAGGACCAGCACGATCAGCCCACCGGCGGCGAGGTCGAAGGCGAACGACAGGTACAGCCCGACGACCGAGCCGAGCGCCCCGATCGCCGGCGCGAGCAGCATCATCGTCTCGAGCCGGTCGGTCAGCAGCCGTGCCGTCGCCGCGGGAGTGATCAGCAGGGCGAGCACCAGGATGTTCCCCACCGCCTGCAGTGACATCACGATCGCCAGGGTGACCAGCACGTACAGCGCGGTGTTGAGCCGGAACACCGGCAGCCCGGATGCCGACGCGGTCTCCGGGTCGAGCCCGACCGCGACCAGGCGCGGGTGCAGCACCGCGGCCGCGGCGAGCACCAGCGCACCGATCACCACGACACCGGCGAGGTCGCCGTCGGAGATGCCCAGGATCGAGCCGAACAGGAACGACTCCAGCGAGCCGCCGTAGCCGGGCGTCGCACTGAGCACCACGATCCCGAGGCCGAACGCGGCGGCGAAGAACACCCCGATCACCGAGTCCTCGCCGAGGCGCCGGTTGCGGGCGAACACCGCGACGACCAGCGCCGTCGCGATCCCGGCGACGGCGCCGCCGATCGTGAGGTCCAGGCCGAGCGCGAACGCGATGGCGATGCCGGGAAACACCGAGTGCGAGACGGCGTCGCCGATGAAGGCCATGCCGCGCAGCACGACGTGGCAGCCGACCACCCCGCAGACCAGCCCGGACAGCAGCGCGACGAGCAGGGCGCGGCGCCAGAAGTCGAACTCCCACGGCCCGAGCACGACGTCGAACAGGTCGTTCACCGAGACTCTCCCGGGTCGCTCAGGGTCCGCAGCAGCTGCTGGGACCGGGTGACGCCGAACGCGCGCAGCCAGATCTCGGGGTCGGTGAGCCCGTCCGGCGGGGCGTCGGCGACGACGGTGCGGTTGAGCAGGCACAACCGGGTGCACATCTCGCTCGCGGCGGCCAGGTCGTGCGTGGTCGTGACCAGCGCGTTCCCCTCGCCCCGCAACCGTCCGAAGAGGTCGGTGAGCATCTCCTGGGTGGGTACGTCGAGGCCGGTGAACGGCTCGTCGAGCAGCAGCAACCGGGGCCGCAGCGCCAGCGCCCGGGCGACGAGCACCCGCTGGCGCTGCCCGCCGGAGAGCTCCCCCACCGGCCGGTTCGCCAGCGGGGTCATCGCGACGCGCTCCAGCGCCTCGGCGACGGCGGCCCGGTCGTCGGCCGAGGCGCGGCGCAGCCACCGGCGGCGGTGCACCGTCCCGGACAGCACCGCGGCGCGCACCGAGATCGGATAGTCCCAGGAGAACTCGTGGCGCTGCGGGACGTAGCCGACCGTCCCGCGACGACGCCCCGGGTCGGCTCCGTCGATCACGACCGACCCGCGAGTGGGCGCGACCAGGCCGAGCACCGACCGCAGCAGCGTGGTCTTGCCCGCGCCGTTGGGCCCGATCAGGCCGACGGTCTCGCCGTCGCCGACGGTCAGCTCGACGTCGTGCAGCACCTCGCGACCGCCGAGCTCGACGGTCAGGTCACGCACCTGCAGCACCGTGCTCACGAGGTCCCTCCTGCCCGGCGGCGGCGGACCAGCAGCACGGCGACGACCGCGGCGGCGAGCACGACCACCACGGCGACCACGATCGCCCAGGTCGGGAGACCGTCGTCGAAGGCGCTGGTGGGGTCGTCGTCGCCGACGTGCACCCGCAGCGTCGAGCGCGCCCCCGGCGACGACCCGTCGACCGGGGCCATCTCGACGTCGATCCGGTAGTCGCCGGGCTCGGAGAACGCCCAGTTGCCGTGCGCGTGCGTGCCCGGCTCGACGTCGAGCTCCTGGGGCAGCTCCTCCCGGCCGTCGAACAGCACCCGCGGGGTGCCGAAGTTGCCGCTGACGAACAGCGTGAACTCCCCCGGCCCGTCGACGTCGAGCACCCGCCAGGTGACGTCGTGCCCGGCCGCGGCGACGCCCGGGTCCTGGGTGTTCCAGCCCGGCCAGACGATGCCGGACTGCTGGGACTGCGGGAGCAGCCAGACCGGCGAGCCGGGCGTGCCGAGGAAGCCGAACCGCGGGTCGGCCGGCACCGCGGTCCGCGCGGTGTCGCGGGCCTGCAGGACGACGTGGTCGGCGTCGTGCCAGGCAGGCGGGTCCGCCGAGCCGTCCTCGATCTGCAGCCGCCAGGCGCCGTCGACGACCCGCGGGGCGAGGTCGACGTGGCCCTGGGAGATGACCGTGCGGTCATCGGTATCGGTCTCCGCGTACGCCGGGGTGGCTCCGGCCACGAGCACGCCTGCGGTCGCGAGGACCGCGAGGATCCGCCTCATCGCGCTGCACCCCCGAGGCATCGGGTGATCTCGTCGGCGTTGTGCCGCATCATGTCCGCGTAGGTCTGCACGTGGTCGTCGAAGGCGTCGCCGTAGACGGTGCAGATCCGGGCGCCCTGGTCGCTCGCGACCTGGCGCAGCACCGAGGCCCGCTGGATCAGGTTCGACTCCAGGAAGACCGCGGGCACGTGCAGGTCGTGGATGGTGGTGCTGAGCTTGCGGACGTCGTCGACGCTGGGTTCCTGGGCCGGGTTCGGCACCACGAAGCCGCCGACGGTCAGGCCGTAGGCGTCGGCGAAGTAGCCGAACGCGTCGTGCGTGGTGACCAGCCGGCGCCGGTCCGCGGGGATCGTGGCGACCCGGTCGCGGACGTAGCGGTCGAGGTCGTCGAGCTGCGTGCCGTAGGCCCGGGTGCGGTCGGAGTAGTAGCTCGCCCCGTCCGGGTCGGTGCGCGACAACGTGTCCCGGATGACCTGGGCGTAGGCGTCGGCGTTGTGCACGTCCTGCCACAGATGCGGGTCGATCTCGCCGTGCACGTGTTGCCCGAGCACCGCCTGCGGCAGCTGCAGGATCCTGGCCCCGGGGGCACCGAGGAACCCGAACTGCGGGTCGTCCGGCACGGTCTCCGCGGCGCGGGCGGGCACCTCGATCACAGCCTTGTCGGCGGGGACCACGGTCTGCTTCGTGCCGCCCTCGGCGTCGGCGAAGGCGTAGAGGCCGCCCTTGTCGAGATCGGTGGCCAGGTCGGCGTGACCGCGGTTCAGCACGGTCGCACCCGGCACCGCCTTCGCCGGGTCGACGCCGACGGCGAAGGTGAAGGTCTGCTTCCCGAGTTCCTTCGGCGGTGCGCCCTGGTTCCGCAGCTGCGATGCAAGCGTCACCTTGTAGACGCCGGGCTTCGTGAACGCCCAGTTCAGGTGGGTGTGCGCGGCCGGCGGGACGGTCGTGGCGTCGCGGTCGTCGAGGCCGTCGCCGGAGTCGAAGAAGATCTCCGGTGCGCCGAGCGACTCGGTCAGGTACCCGGCGAACCGGCCGGGCCCCTTCACGTCGGTGGCCGCGATCCGGATCTGCGACGTCCGGTCGGCGCCGAGCGCGTGGCCCTCGCCGCGGACCCGGAGACCCAGCCACAACACGTCGAGCCCGAGGTTCTCGACCAGCGGGATGACGTGCGCGCCGTAGGTCTCGGAGGACTCGGCGAGCGAGACGTTCGCGGCGTCGTCGCGAGAGTTGGCGTCGATCGCGGTGACCAGCGCCTGCGGCTCGAGCAGCAGGTGGTTGGTGAAGGTGACGTCGGCCTCGGCGACGCGACGGGCGTCGGACGGGCTCGGCTCGTAGGTGTGCGGGTCGGCGCCCGGCGGGACCAGCGAGCTGACCTCGACACGGTCGCCGCCGACGTTGCGCACGAGGTCGGCGATGATCCCGGTGGTGGTCACGACCTTCAGCGGACGGTCGGCGCCGGGCTGGGTCGCGGTCCCGCAGGAGGCGACCAGTCCGAGCGCGGCGACGGCGAGCAGCGCCGCCGGCCGCCGGAGCGGGGACAGAGGTCCCGGCATCGGTGTCCTTTCCTGACCGGAGATGATCCGGTCGGTGACGCGCCGCCGCGCGCCCACCCCGGTGCGGGGCGGACGCGCGGCGGCGGACGTGCGACTGCTCAGGAGCGGCGGCGGCGCAGCAGGACCGCGGCGGCGACGGCCGCGGCGACGACCAGCACCCCCACGACGACGGCGACGACCGTCCCCGTCGAGCCTCCGGCCGAGGCCTGGTCGGGGTTCGAGTCCGCGGTCTTCACGAACGGCACGGTGGCCTCACCGGTCGGCTTGCCTGCGGCGTCGAGGGCCTGGGCGCGGATCTCCGCGCCGCCCCAGTCGGCCGCGACCGGCGTCGACAGCTCCGGACCGTTCGCCCCCGGGATCGGCGCGAACGGGGTCTCCGAGGCCTTGCGCACCGACCACGCCCAGCCGCCGGGCGGCGGGGTGGCGCTGTTCGCGGTGGCGGTCAGGGTGTCGCCGGTGTCGTAGGTGTCGTCGCCACCGGAGACGGTGACCTCGGGCGGCGGTGCGCCCTCGAGGTGCAGCGTGGCCGGCGCGGACTCCGCGAGCGAGGCGTGGTCGGCGTTGAACAGCTTCACCGTCACCTCGGCGCCGTCCATGTCCGGCGTGATCGGCAGCTTCTGCTCGACGTCACGCGACTCCGGGATCCAGGTGAACTTGTTCTCGCCGCGCTTGCGCAGGTACCAGTGGTAGTGCTCGTCCGGGGTCTGCGGGTTCTGCGCGGAGGCGATCGTCGCCGTCTCACCCGGCCTGTAGGCCGGCTTGTCCGGTGTGACGGTCATCGTGGTCGACGGCGGCTTCGCCGCGACCCGCAGCGTCAGCGGCTCGGACTTCGCGGTCGGCGCGCCGTTCGGGCCGAGGACCTCGGCGTAGAGCTGGGCGCCGTCGAGGTCGCGGTCGGGCTTGTCCTCGTACTCCGCGGCGGTCTCCTCCGGCTGCACGACGAAGTCCGGGTCGACGGTGCGCTTGAGGTACCAGCGCAGCTTCGCGTTGTCCGGCACGGCCGTGCCCGCGGCGTTGACGATGATCGACTGGCCGACGAAGTACTCGCCGTCGACCTTGTCCGGGGTGAGCCCGACGCCCTTGGTCTGCTTGTGCGCTGCCGGGGTGGCGACCGGCTTGGTCGCGCCGCTCGCGCCCTCGGTGGGCCCGACGACGAACCGCACGGTCGCCTTGTCCGACACCGGCTTCCCGTCCGGCAGCTTGGCCTTGGCGGTGAAGGAGATGTCGTAGGTGCCCGGGGCGGTGAACACCCAGTTGGCGTGCTCGTGCCCGCCCGGCTCCAGCTTCTTCTCGGTGAACAGCGAGCCGGGGACGAACAGCCGGCTCGTCTTCTCCCCGGTGAGCCCGCCCGCGCCGGTGACGGCGAAACGCGGGTTCTTCGACGGGCCCGCGTAGGCGAAGCCGTCGAGGTCGAACGCGACGGTGCCGTTGATGTCCTTCTTCCCGATGCCTTCGGTGGACCAGCCGGGCCACACGACGTCGGGGTTCTGGGTCTGCGAGGTGATCCAGGCCGGGCTGCCCGCGGGGGCCAGGAACTCGTAGCCGGCCGGCAGGTCGACCTTCGAGCTCGGCGTCTCCGGGACGTGCAGGACGACCTTCTCCGGGTCGGTGACGCCCTGCGGGGTCTCGGTGCGCAGGGTGAACTTCCCGTTCTCCATGACCGGGTAGAGGGCGTCGACGTGCTGCCCGGCGCCCTCGACCTGACGACCGTCGGTCGCGGCGGGTGCGGGAGGTGCCGGGGGTGCGGGTGGCGCCGCGGCGGCGGTCGCGGGGGCGATCAGCCCGAGCACCGCGGTGAGGGCGACGGCCGAGCCGAGGCGGAGGACCCGACCGGGTGAGGCCGATGAGGCAGTGGTGGGCGACATGGCAACTCTCTGTCACGGCAAATGGAAACAGGAATCGTTACCACGTTTGCCGCTTCGCCCGGAAGATGCTGTGACGCACCTCTTTCATGCAGTTCGCGCGCTACGTACGGCTCATGGCGTTTCGTGCACAGCCGGAGGGTGATGCGTCGTGACCCGCGGTGGTCGTGGGGCGGCGCCGGCGGCCCACCGGACCAGCACGGCGGCCGCGATCCCGAGCGCGGTCAGCGACGCCGCCAGCCCGGTGGTCGCCGCCCCCAGCGACGTGACCAGCGTCAGCAGCCCGACGACGATCGTCGGGATCCCGGCGCCGAGGTAGTGGACGACGTAGGCGGTCGCGGTGATCCCCGCGGCCCGCTCCCCCACGGCCGCACCCTGGACGACGCCGTGCGCGCCGCCGTAGGCGAGGCCGTGCCCGAGCCCGGCGACGACGGCCGCGGACAGCGTCACCACCACCGACGCGGACGGTCCGGCCCCGAGCAGCACCAGCAGGCCGGTGACCAGGCAGCCGAGCCCGGCGAGCTGGGCGCGCACCGCACCGAGGCGGCTCAGTACGGCCTGCGCCGGCAACGCGGCCACGACGACGACCGCCGCGACCAGGCCGAGCACCGCCACCCCGGCGCCGGAGCCGCCACGGGTCAGGGCACTGGGGATCAGCCCGAGGAACAGCCCGACGACCGCCCAGGACACGAACCCGGCCGCCATCGCCGCGACGAACGCCGGCCGCCCGGTGCGCGGCAGGTCGACCGAGACCACCGGTGTCCGCCGTGCCGTCGGCGCGGTGGCCGTCGCCGCTGCGGATGCAGGGGCGGCCGACGGACCGAGGCGCAGGAACACGACGGCCAGGGCCAGCACGTGCAGCAGGTGCACGCTCGCGTACGGCGCGGGCAGCACCGCGGCGAGCAGCCCGGTCACGCCCGGCCCGGCCGCGGTGCCGAGCAGGAACACCAGCGCCCCGGCGGCCGCGAGCCGTCGACGGCGGGTCGTCATCCGCGCCTGCGCGAGCACCGCCATGCCCGCCCCGGTGGCCGCGCCCAGCGCGACGCCCTGCAGCACGCGTCCGGCGAGCAGCCAGGCCGGGTGCGCGCCGACGGCGAAGCACAGCGATCCGGCCGCGGCGAGCAGCAGGCCGCAGCGGACGAGCCGGGTGCGGCCGAGCCGGTCACCGAGCGGACCGAGCACCAGCAGCGCCGGGACGGCCGCCGCGGCGTAGGTCGCGTAGATCAGCGTCAGCGTGAGGTCGCCGAAGCCGAGCTGCTGCTGGTAGCCGGGGAACAGCGGGCTCGCCATGTTCGCGCCGAACGCGAGCAGCGCCAGCGCCGACGCCATGTCCCCCGGCCGATCGAGGATCGGCGCCGACGCGTGCTTGGACAAGGCGGGACGGCGGACGCGGCGCGGGGCAATGATCGTGGACACGTCGACACCGTGCGGGTGCCAACCGTACGAATCCAGCGGACGTTGTTTCCGATGATTATCGCGAGCTGTTACATATTCTTCCCTGGCTGCTCAGGCGGGGCGCGGCGACCACTTCGGACCGAACGGAGTGGTGCGGGGCACACGGGTCAGGGGCTCTCCAGGCGGCCGGCGAGCGTGCCGCAGACCTCGCGCAGCGCGTCGAGACCGGCCGCGACCGCGGGGTGGTGCTGGGCGCCGTCGCGGACCGCGGCGATCACCCGGCGCTGCGGGACCGGCGGGCGCCCGATCCGCAACCGCCGGGTGTCGTGCCGGGCGGGCACGTCGGCCAGCCGCGGCACCAGGGCGACGCCGAAGCCGAGCGCGACGAGTGCGGCGCCGGTGTCCCACTCGTCGGAGTAGTGGGCGATGTCGGGGGTGAACCCGGCGCCGGTGCAGGCGAGCATCACGAGCTGGTGGTAGGCGCGGCCGGGGCTGCTGCAGATCCACCGGTCGCCGGCCAGGTCGGTGAGCGTGATGTCGTCGCGGCCGATCAGCGGGTGGTCCGGGCCGACGAGCACGTCGAGCGGCTCGTCGTAGAGGGCCCGCTGGTCGAAGGCGGGGTCGGTGACCGGCGGGATGCTCTCGGTCGCCACGACCACGGCGATGTCGGCGTCGTCCGCGGCGAGCAGGTCGAACGCCCGACCCGGCTCGGTCTCGCGCAGGTGCAGCGTCAGCGCCGGGTGCGACTCACGCAGCCGAGCCAGGGTCTGCGGGACGACGGCCGCGGCGGCGGTGGAGAACGCGCAGAACCGCAGCGACCCGGTCGTCTCGCCGGGCCGGTGCGCGTCGAGCTCGGCGCGGGCCCGCTCCCACTGCGCCATCAGCGTCTCGCCGTGCACCAGCACGGTCCGCGCGGCCGGGGTGAGCCGGACGCGGCGGCCGTCGGGTTCGAGCAGCTCGACCCCGAGCTCACGGGCCAGCGTCTGCATCTGGTGCGACGCCGCGGACGGCGTCATCCGGCACACCTGCGCGGCCGCGGTGACCGTGCCGTGCCGGGCGATCGCCTGCAGCACCCGGAGCCGTCGATCGATCATCCGAAGAACGTACATGGTGATGAGCTGAACTCTTCGATAATCACGACTCGATGCGGCTACGGATCCCAGAGCTCGTCGAGACCGGCAGCCGGGACGCGGACAGCCGCGTCCAGCTTCTTCAGGCCCTTGGCGACGATTCGCCGAGCTGCTCCATCCAGCTTCCGGAAGTCCTCGCGGGCGTCCTCGCTCAGGGTGACCTTCGCCGTGCCCATCGGAACGGGTCTACTCCGCGTCCAGGCTGTCGGGGTCGATACCCGCCTCGGCGAGGACGTCGTCGAGCGAGAACCGCCGACCGCTGTCGGCAGCCGCGCGGACCAGCGCAATACTCAGAAGCCGCAGATCGTCCTCCAGCTCCTCGAGGCGCTGCAGCCGGTCCATGCTTTCCATGTCGACCAGGGCGGCGACTGCCTTGTTCTGCCGGAGGATCACCCGGGCCTCGCCATCTCGCTGCAGAGGCCGGCAAGGCAGGATCGCCGACGATGCCTGTGCAGAGGACCCCGTGAGCACCGACGAACCGTTCGAGGTCGAGTGCGCCACGAGCGGCACCACGGTCACTGTCGGCGCCGGTGAGAGCATCCTGACCGCCGTCGAGAACGCCGGGCTGAGCCCGGACTGGTCCTGCCGCCGCGGCGAGTGCGGCGCCTGCGAGGTACCGCTGCTGGCCGGGCGGGCCGAGCACCGCGACTCCATCCTCGACGACGAGGAGCGGGCCGCGAACACCGCGATCTTCCCGTGCGTCTCCCGCGCCGAGCACGGCTGCCCGAGACTGGTCCTCGGGCTCTGAGCTGCCCAGTCCTGTCAGATGCCCGGTGCGCGGCGACGGTCAGCGTGCCGTCCTCGCCGCGGCGCACGTCCCCTACCGATCGGGGTGTCCATGCGGCGCCGGTCGACCTAGGGCCGACATCGGTGCTCAGCCGGCAGACTCGTTCAGCCAGCCGCGCAGGCTGCCGCAGAACGCGGCGAAGAGTCGTCGACTCACTTGTGCCTGGGTCAGTCCGACCGTGTCGAGCAGATCGAAGATCTCGCGGGGGTCGAACAGGATGTTCCACAAGAACGCCCCTTGCTCGCCTGGCTCGGGGAGCCCCAGCTCCGCCGCGGCGGCGGCGATGGGCTGCTGTACCGCTTCGACCTGGACCGCGATGTGACGTGCCCCTGCGCGCAGGCGGGCCAGGTAGCCCTCGGCCGAGCGGGTGTGCACCATGGAGCGGCCGTGCACCACGACCAGGCGCACCCACTCCGCGCACACTGCCTCGAGCAATCTCAGGCCGGTGAGGTCGCTGCGGCGGCTGAAGGTCAGCAGGCGTAGCCCGACATCGAACCGGTAGACGGCGAGGATGTCGTCGACGGAGGCGAAGTGTCGATAGGCGGTGGCCACGGCGACTTCGGCGCGTTCGGCCACCTCGGTCATCTTCACGGCGGTGCCGCGTTCGCCGGCCAGGTCTGCCGCGGCTTCGATGAGCCGTCGCCGGTTGCGTTCGGTGTCGCTGCGCACGCCGCGCCGTGCCCCCCGTCCCTGACCTGTGTTGTCGGCGCGCACCCCGGACGGGACGCTGCGGCCGCCTGGTTCGCCACGGTACCGGCGCCCGCTGGTGGCCGGGCGGGCCGCCCGGCCACCAGCGGGAGGCTGTGAGTGGGTCACCGGCGCAGGTCGGCGAGCCCGTCGGCGAGTCGCTGCACCCCGGCGCGGATCGCGTCATCGGCGGCGGCGTAGGACAGTCGCAGGTGGAACTCGCCGTGCTCACCGAACTCGGATCCTGGGCGGACCGCGACGCCACGCTCACGCAGCTGTGTCACGACCTGGGCCGAGGGGAGGTCGAGGTCGTAGCGCGGGAACAGGTAGAACGCACCTTCGGGCACGCTCAGGGTCAGTCCGTCGATCGCAGCCAGGCCGTCGGACATGATCTCGCGGCGGCGGACGTAGGCCGCGCGCATGGCTGCGACGTCGTCGTCCGCTCCGTGCAGGGCGGCCAGTGCCGCGTCCTGTACCGCGGTGTTCATCGATCCGTTGACGGTGTTGTGGATCCGGGCGGCTGCTGCGATCAGTGGCTGTGGACCCCAGAGGTAACCGACACGCCATCCGGTCATGGCGTAGGTCTTGGAGAAGGTCTGGCAGTAGAGCGTGCGCTCGCGCAGGCCGGACACCTCGACCGCTGAGGTGAACGGTTCCGGGGTCCAGGTCAGGTCGGCGTAGGCCTCGTCGGACACGACGACGGTCTCGGTGCCCTCGAGCATCTGTGACAGCGCCTCCAGCTCGGCACGGGTGTGCACGATGCCGGTGGGGTTGCTCGGGTTGCAGAACACGAACACCGTGGCTCCGGGCAATGCCGCGGCGAGCCGGTCGAGGTCCCAGTGCAGGTCCGGGCCCAGCGGCACCGGAACCGGGACACCGCCGGCCATGCTGACCAGGTCGGCGTAGAGGGAGTAGGTCGGGTCCGGGAAGACGACCCGGTCGCCGGGGTTGACCAGCGACAGCAGTGCCGCGCCCAGACCGGCGGTGCCACCGTGTGTGATCAGGACGTCGGCCGGGGAGGCCTCGATGTGGGTGCGTGCTCCGATGCGGCGGGCCAGTTCCTCGCGCAGCGCGGGTTCGCCCAGCAGCGGGGAGTAGTGGGTGCGTCCGGTGCGTAGTGCCTGTTCGGCGGCACTGACGACCGCGGCGGGGGTGTCGAAGTCGGGTTCGCCCATCGCGAGCGAGACCAGGTCGCCCGAGGACTGGGGTTGCTGCACGCGGCGCGAGGCGGCCGCGATGCGGTTGACGGCGTCGGAGGGGGCGTCGGCGAACGACGGGGCGGTGGACGAAGCGGTACTGGTCGACATGCTCGGGTCTCCCGGGTCGGGGTGCTCAGGGATGGGTGGTCACGAGGTCGGTGCGCCCACTCCGCGGCTGATCTCGAGGTCGGTGGCGGTGTCGCGTTGGCGGGTCGGGGCGACGACGATCTCCTGCAGCACGACTCGTTGCGGCAGCACCACTGCGAGCCGGATGGCCTCGGCGACGTCCTCGGGCTGGACCATCGCGGCTCGCTCCTGCGGTTCCGGGGGCCGGGCGCGGTTGTCGAGGATGGGGGTGTCCGCCTCGCCCGGCAGGACGGTGATCGCGCGTAGGCCATCGTTGCGGAAGGTGTTGTGCAGGAAGGTCATGAAGTTGCGGACTCCGGCCTTGGCCGCGCCGTAGGCGGCACCGCCGAGCAGGTTGGGGTTGACCGCGGCCAGAGAGGAGACGGTGACGATGGTGCCGGTGCCGCGATCGAGCATGTCGGGCAGCACTGCCTGACAGAGCCGGAACACCGCATCGAGGTTGACGTCGAGGACTTCGCGCCATTCCTCGTGTGGCAGGTACTGCGGGTTCAGCACGGTCGATGCGCTGCCGGCGTTGTTGACCACGATGTCGATCGGGCCGTGTTCGGCGCGTACGCGCGCGAGCGTCGTGGTCAGCGCGACGTGGTCGGTGATGTCGATCGCGACCGCCGAGGCCGTTCCGCCGGCCGCGCGGATCTGCTCGGCGGCGGCCTCGATCGGTTCCGGGCGGCGCCCGACGAGCACGACGGCGGCGCCCTCGGCGGCCAGCAGCCGTGCGGTCTCGCGACCCATTCCGCTACCCGCGCCGGTAACCAGCGCCGTGCGCCCGGAGAGGGTGCCCACTACTCCTCCTCCTCCAAAATACGAATATCTTCGCAATTGAGACTACGTTCTCAATAGCTGTGGTGACAAGGGCCGGGCAGGCCGAGTGCGGCCCAGGCGTCGGCCGCAGCGCGTTCCAGAGCTCGCAGGCCGGTCTCCTGCTCGGCTGCGCGGTGCACGGCGGTGGCCCTGTCGACCCAGCGGAACCGCAGTGTCTGTCCCGGGCCGGCTTGGCCGAGCAGGGGCAGACTGGCCCGGGTGGCGACCCCCACGATCGGGTATCCAGCGGTCAGGGTGCGGTAGCGGCCCAGCACGATGAGCTCGTCGACGTGGGGGATCTCGAGGGCTCCGATGGGTACGCCGTGCGAGACGACTTCCGTGTCGTCGTCGGGATGTTTGACCGGTCCCTCGAGGCGCAGGCCGACATGATTCGAGCGGGGCGTCACGATGTAGGCCGAATCCGCTACCAGCTCGCGCAGACCGGGTACCGGCACGTCGTCGACCGCGACGACGTCGATCGGCGTTCCGGCGGGGGCCGGCGTCGGGACCGGTGGCCGCAGCAGGATCTGCCCGAAGTGGCCGTGGCGGAATCCGGTCCATGCCGACTGGACCCGTACTTCGTCACCCGAGGCGAGGACCTGGCCGAATCCCATCCGGGCGTCCGGTGCGACGCTGCCGAGGAAGCGCGGGGCCTCGATCCGGCCGTGGATCGCGAGGTAGGTCCGGGTGCCATGGTGCAGTGCATGCACACGAAGCTCGTGGCCGGCGGGGACCAGTACGGGGGTGCGGCAGCGTGTCGGCACACCGCCGACGGTGACGGTGGCGTCGGCGCCGGTCAGTGCGACCAGCACTTCCCGTTCGGGGACCACCGCCAGTCCCGGGCCGAGTGTCTCCAGTAGCGGCGCCCCACGGGGGTTGCCCACGAGCAGGTTTGCCACGGCTGCCGACTGCTGGTCGGCGGCCCCGCCGGTGGGGACGCCGAGGCGTTCGGAGTCGCGGCGTCCCAGGTCCTGATGGGTGGTGGCCCAGCCGGATCCGGTCACCTCGAGCGCGACGGTGATCACCGTGTGGCTCCCTCGGGCAGCAGGAAGGTGCCGGCGAGCGCGGCCGCGCCGGTGGTGTCGAGCGGCTCGAATCGTGCGGTGTCGCCGGGGGTGAAGGCGGCGGGGTCGGCGCGGGTGATGTCGACGATCGTGTGCGGTGTCGCCCCGATCACTCGCCATCCCGACGGCCCCGGGAAGGGTTGGATCACCGCACCGGTCCCGGCGACCATGACGGCTCCCGGTGCGACGTCGGTGCGCGGCTCTGCGCGCCGCCGGATCGGGCGGGGCACCTGCAGTCCGTCCATCATCGGGGCCATCGCTGCTGCGAGCAGCGCGATCGTGAACCGCGACCCGGTCACGGCCGCGACGAGGTCGTCGTTGGTGAGGCCGAGCTCCTCGGCCACCTCGTCGAGGTCGGGACCGGCCGAACCGCCGAACACCATCGGGATCACGAACTCTCGCGGTGTCTGTGTGGGGGCGATGGTGTCGTGGCCGGTCTCGGCGAGCAGTCGTACGGCCCAGCCCATGTGTTCGGGGCCGGTCATCAGCGGGTCGAAGCCGATCAGCAGAGATTCCAGACCGGCGACGATGTCGAGCACGCCGACCGGGCGCCGGGACAGCAGGAGTTCCCGGAGCCGGCGGACCGTGGTCCTGCGCGCGGCCGGGTCCGGGTCCGACGGTTCCACCATGACCGCCGCGTCCCCGTAAGGACGGACGCTCACGGTGGGGACCGGCCCCGTCTGGGCACCCGTTGTCATCTCGCCCTCTCGTCGTCCGCCGCTGCTGCGTCGCTCGTTGGTACTCAGCCCTCGAGCGCTGGTTGCGTCTTGTTCGCGAGCACCTCGACCAGCCCGGCTGCGCGTACGCCGGCAGCGTCGAGTGCAGCGCGCAGCGCACGGCCGTTGTCGAGCACCAGTGGGTGGTCGCCGTGCAGCAGCAGCACGTCGGCGTCGTGCCCGAGTGGGACGTCCTCGCCATCGACCGAGGTGACCGTGCCCTGGGTGACCACCTGCACCGCGCGGCGCCCGACCAGTTCCGGGTCGTGGATCAGACCGCCGGGGTGCGAGCGTGCGACAGGCATACCGTCGGCGCCGTAGCCGCGGTCGGCCAGGAACACGTAGCCGACCTTCAGGTCGCGCTTGCGGGCCTCCTCGGCGAGCACGCCGCGTTGGCACACGACGATGTAGTCGCGGTCGTAGGCCGCGACGGCGTCGGTGATCGCCCGGGCGTGCACCCGGTCGGTCTGGGCGATCGAGCCCATCCGGCCGTGGGGAGCGACGTGGCTGATCGTGCCGCCGTGGGCTCGGGCGAACGCGTCGAGGGCACCGATCTGGTAGAGCACGTCGGTGCGGATCTCCTCCTCGGTCGCCTCGATGAGTCGGCGTCCGAATCCGACGAGGTCGGGGTAGCCGGGGTGTGCCCCCAGCTCGATGCCGCGGGCCACGCACTCGGCGACCGTGCGATCGATGACGCGCGGGTCTCCGCCATGGAAACCGCAGGCGATGTTGGACGAGGTGACGTTGCTGTAGAGCGCTTCGTCGTCGCCGATCGTGTAGTTGCCGAAGCTCTCGCCGAGGTCGGCGACGACGGCCACCGTGGGTGGTGCCATGGATCTCTCCTCGCGGGGTGTGGAATCGGGCTCAGCTGACCTCGAGCGGGCGGCCCTTGGTCTCGCGAACGAACGACAGTGCCACCAGCGTGATGAGCGCTGCCACGATGGCGGCGTAGGCGGGGATCAGGTTGGAGCCGGTGGACCCGATCAGGGCGGTCATGACCAGCGGCGCACTGCCGCCGAAGATGATCGTCGAGATGCTGAAGCCGATGCTGTAGGCCGAGTAGCGCACGCTGGTCGGGAACATCTCCGCGAGGACGGTGTGGATGGTCGCTGCGTGCCCGGAGAACGCGATCGCCATGACCGTGGCGCCGATCGCGGCGAGCACGAACTGCCCGCTCGCGATGAGCAGGAACATCGGGTAGGCGAGCACGCCGCTGGCGATCGCGGACGCGTAGAGCACGGGCTTGCGACCGAGCCGGTCCGAGACCCGGGCGGCGAGTGGGATGCAGATGATGATCGCCACCAGGCTGATCGCGGTGACCAGGAGAGCCTGCAGCATCGTGAAGTTCACCCCGTCGCCGAGCGAGGTCTTCAAGTACGTCGGCATGTAGGTGAACAGCAGGTAGTAGCCGGGACCATTGAGTGCGGGCAGGAACACCGTCAGCAGGATCGCCAGCAGGTGGCGCCGGGAGGTGAACGCCTCCCGCAACGGGTTGGTCAAGGTCGTGTTCTGCTCGCGGGCGGCCTGGAAGACCGGGGTCTCCTCGAGCCGGCGGCGGATGTAGAAGCCGATGTAGCCCAGTGGCACAGCGAGCAGGAACGGGACGCGCCAGGCCCACGAGGTCATCGTCTCGTCACCGAGCACCACGATCAGGAACGCGGAGAACGCACTGCCGAACATCAGCGCCACGAACGAGCCGACGGCGACGAAGCTCATCCGGAAGTTCCGTTCGCCGTCGGGGGCGTACTCACCGACGAACGACATCGCGCCGGCGACCTCTCCACCGGCGGAGAAGCCCTGCAGCACCCGCAGCGCGAGCAGCAGGATCGGCGCCGCGATCCCGATGGTCTCGGTCGAGGGCAGCAGGCCGATCGCCGCGGTGGACGTCGAGATCAGCAGCAGCAGGATCGCCAGCAGGGTGCGGCGGCCGAGCCGGTCACCGAGGTATCCGCAGATGAGCCCGCCGAAGGGCCGGGCCACGAAGCTGACCAGGAAGCCGACATTGGCCAGGAACAGACTGCCGGCCTCGGCTCCACCGGCGAGGTTCACCGCCAGGTAGGTGACCAGCAGGCCGTAGATGCCGTAGTCGTACCACTCCACGAAGGAACCGATGGCGCCGGCGACGGTAGCCCGGCGGACCGTCCCCTCGTCGGGCCTGGTCACGCCGGTACTACCCGCGTCGACACGATCTGAGGTTGTCATGGGTGTTCACCTTCGAGATCGAGGGGTCCGTCGTTGGATCCCTACCGATGGATGGTGGTCCGTACGGCCGGTCGTCGCCCGTCCACGGAGCAGTACTGCGACTCTGTTCTCATCTGAGGCTATGGTCTCTTTTTTAGTCGGGTCAAGAGCGACGCCAACACCCACATGTAACGTCTCGGTTTCCAGGAGTCCGACCGTCGCCCGACCCATCATTCCCGGTCGGCACGCCGATCCGCCCACGAACTGGACTTGCCCGACGACCGACGAAGCGGCACCATCAGCCGCACAAATCTGAGAACACGGTCGCACTTCACTCGCGCTGGCCGACGCACGGCACCCTACGGAGGCATCGATGTCGAGTACGTCCCAGGACAACGTGCGGGTGGCACCCGCGTGGGCGCGCGTCGCACCCGAGGTGCTGCAACGGCTGGGTGCGCACAGCACTGCCAATCTCGGTGACGGCCTGGACCGGCTCAACATCGCCGACGGCGGCATCGCCCCGATCTGGCCCGGAGCCCGCGCGGTCGGTACGGCGCTGCCGGTGCTGACCGTGGCGGGAGACAACAAGGCCGTCATCGCCGCGCTGGACCACATCCGTCCCGGCGACCTGGTGGTGATCAATGCCCTGGGCCACGACGGACGTGCCATCCTCGGGGACAACCTCGCCCAGCGGTTCGCGGCGTTCGGGGCGACCGGCGCTGTCGTCGACGGCTACGTGCGCGACCGCGCGATCATCGAGGAGCTCGGCGTCCCGGTCTTCGCCCGCGGGCTGACCCCGGCCGGACCGTTCAAGAATGGGCCGGGCGCGATCGGTGAGCCCGTCGCGATCGGCGGAGTCGTGGTCCACCCGGGCGACCTCGTGGTGGCCGACGGCGACGGTGTCATCGTCATCCCGCCGCACCGGGTGGAGGAGGCGCTCACCGGGGTCGAGGCGATCGTCGCCCGCGAGGCCGCCCTCGACGCCGAGGTCGCCGGGCTGCGCGCACGGGCCGCCGGGTGAGCGGCCGACTGCGAGTCGCCGCCGCCGCCCCGATCGCCGCTGCTGATCGGGAGCGCATCGTGGCGCTCGAGCCACGGGTCGAGATCGTCGCCGATGACGCGTTGCTGCCGAGGATGCGCTGGCCCGCCGACTTCTCCGGCGACCCCGACCGGCGCCGGACACCGCAGCAGCAGCAGGCCTTCGAGGAGCTGCTCGACTCCGCCGACGCCCTCTACGGCATTCCTGATCTCGATCCGGGCGCGCTCGCGCGCACCGTGCGCGCCAACCCGCGCCTGCGGTGGGTGCACACCATGGCTGCCGGTGGCGGCGCGCAGGTCGCCGCGGCCGGGCTCGACGCCGCTGAACTCGACCGAGTCGTGTTCACCACCTCGGCCGGGGTGCATGGCGGCCCGCTCGCGGAGTTCGCGCTGTTCGGCGTGCTCGCCGGGGCCAAGCACCTGCCGCGGCTGTTGGATCAGCAGCGTAGGCGCGAGTGGTCCGGACGGTGGGCGATGGATCGAGTCGAGGGCTCGACCGTGCTCGTGTTGGGTCTCGGGGGGATCGGCCGTGTCGTTGCCGCCCGCCTCGCCGCGCTCGGCGTGACCGTCATCGGCACCAGCCGTAGCGGGGCGGGCACCCCCGACACCACCCGGGTCGTGTCACCCGACCAGCTGGCCGAGGTCGCCGGCTCGGTCGACGCCGTGGTGAACACCTTGCCCGGCACCACCGCCACCGTGGGTCTGCTCGGCTCCGAGGTGCTCGGCGCGCTTCGCCCTGGCGCCACCGTGGTCAATGTGGGCCGCGGCAGCGTGGTCGACGAGGCCGCGCTGCTCGCGGCGCTGGACTCGGGACGGGTCGGGTTCGCCGCGCTCGATGTGTTCGCCGTCGAGCCGCTGCCCGAGCACAGTCCACTGTGGCACCACGAGCGGGTCCTGGTGAGCCCGCACACCGCCGCGCTCGATCCCGGCGAGGAGCGGCGGATCGCCGAGCTGTTCGCCGGCAATGCGACCCGACTGCTCGACGGCGACGACCTGCTCAACCGGGTCGACACCGTCGAGTTCTACTGACCAGGAGCAGTACAGATGACTTCCCCATTCGATCTGACCGGCCGGATCGCGCTGGTCACCGGGTCCAGTCGCGGCATCGGCCTGGGTCTCGCCGAAGGGCTCGCCGAAGCCGGCGCCACGCTCGTGCTCAATGGCGTGGACACCGACCGGCTGGACAAGACCCGCGACGAGCTCGTGCGGCGCTTCGGCCCCGACCGGGTGCACGCCCGCCCCTTCGACATCCTCGACGAGGCCGCCGTCGCCGCGGCCGTGTCCTCGGTCGAGTCACAGGTAGGTCCGATCGACATCCTGGTCAACAACGCCGGGATCCAGCATCGCCAGCCGCTTCTCGATGTGAGCCTCGACGAGTGGCGCCGGGTGGTCGACGTCGATCTGACCGGTGCTTTCGTGGTGGGGCGCACGGTCGCCGCGGCGATGGTGCGCCGCGGTCGCGGCAAGATCGTCAACATCTGTTCGGTGCAGACCGATCTGGCCCGGCCCACGATCGGTCCCTACACCGCGGCCAAGGGCGGGTTGCGCAATCTCACCCGTGCGATGACCGCCGAATGGGCCCGACACGGCGTGCAGGCCAACGCTGTCGCGCCGGGCTACATCCATACCGAGATGACCCAGAAGCTGGTCGACGACCCGCAGTTCGACGGCTGGGTCCGGGGACGGACCCCGGCCGGGCGCTGGGGGACCGTCGCCGACGTCGTCGGACCCACGGTCTGGCTGTCCTCGGCGGCGTCGGACTTCGTCAACGGCCAGGTCGTGTTCGCCGACGGCGGCATGACCGTCGTCGTCTGAGCAACCCCAGCGCTCGATCGTCCAGGAGAGACATTCCATGAGCACCCGCTCCACCCCGGCGGTCGTCGCGCACGGCGCCGACGACCTGCGTGTCGAGAGTGTTCCGCTTCGCACACCCGGCTCGGATGAGGCCGTCGTCGCGGTCGCCTACGGCGGCATCTGCGGTTCGGATCTGCACTACTGGCGCCATGGTGCGGTGGGGCAGTCCGTACTGCGTGAGCCCATGGTCCTGGGGCACGAGATCGTCGGAATCGTGGCCGAGGCGGCGCCTGATGGCACCGGACCCTCTCGCGGTACTGCGGTCGCCGTGCATCCTGCGACGCGCGAATGCTCCGATGTCCGGTTCCCGCCCGACTCGCCGAACCTGTCTCCCGGTGTGCGATATCTGGGCTCGGCCGCGCGGGTACCGCACACCGACGGCGGGTTCGCCCGCCAGGTCGTGCTGCCGGTGTCCATGCTGCGCGAGCTCCCACCGGGTCTGGATCTGCGGCTGGCGGCGCTTGCCGAACCGGCGGCGGTGGCCTGGCATGCGGTCGGGCGCGCCGGTCCGCTGACCGGGCGGCGAGTGCTTGTCGTCGGTTCCGGGCCGATCGGCGCGCTCGCCGTCGCGGTCGCCCGCCGGGCCGGGGCCTCGGAGGTCGTCGCGACCGATCTGCACGAGACTCCGCTGCAGATCGCCCACATGGTCGGCGCGACACGAACGCTGTCGGCCACCGACACCGACGGGATCGCCGAGGTCGATGCCGATGTGGTGATCGAGTCCTCCGGTACCCATCGCGGGCTCGCGTCGGCGATCGCCGGGGCCACCCGGGGTGGCACCGTGGTGATGGTCGGACTGTTGCCCAACGGCGACCAGCCGGTGCCGGTCGCCTCGGCGATCACCCGCGAGCTGCGCCTGCTCGGCTCGTTCCGGTTCAACGACGAGATCGACGAGGTGGTGGCCGCCCTGGCCGACGGGACGTTGGCGGTCGGGCCGGTCGTGACGCACGTGTTCGGGCTCGACGAAACGCTGCACGCCTTCGCCGTCGCCGCTGACACCGCGACCTCGGGCAAGGTCCTGCTCGACCTGCGGGCGGACCAGGCCGCGCTCTGACCGGAACGACATCTGGCGCCCGCACCGATGCCGGCAGATCGGGACGTCGGTGTGGGACGTACCCGACGAGGCAGCCCGCGTTCTACGCGAGCTGGGCCGGACCACTCCGGGCCAGCGCGTTGTACGGCGAGTCGTAGAAGTGGTGCCACACCACGTAGGTCCGGTGGTTGCGGACCGCGGCGAGCTGGTCGAACCCGACCTGCCTGTCGACGACCGAGCGCAGCTGCGCCGCGGCCGCGCCGGACTGCTCGGCTTTGCCTGGGTGCCCGACGCGCAGTTCGAGCAGTCGAGGTAGCCGGGCGCCCGCCAGAGGAACCTCGGCGTCGGCGGCTTGGCCGCGGCCAGCCGGACCGGACCCGGTCCACCAGCCGGCGAAGACGTCGGCTCTGAGCTGCCCGGCCGCGAGGCACCCGGCCGGTGTGCGCCCGGCTCAGAGGCTCCGGTGCGCGGCGACGGTCAGCGTGCCGTCCTCGCCGCGGCGCACGTCCCCCTCGACCCGGTAGACCTCACGCAGCATCTGCGCCGTGATCACCTCGTCCGGGGTCCCGCTGGCGTGCACCGCGCCGTCGCACAGCACGATCGCCTCGTCGGCGAAGCGCGCGGCCAGCGTCAGGTCGTGCACCGTCACCAGCACCGCAGTGGACTGCTCGGCGGCCAGCTCGCGGACCAGGGTGAGTACCCGGAGCTGGTTGCGCAGGTCCAGGTTGGACACCGGCTCGTCGAGCAGCAGCACCTCCGGGCGCCGCACGACCGCCTGGGCCAGCGCGACGAGCTGGCGCTGCCCGCCGGACATGTTCCCGAGCGGGGTGGTGGCCAGGTCGTCGAGCCGCAGCCGCACCAGCGTGTCGGCGACCTCGGTGACGTCGTCCGGGCCACCGGCCCCGGCTCCGGGTCCGAGCCGGCGGGCCAGCAGCACCGCCTCGAACACGGTCAGCGAGCTGGCCGGCAGCGGCTCCTGCGGCAGGTAGAAGATCCCGCTGCGCCCGGCCACCGACCCGTCGATCCGGACGGTCCCGCGCGCCCGGTGCAGCCCGGCGATGCAGCGCAGCAGGGTGGACTTGCCCGCCGCGTTCGGCCCGACCACGGCTGTGACCTGCGAGGTCCGGACCTCGGGCAGGGTGACGTCGTGGAGCACGGGGCGCCCGCGGTAGCCGAACGACAGCCCCTCGACGCGCAGGGTCAGCTCCACAGCTGCCTCCGGCGGGACAGGATGAGCGCCAGGAACACCGGTACGCCGACGATCGAGGTCACGATCCCGACCGGGACGATCACCCCCGGCGCGATCAGTTTGCTGACCACCGACGCCCCGCACAGCAGCGTCGCGCCGCAGACCATCGAGCCGGGCAGGAAGTGGCGCTGGTCCTCGCCGAGCAGCATGCGGGCGGCGTGCGGCCCGACCAGCCCGACGAAGCCGATCGTCCCGGCGACCGACACCGCCGTCGCGGCCAGGATCGAGATCCCGAACAGCACGACCATCCGCAGCCGGTCCACCGGGACACCGAGCGACCGGGCCCGCTCGTCGCCGAGCCGGAACGCGGTCAGCGCCGGGCCGATCCGCAGCAGCGCCACCATCGCGACCAGCAGCACCGCGGCGAGCAGCGCCACGCTGGGCCACCCGGCGCGGCTCAGGCTGCCCAGCGTCCAGAACACGACCTGCTGCAGCTGGGCCTCGGAGGCGACGTACTGCATCAGCGACAGCAGCGCGGTGAACAGGAAGACCATCGCGATGCCGAGCAGCACCATCGTCTCGGTGCTCGGCCCGCGCAGCGCGCTGACCACGAGGATCGCGGTGCAGGCGAGCATCGCGAACACCCAAGCCGTGCCCGCCGTGCCGAGCACGTCACCGAACGGCAGCGCGCCCAGCCCGAGCACCAGGCTCAGCGCAGCACCGAAGCTCGCCGCCGCGGAGATCCCCAGTGTGTAGGGCTCGGCGAGCGGGTTGCCGAGGACCGTCTGCATCTCCGCGCCGGCGACGGCCAGCGAGGCACCGACGAGCAGCCCGCTCAGCGTCATCGGCAGCCGGATGTTCCAGACGATCTCCCGGTCGACCGGGGCGACGGTGCCCGGGTGCAGCAGCGCGGACACGACGTCGGTGATCGACATGCCGCCCCCGCCGACGGCGAGGTCGCCCAGGGTGGCCAGCACCCCGAGCACGACGAGCCCGGCCAGGACCAGCGTGCGGCGGCGCCGGACCGCGCGGTGCGCCGCACCGGCCGCCGAGGCCCGGCCGCCCGCGGAGACCGGGACGGCCACGTCGGCGCCGGTCACGGCAGCGGCGCCCAGAACGTGCCGGTGTCCTCGACCGGCAGGAACTTCTCGTGCAGCTCACGCATCGAGGCGTCCGGGTCGACGTCGCGGAACTGGTCGGGGTGCAGCCACTTCGCGAACCACTCCAGGGCCAGCGCGTTGTACGGCGAGTCGTAGAAGTGGTGCCACACGACGTAGGTGCGGTGGTTGCGCACCGCACCGAGCTGGTCGAACCCGACCTGCTTGTCGACGACCGAGCGCAGCTGCGCCGCGGCCGGGCCGGGCTGCTCGTCGTAGCCGAGCGGGACGAAGCTGCCCGGTTTGGCCTGGGTGCCGGGCGCCCAGTTCGCCCCGGTCGTCAGGACGACGGCGGGGTTGCGCGACAGCACCGCCTCCGGCGACAGCACGCCCTGTTTGCCGGGCAGCATCCCCTGCGCGATGTTGGCGCCACCGGCCGCGGTGACCAGCTGCCCGAGGTTGCTGGTGGTGAACGTGGCGCAGCAGTCGAGGTAGCCGGGCGCCCGCCAGAGGAACGTCGGCGTCGGCGGCGGCTTTGCCGCGGCCAGCCGGGACCGGACCCGGTCGACGATCCCGGTCCACCAGCCGGCGAAGGCGTCGGCCTCGCGCTCGTGCCCGGTGATCCGCCCCATCAGCTTCACGCTGGGCACGGTGTGCTGCAACGGGTCGACGAAGTAGTCGACGACGACGGTCGGCACCCCGGCGGCGGCGAGCCGCTCGACGATGTGCGCGTCCTGCGCGGCCTGGAAGTTCGCGGCGCTGACCACGAACACGTCGGGCCGCAGCTCGAGGGCCTGCTCGACGGAGAACGAGCCGTCGTAGACCTGCCCGGTCCTCGTCACCTGCGAGACCTGCGGGAACTTCTTCTCGTACCGGTGGAGGGTGTCCGGGTCGTTCTGGGCGAGGTCGTCGGGCCAGCCGACGACGCCGGCGACCGGGTCCTGCTTGTTCAGGAACGCGGTGGTGTAGAGCATCCGGGCGCCGTCGAGCAGGATGCGCTGGGACGGGGTGCGGACCTGCACGTGGCGGCCCAGGACGTCGACGACGTCGGTGGTCGGCCCGGCGGGAGCGGAGGAGTCGGGGGCGGCCGGTCCGCCGCACGCCGCGAGGGCGGTCAGCGCGACGGTGAGGCAGGCGAGGCGCGTCGCGAGACGCACCGAGCCGTTTTTAGGCATGGCTATCCATAGCAAGCGCCGATGCGCGTTGCAATGGATCTGCCCGGCTCAGTCCAGGCCGCCCCGCTGCACCAGCTGCCGGACGATCACGTTGCTCTGGATCTCGTTGGTGCCTTCCCCGACGATCATCAGCGGGGCGTCGCGGAAGTAGCGCTCGACGTCGAACTCGGTGGAGTAGCCGTAGCCGCCGTGCACCCGGATCGCGTTGAGCGCCACCTCCATCGCGGTCTCCGAGCAGAACAGCTTCGCCATCCCGGCCTCCATGTCCGAGCGGGAGCCGGAGTCGTAGGCGCGGGCGGCGTGCAGCAGCAGGCTGCGCGCCGCGGTGATCTTCGTGCCCATGTCGGACAACAGGTTCCCGACGGCCTGGTGCTTCCAGATCGGCTTGCCGAACGACTCGCGGTCCCGGGCGTAGCGCAGCGCGTCGTCGAACGCGGCCCGGGCGACGCCGGTGGCGCGGGCGGCGACCTGGATCCGGCCGATCTCGAGCCCGCGCATCATCTGCGCGAACCCCTCCCCCTCGACGCCGCCGAGCACGGCGTCGCCGGGGACGCGGGCGCCCTCGAACACCAGCTCGCAGGACTCGACACCCTTGTAGCCCAGCTTCGGCAGATCCTTGGAGACGGTGAACCCGGCCCGCGGGGTCTCGACGAGCAGCACGCTGATCCCCGAGTGCGCGGGCTCGGCGCGGGGGTCGGTCTTGCACAGCAGCGCGATCAGCCCGGCGCGGCGGGCGTTGCTGATCCAGGTCTTGGTCCCGTCGACCACGTAGTCCTCGCCGTCGCGGCGGGCGGTGGTACGCAGGGCCTGCAGGTCCGAGCCGCCGCCGGGCTCGGTGAGCGCCATCGTGGCGCGCAGCTCGCCGGTGGCCATCCGGGGCAGGTAGCGCTGCTTCTGCTCGTCGGTGCCGTAGGCGAGCAGCAGCTTCGCGACGACGGTGTGCCCGCCCATCGCCCCGGCCAGGCTCATCCAGCCGCGGGCGAGCTCCTCGGTGACCAGGGCGTAGCAGGGGGTGGAGACGGCGACGTCGCCGTACGGCTCGGGGATGGCGAGCCCGAACACCCCGAGCTGCTTCATCTGCTCGATGAGCTGCTCGGGGTAGGTGTTCGCGTGTTCGAGCTCGCGGGCGACGGGGCGGACCTCGTGGTCGACGAAGCCGGCGACGGTGTCGACGATCGCCCGTTCCTCGGTGTCGAGGACACCCTCGGCGACGTCCACCGGGTCAGGCCTCCCCGAGCTCGGCGAGCACGCCCTGGGCGATCCGGAAGGCGGTGTTGGCGTCGGGGACCCCGCAGTAGATCGCGGACTGCAGGATCAGCTCCTTGATCTCCTCGACCGTGACGCCGTTGCGCCGGGCGGCGCGCACGTGCATCGCCAGCTCCTCGTGGTGGCCGCGGGCGATCAGCGCGGTCAGCGTGATCAGCGAGCGGGCGCGGCGGTCCAGGCCGGGCCGGGTCCAGATGCCGCCCCAGGCGTAGTCGGTGATGAACTGCTGGAAGTCCGCGGTGAAGGCGGTGGCGTTCGCGGTGGCGCGGTCGACGTGCTCGTCGCCGAGGACCTCACGGCGCACGGCCGTGCCGGCGTCGCTCCGCGAGCCCGTGGCACCCGCGGCAGCCGGGCCCCCGGCGGCCCCGGTGGCGGCCGCACCCCCGGCCGCGGCACCGGCAGCCGTGGCAGATGCAGCAGCGGCCCCCGGTGCGGTGCCGGCGGGCGCGGGAGCCGGGCCGGCGCCGGGGCGCGGCCGCAGCGCGTGCTCGGTGATCAGGTCGGCGACCAGCTTCGGGGCCTCGATCGGGGCCAGGTGCGCGACGTCGCCGAGCACCTCCAGGCGCCCGTCGCGGACGCCGTCGGCGATCTCGGCCAGGGCCGACGGCGGCGTCGCCTGGTCCTGCTCCCCGGCGACGGCGAGCACCGGGTGGCCGATCGAGCCGAGCCGCTCGCGGACGTCGAACGCGGCGAGGGCCTCGCAGACGGCGACGTAGCCGGGGTCGGCGGTGTCGGCGAGCGCGTGCAGCAGCGCCGACCCCGCGGTCGGCTCGTGCTCGAGGAACCCGCGGGCGAACCAGCGCTCCGCCGAGACCGAGACCAGCGAGGACGTCCCGGACTGCAGCACGGCCGCGGCCCGCTCGGCCCACGACTCGGGGTTGCCGATCCGCGCGCCGGTGCACAGCAGGGTCGCGGTGAGCACCCGGTCCGGGGCGTCGAGCAGCAGCTGCAGGCCGACGGCGCCGCCGACGGAGTCACCGGCGTAGTGGAACGCGCCGCCGCCCTCGGAGTCGACGAGCGCGAGGACGTCGGCGGCCAGCGTCTCCACCCGGACCGCCTCGCCGTCGGCGGGCGGCAGGGTGTTGCCGTGCCCGGGCAGGTCCCAGGCGACGACCTGGAAGTGCTGCGCCAGGTACGGCGCGGCGGCCGACCACAGCGTGACCGCCGAGGTGCCCAGCGACGGGCCGAGCATGAGCAGCGGCTTGCCGGGCTCGCCACCGAGCCGGACGGCGTTGACGGTCATCGGGTGTCCTCCTGCAGGTAGGCGGGGTGACCGGCCGCGCGGGCCAGCGCCTCGTCGACGATCTCCGCCGCGAGGCCGGTGTAGGTCTCCCCCGGATCGTGCCCCGCCAGCGCCGCCATCGCCTGTTGCTCGGCGAGCAGCGTGTCGCCGGAATCGGCCAGCCGCCGGGCCATCACGTCGGGCCGGACGACGAGCACGTCGAGCAGCGCGGTGCTCTGCGCGGCCGCGACGACGGTGCGCCGCAGCAGGACCGCCAGGGTCGGCCACTCGGCGTGCCAGGCGCCGTCGGCACGCTCGTCGACCTGGTCGGCGGCGGCCAGGTGCAGGGTCGACGCGAGCCCGGGCGCGGCGAGCGCAGCCCGCCGGACCAGCACCGACAGCGTCGGGTTCGCCTTGTGCGGCATCGTCGACGAGCCGCCCGCGGAGCCGTCGACGACCTCGCCGACCTCGGCGCGGCCGAGCTGCAGGACGTCGCGGGCGATCCGCCCGAGGGCGTCGGTGACGGTGACCGCGGCGTCACCGAGGCGGGTGGTCGTGGTGCGGGTGGTGTGCCACGGCGGCACCGGGTCGAGGCCCAGTGCGGTCGCGAACGAGCGACGGACGTCACCGGCCCGCGACCCGGCCAGCTCGACGAGTGCGGCGTTCGTCCCGGCGGCCCCGCCGAGCTGCACGGGCCGGGCGATGGCGGCGAGGGCGGCGTCGGCGTCGAGGACGCCGTGCAGCCAGCCCGCGACCTTCGCCCCGAACGTCGTCGGCAGCGCCGGCTGGGTGAGGGTGCGCGCGACGGCCGGGGTGTCGCGGTGGGTGAACGCCAGCTCCGCGAGCCGCGTGACCTGGGCACCGAGCTCGGCGCGGATCGCGGCCACGGCGTCGCGGGCACAGAGCACGACTGCGGTGTCGAGCACGTCCTGGCTGGTCAGGCCGCGGTGCAGCCACGCCGACGGCGGGTCGGGTGCGCCGGCGCGCAGCGCGGCGACCAACGTCATGACCGGGGTCCCGCCGCTCTCGGCGGCGACCGCGATCCGTTCGGGGTCGACCGTCGCGGCGACGGCGGCGAGGTCGCAGGCGGCGGCCGCGGGCGCCACCCCGGTGCCGACGAGCGCGTCCAGCCAGGCCTGCTCGACGGCGACGAGCGCGCCGAACAGCGCGTCGTCGGTGAGCAGGTCCCCGGCGCGGTGGTCGCCGGGCCACCAGAGCGACGTCATCGCGCCGGGTGACCCGGGTAGGTGAGGAACACCGTCTCGGCGTCGCCGTCGTGGTCCTGCAGGCGGATGTCGAACCGCAGCCCGTCGTCGTCGGCGACGCAGACCAGGGTCTCGGCCCGCTCCCCCGCCGCGGTGAGCACGGCGTCGGTGGCGCCGGGTTCCAGGGGCAGGTAGGCGCGGGTGAACAGCCGGTCGAGCAGGCCGCGGGCGAACACGGTGACCGCGAAGAACGGCAGTCCGCCGTCGACGGAGCCGGGCGCGAGCGTGGTGAACGTGTAGCGCCCGGTGCGGTCGGTGCTCGCCCGGCCGAACCCGGTGAAGGTGTGGCCGTCGCGGCGCAGCGAGCCCTGCCGCCGCGGCACGCGGCCGTGCGGGTCGGCCTGCCAGATCTCGACGAGCGCGTCCTGCAGGGGGGCGCCGTCGCCGTCGCGGACGGTGCCGTGCAGGAACACCGCGCCGCCGGTGCCGGGGGCGACGAGGTCGCGGTCACCGGCGTAGGGCAGGGCGTAGTGGAAGAACGGTCCGACGGTCTGGCCCGGGGTCGGGGTGTGGGTGGGGGTGCTGGTCACCGGTCGGCCTCCGGGTCGGTGTCGGACTCGAGCGGGGTGCGGTGCGCCCCGGTGAGCACGATGTCCCACCGGTAGCCGGTCGACCACTCGTGCGTGGTCAGGCCGTGGTCGTAGGTGGCGACGAGCCGCTCGCGCGCCTTCGGGTCGGTGATCGCCTGGTAGATCGGGTCGAGCGCGAACAGCGGGTCGCCCGGGAAGTACATCTGGGTGACCAGGCGCTGGGTGAAGTCGGTGCCGAACAGCGAGAAGTGGATGTGCGCGGGCCGCCACGCGTTGTGGTGGTTCTTCCACGGGTACGGGCCGGGCTTGATCGTGACGAAGCGGTAGGTGCCGTCGTCGTCGGTGAGGCAGCGGCCGGTGCCGGTGAAGTGCGGGTCGAGCGGCGCGGGGTGCTGGTCGCGCTGGTGCACGTAGCGGCCTGCGGCGTTGGCCTGCCAGACCTCGACGAGCTGCCGGCGGACCGGGCGGCCCTGCCCGTCGACGACCCGGCCGGTGATCATCATGCGCTCGCCGATCGGCTCGCCGCGGCGCTGGACGGTCAGGTCGGCCTCGAGGGGGTCGACGTCGCGGGCACCGAAGCAGGGGGCCCACAGCTCGACGCCCTCCGGGTCGGCCTGCACCGGGTCCTTGGTGGGATGACGCAGCGCGCTGCTGCGGTACGGCGGGTAGGCCAGCCGCGGCCGGGTCTCCTCGCGGCCGCTGCGCTCGTAGTCGTGGGCGATCCGGGCGATGTCCGCCGAGATCGTCTCCTGGGTGGGGAGGCCGGGGTTCGGGACGTCGGCCACATCGGCTCCTTCTCGTCGTCGGGGACGCCACGGTGCGGTCCCTCGCCGTGCCGACGCTAGGCGAGCGCACCCCGCCCGGTCTGTACTCACATGTCACTGAGCGGAATAGACTCGTGGTATGGCGGGTGGATCGGCGCCGGGGGCGTCGCTGGTGGCGCGTGCGTTGCGGGTGCTGGCCGCGTTCGACGAGTCGCACCGCAGGCTGCGTCTGGTCGACCTGGCCGGGCGCGCGGACCTGACCCCGCCGACGACGTTGCGGATCGTCCGGCAGCTCGTCGACGCCGGTGCACTGGAGAAGCAGGACGACGGCACCTATGTGGTCGGCCGGCTGCTGTGGAACCTCGGCCTGCTGGCGCCGGCGCAGACCGGGCTGCGGGCGGTGGCGTCGCCGTTCCTGCAGGACCTGCAGGCCACGACGCGGGCGACGGTCCACCTCGCCGAGCGCGACGGCGACCGGGTGCTCTACCTGGACCGGCTGTCCGGGGTGGCGTCGGTGCCGGTGGTCAGCCGGGCGGGCAGCCGGCTGCCGTTGCACTGCACCGGGGTCGGGAAGGTGCTGCTGGCCCACGCACCGGCCGACGTGCAGGCGCGGGTGTTCGCCGACCTGTCGCGGGCCACCCCGTTCACGATCACCACGCCGGGGATCCTCACCGCCCAGCTCGCCAGGGTCCGCCGCGACGGCGTCGCGACGACGAGCGAGGAGATGACGCTCGGGGCGTGCTCGGTCGCCGTCCCGGTGCGCGACGCCGAGGGCGCGGTCGTGGCCGCCCTCGGGCTCGTCGTGGGGTCGCTGCGCCACCGCGGGCGGCTGGCGTCGGCGCTGACGATGGCGGCGAACGGGATCGCGCGCAGCCTGCGCTCCCCCGGCACGGGCGGGTTTCAGAACCCGATGGGCAGCCCGGCGTAGTTCTCGGCGAGACCGGTCGCCGCGGCGGTGCTGGAGGCGACCCACTCCAGCTGGGAGCGCTGCAGCTGCGCGTCGAACGGGTCCCCGGTGACGTGCAGCATCGTGGTCATCCACCAGGAGAAGTGCGTGCACCGCCAGACCCGGCGCAGTGCCCGCTCGGAGTAGGCGTCGGCGGCGCGCGGGTCCTTGTGCCGCAGCAGGTCCGCGAGCGCCGGGGCGAGGAGGGCGACGTCGGCGACGGCGAGGTTCAGCCCCTTCGCGCCGGTGGGCGGGACGATGTGCGCGGCGTCGCCTGCGAGGAACAGCCGTCCGTGGCGCATCGGCTGCTGCACGAACGAGCGCATCGGCAGCACCGACTTCCCGGTGATCGGCCCGGGGGTGAGTGTCCATCCGTGCTCGCCGTGCCCGAGCCGGGTCGCGAGCGCCTCCCAGATCCGATCGTCGGACCAGGTGGCGGCGTCGGTGCCGTTGGGAACCTGCAGGTAGAGCCGAGACACCGTGGGCGAGCGCATCGAGTGCAGCGCGAAGCCGTCCGGGTGCCAGGCGTAGATCAGCTCGTCGGTCGAGGGCGGCACGTCGGCGAGGATCCCGAGCCACGAGTACGGGTAGGTCCGCTCCCAGGTCGCGGGCTCCGGGACGGCCGTGCGGCAGGGCCCGAACGACCCGTCGCAGCCGACGACGACGTCGGCCTCCAGCCGTTCCGCGCGGCCGTCGGCGCGGGTGAAGGTGACCGACGGACGGACTGTGGCGGTGTCGATGGCGGTGTCGATGGCGCTGTCGATGGCGCTGTCGGTGTCGTGCACGGCGGTGCCGGTGACCTCGTAGACGATCTCCTGGCCGGCCGCGTCGCGGGCCCGGCCGAGGTCGCGGGTGACCTCGGTCTGGCCGTAGACGGTGACACTGCGTCCGACGAGGTCGACGAAGTCCAGGTGGTGCCGCGCGCCGGGCCACTGCAGGTACACCCCGCGGTGGACGTCGCCCTCGCGGTCGAGCCGCTCACCCAGCCCAGCCTCGCGCAGCAGGTCGACGGTGGACTGTTCCAGGATCCCGGCGCGGATGCGGGCCTCGACGTAGGCCCGCGAACGGGTCTCGACGATCACCGACTCGACGCCCGCGCGGTCGAGCAGGTGGGAGAGCAGGAGCCCGGCGGGGCCGGCGCCGACGATGGCGACCTGGGTGCGCATGGCGCGAGTGTGGCCGCCGGGGCGCGGCGGCCCCAGGATTTGGTGTCACTGAGTGGAAACATCCGGCCATGCGCGCCAAGAACATCGCCCCACCGGCGCTGCTGCGGCGACACCCCGCGCGTGCCGGGCGAGCCGGTGGTCACCCGCCCGGTAGCGTGCCGGAGTCATGACGGTCGTCCCCCCGCCCGGCCGCCGCGCCGCGGTCGTCGTCGCGCTGGCGGGCCTCGCGCTCGCATCCTGCGGCTCCCCCGCTCCCGCACCGGCCGCCGCTCCCCCGCCGCCGAGCAGCACGGCGCCCACTGCGGCACCGAGCGCCACCACGCAGTCCGCACCCGCTCCGGCGACCGTCCCGACCCGGGATGCGCAGCCCACGCCGGTCGCGGCATCGTGTGCATCCGTGTCCGGATTCCCGTGCGAGTGGCAGCCCCGCTTCGACGCCGTACGGCGCACCCTCGCCGAACGCACCGGTGCCCCCGGCTTCGCGGCGGTCTCGCTGACCGACCGGGTCACCGGCGCCACCTGGACCACCGGCGACGTCGACCGGCCCGGCTGGACCGCGTCGACGATCAAGCTGGCCATCGCCACCGACCTGCGTGAACGCGGCGGACTGACCGCGGCCGACCGCAGCGACATGGACGCGATGCTGCACTCGTCGGACAACAGCGCGACCGACCGACTGTGGAAGCGCCACGGCGGCGACGAGATGCTGGCGCGCTTCCGCGACCGCTACGGCATGCGCACCGTCGAGTTCCAGCCCGGCTTCACCACGAGCACCTACTGGGGCTACGTGAAGTGCTCGACCGCCGACCTGGCCGCGATGACCCGCTACGTGCTGGAGAAGACCTCCCCCGCGGACCGCGCCTACCTGACCGCCGCGATGCGCGGCGTCGCCGGGAACCAGCAGTGGGGCGTGTGGTCGGCGGGCCCGCAGCAGCGGCCCGGCACGAAGAACGGCTGGTCCCAGGAGCGGGACAGCTGGGGCGAGCACTGGGTGACCGCCTCGGTCGGGTTCGCCGGACCCGGTGAGCGCTACGTCGTCGCCGTCACCGACCAGCAGGCCGCACCGGGCTCGCTGGAGGGCGGCGTGCACACCGTCTCCGACGTCGTCGCGCAGCTGTTCGACCGGCCCGTTCCGGCGCCGGTCACCATGCCCGAGCCGGACTGAGCCCGCCCGCTACCGTCGTCGGCATGCCGCCCGAAGATCGTCGTGCCGAGCCCTCCCCGGACACGGTGGAGCTGGTCGCCGCACGGTTGAAGGAGCGGATCTACGCCGGCCTGACCGTGATGGCGGTGCTGGCCGGGCACGCGCTGTCCCACGCCCCGTCGCACCGGGCGACCGCGCTGACGGTGATCGGCACCTCGCTGGGCCTGTGGCTGGCGACGGTCGCCGCCGAGCAGCAGGCGCACCGGGTCGTGCACGGCAGCAGCAGCCGGTCGGAGGTCCTCCGCCAGTTCTACGTGACGTCCCCGCTGCTGACGGCGGCGATCGCCCCGCTGGTGCTGATCACGCTGTCCGCACTGGGCGCGTTCCCGCTGGAGGGGGCGCTGTGGGCCGCGGTCGGCATCGACGCGGCGTCGCTGTTCGGGTTCGGCGTGCTCTCCGGGCTGCGTATGCGGGCGCGCTGGTCGTTCGCACTGGTCAGCGGCCTGGTGAACCTCGGCATCGGGGCGTTCGTCGTCGCGGTGAAGGTGTGGGCCGGGCACTGAGCCCGGCTCAGGCCGCGGGCGGCGGGCCGACCTTGAACGCCACGTCGACGAAGTGGTCCAGCTTCTCGCCGTCCTCGGCACGCAGGAACACCGCGAGCATCCGCAGCAGGCACTCGGTCACCGCATCCGGGTCCGACGAGCTGTGCAGCAGCCGCCGCGCCGCCGGGTGATCGCCGGAACGCACCTGCTGGAACAGGCCGATCGCCTCGAGCCACGCGCCCTCGCGCGCCACCTGGTTCGCCGACACCGCAGATCCCACCTCTCGCCGTGCAGCCGTGAAGGTCGGCCACAACACTAAGTTCGGCACACCGAACTTTCAACCTTCGCCCTGCCGAAGTCGATGATCTACAGTGCCGCCACCACGTACACGACAGCTTGGAGGTACACCCGTGACGGAACGAGTGAGCGTGATCGTCGGCAGCCTGCGCCGGGGGTCCTACGCACGGAAGATCGCGCAGAATGTGCTGCCGATGTTCCCGCCGGAGTTCACCGCGGAGATCGTCGAGATCCGCGACCTCCCGCTCTACAACTTCGACTACGACGACCCGGAGGTCACCGACGTCGCGACCCCGCCGGAGTACACGCGGTTCCGGGAGACGATCAAGTCCTCGGCCGGGGTGCTGTTCGTGACCCCGGAGAACAACCGCACGATCCCGGCGTGCGTGAAGAACGCCGTCGACATCGGATCCAAGCCGAACTCCGACGTCGCCTGGAAGAACATCCCGGTCGGCATCATGAGCCACTCGATCGGCCGGATGGGCGGCTACAGCTCGCAGAAGAACCTGCGCCTGGCGCTGTCGTACTTCGACATGCCCACGCTCGGTCAGCCCGAGGTGTTCCTGTCGCAGTCGCGGACGCTCGTCGAGCCGGACGGCACGATCACGCAGGAGTCGACGGTGGAGTTCCTGCAGAGCTACGTCGACCGGTTCGCCGAGCTGATGACCAGCGAACTCGACGAGCGGGCGGGCGCACAGGCCTGAGCGCCCGCCGCCTGGCCGGTCCGCCCTCATCTGCGCGGCACCCGCTCTGCGCGCGGATCTGCTCCCGGCTCTGCTCACGGGGCAGTCGGCGTAGCGTCGATGCCGTGCGCGGCTACGGATTCCACCGGGTGGGCGGCCCGGAACAGCAGGGTGTCGTCGACGTCGCGGAGCCGGACCCCTCGGCCGGTGAGCTGCTCGTCGAGGTACGGGCCGCAGGCGTGAACCCCGGCGACTGGCGGGTCCGCAACGGCTCCTACGGCGTCGCGGGCCCGGCCGTGCTGGGCCGCGAGGTGGCGGGCACCGTGCTCGCGCTCGGCGAGGGCGTGACCGGGTTCGACGTCGGCGACGAGGTCTTCGGCGGCTGCCCCGGCATGCTCGGCGGGTGGGCGCCGCGGGCGCTGGTCACCGCGTCGTTCACCGCGCACCGCCCGGACGGCGTGACACCCGAGCAGGCCGCGGTGCTGCCCGTCGCCGCCGGGACCGCGCACGACTTCCTGAACGATGTCGATCTCCCGTCCGGCGCGACGCTGCTGGTCAACGGCGCCGGAGGTGGCGTCGGCATCCCGCTGGTGCAGCTGGCACGGGCGCGCGGCCTGCGCGTCGTCGGGACCGCGAGCCCGGCCAAGCACGCACTGCTGACCGAGCTCGGCGCCACCCCGGTGTCCTACGGCGACGGCGTCACCGACCGGATCCGCGCCGCCGCCCCGCACGGCGTCGACGGCGCCCTGGACCTCGTCGGTGGCGACGCGCTGCGGACGATCGCCGGCCTCGTACCGCGCGGAACGCTGTTCTCGATCGCGGACAAGCCGCTGGCCGCGGAGCTGGGCGGGCGCGACGTGACGCGGGACCGGAGCACTGCGGTCCTGGCGTCGCTCGCGGGGCTCGTGGCCGACGGGTCGCTCGACCCGCTGGTGCGGGTGGTGCTGCCGCTGGACGACGCCGGGGAGGCGTTGGGGTTGGTGGAGGGTGGGCACGTCACGGGGAAGGTGGTGCTGGTGCCGTGAGGTAACCGGCTCACCGATCGGGCGACACGCCGTCCGGCCGGCGACGTTGCCGGTGATCAGCACCATTCCCCCGCGACCGGTGCATGCTGCCTGAGCACATTCCTGAGGCAGGAGGACCGTGTCCGAACCGCTGCGCGCTGGTGCGCACGAGAGTCTGCGTACCCACGGCCTGGAGCACGCTCTCCGGCAGGTCAGCGGCGATCTTCAGCCTCAGTGGCAGCCCGTCGAGGACGCAGTCCAGCCCCGTGTGCTGTCCCGGCACATCGCGTCGGTGCTGGAGCACGCCCTTCACGATCGCTCTCCCCAGGAGCGAGTCGCCCTGGTCAACCGGCTGATCGAGGTCATCGAGCACTCGCCCGACGACGCGGTCACCGACCTCGACCAGCTCATTGCGCTCACCCGGCAGCTCGGGCCTGGTTTCTGGGAGGTCCAGCGGCCGATCACGCCCCTGTCGGATGCCGCCCTGCTCACCAATGCCTCCGGCGAGCCGCGGCTGCACAACGCCTTGCAGTCCGAGTTGTCCAGCGCCGATCACGTGGATCTGCTGTGCGCGTTCATCCGCTGGCACGGCATCCGGCTGCTCACCGACGAGCTGGATCTGTTGCACGAGCGCGGCGTCCCGTTCCGCGTCATCACCACGACGTACATGGGCGCCACCGAACAGCGGGCCGTCGACGAACTGGTTCGGCGGCACGGGGCTGAGATGAAGATCAGCTACGCGTCGGCGACGACGCGGCTGCACGCCAAGGCCTGGCTGTTCCGCCGGAACAGTGGTTTCGACACCGCCTTCGTCGGCAGCTCGAACCTGTCCCGATCAGCGCTGGTCGACGGCCTGGAGTGGAACGTCCGGCTGTCGTCGGTCGCGACGCCGGATCTGATTCGCAAGTTCACCTCGACGTTCGACACGTACTGGTCGGATCCCGACTTCGTGGCCTACCACCCCGATAGCCCCGACGACGCCGCGCGGCTGGCAGAAGCACTCGATCAGCGGCGCGACGACAGCACCCCGCTGACCGGCCTGGAGGTCCGGCCGTATCCGCACCAGGAACAGATCCTGGAAGCGCTCGAGACCGAGCGGACCGTGCACGACCGGCACCGCAATCTCGTCCTTGCCGCGACCGGAACGGGCAAGACGGTCGTCGCGGCGCTGGACTATCGGCGGCTCAAGGACTCCTGCCCACGGCTGCTGTTCGTCGCGCACCGGCGCGAGATCCTGGAGCAGTCACGGCGGACGTACCGGCACGTCCTCGCCGACGGAGCGTTCGGTGAGATCTATGTCGGTGGCGAACGGCCGCAGCGGTGGAATCATGTGTTCGCCAGCATTCAGTCCCTGGCTGCCTACGGCGTCGACAAGATCCCCGCCGACCACTTCGACGTCGTAGTCATTGACGAGTTCCATCACGCCGAGGCCCGCACCTACCGGCAGCTGCTTGACCACCTGCGTCCCACCGAGCTACTGGGCTTGACCGCTACTCCCGAACGGTCAGACGGCGCCGATGTCCGGCACCGCTACTTCGACGGCCGGGTGGCCGCCGAGCTGCGGCTCTGGGATGCGCTCTCGGCCGACCTGCTGGTGCCGTTCCACTACTTCGGCATCAGCGACGACGTCGACCTCACCGGAATCGAATGGCGCCGCGGCGGCTACGACATCGCGTCGCTGGCCAACCTCTACACCGGCAATGACGCGCGCGCTGCGAAGATCATCCGGGAGACACGGGAGAAGGTCACGGACGTCCGGAAGATGCGTGCGCTCGGCTTCTGCGTGTCCGTAGCGCACGCCGAGTACATGGCCCGGGTGTTCACTGCTGCGGGGATTCCCAGCGAAGCGGTGGTGGCTGAGACCGCGACCGAAGACCGCGGCGGTGCACTGCGCCGGCTGCGGGATCGCGACGTGAACTGCCTGTTCGCGGTCGACGTGTTCAACGAGGGCCTCGACGTCCCCGAGGTCGACACCATTCTGCTGCTCCGGCCCACGCAGAGCGCGACGATCTTCCTCCAGCAGCTCGGCCGCGGCCTGCGCCGAGCGCCCGGAAAAGCAGTGCTCACCGTGCTCGACTTCATCGGCCAGCACCGGCGCGAGTTCCGCTTCGACCTCCGCTTCCGCGTACTCACCGGGAGCTCCCGCAGCCGCCTCATCCGCGACGTCGAGGAAGGGTTCCCGTTCCTGCCCTCCGGTTCGGCGATGGTGCTCGACCCGGTCGCCGAGTCGATCGTTCTCGACAACATCAAGCGACGCGTCCGGCTGCCACAGGCCGCGCTGATCGCCGATGTTCGCTCGCACGGCGAGTCGGCGCTCGCGCGGTACCTGCGCGAATCGGGCAGCGAGCTCGCCGACGTCTACCGCAACAAGGGCTCCTGGACGGCGCTGCGGCGAGCAGCGAGGATGAACGTCGCACCACCGGGCCCGGGCGAGACGGAGCTGTTGCGCCGCCTGTCCATGCTCACCCATATCGACGATCGCGAGCGCGCGGAGACCTACACTGCCCTCGCCGATCCCGCCGGCCCCGCCTACGACGAACTCACCGAACGCGACCAGTGCCTGGCACGCATGCTGTTCTTCCAGCTGTGGCCCGGGCGCGGGGGCTTTGCCGACTACCAGGACGGATTCGACTTCCTCCGCCAGCACGAAGCGGTATGCGAGGAAATCCGGGAACTGATGGCCTACGGCCTGGACCAGGCCCGTCACCTCCCGAAACCACTCGGCGAGGGCCTGCAGAACGTGCCGATGTACAGCCACGCCCGGTACCGGCGGGAGGAAGTACTTGCCGCGCTGAACTGGGCGTCGCTGGACCGCAAAGCCAGTGGTCACGCCACCGGAGTCGTGTGGGCCCCCGAAACCCAGGTCGACGGGCTGTTCGTCAACCTGCGCAAGACGGAGCGCGACTTCTCCCCTACGACCATGTACCGCGACTTCGCGCTGCGTCCCGACCTCTTCCACTGGGAATCGCAGAACGCCGCGTCCCCCGAGACTGGGATGGGCTGGCGCTACCTCAACCACGGAGCGGAAGGGACGCACGTCGTCCTGTTCGTCCGCGACGCCCCGAAGGACGACATCGGCGAGGGTGCACCGTTCCTGTGCCTGGGAGCCTGCGATTACGTCGAGCACCAGGGCAGCAAGCCGATCGCGATCACCTGGAAGCTGCGGCGGGAGATGCCGGGCGAGACGTTCCGGGCGGCGAGCGTCGTCGCGTCGTAGGCGGCCTCACGCCGGATAGAAGAACTCGGCACTCAGCGATCACGGCTTCGCGTAGCTCCAGATGCAGCGCACGGCGCGCCACGAGATCAACCGGGCGACCGAACAGGCACGTGAGTTCGTCGCTGAGGTTCTCGATCTCCCAGCCGAGCCGGGCGTCGGACTGGAGTTCGTACAGCAGGTCGATGTCGCTCTGGGCAGAGTCCTCGCCGCGCGCAACGGAGCCGAACACCGCCAGCGTCGCGATGCCATAGCGGCGGCAGATCTGAGCCAGCCGGTCTGTATCGAACTGGCTCGCGTCCACCGGCGACAACGCCGCTGCTATCGGTCACGCCAGGTGAGCGGCGACAGGGTCACTGCCGCTTCCGCAACACGACGTGCTGTCTCGGTGTTCAACGCCTTGCGCCCCGAGTCGATCCACCCGTCGACCCGGTCGACGCCGACGTCGCGGTACTCCACGGCCTGCAGGATCATCTCGAGCTTGTCGGCGTCCCGAGCACACCGGGACTCCAGCGACTCCGCGCCCTCGTACTCGTCGACCGTCGCGCGCACCATGTCCTTCGAGTTCGCCGGAAGCGCCTCGGTCTGGTCCGCCGTGATGGCACGTGCGTCGGGCTTCACCAGGTACTGCTTGGCCGTCGGCGGCAGATCGCCCGTCCGCACCTCCTGGCTGTCGTGGAAGATCGCGAGCAGCGACGCGCGGCCGGGATCGGCTCTTTCCTCGGTGGCGATGAGAGCGGCCAGCTGCGCAACTCGGAGGCTGTGCTCAGCGACGGATTCAGGGTCCCTGACGCCGGCGTGCCACCAGCCGGCACGACGGAGGCGCTTCAGCACTCCGAGCTCGTAGCCGAATGCTGCGATAGCGACCGAATCATCCGGCATCTGCTCAGGTCTCCCTCATCCGTTCGCGAGGCGGACCGCGGCCGGCCCACGGTGCGCGGGGCCGTCCGCTCCATTCGCACCCTAACGGCATCAGCCCGACGCCTACCTGGTTCCCGCAGACACGCACCCCTGGACATGGGCCTGCACGCACCGCACCGCTGCTCACCCAGCCGGGAGCGCCGCCGGTGCTCGGCCGTGACCGAAGGTGTGCGCGTGGTGATCCTCGCGCAGCCGCACCTGCCCCGGACCGTAGAGCTTCTCCCGCATCGTCGGGCCCTCGTACTCGGTCCAGACAACGCCGCGGCGCTGCAGCTCCGGGACGACGAGCTCGGCGAAGTCGGCGATGTCCTGGTAGCGCACCGACTGCGCCAGGTTGAACCCGGCGACGCCGGTCTCGTCCATCCACGTGATCAACTGTTCGGCGATCGTCTGCGGTGAACCAACCAGGGTCGGCCCGGTCCCGCCGATGCCCAGGTAGTCGGCGATGTCGCGCGGAGTCCAGGTGCGGTCCGGATCCATCTTGGAGAACAGGTCGACGGCGTTCTGGCTGACGTTGGTCTGCACGTTCTCCAGCGGCACGTCCGGATCGAACTGTGACATGTCAAGGCCGGCCCAACCGCTGTACCTGGCCATGGCACCGGTCAAGCTGATGTGTCGGCGGTAGTCCTCGAACTTCGCCTGCGCCTCCTCGTCGGTTGGCGCGCACACGACGTTGAGCATCTGCAACACCTTGATGCTGTCGGCCTGTCGTCCGAACTGCACGGCCAGCTCCTGGAGGCCGTCCACCTGCCGCTTGAGCGCCGGGATCGTCAGCGCGTTGACGAAGACGCCCTCCGCCTCCTGCGCGGCGAGAGCGCGGCCCTTCGGCGAACCTCCGGCTTGGAAGATCACCGGCGTGCGCTGGGCCGACGGCTCTGTGAGGGCGAAGCCATCCACGTCGAAGTGCTTGCCGTGGTGTTTGATGTCGTGCACGCGGCTGGGGTCGACGTACACGCCGCTCTCCTTGTCGATGACGACAGCGTCGTCCTCCCAGGACTGCTCCCACAGCTTGTAGCAGACCTCGAGGTACTCGGCGGCGCGCTCGTAGCGCTCCTCGCGCAGGAGCTGCGCGCCGGTGCCTAGATTGCGGGCAGCACTGTCCGCATAGGAGGTCACGACGTTCCAGCCCATCCGGCCCTCGGTGAGCAGGTCGAGGGTCGCGAACTTGCGGGCCAGCGCGTACGGGTGCTCGTAGGCGGTCGAGCCGGTCAGCCCGAAGCAGAGGTTGTCGGTCACGGCCGCCATCGCCGAGACCACCGGGAACGGATCGTTGGCCGGGATCTGCGCGGCGTCGGCGAGGGCCGCGGCTGCGCTGCCCTCGTAGACGTCGTGATAGCCGTGGTTGTCGGCGAAGAAGATCCCGTCGAAGCAGGCGTCCTCGAGGAGCTTCGCGTAGTCCACCCAGTAGCGCAGGTTCTTGTAGCTCGACGCCCGGTCGGCCGGATGCCGCCACAGGCCGGACGAGAGATGGGCGGGACCCTGGAAGTCGAAAGCGAACAGACGCATACGGCGATCGGTCATCAGGCACTCCTTCGGTGCGTCCACGAGCAGCGGACGCGACGGGTCGACCGGCATTCGGTCGGAACAGGCCGGTGGCGCGGCGCCGCCGGGAGGACGTTCAGGCGGCGGAGCTCGCCCGGTAACCGCCGAGCTCGCCGCGATGGAAGACCAGCGGCTCGCCGTCGCCGGCCTCCAGGTGCAGCACGTCGGCGAGCACGATCACGTGGTCCCCACCGTCGAGCTCGTGGCGGATCGTGCAGTCGATCCAGGCGTGTGCGCCGTGGATACGCGGAGTCCCGTGCTCGGACGGCGACCACAGGATCGACGCGAACTTGTCCGGCTGCCGAGTCGAGAGCTCTTTGCACACCGCCACCTGGCCGGTGGCGAGGATGTTGGCGCACAGCCGCCCAGCCCCCCGGAGCTTCGGCCAGCTCGTCGACGACCGGTCGACGCTGAAGGTCACCATCGGCGGGTCGAGGGACAACGACTGAAAGGTCCCGACGACCAGCCCCACGGGCGGGCGAGTGGCCAGCGGAAGGGCGGACAGGGCCACCACCCCGGTAGGCAGATGCCCCAGGACGGTCCTGAACGTGGCGTGGTCGACGGGCTGCACTCGTACCTCCAACTTCGTGTCCCCGAACGACTCGGGCGCTGACCACCTTCTGCGACTGGGCCGCACCCTGGCAACGCTTCGGCGTTCACTATTCGAACGCTCTAGTCGTTTTATGTACGGTCATAGTCGACCCACTGCCGTCGCGACGTCAAGAGGCAGACCTCCGCAACCCAGCCGCAACGCACGGACAGGCCACCGACCTGGAGCGGAATCAGCACTTCTACGTGCGGCTGAGAGTCTGCGAGGCGAGCCGCCGAAGCGCCGCCACGACGGCGCGCGTCCGGCCGGTCGACCCTCTTGACGCTACGACTGGTTCAGACTAAGACTTTATGACTACTACGTTCGGATAGTGAACGCGAGCAGTTGTTGTCGACCGGCGCCGTCTCCCCGCAGCACGCGCATCGAACCCCGGAGGAGTGAGTCCATGGCCATCGCAGATGCGGTCGACGTCCTCACGCGAGCAGGCATCGTTCTCGTCGTCGACGACGAGAACCGCGAGAACGAGGGCGACCTGATCATGGCCGCCGAGCACGCCGACCTGAACTCGGTCGCGTTCTTCCTCGAGCACACGTCGGGCTTCCTCTGCGTCGCGATCGACGACGAGCAGGCCGCGCGACTCGAGCTCGGGATGATGGTTCCGGACAGCACGGAGGCGCAGGGCACGGCATTCCTGGTCAGCGTCGACCACCTGCCGTCGACGACAACAGGAATCAGCGCCGGCGACCGGTCATCAACCATCCGGGCACTGGCCGACCCTTCCTCCAGACCCGACGACTTCGCGCGGCCCGGGCACGTCATGCCGCTGCTCGCCCGGCCGGGCGGCGTACTCGAACGCCCTGGCCACACCGAGGCCGGCGTCGATCTCTGCCGGATGGCGGGCCTGTCGGGTGCCGCCCTGCTCTGCGAGATCGTCACGGCCGACCGTCGCTCGATGCGTCGCGGCGCGGAGCTCGCCGAGTTCGCGCGCGAACACCACATTCCGATCATCTCGATCGAGGAGCTACGGGCGTGGCGCCGCGCCCAGGAATCGGCGATCGTCCGAACAGGACAGAGCGCACTGCCCACGTCCGCCGGAGCGTTCGATGCGATCGCCTTCCGCGCCCCGGGCGACGACGTCGAGCACCTCGCCCTGGTTGCCGGCGACCCGGCCGGCTGCGCTCCCCTCGTCCGATTGCACAGCGAGTGCGTCACCGGCGACATCGCCGGGTCGTTGCGCTGCGACTGTGGCGACCAGCTCCGCGACGGACTCGCGACGATCGCTGCCGCCGGGTCCGGCGTGCTGATCTATCTACGTGGACACGAAGGACGCGGTATCGGCCTGGGAGCCAAGCTGCGCGCCTACCAGCTCCAGATGCACGAAGGCCTCGACACCGTGGATGCCAACCTCAGCCTCGGCTACCCGGTCGACGGCCGGGACTATGCGGCCGCCGCCGGCATCCTGCGAGATCTCGGGGTCCAGCACGTCCGACTGCTGACCAACAACCCGGAGAAGGTCGAGGCCCTGAAGAGCAACGGGATCGGTGTCGAGCGGGTGCCGCACGAGATCCTTCCCAACGATCACAGCGTCACATACCTGACTGCCAAGCGCGATCGGTTGGGCCACCTGCTCGAGCGCCTGGCGTAGCCTGCTCCCGACATCTCTCGAAGGCATCGCACCCGCCATCACCACAGAACAGGGCTTCTCAACCTCCGAAATCCGGTTATGTCGTTCACTATTCGGACGCCGCGTAGACTCCGGCCACGAACGCGACTGGAACCGCCGTCGGGGGGACCCCATGACCGAGACGACCGGAGCCGTCGGCACGACCGAGAGCGCCGAGCCGACCGACCTCGTCAACAAGTCGGTGGTGAAGGCGGCCCGGCTCCTTCGCGAGCTGGCCCGGCAGCCGGCCACAGGCGCCACGGCATCGACGCTGGCCAAGGCCGTCCGGATGTCACGTCCGACCGCGTTCCGGCTGCTGCACAGTCTCGAGCGCACCGGCCTCGTTGATCGGGTCAACAACCACTACGTCCTGGGCTGGGAGCTGACACGCCTGGGCCAGCTCGCCGTTCCGTTCGCCGGCCTCGCCGCCCGCGTCGAGCCCTACGTCGAGGAGCTCGCCGACGAGTTCAACGAGACGATCACCCTCTCCGCCGTCGGCAGCGGGAATCGGCTGGAGCTCGTGGCTGAGGCCGCCGGGTCGAGGCTCGTCGGCGCCGCGGGCCTGGAGGGAATGGTGGGGAAGCAGTACCCGCTGCACGCCAGCTCGAGCGGCAAGGTGCTGCTGGCCGAGTTGACCACGGACGACGTCACCCGGCTGCTGCCCGCCGAGCTCGAGGCCTTCACCTCCTCGACGATCACCGACAGGGACGACCTGTTCCGCGAGCTCGGCCACGTCCGCGAGCAGGGCTACGCGGTCATCGACAACGAGCTGGAGGACGGGCTGCTCGCCGTGTCCTGCCCAGTACGCGACAGCACTGGGGCACTCGCCGCCGTACTCAACCTGACCGCGCCGCGTTATCGCTTCGGCCGCGATCGGATCGCCCAGGCGGTCACGAGCATGCGGCGCACTGCCGACCGGCTCACCGCGGCGCTGTGGCCCGACGACCTGGACGGCTGACTGCCACGGGTCGATCGCCCGACGCCCGTCGCCGACTCCGACGCCGCCGGACCGAAGGCGGCCGCCCCGAGGGGCACACTCGTGACCGCCGGTGGCTACGAGGGCGCCCCTCGGGGCATCTGGCCGGGCCCGGCCAGATGCCCAGCCCGCGCGCCGCGGCCCGTGCTTCGGGTGCTCCCGGTCCGGCGCGCGCCGGATCAGCGCCCGTGGTTGTGCATCACATGCTTGGTGCGCGAGTAGTCGTCGAGTGCATAGATCGACAGGTCACGGCCGTAACCGGAGCCCTTGAACCCGCCCCAGGGCAGCTCGTTGGACAATGCCAGGTGCGAGTTCACCCAGACCGTGCCGAACTCGAGGCGGCCGGAGACGTCGTGGCTGCGGCGGGCGTTCTCGGTCCACACCGACGCGGCGAGACCGTAGACGGTGCTGTTGGCGCGGCGCACCGCCTCGTCCTCGTCGGAGAACGTCTCGACAGTCACGACCGGACCGAAGATCTCCTCACGGGCGCACTCGGCGCCCTCGGGCACGTCGACGAGCACCGTCGGCGGCACGAAGTAGCCCGAGCCCTCCGCCGGTGCGCCGCCCAGCGCAGCACGGACGCCATCGCGACGTGCGCGCTGCAGGTAGCCGGACACCCGGTCGTAGTGTGCCTTGGACACCAGCGGACCGATCTCGACGTCCTCCCCTGCTCCCGGTTCGCCGACGACGAGCGTCCCGGCCTCGCGCACCAGGTGCTCGACGAACCGGTCGGCCACCGACTGGTGCACCAGCACCCGGCAGCCCGCGCCGCACTCCTGCCCGGAGTTCCAGTAACCGCCTGCCCGCAAGGCCTCGGCGGCGCCGGCGAGATCGGCGTCGGCGAAGAGGATCACCGGGGCCTTCCCGCCGAGTTCCAGGTGGACCCGCTTGAGCGACTCCGAGGCCCCGCGAGCGACGGCCCGGCCGCTCGCGACCGAGCCCGTCAGCGCGATCATGTCGATGTCCGGGTGCTCGGACAGCCGTCCACCGACCTCGGGCCCGTAGCCGGTCACCACGTTCACCACACCGGGCGGCAGCAGGTCCGCCGTGAGCTCGGCGAAGCGCAGCGTCGTCAGCGGTGTCTGCTCCGACGGCTTGATCACCAGCGTGTTCCCGGCGGCCAGGATGGGCGCGAGTTTCCACGCCGCCATCATCAGCGGGTAGTTCCACGGCGTCACGACGCCGATCACACCGAGCGGCTCACGAATGATCACCGACAGGTGGTCCTCGACGTATTCCCCCGCGCCCTGTGTCGTGAACCCCCGCAGCGCCCCCGCCATGAACCGGAACGTGTCGACGGTGCCCGCGATGTCGTCCCGGGAGACCATCAGCGGCTTGCCGGTGTTCACCGACTCGAGGACCGCCAGGTCCTCGGCGTGCTCCTCGACCCGGTCGGCGACCCGGTGCATGATCTCCGAGCGCTCCTTCGGCACCTTCGCCGCCCACCCGGGCTGCGCGGCCCGGGCTGCGGCGACCGCCCGGTCGACGTCGCCGACGGTTCCCTCGGCCACCTCGGTGAAGGTGCGCTCACGACACGGGTCGACAACGCCGATCGTGCGCGACGACGAGCCCGGCACCGTCCGGCCGTCGACGAAATGGCCGCGGGCCGGGAGCAGCCGCTGCTCGAACAGGTCCCGTCCGCGGCGGACGGTCTCCGTGGGGATGGTCGTCATGGTGTCTCCTCCTCCGGTGGCCGGAACCCGGCCGGTGATGGGCGCTCCGGCGCCGGCGAGCAGGTCGGCGAGCCGGGCGCGCGAGGCGTCGTCGAGCGGGCGCAGCGGGCGGCGCGGCTCCCCCACCGGGACACCGACCAGGTCGAGACCGGCCTTGATCGCAGCGACGTAGTTGACGGTGTCGAGGAACCGGCAGACCGGGAACAACCGTGACCAGATGTCGCGCGCGCCCACCAGATCGCCCCGCAGGACCACGGCCTCGTACAGGTCGGTGCACTGCCGCGGCAGAACGCTCGCGAGACCCCAGACCGCGCCACGCGCCCCGGCCGCGAACGCCGACATCGTCAGCGAGTCCCAGCCGTTCAGCACCTCGCCGACGTCCGGGTCCTGCAGCAGCGCGGTGAACGACGTGAAGTCCCCGCCGGTGTCCTTGACCGAGCTGACTCCGCTGCGGCGTACCAGTTCTGAGAGCTGCTCGCCGGTCAGGTCGACCCCGGTCAATGCAGGCATGTGGTAGTACATGACCGGCACGTCGACGCTGTCGACGACAGCCCGCATGTGTGCGACGAGTTCTTCGAACGAGGGCCGCTCGTAGTACGGCGGGGCCACCATCACCCCAGCCGCACCGGCCTTGGCGGCGTGCGCGCTGAGATCGACCGTCTCGCTCGTGGTCAGCGCACCGGTCCCGGCGACGACCGGAACCCGGCCGCCGACCGCGGCGACGAACGCCTCGACCGCGATCCGGCGCTCGTCGGCGCCGAGCGCGGTGAACTCCCCGGTACTGCCGTTGACGACGACACCGCCCACCCCGCCGTCGACGACGAAGCGGGTCAGCCTGTCGACCGCCGTCTGGTCCACGGTGGACCCGTCGACAGTCAGCGGTGTCGGAGTGGCGGCGAGTACCCCGGCGAGGGGGCTTGTGGGCATGAAAGTGCTCCAATCCGTCGGGAGGTCTCGTGCGGTCACGCGGCGAGACGGGTCAGGGCCGGGTGAACCAGCGGTCGGTGACCGCCTGGTTCCGCTCGAGCCAGCGGGTGGCTCCGAGCTGCTCGTTTCCCTTGCCCGCCTGCTGGATCGCGAGCTCGAGCTCGTTGATCTGGTCGGTGGTCATCGCGAACTCACGCACCCAGGCCCCGACCTCGGGTTTCTTGACCGCCCAGCCCTTCGGGCTGATCGAGCGCAGGTGGTCGGGGGCTCCGTAGAGCCCCTCGGGGTCCTTCAGCACCTTCAGCGGCATGTCGGTGTAGGCCCAGTGCGGCTTCCACAGCGTCACCAGCACCGGCTTCTGCTGGGCGACCGCGGTGCGCAGCGACGCGAGCATCGCCGCGGTGCTGCTGGTCCGGAGCGTGAAGTCCTGCAGCCCGTAGCCGGGGATGACGCGTTCCTGGGTGGTGGTGGCCAGGCCGGACCCGGACTCGATGCCGACGATCTCGGAGTTGAACTCGGTCCGTTTGGCCTTGACGTCGGCGATCGTGTTCACGTCGGTCATGTAGGCGGGGACGGTCATGTTCAACGAGATGTTGTCGTTCCAGTCAGAGGTCAGGTCCAGCTTGTCGCCGGTCTTCTCCCAGTACTTCCGGTGTGTGGCCGGCAGGTTCGCACTGAAGAACAGGTCGGACTGCCCCCGTGAGACCGACTGGAACGCCGCCGACGCGCTGTCGAGGTGCTGCATGGTGACCGTGTAACCGCGCTGCTCGAGCATCTGCTTCCACAGGAACCCGGCGGCGATGCCCTCGTCCCACCCGTTGACCACGGAGATGGTGACGCGCTTCGGGTCGCTGGAGTAACCCGATCCGACGGTCGCGACATTGCCGCTGCAGCCGCTGAGGATCATGAGCACCGCCAGGACACAGGCGAGCACGGTCAGCCGCCGGCGCGGCGCCGTCACGGCGTCCCCGCCGCGGCGGTGGGCCGGGACTCCGACGCCGGGACCGCCGGCTCCGGCGCCACCGGACGCTTCCGGCGCCGGCGGCTGCGCTTCGGCCTGGCCAGAGCATTCGTCGTCCGGTCCAGGAAAATCGCCACCAGGACGACGGCGACGCCGCCCTCGAAGCCGGCTCCGACGTCGAGCTGACTGATGCCCTGCACGACGACGGAGCCGAGCCCGTCGGCGCCGACCATGCCTGCGATGACCACCATCGACAGCGACAGCATGATCACCTGGTTGACACCGGCCATGATCGACGGCAGCGCCAGCGGCAGCTGCACCTCGCGCAGGACCTGCCACGGCTTGGTTCCGAACGCCTCCGCGGCCTCCACGACCTCGGCGTCGACCTGCCGGATGCCGAGCTCGGTGAGCCGTACGGCCGGCGGCAACGCGAACAGCATCGTCGCGACGATGCCGGGCATGACCCCGATGCCGAAGAAGAAGACCGTGGGGATCAGGTAGACGAACACCGGCAGCGTCTGCATCAGGTCCAGCACCGGCCGGACAGCGACGCTGACCCGCCGGCTGCGGGCGGCCCACACCCCCAGCGGGACGCCGATGGCGACCGCGATCGCCGAGGCCACCAGCACGACGGCCAGCGACTGCATCGCTGGAGTCCACAGGTCGAGGGCAAGGATCACGAGGAACGCGAGCGCGGTGTAGGTCGGGAGCCCCCAGCGACGGCTCGCCCACCACGCGATACCGGCGAACGCCGCCACGAGCACCAGCGGATGCGGCGCGGTCAGCACGAACAACAGCGCATTGACCAGGGCCAGCATGACCGAGGCGATGACTTCGAAGAAGCCCGCCAGGTTCACGGTCAGCCAGTCGACGGCGGCGGTCACCGGGCTACCGAGATCGAGCAGCTTAGACATGCGCGAGCCCCGCCTTCTCCGACAGCGCGGCGAGCACCGCGGCGCGCGGAATGACGCCGACCAGGCGGCCGCCGACACCGGTCACGGCGAGCGGGACGGTGTGCCGGCCGATCAGGGGAAACAACGTGGACAGACAGGTGGCTTCGTCGACCGCGTCGAACTCATCGGTGATACACGGCGCGAGGGTGTCGGCGTTCATGCGGGCGGCACCGGCGAGATCGTCGAGAGTGGCGACACCGACGATGCTGCCGTCGTCGGCCAGCACGTAGAGCCCGCAGCCCTGGGCGCTGCTCACCCGCTTCAGCGCGTCGAGCGGGTGATCGCCTACGCAGGCGGTCACCAGCGGCTCGTGCATGACCGTCGAGGCGGTGAGCACACGCGAGCGGTCGACGTCGGAGACGAACTCCGCGACGTAGTCGTCGGCCGGTTCGCTCAGGATCGTCGACCCGCTGCCGATCTGGACGACGTGACCGTCGCGCATGACCATGATCCGGTCGCCGAGGCGCATCGCCTCGTTGAGGTCATGCGTGACGAACACGATCGTGCGCTGGCGCTCGTGTTGCAGAGTCAGCAGCAGGTCCTGCATCTCGCGGCGGATCAGTGGGTCCAGTGCGCTGAACGGTTCGTCCATGAGCAGCACCTCGGCGTCGGTGGCGAGTGCCCGCGCCAGCCCGACACGCTGGCGCATGCCACCGGAGAGCTCGTCGGGGTAGGCATCGCCCCACTCGTCCAGCCCGACGGTGGTGAGCGCGGCGTCCGCCCGCTCGTCCCGTTCCTGTGCGGAGATGCCGCGTACGTGTAGGCCGTACGCGGCGTTCTCGCGCACGGTGCGATGCGGGAACAGCGCGAAGTGCTGGAACACCATGTTGATCCGGCTGTTGCGCAAGTCGCGTAACTCGACCTCACCCAGTGCCGAGACGTCGACTCCATCGACGCGAACCGATCCCTCAGTCGGCTCGACGAGCCGGTTCAGCATGCGCAACAAGGTCGACTTGCCGGATCCGGAGAGGCCCATGATCACGAAGAACTCTCCGCACCCGACGGTGAAGCTGACATCATCGACCGCTTTCCGCTCGGTCGGTGACGACGTGAACCGCTTCCCGAGCCCGACGGCTTCGATCATCGGAGCACCTTCCTTCGAGCTTCTCGCCCCTTCGAACTTCTCGCCGTTCCGAGTGACCCCACCCGTGTCTCCTCCCGGGGCAGCCGCGGGCGGTCTCACAGCTCGCAGCACATCGTCATTGATGTTCACTTACTGAACGCTTCGTTCGGATATAAGTGAATCCTGTGCCGCCCCGGGTGGACCTGTCAAGAAGGTGCCCTGAGACGACCCGGGGCGTTCACACCGGCGCGACACGCACGTATCGCGAGGTCGCGGGCATGTCTCGGAGGAACCGGAGCCCTCGTGGACAGGCGAGAAGCCGAACGGCCCGCACCGGTGCCGGTGCGGGCCGTTCAGGATGCGATGACGTCGTCAGGACCCCAGCGCGAACCACGTCGTCTTGATCTCGGTGTACTGGTCGAAGGCCTCCAGGCCGTTGTCACGACCGCCGAATCCGGAGGTCTTGAACCCGCCGAACGGCGTGGTGATGTCGCCTTCGCCGTAGCAGTTCACCGTGACGGTCCCGGCGTCGACGGCGCGCGAGACGCGGTGCGCGCGCTCGAAGTCGTGGGTGAACACCGAGGCGGCGAGTCCGTAGGCGGAGTCGTTGGCGATGCGGACCGCCTCGGCCTCGGTGTCGAAGGTCAGCACGGCGACGACCGGCCCGAAGATCTCCTCGCGGGCGACGGCCATGTCGGGGGTGACGTCGTCGATGATCGTCGGCTCGACGAACCAGCCGCCGGTGCTCTCCAGCGTCCGGTTCCCGCCGGCGACGATCGTGGCGCCGGCCTCGCGGGCGCCGTCGACGTAGCGCAGGACCCGCTCGAGTGCGCTCGGCTCGATGAGCGGCCCGAGCTTGGTCGCACGGTCGCCCGGGTCGCCGACCGGCCACTCGGCGAGCTTGGCCTGCAGGGCGGCGACCAGCGCGTCGTGCGCGGCGGCCTCGACGAGGATCCGCGAGCCGGCGGTGCAGTTCTGGCCGTTGTTCCAGAACGCGGCGTTGGCCAGCTCGTCGGCGACGTGGTCGACGTCGCGCTCGACGGCGTCGGCGAACACGATCTGCGGGCTCTTCCCCCCGCACTCCAGCCCGACCGACTTGAGGTTGCTGTCCGCGGCGTAGCGCAGGAACTCGCGGCCGACCTCGGTCGAGCCGGTGAAGGCGACGACGTCGACGTCGTCGTGCAGGCCCAGCGCGCGGCCGGTCACCTCACCCGGCCCGGGCAGCACGCTGAACACGCCCGCCGGGACGCCGGCCTCGAGGGCGAGCTCGGCGATCCGCAGCGTCGACAGCGGCGCCTGCTCCGGCGGCTTCACGATCACCGAGTTGCCCGCGGACAGCGCGGGCCCGAGCTTCCAGCTGAGCATGGCGGCCGGGAAGTTCCACGGCAGCACCGCGGCGACGACACCGCGCGGCTGCCGGGTGATCAGCCCGACGGCGTCGGCGCCGGTCGGCGAGACCTTCCCGAACACCTTGTCCAGGCTCTCGGCGTACCAGCGCAGCGTCCCGACGACGTCGGGCAGGTCGAGGGTCTCGCAGTCGACGATCGGCTTGCCCGCGTTGACCGAGTCCAGGTACGCGATCTGCTCGAGGTTCTGCTCGACGAGGTCGGCGAAGCGCAGCATGACCGCCTTGCGCTCGGCCGGGGCCAGCCCGGACCACACCCCCTCGTCGAACGCGCGGCGGGCGGCGGCCACGGCCACGTCGACGTCCTCGACACCGGCCGCGGCGACGTGCGCGAGCACCTCACCGGTGGCCGGGTTGTAGGTCTCCAGCGTCTCGCCGGACGCGGCGTCGACGAACTTCCCGTCGATCAGCAGCTGGGTGGGGGTGGTCGGTTCCGACACGGCATGCCTCCTGGGGTCCGGCACTTTCTGGCACACCGGTGATCACCGCGCCAGGGCGGCGAGAGCGGGCCCACAGCGGCGGGCGTCGTCGGAAATCGGGGGTGGGTATCGGGTTCATACAGACGTTACGGACGGCGCGAAGCGACCGTGGAGCCGCTGTCTCCGTGGGGCCGCTCCTCAGAATCGATGAGCTGCCGTCCGTTGGGCTAACCGGAGTAGTCGACGCGGCGACACAGCGGGTGTCAGACCCGTCGCACAGCCTTCGAGGAGCACACCATGACCGCCCCGCAGCCGCCGTTCGCGCCGCAGGCACCCCACCACAACGCCTGGCAGCAGTTCCACGCCTGGCAGCAGCACCAGGCGCAGGTCGCCGCGGAGTCGTCCCGGCGGCTCGCCAACGCCGCCCTGTTCTGCGGGTTCCTCGGATTCTTCCTGTTCGGCATCGTGCTCGGGCCGGTGGCGTTCGCGCTCGGGCTGACCGCGTCGAACCGTCTGGCGGTCGGTCAGCCCGGCAAGACCGAGGCGTCCGTGGCGATGGTGTTCGGCGTGATCGACGTGGTCGCCTTCTTCGTGCTGGCAGCGATCATTCTCTGAGCGCTCAACCCCACACCAGCGAGCGGAGTTACTCGATGTCGTCATTCCCGTCCGTCGAGAACTGGGCGTTCGTGCGATGGCTGCGACGGCGGGGCGTCGTCATCGGCCTCAGTCTCGTCCTCGGCATCGCGCTCGTCGTTTCAGCACTTGCGATCGGAGCGGAGTCGTTGGATGGCTGGTCGCAGTCCGTGCTCATCGAGCTCGGCACCGCGGTGCTTCTGGTCGCGCCGCTGACGTGGGCCGAGGGCCGCATCCAGCGCTCGCTGGGGGAACTCGACGCAACGTTGAAGTCCTCGGTCTCCGGTCTGTCGGCAATCCGCAACATCCTGCCCGCGGGACATCGGCGCACCGCCATCTTCGACGACCTGTTGACCGCCGTGGTCGAGAGTGCCCGCGAAGGCGAGTTCCCGGTGAGCCAGATCAGGACGCTGCTCGACGGCGACGGTGAGAACCGAACCGTCGCCCTGGCTGCGATGGTCGGAAACCCCTCGCTGGCAGACGGATCAGCGATCCGTCGATCGATCCATCGTCCGGGCTCGGGCAACGAGCAGTTCTACGCCCTGCGCGCCGCCGAGGCCGCGTGGTCGACCCATCTCACCGCCGATCAGCGGAAACGCATCCTGGACGCGATCGCCGACGACCGCGTGCGCGACTGGATCGAGGGGGATCCGCCTCGTCAGAAGATCGCTGACCGGCTGCCGACGATGCCCGTCCAGACCTGATCCCGGACCGCCCGGGGTTGACTCCCCATCCATCCAGCACTAACTTTCCAACTAGAAAGTTGATGCAGATGGGAGAACACGATGTCCAGGACGCCCGAGCTCGACCAGGTCGCCGACGCCCGTCGCGCCCTCTCCAAGCACGCCGGCTACCCGACCGCCTACTGGGTCCTCACCACCGTCCTCCTGGCGGCGTTCGCCGGGATCCCGCTCTGGCTGCACCTGTTTCCGGCCGCAACTCCGTTCGTCCAGTGGTCCCCGCTCGTGATCGCCCTGGCCTCTGCGGCGTACAGCATCATCAAGCGCAACCGGTCCGGGGTGCAGCTGCCCCGCGCCGTCGGGGCCTACCCCAGCGCCCGCCCCTTCTGGCTCGCCTGCATGGTCCTGAGCATCGCGGGCTTCATCGCCACCAAGGTGCTGGTCGCCCACGACCAGATCGGGTTCGCCGTCGGCGTGCCGGTCGTCGTGGGGGTGGGAGTCCTCCTGAGCCAGCTCCGGATCCAGTCCCTCATCCGCTCCGACGTCGCCGGCGGTCGGGTGCAGCGGTGACGGCTGCCCGCCGCACCGGGACCGGAATGACCACGGACATGGACACGGGCGAGCGGCAGCCGGTCTTCGAGACCGGTCCGCGACTGGCGCTGTGCGCCCTGCTGCAGGGCGCCGACTGGGTCGAGTTCGCCACGGCACGCGACCTGGTCGGCGTCAGCGACTCCGCGATCTCCAAGCACAGCCGCACCCTCGAGGAGGCCGGCCTGCTCGAGATCCACAAGGGGTCGGTCGGGCGCAGGCCCCGCACCTGGCTGCGCCTGACACCGGACGGCCGCAGCGCCTTGAGCAGCCACCTGGCCTGGCTGACCACACTGCAGGCCTCCATCGACGACACCCCCGACGAGACCTGAGGCCGACGGCCGTCCACCGCGACGCATCCTTTTGCGTGGTCTTTAACACTGCTTTACCCGGGAACCCGCGTCGCCTTCACCGGCAAATCCCCTGGTGAGAGACACATCGAGGCCGCTCCCCCGCCGTCGTCGCTCCGAGTTCCCGGGTTGGACGGACCGGTCCGGTGTCGTACTGTCCGTTTTGCGAAGGGGAGTACTCCCGAACACGGCGTCGCCGTCATCACGGAGCCGGTACGAGCCGGTCCCGGTGGCGCCGGTCCTGCAGACGCGGGGCGGAGGAGACCTTCAGCGCCGAGATCTGCGCTGGAGGCCCCGCACATGAACGTCCCTCTCTGGGTATGGCTGGCGACGATCGCCGCCGTCATCGGCATGCTCGTGTTCGACTTCGTCGGGCACGCCCGCGACCCGCACGAGCCCACGCTGCGCGAGTCGGCCGTCTGGTCGATCGGCTACATCGCGATCGCGCTGCTGTTCGGCGTCGGTGTCGGCGTGTTCTCCGGCTGGGAGTTTGGCGGCGAGTACCTGGCCGGCTGGATGACCGAGAAGGCGCTGTCGGTCGACAACCTGTTCGTCTTCCTGCTGATCATGACCAGCTTCGCGGTACCGAAGGTGCACCAGCAGAAGGTGCTGCTGATCGGCATCGCGATCGCGATCGTCATGCGCGGCGCGTTCATCGCCGTCGGCGCGGTGATCATCGAGCAGTTCGCCGCGGTGTTCTACCTGTTCGCGATCATCCTGTTCTGGCTGGCCTGGTCCCAGATCAGGGAGGCCATGTCGTCGGACGAGCACGAGAGCGACGCCGGGGACAGCCGCCTGATCCGCATGGTGCGCAAGGTCCTGCCGACCTCGACCGAGTACGACGGCGCCAAGCTCACCACCCGCATCGACGGCAAGCGGCTGCTCACCCCGATGGCGCTGGTCATCGTGGCGATCGGGCTCACCGACCTGCTGTTCGCGTTCGACTCGATCCCCGCGATCTTCGGCCTGACCCAGGAGGCGTTCCTGGTGTTCACCGCCAACGCCTTCGCCCTCCTCGGCCTGCGCCAGCTCTACTTCCTCATCGGCGGCCTGCTCGAGCGCCTGATCTACCTGGCGCACGGCCTGTCGATCATCCTGGCGTTCATCGGCGTGAAGCTGACGCTGCACGCGCTGCACGAGAACAACGTGCCGTTCATCAACGACGGCCGGCCGCTGCCGGTGCCCGAGGTGCCGATCTGGCTGTCGCTGCTGGTCATCACGGGGACGATCGCCGTCGCCGCGGTGGCGAGCCTGGTGGTGTCGAAGCGCCGGGCCGCGGCCGCCGACGCCGAGGAGCACGACCGGGCCGGCGCCTGACCGGCGTCGCCGGCCGGTCTTCGTACCGCTCGGCCTCAGTGCCGCTCGGCCTCAGTGCCGCTCGGACGGCACGTCGCGATGCGCCCCGGGCACGTTCGTCGCCGCCCAGCTCGACAGGAGCGCGAGTGCGTCGGCGGACGGGCTCGCCGGTTCGGGGCTGTAGATCGTCAGCACGAGCCCGGGATCGGCGGGCAGCGGCATGGTCTCGTACCCGACGGTCAGCTCACCGACGACGGGATGCCGGAAGGTCTTGCTCCCGGTGTGGTGCAGGCGCACGTTGTGCCGGGCCCACCGCACCCGGAACTCCTCGCTGCGGGTGGACAGCTCGCCGACCAGGTCGCTGATGTCGCGGTCGTAGGGATCGCGGCCGGCGTCGGTACGCAGCAGGTTCACCGCGCTGTCGGCCATGGTGTCCCAGTCGGGGTAGAAGTCGCGGGCGCGCGGGTCGAGGAAGCAGAACCGCACGAAGTTCACCGGCACCGCCGGGTCCGGCCGGTCGGGATCGGGGAACAGCGGGCTGTAGAACGCGACGGCCGAGATGTTGGCGCACACCAGGTCGTGGCGCGGGTTGCGGACGAACGCCGGCACCGTCATGGCATCCACGACCCGCTGCAGCATCGGCCGGACGGCCGTCGTCCGCCGCGGACGGCGGCGCCTCGGGTCGGCCGCGACGTGACGGTGCAGGTCGAACAGGTGCGAGCGTTCGGCGTCGTCGAGCTGCAGGGCCCGTGCGATCGCGTCGAGCACTCCCTCGGAGACCCCGGACGCCTTGCCGCGCTCGAGCTGGACGTAGTAGTCGACCGACAGCCCGGCCAGCGTGGCGACCTCCTGACGCCGCAGCCCCGGGACCCGGCGCTTGGACGCGTCGTAGATCGGGAGCCCGACCCGGTCGGGGGTGATGCGGGCACGGCGCGAGGCCAGGAACTCGCCGAGCTCGGCGCGGTGGTCCCTGCGTTCGTCCATGCCACGACGGTACGACGAGCGCGCCGCCCGTGGCGGGTACCGGCGAGAGGGGTGCTGCCGGCACCCCGGTCGACCACGCCTCCCCCACCGCGCCGCAGCGGCGTTGCATCGATGCCATGACCGACGACGCGACGACCGTGCCGACCCCGCAGAGCACCGACGAGGCCACGGCCCGGGGCCGGCGACCGCGGCTGCCCCCGGCGGTGCACGTGATCGCGGCGGGCATCTTCCTGATGGGCACCACCGAGTTCATGATCGCCGGGCTGCTGCCCGAGGCGGCCGCCGGGCTCGGGGTGAGCGTGGCACAGGCCGGCCTGCTGGTCACCGCGTTCGCCGCCGGGATGATCGTCGGGCCGCCGGTCATGGCGCTGCTGACCTTGCGCCTGCCCGCCCGCGCGACGCTGGTGGCGGCACTGGCGGTGTTCGCCGCGGGGCACGTCGTCGCTGCGCTGGGTGAGTCGTTCTCGCTCGTCGTCGCGTCCCGGGTGGTGACGGCGCTGGCCACCGGCGCGTTCTGGGCGGTCGGCGCCGTCGTGGCGACCAGGGTCGCCGGCCCCGCGGCGAGCGCCCGGGCGCTGGCAGTGATGTCGGCCGGGCTGAGCCTGGCCGTCGTCGCCGGGGTCCCGCTGGGCACCTTCGCCGGGCAGCTCACCGGGTGGCGCGGACCGTTCTGGATCCTCGCCGCGCTCGCGCTCGTGGTGATCGTCGCGGTGCTGCGCGTCCTGCCCGCCACCCCGCCGACGACGTCAACGACCGCGCGGCCGGAGCCGTCGGTGCGCTCCGAGCTCGGTGCCCTGCGCCCCTGGCGGGTCTGGGCGGTGCTGGCGACGATGGTGCTCGCCCAGGCGGGGTTCCTCGGTGCCTACAGCTACATCACCCCGCTGCTGACCGACGCCGCCGGTGTGCCCGCCGCGCTCGTCCCGCTCGTGCTGGTCGGCTTCGGCCTCGGCGCGCTGCTGGGCACCGCGCTGGGCGGACGCTTCGGGGACCGGCGCCCGCTCGGCGTGATCGCCGTGGCGGTGACGGTGACCGCCGTGGTGCTGGCCGTGCTCGCGGCCGCGGCGACGGTCACCCCGCTGGTCGTGGCGCTGGTAGTGCTCGTCGGCGCGAGCGGGCTCGGGGCCAACCCGGTGCTGATCGCCCAGGCGCTGCGGCACGCCGGGCACGGTTCGACCCTCGCGTCGTCGATGGCCACCTCGGCATTCAATCTCGGGACCGCCGTGGGTGCCGGGGTAGCCGGGTCCACTCTGGACAGCTCGTGGGGGGTGAGTGGGCCGTCCGCGCTGGGGGCGGTGGTGACGGCGTCGGCGTTGGTGCCGGTCGTCGTGCTGGCCGCGAAGCGTCGGGCCCGGAACTGATCCGCCTGCGCATCCACCGGTGCGCTGCACCGCTCTACCCGGCCTTTTCCGCCATGTTCGCGACGTCGGCGGCGGACAGTCTGCGCAGCGGCGACCGCCACGCGTAGGCGAAACTGGCTGCCACCGCCACGGTCATGACCAGGAACGTGACCCGGACGCTGGTGTGATCGGCCAGAAGACCGCCCAGAGCCGCCCCGAGCGGCGAGCCGCCGTAGGCGATCATCCGTGCGGTGACGTTCACCCGGCCCTGCAGCCGGTCCGGGGTGAGCTGCTGGCGCAACGCGATGCCGTTGGTGATCACAAGTGTGGACGACATCCCCCACACCACGAGCAGCACGAGGCCGACCGGGAACGACGAGTTCACCGCGACCAGTACCAACAGGACCGACATGGCTGCCAGGCCGAGCAGGCTGACCCGGGGTGGGCTGAACCGCTTCGACAGGATCGGCAAGCAGACTCCGGCGAGCAGGCCACCGGCGGCGAGCGCGGTGAACAGCCAGCCGATGAACGGGCTGTCGTCGGCGAGCCCGAGCCGGCGGATCCCGTAGACCACGACCAGGCCGATGACCGCACCGCTGCTGACCGCGGACCCGAAACCGGCTGCGGTGAGCGGCCAGACCACCGGGTGGTCCCAGACGTAGCGCAGGCCTTCCCGGACGTCGGTGAGCAGGCTCGGGCGCGGGCCCGATCGTGTGCCGGTGCTGCTGAGCCGCCCGGGGACGGCGAGGATGGCCAGCGCCGACACCGTGTAGCACGCGCCGTCGATCCACAGGGCTCGATCCGGCCCGATCACCGCGATCAGCACTCCGGCGAGAGCGGTGGCCGCGATCTGCAGGACCTGGCTGGTCGTGACGAGCACGCTGTAGGCGCCGACGAGACGGTCTCGGCCGACGATCGCCGGCAGCGCGCCGAACAGTGCCGAGTCGTGCCAGACGAATGCGGTTCCGGTGGCCGCGGCGGCGAGGAACAGGTGTGCCGTCGACAGCGGCCCGAACGTCGTGGCGAAGGGGATACTCGCCATCGAGACCGCACTGACCAGATCGCCGGTCACCATGACCGCCCGCCGGTTCGCCCGGTCCGAGACCGCCCCGGCGACCAACCCGAACAGCAGATAGGGCGCCGCCTGCACGGTGACCAGCAGAGCCGTCAGCGAGGCCGACCCTGTTGTCTGGTAGGCCAGGACGGGCAGGACGACGAGCCGTACCTGACCACCGGCGATCGAGGCGGTCTGTGCGATCCACAGCAGCACGAAGCCCGGTTCGCGCCGGAGACCCGGCCCCTCGGATGCCGTGCCACGACTCATCCGCCGTAGACCTTCTTGGCGACGCTCTCGATGAGGGACACGATGTTCACCCCACCGCCGGTGATCTCCGAACCGGAGACCGGGTACACCGCGCCCCGCTGGACGGCCGGGCTACCGGCCATCATCCGGCCGACGGCCTCGGTCGTCTGCTGTGGATCCTCCGTGCCGCCGTGGACCACGAGGACCGCATCCGGGCGGCGCACCAGGATCTGCTCGGACGTGATCTCCGCGAAGTTGTCCTTCACGTCGGCGAACTCGTTGGTCATCCCGGCACCGGCCAGGATCGCGGCGTAGGGGCCGCCGCTGAGCGCATACAGCTTCCCGTCGTAGACCTGGACGAACGCCACCCGTGCCGGTGGCCGGGACCCGCGTACGGCGCCGGCCGCGGCCATCCGCTGCTTCAGCTCCCCCTCCAGCCGGGCGGCCCGCTCCGGCACACCGAAGATCGCTCCCAGTTGGCGGATGTCGTCGTAGACGACGTCGACGCCGGTCGGTGCCGCGGCGCCGACGCAGAAGCCGCCCATCACGTAGTCGCCTGCTCCGAGTGTCGTGAGGTCGTCCGCACTCGGTGTTCCCTGCTCCCCGGATACCTGGTTCTCGTCGGTGGTCAGTACCAGGTCGGGCCGCGCACCGAGAACCGTCTCCCGCGACGCCATGAAATCCGGGGACACCTCCTGCAGGTTCCGCGATTCGGGCGGCGGCGGGTACTGCTGCCCGGTGAGGTAGCCGAAAGCACGGTCCTGCACGCCCAGCGCAGCCAAGGTCGGCAGGGTCGACGCCGACCCCAGCAGAACCCGCTTCGGTGGTTCCGGAGCGGTGAAGTCGTGCCCGCAGCTGCGGTAGTGCACGGGATAGCCGGCCTCGGCGGCGGCGCCGTCGGGCGGAGCGGAGGCCGGAGCGGGGGAACCACAGGCCACCACGAGCGCCGAGACGACGGGGACCAGGGCGATCAGGCTGAGCCGCAGGTTCACGGGTTGTGCTCCTCGGAGACGGTGGTGTCGGGCTCGCGTCGATGTGCGGCGGTCCCGGCGAACTGCAGGCACGGCCGCCCCGTCAGCGGGTTGACGGTGCGGTGCGCGGTGACTCCGTAGACGTCGGCGACCAGCTCGGGGGTGAGTACGTCGCCGACCGGGCCATGGGCGACGACCCGCCCGCCGTCCAGGACGTAGAGGTCCTCGCAGTACGCCGCGGCCAGGTTCAGGTCGTGCAGCACCGCGACGACGGTCAGCGGAAGACCGTGCAGCAGGTCGAGCAGCTCGAGCTGGGCCGACACGTCGAGATGGTTCGTCGGCTCGTCGAGGAGCACGACCGGGGTCTGCTGGGCGAGAGCCCGAGCGAGCAGGACCCGCTGCCGCTCCCCGCCCGACAGCGTGCTGACCAGCCGTTCGCTGAATCCGCCGACCCCCGTACGAGCCATCGCACCCTCGACGATCTCGACGTCTCGCTCGGTGTCGCGGTCCAGCAGTCCCTTGTGCGGCACACGTCCCAGCTCGACGACCTCGCGCACGGTGAACTCGAACTCCGTGGGATCGTCCTGCAGCACCACCGCCGTACGCTGCGCCGCCTGCCGGGCACCGAGCTGCCAGACGTCGTCACCGTCCAGCAGCACCTGCCCGCCCGCGGGCCGGATCGACCGGTACACCGTCCGCAGCAACGTCGACTTGCCCGACCCGTTCGGGCCGATGAGCCCCACCATCGCGCCCGAGCCGGCGCGCAGCTCGGCATCGGTGACGATCCGCCGACCCGCCAGATCGACGCTGATGGCCCTCGCCTCGACACGCATCAGCCACTCCGCCGGGCAGGTCGCGAGGTCGCACGCAGCAACCACAGGAAGAAGGGCGCACCGATCGCCGCGGTGACGATCCCGATCGGGAGTTCGGCCGGAGCCCGCAGGGTCCGGGCTGCGACGTCGGCCAGCGGCAGTGAGACGGATCCGAGCAGCACCGACGTGACCAGTACCCGGCGGTGATCGGCACCCACCAGGAGACGGGCGACGTGGGGTACGACCAGACCGATGAACCCGATGCCGCCGGCGACCGCGACGACGCTGCCGGTGACCAACGCGGTCAACGCCATCAGCTGCAGCTGGAAGCGGCCCACGGCGATCCCCAGCGACGCCGCCAGATCCGTCCCGTTGACCAGGGTGTTGAGGCGCCTGCCGTTCAGGACCAGCCACGCGGTGCCCAGTGCGATGACCACGGCAGGAACCGCGAGATCCGCCCACCGGGCACCGGCCACACTGCCCAGGGTCCAGAACAGCACCCGTTGCACCTGGTTGGGAGCGGCGATCGTCTGCAGGAAGAAGGTGACGGACGAAACCAGGTAGCCGACCGCGACACCGGCGAGCACCAGACGCGCCGGCGGCCACTTGCCCTGCTGGCGCCCCAGCAGGAACACCACCGCGAACGCGAGCAACCCACCGGCGAACGCCGCGGCGGACAGTGAGAGGCCACCCACGGCAGCCGACCCCGCCACGATCACGGTGACCGCTCCGAGACCGGCTCCCGGAACGATCCCGATCAGATACGGGTCCCCCAGCGGGTTGCGCACCACGGTCTGGATCACCGCCCCGGCCACACTCAGCCCTGCCCCGGCAAGCATGGCGAGCACGGTGCGCGGCACCCGGACCGACCACACGATCTGATCGACGACCGGATCGGCACCGGCCACCGGGTCGGTGAGCCCCGTCCGGGTCGCGACGACCTGCCACACCGTCCCGACCGGCACCCCGACCGATCCGACCGACACCGACAGCGTCGCCGCGGCGACCGTGGCGACGAGCAGCACCGTGACGAGCACGGCGAAGCGGGGAGATCTCGAGAAGGGCGGCCCCGCGCTGGGGGCTCCCGGCCCGACGGACGTGTCCTCGGTCCGGGGTCGGAACACCGAGCGTCGTACCTGCCCGGCAGCTGATGGCGGCATGGATCCTCCGGTCAATGCGGTAGCCGCCGTGAAACTATCTCGGAAATCCCGAGGAATCATCCTTCCTGCGCACTCTTCTCAATCACTGGAATCCATTCACGCATACGGATTCCTGCATCTTTATTTTCGGAGTTCCGCGGGCGGGTCTCACAAGACACTCATTCGCATCCGACGACGAGAAGGAGGCCGCACTGCGGGCAGATTCAGTGCAGCTGCGAATGACGAATCCACGACCCCGCTCCGCCGCACCGACTGCACGAGACGATTCGCGCCATCCGTCCGATTCGGCTACGCCCGCAAGCGCACCGACCTCTGCCGAGGACCGGGCGGTTCGGAAGCACCCGTCGACCGGTCAGAGCCACCCGCGTTCGTACGCGCGGCGGGCGGCGTCGTGGCGGGTCGGGGTGCCGGTCTTCTGCATGGCACTCGAGAGGTAGTTGCGCACGGTGCCGTGGGCGAGGTGCAGGCGGTGGGCGATGTGCGCCACCGAGTAGCCCTCGCGGGTCTCGACGAGGGCCTCGATCTCGCGGTCGGTCAGCGGGCAGTCGTCGATCACCGACGCTTCGAGGACCTCGTGGGCGATCCAGCGGCGTCCGGCGCGGAGTTCGTGGATCACCCGGACGATGTCCTCGGGGTCGGCGCTCTTGCTCATGAAGCCCTGGACCCCGAGCTTGAGTGCGCGGCGCAGGACTCCCGGACGGGCGTGGCGGGTGAGCATGAGGACGGGCTGGTCGGGGTGGTGCTCACGGATGCGGGCGACGGCGTCGAGGCCGTTGGTTCCGGGCATCTCCAGGTCGATGACGAGTACGTCGGGACGGTGTTCGAGGGTCTCGCGCACCGCCTGGTCGCCGTCCTCGGCCTGGGCGACGACGGTGATGGTGCCGTCCAGGGGCAGCAGCGCCGCCATCGCGCTGCGCAGCAGCTTCTCGTCGTCGGCCAGCACGATGCGGGCGATCGCCGGTTCGGTCATCAGGTCCCCGCCCGCGTGTCGCGGTGGTCGCCGACGGCGGGGTCGTCGAGGTGGGCGGCGACGGTGAACGTCGTCTGCGTGGCGCTCACGTACAGGTTCCCACCGGCGGCGAGGATGCGGTCCCGCAGCTGGGCGAGTCCGCGCAGCTCGGGGTCCGGGCCCGCATCGGTGTCGAGGCCGTCGTTGGTGACCTCGATCCGGTTGTTCGACGCGGTGATGGCGACGGTGCGCGGGTGGGCGTGCCGGAGCAGGTTGGTCGTGGCCTCACGCAGCACCTGTGCCAGCAGCGGGTGGGCCGGGGCGTCGCCGAGGTCGTGCCGGATCTCGACCCGGATGCCTGCGGCCTCACCGAGATGGCGGGTGTTCTCCAGCTCGGCGGCCAGGTTGAGCTGCAGGCGCGCGTGGGCCAGCTCGCGGGTACCGGCGATGGCGTCGGTCGCGACTCCGCGGATCTCGGCGAGCTCGACGTCGGCCGCCGCTGTATCACCGTTGCGCACGAGCGCCTGCGCGTAGGCGGCCTTGAGCTTGATGACGTGCAGCGAGTGCCCGTGGATGTCGTGCAGGTCGCCGGCGAAGCGCATCCGCTCGTGGGCGATCGCCAGCTCACGCTCGGCCTCGCCGGCCCGTTCCAGGCGCCGGACGACGGTCCACGCGTGCTCGCTGACGACGATCACCCCGGCGACGAACAGTGTCCCCACCAGGGGCAGGAGAACGTACTGGCCGGCGAGAGACACCGTGGGCGGACGGGGCAGGAATGCCATGGCACCCGCAGCCGCGTTGAGCCCGGCCAGCACGACGACCCACCGCCATCGGTGCCGCAGACGCCTGGCCAGCAACATCGACCCGACGAGCGCGAAGGGCACGAAGGTGATCGGGCTGGCGGCGGTCAGGGCGGCCACGAGCCAGTTCACACCGGTGAAGGCCAGTGCGAACACCGATCTGCGCGGGTAGCCGTCCAGGCTCCACTCCCGCAGCACCCCGAGTGCCAGTACCAGTCCGACGGCGGCGATGAGCCCGTCCCACCAGGTGTTCGCCGTGAGTGCGACCCCGATGACGCACAGCGGTGCGATCGCAGCGAGCGCGGTGACCGTCGCGGTCCGCCGCACCCGCGAGGACACCGTGCCCGCACCCGCACCGAGGTCGCCCCCGGCCTCGGCCTCGGCTCCGGCCGGATCGGTCCCGGCACGATCGCCACCGATCGCCACGGTCCGAGCGGTACCGGTCCCTGTCACGGTTCTCCTGACGGTGTCGGTCACGACCGCGTCTGCTGCGGACGGCGCCGCGTGAGGACTCGTCCGGTCACGGTCTTACCGGCCAGCGCCCCGATGAGCGCGACCAGCGCCACCCACTGCAGGAACCGGTTCTGCAGGAAGAATCCGGTGATCGACTCCGGCAGCACGGTGAACAGCCCCGTGTCGTGGTGCAGCCCGAAGTAGGCGATCACCACGGTCACGGAGAGGACGGTGACGCCGGTGAGTGTCATGTCCAGCAGCTTGGTGTTCATGGTCGACAACGGTCCGGCACGCTCCTCGTCGACGGTAGTGACATGGCGTCATGTCCTCCGATGACTGCACGCCACTGTGCCACCGGTGCGGGGCGCACATGCAATGGGACGCGACACGGGACGGAGCCGCCGAGCGGCGACCTCCGTCCACTACCGACCCGAGGAGACGTCATGTTCCGCTCTCGCCTGCTGCCCGTCGCCCTGGGGGTGGTCTCGCTGACGGTGCTCGCAGCCTGCGGCGGGCCCGCACCGCCGGGGCCGGCCGCCGCGGCCGAGACCGCATCGTCATCGGCGCTCGCCGCGTTCCACGACCAGCAGATCACCTGGCAGCCGTGTGACTCCTACGCGACCTCGGCGACCGACCGACCCCTCTATGCGAGTGACCGGTTCGACTGCGCACGGGTCGAGGTACCACTGGACTACGCCGACCCCGACGGGCCCCGTGGGCAGGTCGCCCTGCTGCGGGCGAAGGCACGCGGCGAGAAGATCGGGTCCCTGCTGGTCAACCCCGGCGGGCCCGGCGCGTCGGGGGCCGGCTTCGTGGCCTCACTGGGCCCGGTCTGGGACAACACCCCGGTCGGGGAACGCTTCGACGTCATCGGGTTCGACCCGCGCGGAGTCGGCGCATCGACACCACGGGTCGACTGCTTCACCGACGCCGAGACCGACCGCAACGCACTGCCCTCGACCTACCTGTTCGACGTCGCCGACACCGGCCGGGCGCAGGACATCGCCCGTCGATGCACCCAGGGAAGCGGCGGAGTCGAGGAGCTGACCAGCGTCGGGAGCAGCAACGTCGTGCAGGACATGGACGTGCTGCGCGCCGCACTGGGCGAGCAGAAACTCAACTACCTCGGCTACAGCTACGGCAGCGAGCTCGGCGCGATGTACGCCCAGGCGTTCCCGCAGAACCTGCGCGCGATGGTCATCGACGGCGCCGTCGACCCGGACGAGACCGAGGCACAGTTCCGGCTGTCCCAGTTCACCGCCTGGCAGAAATCCTTCGACGATCTCGCCGCCACCTGCGCCACCGGCCCGGACTGTCCACTGGGCCCCGACCCGGCCCATGCGACCGAGGTCTTCCAGGACCTCACCCGTCCCCTGCTCGACCATCCCGCCCCCACCGCCGACGGCCGCACCCTGACCTACGGCGACATGGTGCAGGGCGTGAGCAGCTCGCTGTTCTCCCCCACGCAGCGACCGGCGATCCTGCAGGGCCTGCGGGAGCTCGCCGCCGGCCGCGGCGACACCCTGCTCGCCCTGCGCGACATCGCCCTCGGCCGCGGTGCCGACGGTCGATACGGCGGCGCGTCCCACATGGACGCCAACCTCGCCGTGCGTTGCATGGACAACCCCCGGCGCACCCCGGCCGAGCAGACCGAGCTGCGTGACCGGGCCCGCCGGGCGGCGCCGTTCCTCGACCCCGGCCGCCCCGGTGGACCGACCCACTACGAGTGCGAAGGGTGGCCCGAACCGCCCAGCCGGCCCAGCCCCTGGCTCCCCGACGCCGCCGGGGTACCGCCCACGCTGACGGTCTCCCTGACCGACGACCCGGGCACCCCCTACCAGGGCGGGGTGAACCTGGCCCGCCGCCTGGGAGGCAGCCTGCTCACCGTCGAGGCCGCCCAGCACGGCATCGCCCTCTACGGCGGCAACGCCTGCGTCGACCGGACTGTCACCGACTACCTCGTCGACCTCGCCACCCCGCCCCGGGACGCCCGCTGCGGCAGCAGCTGACCCGTCGGCGCCGTCCAGCACTTCGTCTCGTCCATGCGCGTTCAACGCCGCCGCCGGGTCGCACCTGCTGTTCGCCCAGGCCGGAGCGACCGTCCACACCGACGAACTCGTCTGTCGGCTGTGAGGACACGATTGCGAACCTCTGCAAAGCCGGATCGGCTTTCTCCAGGACAGGCCGAGAAACGATGATCTCGTACTTCTGACCGAGGTCGCCGCCGTGAGCCTCGACCTAGAGTGATCACCGTGCTCGGACGGCATCGTCGAAGCCCCTGACGAGCACCTCAGATTGCTTCGACACGGAAAGGGACACCTATGCGAAGGTTGCTCGTGGCGGCAGCTGCCCTTGTAAGTCTGGTTGCACCTGTTGGCCTGGCAGGGACCTCGGAAGCCGAACCGGAGGACACTCCTCGAGGAGCCCTCAACTGGGGAAAGTGCAGCCGGACCGACATCGTGCGAGGAGTCGAGTGCGGCGTGCTCACAGTCCCTCTGGACTGGTCCGAGCCGGACGGCGAGACGATGCCGCTGCGAGTCTACCGGCAGAAGAGCACTGCCTCGGAGAGCCGCGGAACGATCATCAACTTTCCGTCCGGCCCCGGCGAGAGCGGGGACATCGGCTTCGCGAGCCTGCGCGAGCAGATGCCTGACTACGATCTGGTGGCGATCGATCCGCGCGGCGTCGGCGACAGCGGTGAACTTTCCTGTCCGGCGAGCAACGTTCTCGACATCCCGCTGGTCCCGCCGACCGACGAGAAGGAATTCGCCGCCCTGCGGGCGGATCAGGAAGCGTTGTGGAGTGCATGCTCTACGGACCCGGCCGCGATCGCGAGCCACGCCGATGCCGTCAGCAACGCCCGTGACGCCGAGGCCTTCAGAGCCGCGCTAGGGGTGGATCGAGTCAATGTTTACGGATTCTCGTACGGAACATTGTACGCGGAACGCTATCTGGGAATGTTCGGCCGGCACGTCAACGGCTCCATCCTGGAAGGCGTGATGAATCCGGCGCAATCGCGACGCGAATTTGTCACGACGGCCGCCGCGAGCTCCCAGGCGCTCTTCGAACGATTCGCGAAGACGTGCGGGAGCGACGATGGGTGCGTACTGCATGACAAGGACATCCCCGCCGTCCTGCAGGCTGCAAAGCGCCAGGCCCGTGACGGTAAGGTACCCGGGACCTCCTACGGGCGGCCCTGGTCGGACGCGGCAGTGAGCCGGTACATGGATTCCGCGATGACATCAGATGTTCGTAAGGCTGCCGCCGACCTTCTGGAACTCTCTCGCGGACGCAATCCTATTTCGGATGAAGGGCCCGACGGTCAGCTCCCGGCTCGTGTGCCCTACGCGGATCTCCTGGTGTGCTCGGACTTCGACATGTCGGTGCGGACCGTCGAGCAGGCGCGGCTCGATCACGCGGCAATGCGGCGAGCAGCACCGGACATGGGATATTCGGCCAACTCTGCCCAGTACACGTCCATCTGTCTGGGCGGGCCGCAGCCCGCCGACGGGTCCATGGCTCCGGTAGCGTCCCGCAGTCCGGTACCCACCCTGTTGCTCAGCAACAGTCACGATCCCTCCACCCCCGTCGCCTGGGCGAACAGTGTCGAGCACCAGCTCGGCGCCGGTACCTACCACATCCGGACCGACAGGGCCGGCCACGGTGGAGCCCTGGAAGAACCCGCGGTCGTGCAGCAGGTCACCGACTACATGGACACGGTCAATCCTCGACGTCCGGAGGGCTGAGCCTTCGCCAATCGGGGTCGGCATCGACCCTGGTCGCCACAACGACCGCGCCCTCCGGCCGCAGGGCTACGGCACGAGCCGTCTGGTGCCCGACCAGCGGGAAGGTGCCGCCCGGCCGCGGGCGGTCGTCGACGGTCACACCTGCTCACCGCCGATCCACACCCGACGCCGGTTGCGGGTCGCACTGATGTCGGTCGTCGGGTCTCCGTCGACGAGCAGCAGGTCCGTCCGCAGTCCGGGCGCGATCCGGCCCCGGTCGTCGAGTCCGAACCACAGTGCTGGGAGCGCGGTGGCCGCGCGCAGCGCCTCGACCGGCGAGTATCCGGTCCCGACCAGGAGCTCCAGCTCGTGGTGCAGGGTGACACCGAGCGGGATGGAGAACGGCGGCGGCTCCGGACCATGTCATGCGCAGAAGCAGAGCACCGGCAGTGCGACAATGAGGTGTTCTCAGTAGTGGCGCGAGGGTCCATATGCGACACGCCGAGCCGGGGCAGATGCCGGGGACATAGGGCAGGGCCCCGGTAGAGGGAGTTGGTCCGACCAAAGATCAACACCGCTACAGAGGCCCTGCGTGTCCGATCCTGTCATCTACACCGGTGTGCTCCCGATCCGGGACTCCACCGCCCGCTACCTGTCCCGGCTACTGGACCAGGAGCGGCGGCGTCGCCGCACACGCCGGGGTCGCCGCGCGCTGACCCCGTACGCCCAGGCAGTGCTGGTGCTGCGCTGGCTGCTCGATGCCACCCGGACCGTGCGCCTGGCCACCGACAACGCGATCGGGGTGGCCACGGTCTACCGCTACCTGCACGAAGGCATCGACGTCCTCGCCGCGGCCGCCCCGGGCCTGCACGGTGCACTCCTGGCCGCCCGGGCCGCCGGCCACTCGCGGGTCCACCTCGACGGCACCCTGATCCCGACCCACCGCTGCCGCTCCTCGGGCCCCACCCCCGGGGTGGACCTGTGGTGGTCGGGCAAGCACCACCGCCACGGCGGCAACATCCAGATCATCACCGCCCCCGACGGATGGCCCCTGTGGACCTCCCCGGTCCGTCCCGGCCGCGAACACGACACGACCTGCGCCCGCACTCACCCCGACCTGCTCGACACCCTCACCCTCTGGACCAGCGACGACCGCGCCGTGCTCGCCGACCTGGGCTACGAAGGCGAAGCCGACCGGCTCACCGTCCCGCCCAAACGCCGCACCGGACACGGGCGAACGGTCGACCAGCGCACCGCAGCGCCCCTGCACTCAGCCACCCGCGCGATCGCCGAACGCGGCAACGCCCTGCTCAAGACCACCTTCAAAGCGCTGCAACAAGTCACCCTGTGCCCCTGGCGAGTCGGAGCAATCACCGCCGCCGCACTCGTCGTCCTCCACCTCGAGCACGACCGAACTACATGATCACCACTACTGAGAAAACCTCAGTGCCTACCTCGCTGCAGTGGCCGAACGGTCCGGGAATCGACCGAGTCAGCCGGTCAGCCCCCCACCTTTCCCCTGATTCATTTGAGGAGCACAAGGGCGGTGCCCGGGATCAGCTCTGGTTTCCGGTCGCCGCTACCCCGATGCCCATACCGATCATGATCAGGCCACCTGTTCCGCCTAGCCTCCGAAGGCGAGTCGGAGATGTCGCGAACCAGTCGCGCGCAGTACCCGCTGCGCTGGCCCACACGACGTCCATGGTCGAGGCGAGAAGACAGAACAGCAGACCCAGAACGAGCATCTGAGTTACAGGGCTACCAGCGGCCGGGTCGACGAACTGAGGCAGTATCGCTGCGAAGAAGACGATCGCCTTGGGATTGGTGAGCCCGACGACTACTCCCTCCCAGAACCCCCGCCGCCTACTAGGATGTTTCGTCGGATCGTTCAGCGCTTCGACAAGCTGGTGGCGGTGCCGGAAAGCCTGGCCTCCCAGCCAAATGAGATAGGCGGCACCCAAGTACCGCAGGACGGTCAGCGCGACTGCTAGACGCTCAATCAGCACCCCGACCCCGAAGGACACCGCGACGACGAACACCAAGACCCCTGCAAGGTTACCCGCGGCCGTGACCAGCGCCGCTCGCCGGCCCAAGGCTATCGCTCGCCCTAAAATGAAGAAGACACTCGGTCCCGGTATCATGACGAAGACAAGCGAGCCGAGCAAGAACGTGACGGTTGCGCTGGCTGTGGGCATCAGTCAAGGTTAGCCGCGTCCCGCCCACGACCCCGACCAGGGCAGCTTCACCGCAGCACTACGGATCACCCGCCGCACCATCGCCCACCCGGGCGCATTTCGTCCCTGCCCAGCACCACTCCGGCCAGGGACGACACTGGCAGGCGTTTCTGCACCGCCTACTCGCCCGTGTGGTGCCCCGCCGCCGTCACCGATCCGCACCTGTCAAGTGAGCGGCTCACGGCGCCTCGTCGACGACCGCCTCACGGTCCTCACGGTCGACGTCGGATCCGTCTGAATCCCGCTCGTCGGCGTCACCTTCGGCGGCGTGCCGGCGGGCGACCTCGTCGTCGGGTTCCTCGGCGCTGTCGCGGTACCGGACTTCGTCCAGCACCCGCCGGGCGTACTCCAGGTGATCGTTGGTCTCCTCCGCGTCCGGGACCCGGACCGAGTCC